>NZ_CP038437.2:3671451-4283360 GCF_008329985.2 Halomonas binhaiensis
CCTGATCCACGTTCCTCAACGACATCCACTACCCAGTTTCCCTTCCCAGCGCTCTGGCTTTGCCTGGAGCGCTGGGAATCGTCGTGCACGCTTTCTATTCTTTTCCCGGCAACAAGCACATTGACCAGGAAACTAAGCATGACTTATGTGATCGAAGCCATAAGTCCATGCCTGTAAAGGAGTATGTATTCTATGCGCCGCGTCATATCCGCCCTGCTGATGTGCATTCCCTTATCTGCTCTGGCCGATGGCCAGGCGTCACTGATTGATGGCAAGGGCGACCCTTCCAGCGCTGTCGAAGTACGCTGGGCCGGAGACCAGATGCGGGTCGATTTTCCCCGACATGCATCAAAGGGTTACCTCCTGATGCAAGGCAATAATGGTTACCTGGTCACTAATATTTCAGGCCAGCCCCTGGCTCTGGATATTCGCGATGCACAGGCTCTTGCAGGACAGCTTGGTTCCGACAAGGCTGCCAGCCTGAGCAGTTACCAGGCCCGAAGCGTATCCGCGCTGAGCCCCACTGGTGCAAGTGAAGTCGTCGCGGGTATCCAGGGCCAGGTCTATCGCCTGGACTGGGTAACTCAGGAAGGAGAAAACCGTCAGGATCAACTGGTATTGAGCGATGCGCCTGAAGCGCAGGAGCTATTGACCATGTTCGACCGCTATCAGACCAACCTGACAGGTCATGCCGACCCTGTGGCCGCCATGCTGCGTGAACGGGGCCTGGGCATCCTGCGCTTCGGAGACAAGTTCCAGGTGGCATCCTTGTCATCCACCACTCCCGACACATCACTGTTCGCCATGCCAGCCAAGAGCGGCGGACTTAACGACCTGCTGAAATCAATGATCCAGTAATGGATACCGCGTCTACAGGACTACCGATAAGCATCATGGCTGCGGCAGAGCTTATAGGGTGTCAGTAGATCGTAGATTTATGTAGAGCCTCAGTAGAGCATGGTAAAAGGCCCGCCTTCTGCAACAAACAGAGGCGGGCCTTTGGCACGTCAGCAAGCCTTCAGCAGGCATCTAGCCAAGCGAAATCGTGCTATTGATGCCACTGGATACATTTTCCGGCTCAAACCAGCGCGAGGTGACTGTCTTGGTCTGGGTCCAGAAGGAAATTGCCTGCTTGCCGTTGGGCCCCAGGTCGCCCAGCTTCGAGCCTCGTGACCCCGTAAAGCTGAAGTAGGCCACGGGTACTGGAATCGGGACATTGATCCCCACCTGCCCGACATCAACATCACATTCGAAGCGGCGTGCCACCCAACCGGAATTAGTGAAGATGGAAGTACCATTGCCATTGGGATTGGCATTGATGAAGGCAATTGCATCATCCAGAGTATCGACCTCTACCACGCACAGTACCGGGCCGAAGATCTCCTCATGATAGATGCGCATTTCAGCCTTCACACCGGCAAATAGCGTCGGCCCAATGAAATTGCCGTCAGGATATCCTGCTACCGTCACGCCTCGGCCATCGACCAGCAAACGTGCTCCCTCCTGTTCACCGCTGGCAATCAACTCCTCCACTCGGGCCTTGGCTGCCGGGGAAACCAATGGCCCCAGGTCCGCTGAGCGCTCGCTGCCGGGCCCTACCTTCATGTTGCGAGCCCCTTCGGCAATGTCATCCAGCCACTGACGGGCTTCCCCCACCAGGACCACGACTGAATTCGCCATGCAACGCTGACCCGCGGCACCAAAAGCCGAGCCCAGCAGATTATTGATGGCTTGGCTGCGGTTGGCATCAGGCATGATGACGCAATGGTTCTTTGCCCCCATCATCGCCTGTGCACGCTTGCCGGCATCACTGGCACGACGATACAGCTGTGTACCCACCGCCGTGGAACCAATGAAGGACATGGCCTTGATATCCGGGTGTTCGCATAGCCGATTGGCAACTTCCGGGCCTCCGTGCACCACATTCAACACCCCCGCTGGGACGCCAGCCTCGAGTGCCAGTTGCGCCAGACGCATGGATGAGCTCGGATCCTGCTCGGAAGGTTTCAGCACAAAGGTATTGCCGGTCGCAATGGCCAGCGGAAACATGAAGCAAGGCAGCATGACAGGAAAATTGAACGCCGTGATCCCCGCTCCCACGCCTAGCGGCTGGTTAAGCGTATAGACGTCCACTTCGTTCGCCGCATTTTCCGCGACTTCACCCAACTGCAGTGACGTAATGGAACAGGCGTGTTCGACAACCTCGAGGCCACGCCCCACCTCGCCTTCGGCATCAGGTAGCGTCTTTCCGTGTTCCTCGGTGATCAATGCAGCCAGCTCGGCGGTATGCTCACGCATCAACGCCTGAAACTTGAGCATGATGCGCATGCGCTTGCTCAGGGGAGTCTTGCGCCAGGAAGCAAAGGCGGTCTTGGCACTGGCCACGGCTCGGTCGACTTCCTCCAGCGTACAGAAAGGCACCCTGGCCACCACTTCCTGGGTAGCAGGATTGACCACATCGCGCCAGTTACCGCTCTGGGATGCGACGGGTTCACCGTCGATAAGCATGGAAATTTCACGAATGGACATGAGCGTACTCCTATTTATCTTTATAGATACATGTCTTTATAGAGGCATGTCGTTATAGCAATACGTTGCACAGAGGCAGCTGTAGAGGGTCGTTTGCCGAAATGCCTCAACCAATGTCTTTGATAGCCAATGCCTTTGATAGAAAGATAGCCACAGGTCGGATGGTCAAACAATCAGCATGCAGGCACATTGATTGTGCATAAATGCACAACAACACCCTTTCCATGCCCCCAGGAGGACAGCCCCTTGCTCGACTGGCAGGATCTGCAGATATTTCTCGAGGTCACACGCCACCCCAGGCTTGCAGATGCTGCCCGGCGACTGGGACTGGACCACTCCACACTGTCGCGGCGCACTCGGCGCTTCGAGCAAAAGCTCAATACTCAGTTGTTCGAACGCAGCACTCATGGCTATCGCCTGACAGAGGCTGGTGCACAATTGCGTGCTCATGCCGAGCAGATGGCGCGCCATGCCAGCGACGCTGTCGAGAGCCTGAGTGACCAGAACCTGCGCCTGGATGGCCAGATTCGGCTCGGTGTCACTGAAGGTTTCGGTACCTGGGTCATCGCCCCACTGCTCTCGGCATTCTGTCAACGTCATCCAGGCGTCACCCTTGACCTGCTGACCCTGCCGCGCGTTGTCAGTCTGAGTCGCCACGAGGCCGATCTCGCCATTACCATCGAGCGCCCCAGCAATCCTGGAATGGTGGTTGCCAGCTTGTGTCGGTATCGACTCAGGCTATATGCCAGTGACACTTATGCCAGGCGCTACGGCTTGCCTCAGCATCTGGATCAATTGGCCCGGCACCGCCTGGTCGGTTATGTCGATGATTTGCTGTTCAGTGACCAGCTCAATTACTTGGACCCCTTATTGGCAACGGAGATCCAGGGCGATGAACAGCCTCATTTCGCCCTGCGCAGTACCAGCGTGACGACGCAGTTCACAGCGACCTTGAGCGGGACAGGACTCGGTATACTGCCTTGTTTCATGGCAGCTGAACGGAAGTCACTATCGGCGTTACTGGAGCAGGAAGTAGACATCGTACGCCAGTTCTGGATTACCGCTCGCCAGGAACAGCGCCAGCTGACCCGGGTACGCTTGCTATGGGATTTCCTGCGCGAGGCGCTGGAACTCAACCAGGCCTTCCTGATGGGCGAGGACGACCAGTTGATCATTCCTCCAGTGTAGACTCAGTCCCTATGAGCGATCACCCTGAAACGCATCACCCCGCCTGTTGGCGGGGTGATGCGGCAATGAAATACACAAGGGTTCGAGCCAACTCGCAGCTCAGGATTCAACCTTGGGGGGCTCGACTTCCAGACGCTGGGCTGCGATGACCGCCTGCGTGCGAGAATGGACGCCGAGCTTGCGCAGAATGGCCGTTACATGCGCCTTGATGGTTGCCTCCGACACATTCAGCTCATAGGCAATCTGCTTGTTGAGCAGTCCTTCCGTCAGCATGTTGAGCACACGGAACTGCTGAGGAGTAAGAGAGGCAATGGCCTCAGCAAAGCGGGCCTCTTCCTCATCGACTTCGCCGAGGGCTTCGGCCATTTCTTCAGGGAGCCAGACTTCCCCTTCGAGGATTTCACCCACGGCTTCAGCAATCAGTGCCAGAGACGAGGACTTGGGAATGAACCCCGAGGCACCATAATCGATGGCTCGGCGTACAACATGGACTTCATCACTGCCAGAGACGACGGCAACCGGAATATCCGGCGTCTGGCCACGCAATTGGATCAAGCCGGAAAAACCATGAGCACCCGGCATGTGCAGGTCAAGCAGAATCAGGTCTGCATCCGGATGACGCGTGACGACCTCAGTGGTCGCCTCCATCGTGTCTGCCTCGACAATCTCGGCTTGCGGCGCCAGCTGGCGTAGCGCCTGAGTCAAGGCTGCACGGAACAGCGGATGGTCATCGGCAACGATGAATTTCTGGGCAAAGGCCATGGATATTCCTCCGATTCCGAAACAGCGCTATTAGGCCAGCACGCTGTCACGCAAGACGCTTGTTTGTACAGCATGTTACCCCATGCTGGGTAGTTGCCCAAGACCATGCGGTCGGTATGAGGTCAATACTCTATCTTTACACTACATCTTTACACTACCTTTTGCTGAGTCTCCACACTCAGCCAGGCAACATGATCAACGGCAATGGTCAACGGATACGACAACGCCGACCATTTGGCCGGCGTTGTCGTGTCAGGCAATCAGATTTAACTGTTGGCACGGTGGGCGATCAGATCATCCACCACGGCCGGATCTGCCAACGTGCTGGTATCTCCCAGTCCATCACACTCATTGGCAGCGATCTTGCGCAGGATACGGCGCATGATCTTGCCAGAACGCGTCTTGGGCAGACCCGGAGCCCATTGGATATGGTCTGGAGATGCAATAGGTCCGATGTCCTTGCGTACCCATTGGACCAGTTCCTTGCGCAGCTCCTCCGTAGGCTCTACATCATCATTCAACGTGACATAGATGTAGATACCCTGGCCTTTGATATCGTGAGGGAAGCCTACCACTGCGGCCTCGGCGACAGCTGCGTGCGCCACCAGGGACGATTCGATCTCGGCAGTTCCCATACGGTGACCGGAGACATTGAGCACATCATCCACGCGGCCAGTGATCCAGTAATAGCCATCCTCGTCACGACGGCAGCCGTCACCGGTGAAGTAGCTACCTTCATAGGTGGAGAAGTAAGTCTGCACGAAGCGCTCATGATTCTGCCAGATGGAGCGGGCCTGGCCGGGCCAGGAATCGAGCAGCACCAGATTGCCTTCGGTAGCCCCCTCCAGCACCTTGCCTTCATTGTCGACCAGGGCAGGCTGTACGCCGAACACAGGCAGGGTTGCCGATCCTGGCTTCAGGTCAATGGCACCAGGCAGAGGAGCGATCATGATGCCGCCGGTCTCCGTCTGCCACCAGGTATCCACTACCGGACACTTGCTGTTGCCAATGACTCGGTAGTACCACTCCCAGGCTTCAGGGTTGATGGGTTCCCCCACGGAACCCAGCAGGCGCAGACTGTCGCGCTTGCTGGAAGCCATGACATCATCGCCATGGGCCATCAGTGCACGCACGGCAGTTGGAGCGGTATACAGGATGTTGACCTTGTGCTTATCGACGATTTCCCCCATCCGGCCATGGGTTGGGTAGCTTGGCACCCCTTCGAACATCAGCGTGATCGCCCCATTGGCCAACGGACCATAGACGATATAGCTATGCCCCGTTACCCAGCCCACATCAGCGGTACACCAATAGACCTCACCATCGTGATAGTCGAATACGTACTGATGGGTCATGCTGGCATAGGTCAGATAGCCCCCCGTGGTATGCTCCAGCCCCTTGGGAGTGCCAGTGGAACCCGAAGTGTAGAGGATGAACAGAGAGTCCTCTGCTCCCATCTCCTCAGCCGGGCACTCCTTGTCCTGGCCATCGACCAGGTCGTGGTACCACACATCACGACCTTCCTTCCAGGCGATATCGCCGCCGGTACGCTTGACCACCAGCACCTTCTCGACAACATCTGTACCTTCGCGGGTCAGGGCCGCATCGACGTTATCCTTCAACGGTACCTGCTTGCCACCGCGCACGGATTCGTCGGCAGTGATGACCACCCGGGAGGCGGCATCCTTGACGCGCTGAGCCAGAGCATCAGGGGAAAAGCCACCGAATACCACTGAATGGACAGCGCCAATGCGGGCACAGGCGAGCATGGCTGCGGCCGCCTCAGGAATCATCGGCATGTAGAGAGTGACGGTGTCACCCTTCTTCACGCCCAGGCCCTTCAGCGCATTGGCCAGTTGGCAGGTGCGCTCATAGAGCTGACGGTAAGTGATGTGCACTGACTCATTCGGATCATCACCTTCCCAGATGATCGCGGTCTGGTCGCCACGCTGCGCCAGGTGACGATCCAGGCAATTGGCACTGACATTGAGCGTGCCATCTTCAAACCAGCGAATGTCGACATTGTCGCTGGCAAAGGAGGTGTTCTTGATCTTGGTAGGCGCCTTGATCCAGTCCAGGCGCTTGGCCTGTTCCTTCCAGAATGCCTCGGGATTCTCCACGGACTGGCGATAGAGCTCGTGATAGGTCTCCTTGTTCGCCCAGGCATTTTGGGCGAACTCTTCAGGAACCGGATGGACGTGCACTTGTTCACTCATGGTTACTGTCCTTGGATATCTTATTAATATGAACGAGCCAGCCGCCATTGCCCTCCCGACCGGCACCATAAAGCTGCCTGCCAGCATAACGTTGCATTCGGCAGGATTCCCCTAGACATTGGTATGACTAATTTTCTTTTTTATAACAACACTTTAGTTATTGTCTTTTTGCTTTTTTCAGCCCTGGTTCCGGACAAAACTGTAACCTTGAGCGGCAAATTTTGCAGCAGTACTCACGCCCGGCCCGGGCATTGGCATGGCGCTGCGCGGAGAAATGATGCTCGCGACAATCGCATCGGTATCGATAAGGGGCAGGGCTGGAACGAGCAGTATCAAAACAGTGAGTGACATTGGGCGGCAGGCCAAAAAGCCGCACCATGACCGTCTGCCATTCACGCCCATGAGGACGAAACAATGGCCCATTTTCCAGGTGCCACACCATCCAGTGGGCCATCTCATGCGGCACGACTTCCGTCAGGAAGGCAACTCGGTTGTCTTCGAGCAAAGGAACATTGAAGCGCAGCCCCTTGCGCCCGAAATGGGCTTGCCCTGCACTCTTGCCACGCAGATCGAACCACACCTCAGGCGCAGGCAGTGCAGGGTGAATGCTACGACACAGTGCCAAGGCCTCATCGACACGCATCAGCACGGCCTGTTTCAAGCCTTCACGGTCCAATGCCTGCAGAACAGCAGCATCGACGTCAGGCAACACGGGGACAAGTTTTGACATGGTCACAACAGGACACAGCGTGACATTCTGGAGAGTGCTAGAATGCCGCCTCATAGCCAGGTGGTAAAGGGCTCTAAAGCTGCCCTCGCCTTTGTGTTCTATGTGATAGCTAAACGAGCACCCCATGTCTGACGCTGAAACGCCGCTTCCCCAGCCCTTGCTGGAGGACGAAGCCCTGGATTTACTGGATGATTTTCTTGAAGAAAGTGCAGGCCCCGATGCCCTGGATCTGATCGGCGCCCATGGTTTCCTCGCCGCTCTGGCAGTAGCGCCGCGGGAAGTCCCTGCCAGTGCCTGGGTCGCGGAGCTGTTCCATGGCACACCGGAATTCCAGGACGAGCAGGAGCGCGAAACCGTACTGGGCCTGCTCGAGCAGCTCAAGTCCAACGCTATCGATGTCCTGGAAGGCGGTGGGTTGCCTGAGCTGCCCTTCGAACTGACCCTGGATGGCATCGCCCCAGAGGAAACCCCCATTGGCGACTGGTGTGCCGGTTTCATGGAAGGGGTCTTTCTCGATGAGCCTGCCTGGTTCGAAGGCGATGAAGAAAGCGTCGCAACCCTGTTGCTGCCGTTCATGGCGCTGTCCGGGATCTTCGCCGATGAGCCAGACATGGCTGATCTGTCCAGCGATGCCGCGCGCCTGGAAAGCCTGGTGGCCCAGCTACCTGAGCTGGTACTCGATCTCTACCTGCACTTTCGTGTTCCACCGGATACCCCCAAGCCCAAGCCACGCCCCAAGCGTCCGTCGGGAAAGAAAGGCAATTCGCACAAAGGCAAACAGGGTCCTAAGGGCAAGAAGCGCTGATCAAGCTGCTCCCACACCTTCCTCGATAAGCGGTCAGCGAAGTCGCGTCAGCAACCCATCCAATATCCCGAACACCATGGTCCGGATGCGCATCCACCGAGGTCTGCGCATCCACTCCTCCAGGGTGATTTCCTGACTCACCTGAAATTTTTGCTCGAACAATTGCTGCACCTCGGCAGCGAGAAGAACGCTCTCGATCTCCTGGTTGGCCTCCAGGTTCCAGTGCAGGCTCCAGTGATCGAAGTTGCAGGAACCAAGGCTGACCCAGTCATCGGCCAACACAAACTTGGCGTGAATGAAGCATGGCTGATATTCATAGATACGTACTCCCGCTCGCAAGAGTCCCGTGAAGAAACGCTGGCTGGCATAACGAATGCCAGGGTGGTCATGGCTCTGCCCTGGCAGCAACAGGCGCACATCACCCCCCCTTCTGGCAGCGCTTCGCAAGCGCCGGCGCAGGCTGCGGGTCGGAGCGAAGTATGGTGTGCATAGCCACAGGCGGCGTTTGGCAGAAGAACTTCGCACCAGCAAGGAATAGCGGATGGCCTGAAAGCGATAGCCCTGCCCCCAGATGACTCTCCCTCGCACCCCGCTAACCGACCCCGGGGAAGATGGCCGCGGAGTTATCCGTGGCGCCTGCTCTCCTCCTCGCGTCAGCGGTGACTCCCAGACCTTCAGGAACAACCTCACCCAATCCGCAACCACGGGTCCTTCGATACGTATCGCGACTTCGAACCAGGAATTGAGAAACGCATCCACTGCACCGAACCCTCCGGTGAAGGCAATACGCTGATCCACTACCACCAGCTTACGATGATCACGGCTGATATTACGCGTGAGATTCCAACCCAGAGGATTGAAGTCACGCAACCACACTCCATTATCAGTGAGACGCTGCCTGTCGGCCGCGGACAGCCCCATGGAACCGAAGCCATCCAGCACCAGATAAACATCGACGCCACGATGAGAGGCCGAGACCAAAGCGTCAATCACACGGTTGGCCAGCACACCGGACTCCATCAGATACAGTTCGATCAGCAGGCTTTCCCTAGCCCCTTCCACGGCTTCCAGCAACGCAGGCATGAAGCGCCTTGCCTCCGGCAGCAACGTGACGTCATTCCCTTCCTGCCAAACCCCTCTCTCCCTCCGGGTTCTCATGCCGTCGGCTCCTTTTACTGATCAGCCGCTCATGTGTTCCTAAGAAATCGCTGAATAAATCAGCAGTGTTTCCCTGATGCTGCCGAGGTCACTTACGACCGCTATACTGGCGACACTTGATGCCTGTTCAGACTGCTTCCACGGATGGACTCTTATGCTTGACCTGATTCGCACTTCACTTTTCCATCCGCTACGGTCTCCACTACGCCACCTGTTAGCGGCATGGACGGAAGTGCGTCTCTCCGAACCCGCTCCGCAAGCACTCGGCCTCGATGCCACATTGCCCACCATCTATGTGCTGCCACGCCCTGCGCTGAGCGATGCGCTGCTGCTGGAAGCATTCACCCGCCAGCATCACCTTCCGCCAGCCAAGGGTAGACTAGAGCTGGATAATCTCAGTGTACCGTGCTGCATGGCATTGCCTGCACCGCGTTCGCGCTGGTGGCCCGGAAGCAAGGCCGCAGAAGCCCCTTTCGCGGAACTGATCGAAAGAGGCATCGATGTCCAGCTGGTACCTGTCAGTGTGTTCTGGGGCAGGGCTCCGGGCAAGAATTTCGGTTTCTGGCAGCTACTTGCCGCTGATAGCTGGCAGCTCACCGGACGCCTGCGCCGTGCACTTTCCGTACTGGTCAATGGTCGCGATGTGGAAATTCAGTGGGGAGCGCCATTGAGGCTCACGGAACTGAGCAAGAATGACGCTGGCACGTTGGATCCCGCTCGAACCCACCGCAAGGTGGCACGTTTGCTGAGGGTCCACTTTCGCCGCGTCAAGACCCGCGTGCTGGGACCTGACCTGTCCCACCGCCGCACCCTGATTCAAGGTGTGATATCCAGCCCTGCCGTGCATCAGGCGATTGCCGAGACTCATGCAGCAGGCAATGGCTCACGTCGTACCGATCTCTCTCGGCTCAAGCGACGTGCCGCACGCTATGGCAATGAAATCGCATCCAGCATGACCTATCCCGTTCTGCGCTTTCTTGCCGGCATATTACGTAGACTGTGGAATCGTCTGTACGACGGCGTCGAGGTAACCGGATTGGACAAGGTCAAGGCACTGGCCGGAGACCACACCTTGATCTATGTGCCCTGTCACCGCAGCCATATCGATTACCTGCTGCTCTCCTACGTGCTCTATCGGGATGGCCTGATGCCACCGCATATCGCAGCAGGACGTAATCTCGATATGCCGCTGGTAGGCCCGCTGCTACGCCGTGGTGGCGCCTTCTTCCTGCGTCGCAGCTTTCGTGACAACCGCCTGTACGGCGCAGTATTCACCGAGTACCTGCACCGCCTCCTTGCGCGAGGCTACCCTATGGAATACTTCATCGAGGGTGGGCGCTCACGCAGTGGACGCATGCTTCCCCCTCGCCCCGGCATGCTAGCCATGACGCTGCGCTCCTTTCTGCGTAGCCAGCAGGAGCACGCTCAACCGATGGTCTTCGTACCCATCTATATCGGTTATGAGCGTATCCTGGAGAATGCCAGCTACCAACGTGAGCTGGGTGGAGGCCGCAAGCGCAAGGAAACGCCACTGGCCCTGATCAGAACGCTTGGTCGCCTGCGCGAGCCTTATGGACGTGTATCCGTCAATATCGGAGAGCCGCTGGACATCGCCACATTCCTCGACGACAGCCATCCTGGCTGGCGCGATATTCCTCCCCCATCTGCCGATGACAAGGCCGACTGGTTCAAGCAAGCCATACCGACGCTAGGTGACACCATCATCAAGCGGATCAATGCCGTAGCGGCACTCAACCCCGTCAACCTGGTCGGCCTGGCATTGCTGGCCACACCGCATCGTGCTCTGGAAGTCTCGACGCTACGCAGCCAGCTCGACATTCTGAAGGCCATGGCCCTTCTGACCCCCGGTTCAACCTTGCCGGAAGGCTCAGCAGCAGAGTGGATCGAGCATGTCATGCAGCTGGACATGATCGAACAGCGACGTCAGACACTGGGGGACATTGTCACAGCCAATGCCCAACAGGCTGCTCTGCTGGGATGGTACCGGAACAATGTGCTGCACCTGTTTGCCTTGCCAGCCCTGGTGGCATTTGCCTTGTCCAACGACACTTCCCACGACGGTGGCTGGTACCGGCTTGATGACCTGGAAACCTTGCTGGCACCGCTGTGGCCGATACTGGCCCGGGAACTGTCGGTGTCGACAGGCAATGATCTGCGCGCTCAGATTGCCGGCATTCTCAATACGCTGGTCGAGCTTGAGCTCGTCGATGAAAGCGTGGCGGGATACATGCCGATGGATGGCCTGCAGGAACGGGAGTCCCTGCACCTGCTTGGCGGCATGATCCAGCCATCTCTGGAACGCAATACCCTGCTGCTGGAAGTGTTGCTGGAAGCAACACCCGGCACCCTGAAGCGTGATGAGTTGTGTGAACGTGCCCGGGGACTCGCCGAGCGCCTGGCGGTACTGACCGGGCGCGAAGCGCCGGAGTTCTTTGACGCACGCCTGTTCGAAGGGCTGGTCGACAGCCTGGTCAAGGAAGGCTGGGTATGGATGGCAGAAGAGCGCTTGATGTTCGACGAACACCTGCGTGAAACAACACAGCGAGTTGCATACCTGCTGGACCCGGCATTACGTCAGCGCCTGGCGCTGATCCACCATGGAGGAGATGCTGGCAATTCGGCGGATCAAACACCCGTCAGTGACTGATGCACGTAGATATCATATCGACTGGTCTTCTCTTCCAGCTGGTGACGAGGTTCAGGCCCGTCGATGGGAGGCGCCTTGCGCGGACGCTTGACCACTACCCGATGTGTCGCGACATCCAGTGCAGCTTCGAGCAACCGAGGGGCATCATCATCCGTCCCGGCCAGCTCTCGAAACAGGCGCATTTCCTTCTTCACCAGCGCGGACTTGTCGCGGTGAGGGAACATGGGGTCCAGATGGATGACCTGAGGCGCGAAACCACTGGCTTCGACCAAGGCTGACAGGTGTTGCGTGCTGTCACCATGCCTCAGTTGCATGCGAGCAACGATCTCGGCTATCTCTGGATCAGTGGCTGCCCGCATCAAACCGTCTTCGAGCAAGGCAGCAATGGCTGCTACGCGCTCGATCATCAGCACCTCCGCCCCTAACGTAGCCAGCACGAAAGCATCACGCCCCAACCCAGCAGTGGCATCGACAACCGAAGGAGTCACTCCCTTGGCCAGGCCGCAGGCCCGAGCCACCAATTGCCCCCGTCCGCCGCCAAAACGACGTCGGTGCGCAGAACGTCCAGCAACGAAGTCGACCCATAACGGGTTGCCATAGACCTTGCTATCGCCTCCCAGCACCAGGCGCCCTTCAGCGTCACGCGCCAGGCTCAAGCCAGCCTGAGGATCAGGATCAATGGAAAAACGCTGGGCCAGCTCTCCCAGCCCCTCACCCAGAGCAACTCTCATCGTGCTTTCTTCCAGGCCACCTGATCACGCAGATAGACCGGTTGGACATCGTGGGGGCACTGAATGTCACCCGCGTCGAAAGCATCCGCAGCCAGCACCGCCATATCGGCAGCAGCAGGATCGACATCCGTTAGACACAACCCCAGCCCTGCCTGTACCTCTGCCGGCATGGCATCCCACAGCGACCACCCAGAGCCCAGCCCGACCCAGTCGTGGTCGTCATGTCCCTTGGGGAATTTCAGCCGCTCTGGCGGCAACACAGCCTCTTCCATCAACGCCACAGGGCGGTTTTCACGAATATGCCACGCCGCGGCATAAACCTCGTTCATGCGTGCATCCAGCGCAGTGAACAGATAGCGATACTGATGGCGCAGGAAACCACCCAGGGCAAGCGCCTGCAAGGTAGAGACACCAATCAACGGGCGTCCCAGTCCATAAGCCAGCCCCTGGGCAACTCCTGCCGCAATACGCAATCCGGTGAATGAGCCCGGCCCACGTCCATAGCACACAGCATCCAGTTCGGATGCCTTGACCCCTGCCTCAGCCAGGACTTCATCAATCATCGGCATCAGCTTGCGAGTATGCTCTCGTGGTGTCAGCTCGAAACGCGAGATGATCTCGTCATCGCCATTCTGGCGACGCAGCAATGCGGCGGAACAGGCGCTGGAGGAAGCATCCATAGCCAGAATCAGGGACATGTCGGAAACCCCAGAAAATCAAATGTGGGCGCATTATAAATGACTCTGGCCCGCCAGGGCGGGCCAGATGAGGACACAATTGAGGCTAGAACACTCGTCTGTGCCTCAGCCTTCCAGAGCGTTCAGCACCTGCTGTGTGATAGCCTCGACACTGCCGACGCCTTCCACACGATGGTAGCTCGGTGCATTGGCCTGATCCTTTGCCGCCCAGTCCTTGTAGTAGCCGACAAGCGGTTCGGTCTGCTCGTGATATACCGACAGACGATGACGTACAGTACTTTCCTGGTCGTCTTCGCGCTGGATCAGTGCCTCACCAGTGACATCATCCTTGCCATCTTCCTTCGGCGGATTGTGCTCGACATGATAGACGCGACCGGAAGCCGGGTGGCAACGACGCCCTGCCATACGGCTGACGATTTCCTCATCATCCACGGCAATCTCCAGCACATGATCAATCTTCACTCCGCCATCCTTCATGGCGTCGGCCTGTGGAATCGTGCGCGGAAAACCATCGAACAGGAAGCCCTTGGCACAATCCGGCTGAGCAATGCGCTCCTTGACCAGGGCAATGATGATGTCATCGGACACCAGCCCACCAGTGGTCATGATTTCCTTGACCTGCAGACCCAGCTCAGAACCTTCCTTGACTGCGGCGCGCAGCATATCCCCGGTAGAAATCTGGGGAATACCGTAACGTTCGCAGATGAACTTGGCTTGGGTACCCTTGCCGGCACCAGGGGCGCCCAACAGGATCAAACGCATTAGTGTTACTCCTATGAATGTCAGAAATATGAATGACAGAAATGAGTCAATGAAGAAATGAGATTTGGCGAACGATACCCGGGCCAGGGGGCCGACACAACCAACGAAGCGCTGTGACCACCACCAAATATTTCCCAATCACATTAATATCATACAGTTATAAAAAATATTGCACTTTGGTCCCGACTGCATATCTCAAGTCCTGTCTGGTACCAAACAAGGCATCAGACAGGGCTGCCAGCAAGACCGGGCCATAAGGCAACAAATAGAAACGGCGCCTTGCGGCGCCGCTTCTACAGCTATTGCCCGAACAGCAATCGGCTAGCCACTCGAGGTATCACAGCAACAGACGACGGACATCGCCCAGCAGTTGTCCCAGCAGAGTGGTAAAGCGCGCTGCGTCGGCGCCATTGACCGCACGGTGATCGTAGGACAGGCACAGCGGCATCATCAGGCGCGGCTGGAAGGCTGTACCATCCCATACCGGCTTCATGGAAGCCTTGGATACCCCGAGGATACCCACCTCCGGCGGATTGACGATCGGTGTGAACGCCGTACCGCCGATAGAGCCCAGGCTGGAGATGGTGAAACAACCACCCGTCATCTCTTCGCGCTTGAGCTTCTTGGTCTGTGCCTTCTTGGCCAGCTCCACAGACTCCTTGGCCAGGTCGATCAGCGACTTTTGATCCGCATTGCGGATCACCGGCACCATCAAGCCATCCGGGGTATCCACTGCGATACCGATGTGGATGTACTTCTTGTGCACCATGGTCTCGCCGTCGGCCTTGAGGCTGACGTTGAACTGCGGATACTTCTGCAGTGCATAGGCACAAGCCTTGATCATGAACGGCAGCGGTGTCAGCTTGGCGCCCTGGGCTTCTGCCTCGGCCTTCATCGACTTGCGGAAGGCTTCCAGCTCGGTGATGTCAGCTTCATCGAATTGCGTCACATGGGGGATGTTGACCCAACTGCGATGCAGGTTCATCGCGCCCATCTTGAGCAGGCGGCCCATGGGCTTCTCTTCTACTTCACCGAACTGGCTGAAGTCCTGGTCAGGAATCGGCGGGATGCCGTTACCACCACTTGCCGCAGCTGCAGCAGGCTTGGCTGCACCAGACATCACCTGTTTGACGTAGTTCTGCACGTCATCCTTGATCACCCGGCCCTTGGGACCTGTCGGAGTGACCAGACTGAGGTCGACACCAAGCTCGCGAGCCAGCATGCGAACGGCGGGACCTGCATGGACATTCTTGCTCGGCTTACCGGTCGCTTCGGCAGGTGCCGGTGCAACCGCTTGAGCCGCGGCCTGTTGAGGTGCTGCTGCCTGCTGAGGTGCCGCTGCCTGCTGAGGTGCCGCGGACTTCTTCACGACACTCCCAGCGACTTCGATATAACCGATCAGATCGCCTTCGGAAACCGTGTCACCTTCCTTGACGGACAGCTCGACCACCTTGCCCTTGAAGGGGCTCGGTACATCCATGGAAGCCTTGTCGGACTCCAAAGTGATCAGGGCGTCTTCGACATCGACTTCATCGCCAACGGCGACAGCCATCTCGATGATCGGTACATCGCTGGAGCCGGACAGATCCGGCACCCGGATTTCCTGGCGGCCGCCAGCAACTTCCTCGACCTCTTCCTCGGCCGCCGGCGCCTCTGCCGGAGCAGCAGGGGCAGCCGCTTCAGGAGCCGACGCAGGTGCTGATTCAGCCGCTGCGCCACCACTGACTTCCATGCTGCCGATCAGATCGCCCTCGGAAACCGTATCGCCTTCCTTGATTGCCAGACTGATCAGCTTGCCGGCATGGGGACTAGGGACATCCATGGAGGCCTTGTCGGACTCCAGAGTGATCAGGGTATCTTCCGCCCCGACCTCGTCGCCCACACTGACCGGTACCTCGATGATTTCCACATCGCTGGAGCCGCCCAGGTCAGGCACGCGAATCTCGACAGTCTGACTAGCAACCGGAGCTGCTTCGGCAGGAGCCGGCGCAGGCTCGGCAGCTGGAGCGGCAGGAGCCGCTGCAGGTTCCGGCTCGGCCTGGGATTGTGATTCAGCAGTCGCGCCTTCGACTTCCAGCTCGACGATGTCATCACCTTCGGAAACCTTGTCGCCTTCGGAGATCAGCACCTTGACGACCTTGCCGCCCTTGGGCGCAGGCACGTCCATGCTGGCCTTGTCGGACTCCAGGGTGATCAGGGTGTCTTCCGGGGCGATGACATCGCCAACTGACACCGCGACTTCGATGACTTCCACATCGGTATCACCACCGATGTCGGGAACTTTGATGATTTCGCTACTCAAGGTCGCGCTCCTTCAAACTCTTGACGGGGGCGAGCCCTCGGGGGCTCGCCATGCCACGGGATCTCGGCGCCTCACACCTCAAGCGGGTTCGGCTTGTTCGGATCGATAGCGTACTTCTTGAGGGCTTCGGCCACGACCTTGCGATCTATCTCGCCACGATCGGCCAACGCCTTGAGCGCTGCCACGGTGACGTAGTAACGATCCACTTCGAAGAACGCACGCAGCTTCTCGCGGGTATCGGAGCGACCATAGCCATCGGTACCCAGCACGTGGTAATCAGTCGGCACCCATGCACGCACCTGGTCAGCATACAGCTTCATGTAATCCGTAGAAGCGATGGCCGGTCCCTTGCGTCCTTCCAGACACTTGGTAACGTGCGGCTTGCCAGGCTCAGCTTCAGGGTTGATGAAGGCCTGACGATCCAACCCCAGAGCCTCACGGCGCAGCTCGTTGAAGCTGGTGACGCTCCAGATATCGGAACCGACGCCCCACTCCTCGGCCAGCATAACAGCGGCAGCCTCGACCTCACGCAGAATGGTGCCGGAGCCCAGCAGCTGGACGTGGCCATTCTTGCCTTCGGTTTCGCGGAGCAGGTACATGCCCTTGATGATATCCTCGGCAGGGATATTCTCCAGCTCAGGATGCTCGTAGTTCTCGTTCATCACTGTCAGGTAGTAGAAGCAGTTTTCCTTGTCGGAGAACATGCGCTTCAGACCATCCTGCACGATGACAGCAACCTCATGGGCATAGGTCGGATCGTAGGTACGGCAGTTCGGAATCATTGCCGCCTGCAGCAGACTGTGGCCATCCTGGTGTTGCAGACCTTCGCCATTCAGCGTGGTACGACCGGCAGTACCGCCGACCAGGAAACCGCGCGCCTGCAGATCACCTGCCGCCCAGGCCAGGTCACCGATACGCTGGAAGCCGAACATCGAGTAGTAGATGTAGAACGGCAACAGTGTGCAGTTGTTGTTCGCGTACGATGTCGCCGCCGCCATCCAGGCGGACATGGCGCCCGCTTCGGTGATGCCTTCCTCGAGGATCTGACCCTTCTGGTCCTCGCGGTAGAACATGATCTGGCCTTTGTCGACGGGTTCGTACTTCTGGCCTTCGGAGGTGTAGATACCCAACTGGCGGAACATGCCTTCCATACCGAAGGTACGCGCCTCGTCCGGGATGATCGGAACCACCTGCTTGCCGATCTTCTTGTCCTTCACCAGGCCGTTGAGGACACGCACAAAGGCCATGGTGGTGGAAATCTCACGACCCTTCGAGCCGCTGGTCTGGGAAGCGAAGGTCTTGTCGTCGAGAGGCGGAATTTCCAGTGCCTCGAAGTCGCTACGGCGCTGCGGCAGATAGCCACCCAGACGCTCGCGCTGGAGGTGCATGTACTTCATTTCCGGGGAATCATCCTCCGGCTTGTAGTACGGCACATCCTTGAGCTGCTCATCGGAAATCGGGATGCCGAAGCGATCGCGGAAGCGCCTGAGCGCTTCGTATTCCATAGTCTTGACCTGGTGCGCTTCGTTGGCGGCCTCACCATCGCCACCACCCATACCGTAGCCCTTGACGGTATGCGCCAGAATTACGGTCGGACGGCCATTGGCATTGGTCGTTGCCTCATGATAGGCCGCGTAGACCTTGAACGGATCGTGGCCACCACGGTTAAGCTTCCAGATGTCCTCGTCGGACATGTCCTTGACCAGCTCAGCAGTCTCCGGGTACTTGCCGAAGAAATGCTCGCGAGTGTACGCGCCGCCATTGGCCTTGTAGTTCTGGTAGTCGCCGTCGACCGCCTCGTCCATGCGCTTCTGCAGGATACCTTTCTTGTCCTTCTCGAACAGCGGATCCCATAGACGTCCCCAGGTGACCTTGAGCACGTTCCAGCCAGCGCCACGGAACACACCTTCGAGCTCATCCATGATGCGCGAGTTGCCGCGTACCGGACCATCCAGACGCTGCAGGTTGCAGTTGATGACGAAGATCAGGTTATCGAGCTTCTCGCGGCTGGCCAGGTGGATGGCGCCCAGAGATTCCGGCTCATCGCACTCACCATCGCCCATGAAGCACCAGATCTTGCGATCCTGCATATCATGCAGTTCACGAGAATGCAGGTACTTCATCACGTGAGCCTGATAGATGGCCTGAATCGGTCCCAGCCCCATGGATACCGTCGGGAACTGCCAGAAATCAGGCATCAGCCACGGATGCGGATAGGAGGACAAGCCATCGCCATCGACTTCCTGACGGTACTTGTCCATCTGCTCCTTGGTCAGGCGACCTTCAAGGAAAGCACGAGCGTAGATGCCAGGAGCCACGTGACCCTGGATATACACCAGATCGCCTTCGAAATCGCCGTTCGGAGCACGGAAGAAGTGGTTGAAGCCCACATCGTACAACGTCGCGGAGGACATGAAGCTCGCGATATGCCCACCAAGTCCAGGATTCGCACGGTTGTTGCGAATGACCTGGGCGATCGCGTTGTAGCGAATCAGTGAACGGATGCGACGCTCCATGAAGAGATCGCCCGGCATCGGGGCTTCACGGTGCACCGGGATAGTATTGCGATGCGGTGTCGTAACCGAGAAGGGAACCTGCATGCCATCACGGCGATAGCGGTCGGCCAGCCGCGTCATCAGGTAACGGGCGCGGTCCTCGCCCTCGCGATCCAGTACCGATTCCAGGGCGTCCAGCCATTCCTGGGTTTCGACCGGATCGAAGTCTTCTCTTGAACCAAGACTCATAGAACGTCTCTCCGAATGACGATGTGGGGGTCATTTGCCCCGCGATCGAGGCCAATGAGCGAGCGGAGAAAGGATCAGACTCTCATACCGCTGCGCAACGTCAGGCATGTAGTAATTTTACGAGATTTTCGTATCTTTCCGATGACTCGATGGCAGAAAGATACCGTAAACACCTGGGGCTGCCAATTGAAGCAGACATGGAAATATTTTTCAATACCGCCATATTGCACTGCAACACAACAACTTAGCCGCCTCTATCGCTCAGCAAATCGACGCCAGACAAGAACTTGTAAACAAACTAACGTTTGACAGCCATTGTCCTCGCGCAATATGCAAATTCGCTATTCATTGCTCTAACTCAGGGCATGCAAGACATTGACGCAAATATGCCCAGTCAAATGCTGGACCTGGATCAGTCTTGCGTAGTGGAGCTACACGGGCATGACTGGTGACACGCTGAGGGGTAATGTCCGGATAGCTCAGGAACAAGGTGTGGAGCACCTTGACCAGACACTGGTACTGAGCATCACTGTAGGCCGAAATTTCATCTCCCTCGAGTTCAATGCCAATGGAAAAGTCATTGAGCTCTCGGCGCCACCGGCGACCATCGAACCACCGCGAACGTCCTGCATGCCAGGCCCGGGCTTCAAAGGGGGCAAATTGAACGCATTCTCCATCACGCAGGATCAGAAGATGAGCAGATACCTGAAGTCCAGCAATGGTGGCGAAGTAAGGATGGGCCTCGCCATCAAGACGGTTGGTAAACAAGCGCTCTATGTCATCACCACCAAACTGGCCTGGCGGCAGGCTGATCGAGTGCAGCACTACTGCTGATACTTCTCCCTCGGGGCGCTGGTTTACATTGGGGGAAGGCACACAACGCACCCCTTCCAGCCAACCGTTAACGGATTTCATTGAATAACTCCTTGGAGAAAGGCGAATGCACCAGCAGATGCATGATGACAGCGACTTGCCCCGGCACGCCGGTGCCATCTCCTTCGTTTCCTTACTGGTTACAGCATGCGCGCCACAGACTTCAACATGAGAGAATTCCGGCCACCACTGTGCAGATGGAGCCGACACCCCAGCAGTGTGCAACATAGAGGCTCGCACAGGCATTTGTTAACCCCCTATAATGTCGCCTTCACGTCTTGCAGGACATAGCCCCATGCATTTTCAGGATGCCCTTGCCGAAGAAATTCGCAATAGTGCCGCCCGCATGCTCTCAGAGGATGTCGGCCCCATGGACATCACCGCTCAGTTGATTCCCGAGCAGAGCCAGGGCCGAGCCCGGGTCATCAGCCGCGAACCCGCCGTTCTGTGTGGTGTTGCCTGGGTCGATGAACTATTTCGACGCCTCGATCCACGGGTAGTTCTGACATGGCACGCAGCGGATGGCGATCGCATTCAAGCCAACCAGCCATTCCTTGAGCTGGAAGGCCCTTCACGCAGCCTGTTGAGTGGCGAGCGAGCGGCCTTGAACCTGCTGCAGACACTTTCTGCCACCGCAACACGCACGCGTCACTACGTCGACCTGCTGCAGGACACCGGCGTCAAGTTGCTGGACACTCGCAAGACCCTGCCCGGCATGCGTGTGGCCCAGAAGTATGCTGTTGCCTGCGGAGGCGGTACCAATCACCGCATTGGTCTGTTCGATGCCTTCCTGATCAAGGAAAACCATATCGCCGCTTGCGGTGGCATTGCTGCAGCGGTCCAGGAAGCACGCAACATCGCCAAGGAACTGACCGTGGAGGTCGAGGTAGAGAATTTTGACGAGCTGGACCAAGCGCTCGAAGCAGGCGCGGATGTCATCATGCTTGACAACTTCTCCCTGGATGAGATGCGGGAAGCCGTCAGGCGCACAGCCGGCCGCGCCACTTTGGAGGCCTCCGGCAATGTCGACGAAACCACCCTCAGGGCCATTGCCGAAACCGGTGTGAACTGCATCTCCAGTGGCGCCCTGACCAAGGATGTAAAGGCCATCGACCTTTCCATGCGCATGGTGGAAGAGTCCTGAGCAGGTAAGCGGACAGCAGTCGCAACACGCACCCTCTCCTTCAGTGCAGTTCAGCAGCGCGTCACTTCATGAGAGATTCTTGCTCATGTTGTGACGCGGCAGACGTTCTCCAGCACGTTCGACCCATTCCACGCCATGGCTGTCCCAGCCATGGCGCATCAGGTACTCAGCCAGTCCGAGGCTGGCGTCAATCGTCATGCGCACGGCCCCGCCTTCACGCAGGTTGCACTCGGCCAATGCCAACAGGGAACGACCTATACCCATCCCTGCCAACGATGGCCAGACATACAGCATCTCGACATTGGCCTTTTCCATATCCAGCTCGACAAAGCCGACGCAGCGCCTGTCACATTCCGCTACCAGAGTCCGGTAACGGGACTGGCGATCCATCCAGACACTGGCATCGCGCGATAATGCCGACGCCCAGGCCTGGCGCTGAGCCATCGTGTAGTGGCGGCTAGTGCCCTGCATGACCGCATGGTGAAACACCTCTGCCTGGTCCGCCGCATCATCTGACGTTGCCTCACGGTAGTGGATACGCGCCATGGGACCTGTACCTCGGGAAACAGGCGGAGGCATGGAAGAAGGCTGAATCGTGGCGCGATTTGAGCATGGCTTGATGTGTGACATGATGGCAACGCCTGTCGAATACATGAGACCGCGAATGGATCATTCAGACCCCACCGACACTTTCAACCTGACAGCTATCGGCAGGATTCATAGCGATTTTCCGGACAAGTTTGGCATACCACGCCAACCCGGCCTAGCCGATGAAGCAATCGCCCGCCTTATCCTTGCTCCACCCTTCAACGACCCACAAGCCGTACGTGGCCTGGAAGGCTTCAGTCATCTGTGGCTGACCTTCATCTTCCACCTGAGCCCGTCTTCTCATTGGAAACCCCTTGTGCGACCGCCACGCCTCGGCGGCAATACACGAATGGGGGTTTTTGCCAGCCGCAGCACGCATCGCCCCAACCGTCTCGGCCTGTCGCTGGTAGAGCTGCTTGATGTGGATACCCACAAGGGAGTCACGCTGACCCTGCGCGGAGCCGACCTGGTCGATGGCACCCCAGTGGTCGATATCAAACCCTACCTGCCATGGGCAGAATCGATCCCCCAGGCACGTACCGGTTTTGCCCCGGAAGCCCCGACTCTGTGCCCTGTGGCATTCTCCAGTGCAGCAGAGACTGTGCTGTCCGTACGTGCCGACGGTGACTCTCTGCGCCGTCTGATCATTCAGGTACTGGGGCAAGACCCCCGCCCGGCATATCGCGGCACCGAAGATGAAGATGAGCGTGATTACGGGGTCTACCTGCGCGACGTCAACGTGCGGTTCCGTGTTTCCCCCTTATCTGCTGGCAGCACCTTTCTCGTAGAAACCATCGAGCCACATGCACACGCCCCCGCATCACGCCGTACCATGCAGGAATAGCGCAGTACTATGCAGGAATAACGCCGTACTATGCAGGAATAGCGCAGTGCAGAAATATGCTGTTGGCATGCAACACGCAGCCGCCCCAAGACGCCATCGCCCTGAACCACAGTGCAGTTCAGGGCGATGCCAGTACCTCAAGACGAAGCCTCTCATCTGCTCGGCGGGTGTTAAGTCTGGATCCATGAACCCAGAACTCTGGGCTCAGTCCTCGGACTCAAGCTTTCAGGCCCGCTGCTGCAGAAGACCTCAGGCGCCGAAATCGACGCCGATGCGGCGACCAACTTCTTCATAAGCTTCGATCACACCACCAAGCCCTTGGCGGAAGCGATCCTTGTCCAGCTTTTCACGAGTGTCGGCATCCCATAGACGACAACCATCCGGAGAGAACTCGTCACCGAGAACGATGCTGCCCTTGAACAAGCCAAACTCCAGCTTGTAATCCACCAGCAGCAAGCCGCCATCGGCGAACAGCTTCTTGAGTACCTCATTGACCTTGAAGGTCAGCGCCTTCATCTCTTCCAACTGCTCGGCTGTCGCCCAGCCGAAAGTGACGGCCAGCGACTCATTGATCATCGGATCGTGAAGCTCGTCATTCTTGAGGAACAGCTCGAAAGTCGGCGGATTGAGTTCCTGGCCTTCCTCCACGCCAAGACGCTTCACCAGGCCACCGGCAGCAATATTGCGCACCACGCACTCGACCGGGATCATGTCCAGCTTCTTGACCACACACTCGGTATCGGACAACAGCTGCTCTACATGGGTGGGAATACCCGCTTCTTCCAGCTTGCCCATGATGAAGGCATTGAAACGGTTGTTGACCATCCCCTTGCGCTCCAGGGATTCCATGCGCAGGCCATCGAAAGCGCTGGTATCGTCACGGAAGTGCAGGATCAGACGGTCAGGGTCGTCAGTGGCGTAAACCGATTTAGCCTTACCGGCATAGAGTTCTTCAAGCTTTTGCATTATGGGCCTCCACAGGCGAAACAGGTGATGGAACGCCGTCTGAATTCAGTGTTCCTGGGAATTATAAAGTCAGTGGATCGCCTGCCAATCCAGGCCTTCATCCTGGTCGGCCACGGTCAGGCGGTTCGCATCGCCATCGAGCAGGGGCATCAATGCCTCCAATGCCAACTCGGGACGATTATTATGCTCGGAAAGATGCGAACAGACGATATGCTGCAGGCGGTCGAGCCCGATGCGCTTGAGTAGAGTAGCGGCCTGCACATTGGCCAGGTGCCCCCAGTCTCCTCCTACACGACGCTTGAGACTTGGTGGGTAAGGTCCTTCTGCCAGCATCTGTACATCGTGATTGCATTCCAGGACCAAGGCATCACACCCGGTGAAAGCCTGGCACACATGATCGCTGGGATGCCCAAGATCCGTAAGCAAACCCAGTCGCCTGCCAGCCGCACTGATGGTGAATTGAACAGGTTCTCGCGCATCATGAGGTACCGTGACTGGCTCGATACTGAAGCCTTTCACCTGGAATGCTGCCTGCGGAGTAATCCAGTGGCACTGTGGCAGGCGGCCAAGCTTGCCGGACAGCCAGGTACCCGGGGTGATATGAACAGGCAGTTGATAGCGCCTGGCCAATGGCCCTACACCGCGGACATGGTCGCCGTGCTCATGAGTGACCAGGACAGCGTCAAGCTGGCTGGGATCCATTCCCAGGCGAGCCAGCCGACGCTCGGTCTCCTTCAGTGCGAAGCCACAATCCACCAGCACATGTGACTCGCCATCACTTACCAGGGTGGCATTACCCTTGCTGCCACTGCCAAGGGAGGCAAAACGCAGCCCTCCCCCAGCCTTGTCCGACCACTGAGGCATCAGCGCAACAGGCCTGACACGAAGTCCAGCAGTTCACGCTGATCATCGGCCGACAGCGTCTCATCTTCAGCACTGCTGACCTGCATCACTGTGACACTGCCCTGTGGGGTCAGGGTCAGGTTGAGTCGATGTGTCGACTCCCACAGGCTCAAGGAAGTCAGGGAATCGACGAAGCCACGGGTGCGCTCGCTCTCGGTCACATAATCAATGACAAAACTCTTGCTGGTCTCATCAGCAGATACCAGCTCGCGGCGCCCTTGCATGTCGAAATTGTTGCTCAACTGGAAATTCAACTCTGCCCAGGCGCGATCGATCGCAAACGGCATGATCATGACCCAGTCATTGCCCCGCTTCTGGAGCTCCATCGACTGGGCGCCTGGAGCCTGCTGGGCAGACATGGAAGCAATGCTGGCAGAGGCGCTACGCGCCTCAAGGTGGCTCTGCAATTCGGTCAGGCACAGGGTATTGGTCTGTCCTGCCGTCTCACAGCGGATCTCACTGGAACCCTGGCGCAACCCCTGGCGCAATTCGATATCGGCATCGGCCGTTGAAATTACACCACGCGAGGCATCCTTATTGGTGACCTGCAGGCCACGCATCTGGGAGAAACGCTCCAGCTCAGGCCAGACTGCAGCGGGAGGAGCACCCACAACCAGCCAGCTACCAGCGGCAGATTCGCGCAAGGCAACCTGGCCGGCATTCACCGCGCTGCTGGAAGCCATGGTCTGCGGCAGAGGCGCTTCGAACTCACTTTCACGAGCATAGAACTGCCCTGCCGCCTCAGGCACTGGCATGATGTCGCGATAACGGCTGGTATCACGGGTCTCCGGGAGCTTCAGAGGAGCCGCCACCTTAGCACCGGCATAGTCCTCATTACGGTCATGGTAATAACCGTCCTTGGCACAGCCAGCCAGTGTTACAGCCACAAGCGCCACCAGCGGCAGTCCTTTCAGCGCAGAATTCATGCATCCACCTTGATTGATTAATAGGTCCAGTCACCGCTGCCCAGCAACACATCACGATCAGGGGCAGCGCATGCCGTGCCCCTCCGACAACCGTCAGTCGTCAATCAGACCAGCCGACTGCAGGGCACCACTGACAGTGGAATGATACTTCTCGGATAACCAGGTCAGCGGCAGGCGAATTCCAGTGTCGATGATTCCCATACGATGCAGCGCCCACTTCACCGGGATCGGGTTGCTCTCGATACCCAGGTTGGTGTGCAACGGCAGCAAGCGTGTATTGATCTGATGAGCCTTCTCTGCATCCCCGGCAATCGCAGCCATGCACAGCTCGTGCATCGCTTTCGGCGCGACATTGGCAGTGACAGAAATGTCGCCGTTGCCACCCATCAACATAAAATCGCAAGCAGTGGCATCATCACCGGAATAGAGCATGAAGTCACTGCCCTTGAGACGCTGAATCAGCTCCTGGGCCCGCTCCAGATTACCGGTGGCATCCTTGAGACCGACGATGTTATCCACTTCGGCCAGGCGCAGCACTGTCTCGTTATAGATGTCAGAGATGGTGCGACCAGGCACGTTATACAGAATCACAGGAAGATCACAGTTCTCGGCAATGGCCTTGAAGTGCTGATACATGCCTTCCTGGGTAGGCTTGTTATAGTACGGCGCCACGCTCAGGCAATAGTCGGCACCCACCTCTTTGGCATAACGGGTCAGCTCGATCGCTTCAGTGGTGTTGTTGGAACCCGTTCCGGCAATCACCGGAATACGGCCATCGACCTCTTCCACCACCGTGCGGATCACATCGAAGTGCTCGGCGAATGACATGGTGGCAGGCTCACCAGTGGTGCCCGCTGCCACGATGGCATCAGTGCCATTTTCCAGATGGAAGCTCACCAGCTTGCGCAGCACTTCCCAGTCAATCTCGCCATTACTCTTCATCGGTGTCGCCAACGCGACGATACTACCCGTGATCATCCTCGTTATTCCTCTCGATTTGTCGCCAAGGTGCCACGCAGGTATTGCCTTGCGCGCTGACGTGATAGCCCTGAATCCGGTGCATCAGGGGGAGCAACCAGCCTCAGGTGCTGTACAAAAAGCCGATGAGCCATGGACAAGATCGGGCCCGCCATCAATGGGCGATGTCTTTCCCGCCCCTGAGTGAGCGCATGACGAAACCGGTCAAAAGCAGAGCTTATGAGCTGAAAACAAGCATTTTGAGACCAGATTCGATGCAACGTCACCAACGTGCAGACACTTTCCGTACAGAGCCTAAAGGATAAATGGTACTCAGGCGGCTAGACCCTGTACAGCCGCGCGTACGGGAAACCTCGATAATCTCTGTTCGACAGGGCGACAACCGGTCATTGCCCTTTACAGAGTCCCCCCCTTTTCCGTCTAATCGGAAGCCTTTGAATCGCATGATGGAGAACCACCATGAGCCTGGAGATTGGCGCAGTCGTTCCGGATTTCACAACCCCGGCCACCGATGATACCGAAATCACCCTGTCACAGCTGCGGGGCAAGCAGGTAGTCATCTACTTCTACCCCAAGGCCAGCACTCCGGGCTGCACCACTGAAGGAGGTGACTTCCGCGATCGCAAGGCACAGTTCGATGCCGCCAACACCGTCATCATTGGCGTTTCTCGTGATGGCATTCGAGCGCAACAGAACTTCAAGAACAAGCAGGAGTTCAACTTTGCCCTGCTCTCCGACAAGGACGAGACCGTCTGCAACCTGTTCGATGTCATCAAGCTGAAGAAGCTCTACGGCAAGGAATACATGGGGATCGAGCGCAGCACCTTCCTGATCGACAGCGAAGGCAAGCTTGCCCAGGAATGGCGCAAGGTCAAGGTAAAGGACCATGCTCAAGAGGTTCTGGAAGCTGCCCAGTCGCTACATCAGGGCTAGCTAGAGGGCATCAGGACGAGCCCAGTACGCTTCACATCCTGCACTGTTCTGAATCAGGGCTCAAACCGACAAGGCCGGTCAATGACCGGCCCTGTCGGAAGTTGCTGCACCGCCATTTATTCCTTTACCTGCTATTCCCCTACCTTCTGGGCAATGCTGTGCTGCTGTATTCCCCTGGGCCAGGCATAGACCAGGGCCTTGAGTAAGGTTGCCAGGGGAATCGCAAAGAACACTCCCCAGAATCCCCAGATACCACCAAACACCAGCACGGCCAGGATGATGGAGACCGGGTGCAGGTTGACCGCTTCGGAGAACAGGATCGGCACCAGCACATTGCCGTCCAGGGCCTGAAGTACGCCATAGGCCACCAGGACATAGAGAAACTGGTCACCCAACCCAAAGTGGAACCCCGCTACAGCGGCCACTGGCAACGTTGCAACGGCAGCACCGATATAGGGAACCAGCACCGAGAAACCGACCAGAACCCCAAGCAGGGCCGAGTATGGCAGGCCAAACATGGCAAAGGTGAAGAAGGCCACTGTACCGACAATGATGATTTCAGTGGCCTTGCCGCGTATGTAATTGGCAATCTGGCTATCCATCTCCTGCCATACCCGGGTCATCAGATCCCGCTTCGTGGGCAGAAATGAAACAAGAAAGCCAATCAGCCTGTCACGGTCCTTGAGCAGGAAGAACACCAGGATAGGCACCAGGACCAGATAGATGATCAGGCTCATCAAGTTGCCCAGGGAAGCCAGTGATAATGACACGGCCCGCTGGCTCAACTGGGTTGCCTCGCGACTGATCACACCGATCCAGTGCTGGACCAGGTCAGGAGTGATCAGCTGCGGATATTCCTTCTGCAACTCATCAAGCATATCCTGGCCACTGGCAAACATGCGGGGCGCCTCTTGAATCAAGCTGGTCAACTGTTCCCAGACCAGTGGCAGCAGGATGAAGGCCATGGCCAGCATCACGCCGATGAAAGCAAGAAACACGATCAATACCGCCATCAGGTGCGGCACCTTGCGCCGAGTCAGCCCATTGACGGGCCCTTGCAGCAGGAAAGCCACTACCAACGCCGTGAGGAAAGGTGCCAATACCTGTCCAAGCCAGATCACCGCGGCAAATCCGGCGACCAACAGCGCGAGCAGCAGCACCGCTTCTTCGTCGGAAAAATAACGATCAACCCAATTGCGAACAACCGTGCGCAATGTCATGTGTTGGCCTTCCCTGCTTTTCGCAGCCAGTAATAATAAACGTCGTCGCGCACTTCCCGGCCTTCCAGCACATGCTCACTTTGTTCGGCAAATGTCTCGAAATCCCGCCAGGAGCCTGCATCCGTTGCCCTGACCTCGAGCAGTTGTCCGGCTTCAAGGTGCGCCAGAGCCTGCTTGGCCTTCAACAATGGGAGTGGACATGGAAGCCCGCAGGCATCTAGCACATTATCAGGTTGCACTGTCATGATCTCTCCCGAGAAAATGCTTGAATCATATCGACAAGCTATCAGCTGTCGTACTTTCCTGAACTAGGCAAGTCCTTGGGATTTAAAGGCACTTTTGAGGTCGAAGCAATGTCATACCCAAGCGCACTTAACATAAACTTGCCACTATACAATGTTGCCAACATGCAATGCTGCCAATGAGGTCGAAGATGCCTGTGCGAACTCTGTCACGCCCTTGTGCCGGCCTACTGGTCCTCGCGCTGGCCGTATGTTCCTCCTCCATGGCCACGGCATGGACGCTCAACGAACCCCGGGACGATGCCACCAGCAGTCAGGGCAGCAGCCTCTACGACTCCTCAGGCACTCTCGATAGCGATCAGAACGACTTCGAACTCCCCAGTCTAGTGGCCACCGGCAGCCAGGCCATCAGCGGAGAAGAGTATCGTCTTGGCCGTGCATGGCTGCGACAGTTCCGAGCCCACGTACCGGAGTGGCGCGACCCTATCGCACAGGACTACATCGAGTCACTGGTCAGTCGCCTGGTCCCCTATAGCGGCCTGCCTGGCGTCAATACCACTATCACTCTGGTAGCCAATGGCAGCCTCAACGCCTTTGCCGTCCCTGGAGGAGTAGTAGGCGTCAACAGTGGCCTGTTTGCCTTCGCACGCGATGAAGCCGAAGTCGCTTCGGTACTGGCCCACGAACTCGGCCACCTGTCCCAGCGCCACTATGCACGCAGCAAGTCTCGTGCCGAACAGACTCAGATTCCGGCCATGGCTGCCATGCTTGCCGGCCTGGTCGTGGCAGCCGCAGGTGGTGGCGATGTCGGCATTGCCGCCATGGCCGGCACCCAGGCAGCCATGATACAGGACCAGTTGCGCTACTCGCGGCGTTATGAACAGGAAGCGGATCGTATCGGTCTCCAGGCCATGACTCAGGCAGGATACGACCCGAATGCCATGATCGACCTGTTTCGCTCCATGCAACGCATGATGAGCCTGCAAGGTGGCACACCACCAGAGTTTCTGCTGACTCACCCTGTTACCGAGTCACGCATCAGTGACGCCGAAGAACGGGTTCGTCAGCTACACGCTTCCGTCACCCGGGGAGATGACCTGCAATATCATCTGATCCGAGCTCGCGCATTACTGGCAATTCACCAGCGCTCGCCTAATCAGGCCATGACGATTCTACACCAGGACAATGCTCCCCAGGCAGCCCAGCAATATCTCCAGGCATTACTCGATGCCGAATCCGGCAACATAGATGCTGCCCTGTCCAGTCTCGATCAATTGGCTCAGAGTCACCCGGATATCGCCATGCTGCCAGCCAGTGCCGCCCAGGTCGCCTTCGAAGGTGGCCGAACCAGTGATGCCATCGCGCGTGCCCAGCGCCAGCTGCGTCTCATGCCGGATTATTACCCAGCATCCCTGCTGCTTGGCGAAGCCCTGCTACAGCAGGACCCTGAGCGTTCTTATCAAGTCCTCAGCAACCTTTCGCGCCGACGCACGGAAGACCCTTCGGTATTCTCGCTGCTCGCAGAAGCAGCGGGACACAGCGGCCATCAAGCCTGGGGGCACCTGGCCCGGGCTGAACAAATGCAGCTCGATGGCGATATCGACCGAGCCATTCGCCAGCTCGACGTGGCCGAAGCCGTGGCACGCCGCAGCGACGACTTCAATGCCCAAGGCCGAGTCGTCCAGCGCAAGAAGGCGTTCCGCGAATATCGCGAGACCATGGAGAAATTCTGATGCAGCTCATGGAACACTTCATGCTGCTGGCCCGCTATAACCAGTGGATGAACACAAAAGTCTATGCAGCAGCGAGCCACCTGCCCACGGAAGAGCAGTGGAAAGATCGTGGCGCCTTTTTCGGCTCTATCCTGGGTACCCTGAACCACATCATGGTTGGCGACATTCTTTGGCTCAAGCGCTTTGCAACACATCCTTCATCGCATGCCTCATTGCACGGCATCGTGAGCCTGGCAATGCCCAGCAGCCTCGAGCAGATACTCATCGATGAATTCGAACCATTACACCAGCGTCGCAAATGGATGGACGAACAGATCATCAACTGGATCGAGCAGCTCTCCTACCGGGACCTCGATGACTCGCTCAGCTACCACAACATCCAGGGCACTCCCGCTACCCAACCCTACTCCAGTCTGATACTCCACTTCTTCAATCACCAGACCCATCACCGAGGACAGGTGTCCACGTTGCTGTTACAGGCAGGAGAAGACATTGGCAGCACGGACTTATTGGATCTGATAGCACAGCAACAGTGATCCCCAGATACAAAGACGCCCGCAGTCATGTCGGCTACGGGCGTCTTAAGCAAGCCGGCGTCGTCACGCCTGGAATTCAAGCATCCGGGTCAGAGGCTTGAGAGCCTGGGTGCGCAGTTCGTCACTGACGTCGATCTCCCCGCTTCCTTCACGCAAAGCCTCCGCCAGATTATCGAGCGCATTCATCGCCATCCAGGGGCAATGGGCGCAGCTACGGCACGTCGCACCATTACCAGCGGTTGGAGCCTCGAACAGCGTCTTGTCCGGCACAACCTGCTGCATCTTGAAGAAGATACCGCGATCGGTCGCCACGATCAGCTGCTCATTGGGCAATTCCTTGGCTGCCTTGATCAACTGGGACGTCGAGCCGGCCACATCAGCAAGGGATACCACAGACTCAGGAGATTCCGGGTGCACCAGAACGGCGGCATCAGGGTAAAGCGCCTTGAGGTCCTCGACCCCTTTGGCCTTGAACTCCTCGTGAACAATGCATGCGCCGTCCCAGAGCAGCATATCTGCCCCGGTCTTCTTCTGGATATAACCACCCAGGTGCTTGTCCGGGGCCCACAGAATCTTTTCCCCCTTGGCCTGTAGATGCTCGATCACCTCCACTGCGATGGAAGATGTCACCACCCAGTCGGCACGAGCCTTGACGGCCGCCGAGGTATTGGCATAGACCACCACGGTGCGATCCGGGTGCGCATCACAGAAGGCGGAAAACTCATCGATAGGACAACCCACATCCAGGGAACAGGTCGCCTCCAGAGTCGGCATCAGCACACGCTTCTCGGGAGACAGGATCTTGGCCGTCTCGCCCATGAAGCGCACTCCCGCCACCACCAAGGTGGAAGCATCATGACGCGCGCCAAAACGTGCCATCTCAAGGGAGTCAGCGACACAACCGCCTGTTTCCTCGGCCAGCTGCTGGATAGCATCATCGGTATAGTAGTGAGCGACGAGGACGGCATTCTGCTCGTTGAGCAAACGCTTGATTTCTGCAACGCGAGCAGCATCCTCGGCAGGGATACGGGTAGGGCAATAAGGGCGTGCGAGATAATCCCGGATCTCGGCCCGTGAAGTCATGACTGTCATCGTGTCTACCACTGTGACCAGCAGGGAATCCCCCTGCACATGAGCTTGTGCGCAGACAACTCTCCGTTGCTGCAACACGCCTGTGAAACCACCGGCCGCCCTCGACACCTTGAGAGCACTCGCCAGTAACTTCAACTATCGGCATCCCCATGCGTCTCTCGCCCTGGCGATGCCTCTCGTCGGCTAGGCCATCGAAACAACCACTGCAGTGCCTAGCAGACGAACATAACAAGATGATGACGCCAGGATGGCGATGATGCAAGACTAGAGACGCTATTCAAGCCTCGATACCCGCAAACAGAAACGGCCCCGTTCCGAGGAACGAGGCCGTAAATCTGGTGGGTCGTGTAGGATTCGAACCTACGACCAATTGGTTAAAAGCCAACTGCTCTACCAACTGAGCTAACGACCCGGCTCATGGCCTCTGCATTACACTTGATGATGTGTTGCCACTCCAACAAGGCAAGGCTGCCATGTACAGGTTCGGTTGGTGGGTCGTGTAGGATTCGAACCTACGACCAATTGGTTAAAAGCCAACTGCTCTACCAACTGAGCTAACGACCCGTCCCGAACGCGTGCAGATACTACGGATATACCCCTTTCATTGCAAGCACTTTTTTCGATAAAACATCAAAGTGCGTCGAGTGCCGTGCAGGTTTCAGCGTTTGCGACTGCGCTGCATCGTCTGTACCGGGCGACGCTTGTGCTTGTCGCGGCTCCAGCGATTACGCTCATCCGGTGTCAGTTCCGGAACCTTGCGTGTTTCCAGCCCAGCCACCTCAGCCAGGTCGTCGACCTCAGTCTGGGACAACTCCACCCACTCACCTGCCTTGGCACGCTTATCGAGGAAGATATTGCCATAGCGTACACGCTTGAGGCGGCTGACGGTCAGCCCCTGGGACTCCCATAAGCGGCGTACCTCACGGTTGCGGCCTTCCATGAGCACCACATGAAACCAGGTATTGATGCCTTCCCCGCCAAACTCCTGGACATCAGTGAAACGTGCAGGGCCATCGTCGAGCATCACGCCATCCACCATGGCCACCACATTCTCGCGCTTGACCTCTCCCATCACCCGTACGGCGTACTCACGCTCGACTTGGGTGGAAGGATGCATCAAGCGATTGGCCAGCTCGCCATCCGTTGTGAACAGCAACAGTCCACTGGTATTGATATCCAGGCGGCCAATGGCAATCCAGCGTTCTCCCTTGAGCCGAGGCAGACGGTCGAATACGGTACGCCGTCCCTCAGGATCCTTGCGTGTGCACAGCTCGCCTTCCGGCTTGTTGTACATGATTACTCGGCGCGGAACCTCTTCAGCAGCGCGCAGAGTGACCGGGCGGTCATCGAGGCTCACTTTGTCACGGGCCTCGACCCGGTCCCCCAAGGTAGCGACCTGGCCATTGACCTTGACTCGGCCATCTGCGATCGCCGCCTCCATCTCACGACGGGAACCCAGACCGGCACGGGCCAGGACCTTCTGCAGTTTTTCGCTGGTGGTGTTACTCATCGGTATCATTCTCGGTATCGGTGTATTCCGTGCCCGAGGCAGCGTCATCATCGACGCGACCGCGGGCCCGTTCGGACAACCTGGCTTCCAGATCAGCGAAGCTCAGGCCTGTCCGCTCAGACGCCATCTCGGCGTGACCATCGAGGCCTTCGGACATCATGTCGCTTGCTTCCATAGCAGCCTCTGTCCCCGAAGCTCCTCTCGCCTCTATAGAAAATCTCGTCTCGTCGTCATGCGATACAGCGACAAGACTTTCTATCCTGGTACGATCTTCAATATTAGTACTGCTTTCACTCTTGGTATCGCTGTCTACTCCGCCTTCCACTTCTTCAGCTTCCTGAGCTTCTGTTCTCATGGCTGCTGTCTTCTGGTCCTCTGACTCAGAAGGCTCTTCATCAGAAGACACTTCGCCAGATGACGCCTCACCAGAAAGCTCTTCATCCAGAGGCAGATCAGCCTGGGCAAGAAGAGGAGACGGCGGCGGAGGCAGATCCTCTTCCAGTTGCACCTCTTCAAACTGCTTGAGCTCGTGCATCGGCGGCAGTTCGTCCAGGGTCTTGAGTCCGAAGTCATCAAGAAAGCTGCGAGTTGTTGCATAGACGGCCGGGCGCCCAGGGACATCGCGATGCCCCACCACTCGAATCCATCCACGTTCCAGCAGCGTCCGCATGATCGAGCCACTGACCGTGACGCCACGCACTTCCTCGATATCCCCGCGAGTGACGGGCTGGCGATAGGCGATCATCGCCAGGGTCTCGAGCAGTGCTCGGGAATAACGCTGTGGGCGTTCATCCCACAGCCGTGCCACCCAGTTGGCCAGGCGCGGACGTATCCGTAGCTGGTAGCCTGAAGCGGTCTCGATAAGCTCCATGGCACCACGCACATGACGCTCGGTCAGGCGCTCCAGGGCCTCTCGCAACGCACGACGTGGCGGCCGTTCGTGATCATCGAACAGCAGTTCCAGGCGATCGAGCCCCAGCGGCTCCCCTGCAGAGAGCAATGCAGCTTCAATGATGTCATCCAGCGCATCGGGTGCTTCCATCACGCTCATGCGGGCTCTTCCCCTTTACCTGCAGATTCGCTCCAGACATCACCCTCAGGAACATCCAGGTCATCCTCGAGCTCATCGTCCAGGCCCCCAGGACGACCTTCAAGCTCGTCTTCATTTTCCAGCTCAGCCAGCGCCTCTTCCAGCTCTATGGCAGAGGCGACCGTATCACCAGCGCCAGGCTCATCAAAGGCACTTTCTCCGCCGTCCATATCATCCAACTCATCGAAGGGGGCCTCCTCGCCCTCTTCCGCCAGCCGCGCGCGCACATGAATCGGCGACAAGGCTTCGTTCTGGACGATTTCGATCATGGATTCCTTGGCCAGTTCCAGAATCGCCATGAACGTCACCACAACCCCCGAGCGCCCTTCCTCCAATGTGAATAGCGCCTCGAAGGGGGTGTAGCGCTCATGGTGCAATTTTTCCATGATGGCCAGCATGCGCTCCCGGGTCGACAGGACTTCTGTCTCGATATGGTGAGACTTGTTCAACTCGGCTCGGCGCAACAGCCCCGCCAGAGCACCGAGCAGTTCATCCAGCGCGACATCGGGATGAATCACCCGGGCTTCGAGCGGCGGCAAGCCTGCCTTGGCCGGAAACCAGTCGCGTCCTATCCGGGGCAGATCAGCCAACGACTCAGCAGCCAGTTTCAGCCGCTCATATTCCTGCAGACGACGTATCAACTCAGCACGAGGATCATCGTCTTCACTGCCATCTTCGCTCTTCGGGGGCCGGGGCAGCAGCGAGCGCGACTTGATCTCTGCTAACATGGCCGCCATCAGCAGATATTCGCCCGCCAGCTCGATTTCCATGGCCTTCATCAGTTCCACATACTCAATGTACTGATGCGTGATGGCAGCCACGTCAATCGACAGGATGTCGAGATTCTGGCGTCGAATCAGATACAGCAGCAGGTCGAGCGGGCCTTCGAAGGTTTCCAGGAAGACTCTCAGAGCCTCCGGCGGAATGTACAGATCTTCAGGCAGTTCGGTGATCGGCTCATCGAACAGGCGGCCCAACGCCTGAACCTGCGGCACCACTTCCTGGTCTTCTGCAGCGCTCTCACCCGCCTTATTGGCAGGATCGCTCGAACACTCGGCAGCCGCCTGATCGGCAACTTCCTGAAGCAAGGCTTGATCTGTCGTCGGCGAGTCACTCACGCGAGGCCCGTCTCCCGGAAAGTGCCGGCGGCACAAGGTTGGCGTCAATCGTTCAGTTTATCAATCTCCGCGCAGGGCTTCTATTTCGCGCAGAGTTTATATTTCGCGCGGGCTTCTCTTTCAGAAGCATCATCACCTTACAGGTGACACCGCCTACTGCAGATGACAGCACTCATGCCCGATAGCATCATCTGCATCCTGCTCGCCATCTGCACTCGCTGCCTTACGATAGCGCCCGACATAGTCGAACAGTTTCTCGCGTACCTTCCAATGGCGGCCCACCTTGCGCCCGACCACAAAGTCCGGTGCTCGCAAGCGCTGCTGTCCAGCGCAGACCTCCTGTGGTGACCTGGGCGACCAGGGTATCCCTGGAGCACGCGAGTGGTGGCGCAGGAACACTGCACCAAAGGCATTCCTCTGAGCAGCGGTTTCCAGAGCGAACCATTCATGCAGGGTGGCACCATCTTCATCGTGATAGGTCACCTTGAGACGAGGAAGGCCTCGGCCATTCACCACGGCATCCAACTGCATGCCACTGACCCTCAGCACCTTGGCATCGCGCAACTTCAAGGCCGCGCGCAGCTTGTCATCGGCATCGACCAGCAACGCCTGGCAGCCATGGCAACAACGTGCCGCAATATCATTCTCGACACCACACTCCCCGCAAACCTTGAAGCGAAAGCGGAAAGTACACTGCTGCCCGGCCGTACCCGCCCCTTCTGGGTCATCCACCAACCCCTGACAGCGGCGACCATAGTGTTCGATGACGATCTCACCGTCACGCTTGCCCCAGAACAGGTTGGCATGGCCACAGGCCGGACACTCGACCTGCACAGGCTCGCTATCGCTCTGTGGACGCGCTCCCCCGACTTCGGGCGCATACAGATCCCAGGGGTTACCGGCATAATCCAGCACCAGGCAATCGCTCTTGCCTGGCGACAAACGTAGGCCACGGCCGACGATCTGCTGGTAGAGGCCCACCGACTCTGTGGGTCTGAGAATTGCGATCAGGTCTACATGTGGTGCATCAAAACCGGTAGTCAACACGGACACATTGACCAGAAACTTGATGTGCCTGGCTTTGAACGCCTCGATCAAGCGAGTGCGTTCGTCACCATCGGTATTGCCAGTCACGAGAGCTGAGCTCTCCGCCGGCAGATATCCCATGATCTCCTGGGCATGCGGAACACTGGCCGCAAAGATCATCACTCCCTGGCGTTGCCTGGCATGCTCAACGACATCGGCAATGATGCCCGGCGTTGCTCGATTCCCCGAAACAATTCTGTTGATCTCTTCTTCACGGAACAGACCGCTTCCCCCAGGCACCAGGGATGAGAAATCATAATGCGCCACGGCGGCATCGACCTTCACCGGTTCGCAGAGAAAGCCCTGACGCACCATCAGGCGTAAAGGTTGCTCGAATACGCAGTCCCGGAAAAAGGCCTCGTCCTCACCACGCACCATGCCATGATAGTGACGGTGATAGATAAACCCTTGCCCAAGACGATAAGGCGTTGCGGTCAACCCCAGCACCTTGAGCCGCGGATTGCGGTTTCTCAGATGTTCGATCACCTTGCGATAACTGGAATCCTGCTCCAGGGACACCCGGTGGCATTCATCAATCACCAGCAGGGTAAAAGGGCCATATCTGGCCTCGGTATCGCTGACCGCGTCCAGATGCCGTACTACCGACTGCACCGAGCCAAAGACCACCTGGCGGTCGCTTTCCCTGCGCTTTAGTCCGGCACTGAAGATATCCGCCTGCAGGCCATAGGCCAGGTATTTGGCGTGATTCTGCTCGACCAGCTCACGCACATGCGCCAGCACCAGCACGCGCCCGCGAGCAAGGCGCGCCAGCTCGGCGATGACCAGCGACTTGCCACTGCCTGTCGGCAACACCACTACGGCAGGATCATCAGTGCCGCGAAAGTGCTGGATGACTCGTTGAACCGCGTCGCGTTGATAAGGACGTAGCTGTGGAACCGATGGCGGAACCGGTTGTGATGTCGATTGTGAAATCGGTTGTTGAGCCGGTTGTGACGATGTCATCACGCAAGCCGGGGCCGACGCCCTTCCAGGCGCGCCCGTGTTGCCTCGCGCTGCTCGGGCCCGCCTATCAGGTTACGCTGCAGACCGGACTCACGTTCCAGACATTCGCGTTCGCTCATTGCCGGGGCCTCGCGACGCAGACGACGCGCCGCCGCCACGGCCCTGGGGGAGCGGAGAGCCAGGGATTGCGCCAGCTCTCTCCCGCCTTCGCGAGGGTCTTCATCAAGCCGTGAGGCCAGGCCAAGAATCACGGCTTCTTCACCGCTCAAGTGACGCCCGGTCAGCATCATGTCATGGATGACATCCTGGCGCAGCGCGGCCCCTGAGACACTGACCCCCATATCGGCAACCAGCCCCCACTCAATCTCCGGCAGCGCCAGCGATGCCTCTGGATGGACAATACGAATATCCGCCGCCAGGGCCATCTGCAGACCTGCACCAAAGACATGGCCATGCAAGGCAGCAACCACGGGGCCCCCAACATCACGCCAGCCCAGCGCCAAGCGTTGAGCTGGCGTCATGCCGGTGGCATCCGGCTGAAGCAACCAGGCGATACGCTCAGGAGTCGATACCACTGCGGCCACATCCAATCCCGAACAGAAACTTTCGCCTTCGCCCAGCAGCACCACTGCACGCACACCGACCCGCTCGGCCAGCCACACCTGAGCTTCCAGCAAGGCGTCGATCATTGCGACATCCATGCAGTTGTGGCGTTCAGCATGATCGAGGCGCACTTCAGCCACATGATTGTCCAAGATCACCTGGAGACGATCGTGGAAAATCTTGGTAACAGCAGTCATGGCAGGCTCCTGGAGAAATAGTGTGGGCTAAATGATGCGTTCAACAGCAATGTTAGGCTCTCAATGCAAGTGCCGCCCGAAAAGGGCGGCACTCGAGACTGATTCAGCAAGTCATCCGTTGCTTACCCCAGCCATACCCGGGCGTTGCGGAACAGCCTCATCCAGGCACCATCCTGGCTCCACTCAGCCGGGCGCCAGGAGTTGGTCACCGCACGCACGACACGCTCGGGGTGAGGCATCATGATGGTCACCCGGCCATCTGCCGTGGTCAAACCAGTGATACCGGATGGTGAACCGTTGGGGTTGGCCGGATAACGTGTAGTGGCCTGGCCATAGTTATCGACGTAGCGCAATGCGACCTGACCGGAGCCCTGGATGCTGCGCAAATGGGCGCTGTCACGGAATTCGGCACGCCCCTCGCCATGGGCAACAGCGATGGGCAAGCGAGAGCCTTCCATACCGGCCAACAGAATCGAAGGCGATTTCTCGACTTCGACCATGGCCACACGCGCCTCGAACTGTTCGGACTCATTGCGAACAAAGCGCGGCCACGCCTCTGTGCCCGGAATCAGCTCCTTGAGCTGGGACAGCATCTGACACCCGTTACACACTCCCAGAGCAAAGCTGTCATCGCGGCCGAAGAAGCCAGCAAACTGTTCGCGGGCACGCCCGTTGAACAGCACTGACTTGGCCCAGCCACCGCCAGCCCCCAGCACATCGCCGTAAGAGAAACCACCACAGGCGGCCACCCCCTTGAAGTCCTCCAGGGACACACGGCCACTAAGGATATCGCTCATGTGCACATCCACGGCTTCGAAGCCAGCCTTGTCGAAGGCCCAAGCCATTTCCAGATGGCCGTTGACGCCCTGCTCACGCAGGATGGCTGCACGTGGACGCGTCACATTGATGAAGGGCGCTGCGATATCTTCATCCACATCGAAAGTCGTGGTCACGGACAGGCCAGGATCACGTGCATCGAGCAGATTATCAAACTCATTCTTGGCACATTCGGAATTGTCACGCAGTGCCTGCATGCGGTAGCTGGTCTCAGCCCAGCTACGCTGCATCAGCTGGCGAGTCGTCTCAAGCAGCGGCTCTTCGAACAGCGTGATACGGATCTGGTCGTCATAACGCGGGCGAGCGATGACGCCGCACGTTTCGATACCTGCCGCCGCGAACTGAGCCAGTACTTCCTCCGTATGCGCGCGATTGACCTGAATCACGGCACCCAGCTCTTCACTGAACAGCGCACTGGAAGCCCTGGAAGGTTCGTCGACCAGCCAGTCGAGCTTGATCTCGAGACCTGCGTGGGCAGCAAAGGCCATTTCCAGCAAGGTGACAATCAAACCGCCATCGCTGCGGTCGTGATAGGCCAGTATCTTGCCATCAGCATTGAGGCCCTGGATCACACTGAAGAACGCCTTGAGATCTTCAGGATCGTCCAGGTCCGGGCATTCATTGCCTACCTGGCCGTAAACCTGAGCCAATGCCGAACCACCCAGACGATTCTGGCCGGCTCCCAGGTCAATCAACAGCAGATCGCTTTCATCCTGCTCCAGGGAAATCTGCGGCGTCAGCGTGCGCATGGCATCCACCACCGGAGCAAAGCCGGTGATGTTCAACGTCAGCGGTGATGTCACTGACTTGTCTTCGCCTTCCTCCTGCCATGCGGTACGCATGGACATGGAGTCCTTGCCTACCGGCACAGCAATGCCCAGCGCCGGGCACAGTTCCATGCCCACGGCATGCACGGCATCGTACAAGGCCTGATTCTCGCCGGGATGATCGGCTGCACTCATCCAGTTGGCCGACATCTTGATATCGCCCAGCTTGGCAATCGGTGCCGCCGCCATGTTGGTAATGGCCTCGGCAACGGCCAGACGGGCACTGGCCGCAGGATCGATCAATGCGACAGGGCTACGCTCCCCCATCGCCATGGCTTCACCCGCATGGGTATCGAAACTGGCGGTGGTAACGGCGACGTCAGCGACCGGTACCTGCCAGGGGCCGACCATCTGATCCCGGGCGACCATGCCAGTAATCGAGCGGTCACCGATGGTAATCAAGAAACTCTTCGAGGCCACGGTGGGCAGCTTCAACACACGATCCAACGCCTCTCGCAGATCAAGGTTGTCCAGTTCCACACCGGGCAGCTCCAGGGTCTCGCGCTGGAATTCGCGGGTCATCTTGGGCGGTTTGCCGAACAGCACGCTCATCGGCAGGTCAACGGGCTGTGTGTCGAAGTGACCATCGGCCACTGTCAGATGATGAGCCTGCTGAGCCTCGCCGACCACGGCATAGGGACAACGCTCACGCTTGCACAGGGCATCGAACAGTTCGAGATTGTCTGGAGCCACCGCCAGCACATAGCGCTCCTGTGCCTCGTTGCACCAGATTTCCAACGGGCTCATGCCCGGCTCGGCATTGGGGACATCGCGCAGCTGGAACAGACCTCCACGGTCTCCATCCTTGACCAGTTCCGGCAGAGCGTTGGACAAGCCACCTGCCCCCACGTCATGAATGAAGCAAATGGGGTTCTGCTCTCCCAGCGACCAGCAACGGTCGATGACTTCCTGGGCCCGACGTTCGATCTCGGGGTTGTCGCGCTGCACCGAAGCAAAATCAAGATCGGCACTGGAGGAACCTGATGCCATGGAAGACGCAGCACCGCCACCCAGGCCGATAAGCATGGCCGGGCCGCCCATCACGATCAGCTTGCCGCCGACGGGGATCTCGCCCTTGGCCACGTGTTCCTGGCGAATGTTGCCGTAGCCACCCGCCACCATGACCGGCTTATGGTAACCGCGACGCTCGATGCCATTGGCCCCCAGGGCATCCTGCTCATAGGTACGCAAGAAGCCCGTCAGGTTGGGGCGGCCAAATTCGTTGTTGAACGCGGCACCCCCGATGGGACCTTCCAGCATGATGTCCAGGGCGCTGACGATGCGCTCTGGCTTGCCGTAGTCGAAAGCTTCCCAGGGCTGGACGAACTCGGGGATACGCAGGTTGGAGACGGTAAAACCCGTCAGGCCAGCCTTGGGCTTGCCGCCGATACCGGTAGCGCCCTCATCGCGAATCTCACCGCCTGCCCCGGTGGCGGCACCGGGGTGAGGTGCGATCGCCGTCGGATGGTTGTGCGTCTCGACCTTGGTCAGGATATGGATCGGTTCGACTTCTCCACCATAGGTGGCCCGTTCCCCCTCCTTGCCCGTCAGCGGAACAGCAAAGAAGCGCCGTGCGTCACTACCTTCGATCACAGCAGCATTATCGCTGTAGGCAGAAAGAATACCGTCAGGAGAAGCTTCGAAGGTGTTCTTGATCATCTTGAACAGCGAATGAGTCTGCGGCTCCCCGTCGATCAACCAATCGGCATTGAAGATCTTGTGGCGGCAATGTTCGGAGTTGGCCTGGGCGAACATCATCAGTTCAATGTCAGTCGGGTTACGGCCCAGTTCCCCGAAGGCATCGACCAGATAATCGATTTCATCATCGGCCAGGGCCAGCCCCAGCTCGACATTGGCCGCTTCCAGCGCCTTGCGCCCGCCTTCGAGAATGTCCACCTTGCCCAGAGGCGCTGGCTCATGGTGGGCAAACAGCTGGGCAGCATCAGAGGCATCACCAAGTACTGCCTCGGTCATGCGGTCATGCAGTCCAGCAACAATGGCCTCGAAGTGGCTTTCCTTCAGGGTTCCTCTGAGCGCGATGCGATAGGCGATACCACGCTCCAGCCGCCTGATCTGGGTCAATCCACAGTTATGGGCAATATCGGTAGCCTTGGAGGACCAGGGCGATTGGGTACCAATACGCGGAACCACCAATACCGCCAGCCCGTCCGTCAGCCGCTCTTCTGCATAGCTGGGACCATAGTCCAGGAGCTGTTCGAGCAGAGCATGCTCCGCAGGGCCAAGATCGCCTTCAACATCCACGAAATGTACATATTCAGCGTACAGTTCGGTGATCTCGGGAACGGATGCACGCAGGGTGGCCAGCAGCTTGGCATGACGGAAGGCAGAAAGGGCGGGCGCACCACGCAGTTGGAGCATATCCTGGAGCCTCTGAAAATCGACGAGAAGATGATGTGCCACAGCGGGCCTTATAGAGGGCAGTATGATACTGGAAAGCGGCAGATCGATAAATCGTCCGAGTGACAGTTCGTCGCACTGTGGGTAAGGTGACGGCTCAATAACCATGAACACGCCGATATGACCGATGGCTTTCACCGCCCTCGCCGCCGGGGCGTATTACTGTTGGCGGGCCTCGGCCTGGCCTTGTGGCCAGTCGATCCCACGCCTCCCCCCGGTGCGGCCTTGGAGGGCGTGAAGTCCCGTGATTTCCTGACTGTTCATACTCGCAATACGCCCTTGACCTATTACGAAGGACGTCTGGGGCCGACAGGTTTCGAGTATGAGCTGGTACGCCGTTTTGCTGACTATCTTGGCGTTAGCCTGACCCTGGAAGATGACCACAATGTCTCCAGTGTATTGGCTTCCGTACGCGAACAAGGTGACCTGGGGGCAGCCGCCCTGCCGCTGGATCCCGCCACTCCAGGCGTCATCTATACCCAGCCGGTGATGCTGATGCAGCCCATTGTGGTCTACCGGCGTGGCCTGCATCCCCCGCGCACTCCCGCCGATCTGGTCGGTCTGCAGATTGGCACCCTCAAGGGCACCGGCATCAGCCGAGTCATGCATGAACTGCAGGACAGTGTCCCCGAACTCAGTTGGAAAGAAGCAACCGATCTCGAGATTGCTTCTCTGCTGAAGCGCGTGGAAGACGGCAGCCTCGATGCCGCCGTGGTATTCGAACATCAGTTCCGCCTCAACCGCCTGTTCTTTCCTGAAGTCGAAGATGGCTTCAAGGTTGGCGAAAAAGTGGCCATGGCCTGGGCCCTGCCCGACAACCAGGGTATGGGGCTGATTGATGCCGCCAATGAGTTTCTCGTCACACTGCGCGCCAGCGGCAAGCTGGATATGTTGATCGATCGCTACTTTGGTCATGACGATTACCTGGAATACGTCGGCGCCAGGACCTTCATCCAGCATGTCCATGGCCGCTTGCCACGCTACGAGGAACTGTTCCGTGAAGCGGCACGACGGGAGAATTTCGACTGGAAGCTGCTGGCAGCAGTGGCGTATCAGGAATCGCACTGGAAACCCGATGCTACCTCTCCGACCGGTGTCCGCGGCATGATGATGCTGACCAACGCCACCGCCGAAGAAATGAATATCTCCAATCGCCTCGATCCGGCGGAAAGTATTGAGGGTGGCGCTCGCTATCTGCGCAGCATCGAGCAACGCCTGCCGGAGGAAATCACCGGAAATGACCGCCTGTACATGACCCTGGCCGCCTACAACGTGGGCCTGGGGCACCTCTACGACGCGCGCAAGATCGTCTCCATGCTAGGCCGGGATCCCGACCGCTGGGATGACATCCGCGACGCCTTGCCGCTGCTGCAGGAAAGCAAGTGGTACGAAAGAACGCGCCATGGTTATGCCCGTGGCAGCGAACCGGTCATCTATGTGCGCAATATCCAGCGTTATCTGGAAATACTCGATTACGTGGACCACAACCAGCAGCAGTTCCATCAGCTCAATGCGCGCCTGCCCGATGACAACGACAATGCACTGTTTCAGATCGTGCCGCCGAAGTCCAAGGGCTGAATGTCAGGACGGATAGAGAAGCCTGTTCAGGCCTGGAGTACACTGGCTGCCAACGCGCGACACGGCCTTCTTCTCTTTATTATTGGCTTTATTATTGGCTTTGTTATTCGCCCTCTTATTTGCCGTGATTTCGCGTATCGCCTTCCGCATCACCCGTTGAACCTTCACGACGCATGGCAAAGAACGCCTTGAGCAAACGTGACGCCTGGGTGGCAAGCACGCCGCCCTCCACTTCGACCCGATGAAAATACCAGGGTTGAGCGAATAGATTGGCCTTGGACTCGACCATGCCACTGCGTGGCTCCGCAGCGCCATAGACAACCCGCCTTACACGCGCATGGATGATCGCTCCCGTACACATCAGGCAGGGCTCCAGCGTTACATACAAGGTGCAGCCTTCCAGGCGATAGTTTCCGATGCGGGCGCCTGCATCGCGCAGCGCCTGGACTTCTGCATGAGCGCTGGGATCATGATTGGCCACGGGCGCATTGAATCCCCGTCCGATGATCTCACCATCAGCATTGACCACCACCGCACCTACCGGGACTTCTCCGGCATCGGCCGCCTGATGGGCGAGCTCTAGCGCCCGGTGCATGTAGAATTCATCGCTGCGCAAGATCATCGACTCCCGTAGAATGACTAAAACGACCGTATGACAGCCGGTCAAAACCTCACCGGCAAGGAAGGAGGATACCCGAATGTCGCAGCCCTTGACGGCTCTCGTCGATCTGCTCGGTCTGGAAAAACTGGAAGAGAACCTGTTCCGTGGCTACAGCCAGGACCTCGGGCTTCCCCAGCTGTTCGGCGGCCAGGCGCTCGGCCAGTCGATCTCCGCCGCCAGCCAGACCGTCGACACATCACGCAAGGTGCATTCCATGCACGCTTATTTTCTGCGCCCAGGTGACGCCCAGATGCCAGTGATGTACCAGGTCGACCGCGTCCGCGATGGTGGCAGCTTCACCACTCGCCGGGTCACTGCCATCCAGAAAGGCCGCCCGATCTTTTTCTGTAGTGCCTCTTTCCATGCCGAGGAGGATAGCATCAGCCACCAGCAGTCCATGCCGGCAGTGCCAACTCCCGAGGAACTCGATGGCAGCTCGCAGCTCATCCGCTTTCCCGGTCACCCGATTGAGTTCCTGCACCTGGAAGATTCCCCTGAGCCCGCACGAAAACGCTTGTGGTTTCGGCTAAAGGGAGAGCTTCCCGATGATCAGGCTCTGCACCGCTATCTGCTGGCCTACAGCTCCGACTTCAATCTGCTGACCACAGCACTGGTACCCCATGGGATCAATTTTCGCAGCCCCGAGATCCAGATTGCCAGCCTCGATCATGCTCTGTGGTTCCATCGCGATGTCACCGTCAACGACTGGCTACTGTACGACATGGAAAGCCCCTGGGCGGGTAGTGCCCGCGGCCTGGCACGGGGCAGCATCTACAATCGCCAAGGGCAGCTGGTTGCCTCCGTTGCGCAGGAAGGCCTCACTCGTCTGCGCCAGCAACAGACCTGAGATCAAGCGTGCCGATACCAAGCCATCAGGAGAACATGCGTGAACCTCCACATTCGCCCAGAATCTGCCGATGATCGCCAAGCCATTTCACGCCTGACCCAGCGTGCCTTTGAGCATGCTCCGCATGCCAGTCATACTGAGCACTTGATCGTTGATGCGCTACTGCTTTCTGTTTCCCTGGTCGCCACCAGGGATGACGAGGACGAGATAGTGGGACACGTCGCTCTTTCCCCGATCATGCTGTCCTCAGCACCTCCTGGATCAACGGCAGCCACTGGCTGGTATGGGCTGGGGCCGATTTCCGTGTCTCCTGAATGCCAGGGCCAAGGCATCGGTTCTCAACTCATGCAAGCGGCACTGCAGCATCTGGAAAAGACGGAAGCCAGCGGCTGCGTATTGCTAGGCGATCCCGCCTTCTATTCTCGCTTCGGTTTTCGCCCGCGCGATGAGCTGGTGCTTCCCGGCGTGCCCCCGGAATATTTCCAGGCCATTTGCCTGCGGGGAGACTGGCCCCGGGGCATCGTCAGCTTTCACCCAGCCTTCGATATCAGCCTCTAACCCTGGCAGACACCGGACAGGACCTTGAACTTGCGCCGTATCGAGGCTTGTATCAATTCCAAGCAGAAGGCTGATGTATCAGGCTTGGCGAAGGTTGGGACGAGTCACTATGCTGCGAAGCAGGTAGGCAACGCAGACATAGCATTGCCGGCATAGCTCAGTTGGTAGAGCAGCGCATTCGTAATGCGAAAGTCGGAGGTTCGACTCCTCTTGTCGGCACCAGAATTTATTTCCCAGACATTAAACTGATACAGCACCTTACCGAAAAAGTAAGGTGCTGTATGTGTTGTCCAACTTAGTATGTGTTGTCCAACTTAAGACTTATTACCGATATTTCTTTGTTATGCTCGTTTCACATCCATGTGGATGGAAAACTCCCCTCTATTATCGGCATGTGAACCAGGCTCATCATTCACAATAAATGAGACTTCTCCATCCTCCGGAACAACAAATTCAGACAGCTCTTTTCCTACAGGATAGTAAGTACCAGCTATTTTCATCACTACTGATGCGAGCTGCGCAGGAGGGAATATGGCATTTTTGCTCGATCCACGCATTGACCCATCGGGTCCTAATTCCTTGCCTTCTTGGGATATATGAATCCCTCCACTGGCCCTGATACTAATAACGTCACCCTTCTTCACGGCCATATTTGTTTCAACGCCATCTACACTATTTCCTGGCAGGACCCCATCCCAGGTTTCGGCATTAGACTGCGAGGCTTCAGCATAGACTTCGACATCAAACTCCCCAGAATTATCTGAGAAAGTTCCAGGTCTATCATTGAATAAAAATGAAATTTCACCAGCCTCAGGAACTTCCCAACGATAGAGATAATTTCCAACCGAGTATTTCGTGCCATTTATTACTGCGACCAGGGTAGCAATGGATTCAGGCAGGTCACTTCTACCTGCCGCTCCCTGAGGAGCTGCCCATGCATGCTCACTGCTTGCATACTTGACCCATCCGTTGGCCAGAATAGTGATGACGTCTCCCTTGCTCACCTTGACTCCGCTTGAAATTCCATTTTCTGCTGCGGCGCTAACATTTCCTGACCATAATTTCATGACAATTCCTCCAGATCCATCTGTCGATAAAGAAAACCCTCACACCTTCGGCATCTTGCCAAATAGGGTTTCCAATATTAAATTCCAATAATCTCTTGAGATAAATGTTATGTATAACATTTATACACTCACATATGTTGCAGGACAAAATCTAGCAGTAAACGTGAAATCTTATGTTATTTGTTTACACTTTTTTGTGCATGGATGTTGGTTAATCAAGGCGTGGTGTGATCATGATTTCATAAACCATGATAATACCGCCATATTTAGACAAACTGTTTAATATTATTTCTTGTCTCAGGCATTCATTCCCTGGCATCATCAATTACCACACACCTCCTGAACTTCAGTGTCGCACCCGCTGCGGGGCTCAGGAGGGTTGCGGGGCTCAGGAGGGTTGATGCCAGGCATTGGCCACGGCATCAGGTCATCTCGACAGGTGAGTGCGTGTCAGGAGCCTGGGTTTCAGATATTCGCGTCACTGCTTCGGCCCAAGCAAGTGCTGCACGTTCGCGGGCACTGTAGAGTTCGCTTACCTGCCAGCCAGCCAAGCTGTCCAGCTTGTGTGTCTCTTCACCTAGTTCGCGCAGTGTCGCTGCATGGTTCTGCAGGCAGAACGCGCAGCCATTGATCTGGGAAACGCGAAGGTAGATCAGTTCAACCAACCTGCGACCAAGACTGCTCTGATCCAGGCTGCGATATGCACTCAGCAGGTTTTCATAGGCTACCGGCGAGAGTTCTCCATAGGGAAGACGAGTATTACTCATGAGATTCTCCTGTAACGGACATCAAGGATGTTGCGTATTGATTCATCTGCTGCCGCGCCTGACTCGAAGCCGCATGACGAGCGTCATCGCCCTGGGCCAGGCCTTGCATGGCGATAAACTCCACTGAATGAATACCGATGGTCGATAGAACGTGGCGTAAATAGGGCGTTAGAAAGTCAGGCTGCATCGACATTTCCCCCTGGAAGATTCCACCGGCACTGACAAAGACGAACGTCGGGCGATCCCGTAGCAGGCCCTGCTTGCCCTGTGCTGTGGCGCGAAAACTACGATGAATGCGTACTACATGATCGATCCACAGCTTCAAAGCCGCTGGCACAGTGAAGTTGTGCATCGGCGTGGCGATGAGCAAGTAATCGCAGTGCTCGAGTTCGGCTATCAGGTTTTCGGAAATATTGAAGTGCGGGCTGGTATCTGGAGCCGATGTAACGATGGCATCGGCATAGTTGGCATCGATGGGCGGCAATGGCTCGCTAGCCAGGTCTCGTATCACCAATTGGGCTTGTGGATCCAGGCGAGCGGCATACTCCATGGCCAACCTGCTGCCCTGTGATGCTGTCCCATGAGGGCTGCATGCCAATAACAAAATGCTGTTCACGAAGGTACACCTCTCATTACCGTCCCGTTATCGTCCCGCTTCTTCTGACGTCTCTGTGGCGAGAGACAGACTGAAGTGCATGCCAGTAGCAAGCAGCCCCTGTCGGTAGTAGAAGCGCTGTGCCAGTGCATTACCCAATCCAGTATCCAGCACGACTCGCCGGCACCGATGCAAGTGAGCCACTTTCTGGATCTCTCCCAGCAAGGCAGCACCAATGCCATGACTTCGCTTGTCCGCTCGCGTCACCAGATCATCAACATAGAGAAAACGGCCATACATCAGGTTTTCCTGTAGCCGGTATCCCGCCAGCCCCACTGCTTCCCCACCTTCCCAGGCTGCCAGCAGCCGATAGTTCTGCTCGGCCTGGCGTGTCACCTGGTCGACAAAATCCTCGGCATGCGTCAGATGGGGGCGAAGCTCACGCATGAGAGCAAAGCAGGCACGTAACGTCTGAGGGCTGTCGGCATGCTGCAATATGGGTGCCTGCAGTGTATCGGAAGGTTGAATGGGTGAGTGCATAGAAGTCTCCTCATGAATTAATGACTACTCTATGCAGAAGATGGCCTATGCAATAGGTACAAAAACCGCCCAATCAAATGGGACAAGAAAGCCGAATGGGACAAGAAGAATGACGGATGTCTCGCCACCTGACCGAACGTTGGATACTCCTCTTTATTTACAGCTGTACCAGCGTTTCCAGGAAGCGATCCGCACGGGACGCTTGAAACCGGGAGATCGCGTGCCAGCCATTCGCAATCTGGCAAGTGAGCTCAACCTGGCAAGAGGTACGGTGGAGACCGCCTATCAATTGCTGATCAGCGAAGGCTATCTGGAACCTCGCGGACCAGCAGGCACCGTGGTGTCACCACGTCTGGACGCCGCTAATATTCTCATCCATCACTCCCGGAGCACCACTGTGCCCAGTGCCCAGGCATCCCAAGAGACCAGGCCAGGTTCTACGATCCTGCCCTTCCAGCTTGGTCTCCCTGCCCTGGATGCCTTCCCCCACGCACTATGGCGACGCCTGACGACCCGGCGGCTGCGAGAGCTCCGAGCGGACGACCTGAACTATCCCGATCCGCTTGGCTATCGCCCGTTACGCGAACACCTTTCTGCCTACCTGGGTATCTCGCGAGGTATTCACTGCGCTCCAGAGCAGCTATTCATCACGGCAGGATACAAGGGAGCCCTCAGCATGATCTGCCACTGCCTGATGGAGCATGACGACCAGGTCTGGTTCGAAGACCCTGGCTACCATCTTGCACGCCGCCAGTTGGAGCACGCGGGAGCAAGGCTAATTCCCGTGCCGGTAGATGAGCATGGCCTTGACGTGGACCATGGACAGCACTGCGCGCCTCAAGCCAGGTTTGCTGTCGTCACCCCATCTCACCAGAGCCCGCTCGGCAACGCTCTCTCCCTGCCTCGGCGCTTGGAACTGTTGAACTGGGCAGCCAGGGCCGAGAGCTGGATCATCGAGGATGATTATGACAGTGAGTATCACTACGAAGGCCATCCACTGCCGGCACTGAAGAGTCTCGACCAGCAACAGCGAGTGCTCTACATCGGCTCCTTCAGCAAGGTGCTGTTCCCAGGGCTCAGGCTTGGCTATCTGGTGGTTCCCGAGTCTCTGGTGGAAACGTTTCAACTGGCCTGCCACACCACATTCGGTGGCAGCCCGTGGCTATCTCAGGCCATCGTCAGTGACTTGATGCATGAAGGGCACTTCTCTCGCCATTTGAAAAAAATGCGCAGTCTCTACGCCCAGCGTCGAGCGGTTACGGCTGAAGCATTGCGCGAGTGCTTCGGCGAACGCTTGGAGATCAAGTTGAAAGCAGGTGGCATGCATCTTCTAGCCGAGCTGCCCTTGGCAACAGATGACGCTGCCATTGCAGCCCGAGTGCAGGCAGGCGGCCTGGCCGTGCAACCTCTGTCCCATTGGTGCATCGACGCCCAATGCTCTCCAGGGTTGCTGCTGGGTTTCACTAATGTCGCCAGCCGCGAGGAGGCGGGACAGCTAGCCAGAAAATTGGCAACACTGGTCTAGTGGCAGATCAATGCCACCGGAACCCAGTGTGTCCCTTCTTTACCACGGCAATCACCTTGGCATGGCACCTATCTGGCGTCATGAAAGATGATCCCCAGCGTATGGCGCTGGCCGCTTCGGACGGTACTGACGCCATGACGCATGTTGACGCGGTAGTCTCCGCGGGAGCCGCGAACCGGACGCTGATGGACTGCCAGGACGACGGCATCGCCCTGGCGCAAGGGCACTACCTCTACGCGACTTTGCATTCGGGGGCGCTGTTCTGTCAGCACGAACTCACCTCCGGTAAAATCCTGTTCGGGCTCGGAGAGCAGAAAGGCCATCTGCAGTGGGAAGGCCAGCTCGCCGTACAGGTCCTGATGCAGGCAGTTGAAGTCACCCTCGCCATATTGCAATAGCAGAGGTGTTGGACGGGTCTGTCCTTGTGTATGGCATTTACGCAGGAAAGCCTCCAGCGTGGCGGGATAGCGAGTATCGATGCCCATGCGCTCATTCCAGCGATTCGCGACTACCGCCAGGGGTGCATAAAGTCTTGCTCGCAGCTCCGCAATCAGATCCGGCAGAGGGTAGCTGAAATAGCGATATTCACCCCTGCCGAACCCGTGTCGGTTCATGTGGATATGGGCACGGAAGGCATCCTCTCGCACATAAAGCGCAGCAAGGTCGCGGCACTCGGCAGCCGTCAGAACATGGGGCAGGATGGCATAGCCATGCTCATCCAGTGCTGCCCCGACAGATGACCAGTCATGGCACGCCAGGCGATCCTGCAGCCCTGTGATGATTGCCATATTCATTCCCGCGCCTCCTTCTCCAGCAAAGCGCATTTGCGTGGCACGCCCCAGCGATATCCCGACAGGCTGCCATCGGCGCGCACAACCCGATGACAGGGAATAGCCACGGCAATCCTGTTGGCAGCGCAAGCTGCCGCCACCGCACGAACCGCACGAGGAGCGCCGATACGGCTGGCGATATCGCTGTAGCTGGCCGTCTGGCCGACGGGTATCTCGCGCAGGGCCTGCCAGACGCGAATCTGGAATGTCGTGCCTTGGATATCGAGCGGTAAATCCAGTCCGATCCGGGGCGCTTCGATAAAACCGACGACTTTCGCGATCAGGCTGGCAAAACCTGAATCGTCACCGATCAGATGCGCCAGGGGAAAGCGGTCCTGCAATTCACGCACCAGGGCGTCAGGATCATCGCCAAGGCTGATCGCGCAGATGCCCCTGTTGCTTTGCGCAACCAGAATGGCGCCCAGGGTGCATTGCCCTACCGCGAAGCGAATCTCGGCGTCTTTGCCCCCCTTCCTGTAAGCCGATGGTGGCATGCCAAGCATGTCGGAAGACTGCTCGTAAAAACGACTGCTCGCATTGAAACCAGCAGCATTGATGGCATCTGTAACGCTAGGGGAACCGGGCAATTCGGCGCGAACACGCCCGGCTCTATGTGCCGACGCATAGGCTCGGGGGGTCACCCCGGTAATCGCCTTGAACTGACGGTGAAAGTAATGCGGGCTCATGCCGACCCTTGCGGCCAGATCGTCGAGATGAAGCATCTCGTCGGCCTGCTCGATGATACGGCAGGCCTCAGCAACGATGGCGGCATTCGCCTCGGCCGAAGACTGGCCCTTGGGGTGACAGCGCAGGCAAGCCCGGAACCCTGCCGCTTCAGCGTCCTCTGCTGAACGATAAAAGGTCACGTTGTGGGGTTTTGCCCGGCGCGAAGGACAGGAAGGACGGCAATAAACACCCGAAGTCTTTACGCCGTAGACAAACTCCCCGTCGCTGGCCGGATCACGGGCAAGAACGCATTTCCAGCGCGGATCGCGCTCGGTTTCAGTGACGCTTTCTGTTACCTGTTTCATCGCTTACGTCCTGCTTCTCGGATGTCACATGAGAATAGGGGGTGTTGCTACTGGCCTCTTCCCGATACTTGCTTTCAAATCCCGCTCCCCTTATGACAGGAAATGCAGCTTGCGCTTTCTTGTCCTTAATCACACTCAGCATCCCCCGACCTGGAAAGAAGGGAAGGTTCTCCTCCCCAGATAAGCTGACGATGATCGAAATTGACATCGAGTGTCGGCTTGATGATCAGAAAATAGGGCGAGACATCGAAATCGCGAGGGACGAAATAGGAAAAGTGCCGAGGATAGAGCACTTCGAACTCCTGGTGCCCAGGGCTCAACGATTGCGCCGCTGCAATACGCGGCAGGATCGGGTAGCGGATTGACTGGAATGCCTCGGCAATCAAGGTCGAGCAAATCGCTCGAGTGGGGTCACCGCTACCGAGCGCCAGCATCTTTCTGCGCCAACGTACCGGCACCGGCGGAGTAGGCATCAGATAGCGCACCAGATCGATGATATTGCGCAAATCGTAGCAGCTACCCAAACGTTGAGCAGCATAGTCGATCAGTGCCTGACGCTCCTCTGGTACGAGCCCGACAGGACGACAGATACGGCAATGTTGCCCAGCGTAGCTCTCCAGACCAACACGACGCACACCATCATTGATATCGGCCTCGATCAGGCCGTAAGGGCCACCTCCGGACTCTTCGTATGCATTGCCCACATACAGCGCGGCATGAGACCAGGTAGATTGCGTCAGATACTTGATTGCCGTACTGATACGGGTATTGCCATCGATCAGCAGGACATCGCCAGGCTTCATGCAGGCCCTCAGATGCTCGATCTCAACGGGAGCCTGTATGCTTGCTGACTTGAGAGGATGGCTGAGATAACGACTCAACCACTTTCCGATACCTTCCAGCATATCGCCTCCTCACAGCCCGAATGCCTGGGCTCGTATGGTTGAGTCGAGCAAAAGGAAAAATACTTTCGTGCCCGGTCTTGTGGCTCCAACCTTCCATGGCAGGCCTGCAATGCGCCTGCCATGGCAAAACAGCTATGCTCTCTGATGTTCAAACATTCTGGCGACGATTCCCAGCTCTTTGCGCCAGCAGATCGTGAGATGCCTTAGACCAGCGCCACATCCCATCGCAGGAGAACATGACACCATGGCCAACAAGCCTGTCCTTTACGGTTTCGACGGATCGACCTATGTGCGCACTGTACGCATGGTGCTCGTCGACAAGAATATCGACTACGATCAGATCCCGGTACACGTACTCAAGGGCGAGCCCCGTGAGCCCGAACATCTTGCCCGCCACCCCTTCGGCAAGGTCCCGGTCATGGATATCGATGGTGTGCGGATTCGCGAGACAGATGCCATCTGTCGTTATCTTGACGATACCCGACCAGGTCCGTCGCCGGTCCCGCATACCGCCAAGGATCGCGCGCGGATGACGGAAATCATGAACCTGACCGAAAGCTATGGGTACAACGCCTTGCTGGGGGCTGCCGGTTACCATCTCTTCCCTGATTTTCTGGGGAATCCCGATGAATCCGTGCGCGATGCCTGTGTCCGGGACGGCGAGACATTCCTGAAACTGCTGATGGAAATCAAGGCATCCAGCCGTTGGCTGGCCGGAGATGCGCCAACGCTGGCTGACTATTATCTGGCGCCCATCCTCTTCTATGTTGCGATGACCCCAGAGGCCGACCATCTGATCGGTGTCGACGGGGTATCAGACTGGTGGGGGGCGATGCAGCAGGTCAAAAGCTACAAGGCAACAGAACCCGACCTTGGCTGACTGTTTTGGCTGACTGTTTTGGCTGACTGTTTTGGCTGACTGTTTTGGCTGACTGTTTTGGCTGACTGTTTTGGCTGACTGTTTTGGCTGACAGAGCTTTAGCTAAGTAGCGTGCTAAGATCTTACGTTCGCCGTGTCAAAAAAGAACAGATCACAAGCATCTATCATCCCCAATCCATCTCTATATCTATCACAACAAGGAACCCGTTCATGGTCGATTATGTTTTTGCCCCCCACCCCATTGCCAGCGTTGCCATTGAAGGAGATGACAAGCAATTCCCGGTGCGTCGCATCTTCTGCGTAGGGCGTAACTACGAGGCTCACGCCAGGGAAATGGGACGTGACCCAAGCCGTGAACCGCCTTTCTTCTTCACCAAGCCTGCCGATGCCCTGGTTCCCGACGGCAGCGAAGTCCCCTACCCTCCCCAGACCAAGAACTTCCAGTACGAAATGGAACTGGTCGTTGCCATCGCCAAGGACGGTTTCGAGATCCCGGTCGAAGATGCACACGACTACATCTATGGCTATGCCGTCGGCAACGACCTGACACGCCGCGACCTGCAGGCAGAAGCCAAGGAGCTCGGGCGGCCCTGGGATTGGGGTAAAGGGTTCGATGCCTCTGTGGTCATCTCGCCGATCAAGAAGGCCAGTGAGATTGGCCATCCCTCCAGTGGCCGCATCTGGCTGGCAGTGAACGATGAAATCAAGCAGGACCAGGATATTGCCGACTTGATCTGGAGCATTCCGGAAGTCATCTCCATCCTGTCGCAATCCATGCGCATTCGCGCTGGGGACCTGATCTACACCGGCACACCTGCCGGCGTTGGGGCACTTCAGGTAGGCGACCGCATCAGCGGCGGTGTCGATGGTGTTGGCAGCCACACCATGACTATCGTAGCGCCCAAGGCTGGCATATGAGCAATCCCCGGAAAGGTGTCTTCAAGGCACCTTTCCGGGGACTTTAATCACACAGGCCCTGCTACTGCAGGGCCTGTGTGAAACTTCACAAGAGCGTGATCCGGAAGCCAGCATCAGAAATCAAAAAATACCGTCTCACCTTCCCCCTGCAGACGTATATCAAGGCGATAGCGCACCTTGCCATCGACTTCTTCGCGCTTGGCGATCAGGGTCTGGCGACGTGCCGGTGACTCAATGGCATTGAGCACCGGACAAGCGGCATTGGCTTCAGCTTCGTCCTCGAAGTAGAGGCGTGTCTGCAAGTGAATATTGATGCCCCTGGCGAAGATGGCCAGATTGATGTGCGGGGCCATCACTCGGCCATTGGAAAGCGCCACGGCACCTGGCTTCACCGTGATCAATGACCACTCGCTATCCCCTTCTGCGGTCGTCGCCGTACGCCCGAAACTATTGAACGGCTTGTGCTGATCGTACTCCGGCTGATACTCGCCATGAGCATCGGTCTGCCAGGCTTCGAGCAGTGCATCACGCACCAGGTCACCATTGCCATCGATCACCTTGCCGATGACCTCGATATGCTCACCTTCGGCTTCGGGCCTGGCCATCTGGTTCCACAGCTCTTCATCACGCTTGGGCAAGCCGGCCACATGCAAGGCCAGACCGATATGTACATAGGGCCCAGCAGTCTGTGACGCTGTCTCGCGCAGCATCAGCTCACTGCAGGATACGGAATTCGGCTGTTGCATTGTCTTTGTCTCCATTCAGATTCTCAAACCTGTCACTGGTTTTCGAACCTGTCACTGGTTTTCGAAATAGGTCTGCAGTTCACCGCGCACCACGATATCGAAGCGGTAGGCCAGACTATCCATCGGACGGCTGCGCGCCATATCGAGCCGGGCAGTCATGGTCTCGACGGCTTCCTGATCGTTGAGCGTCTGCACAATGGGACAAAGCGGGATCAGCGGATCTCCTTCGAAATACATCTGCGTGATCAAGCGGGTGGAGATCGCCGGTCCCATCACGGAAACGTGAATATGCGCCGGGCGCCAGGTGTTGATGCCATTACCCCAGGGATAAGGGCCAGGCTTGATGGTACGGAAACGATACCAACCATCTTCATCCGTCAGGCAGCGCCCCACTCCACCGAAATTGGGATCCAGCGGCGCCAGATAGGCATCTTTCTTGTGGCGATAGCGGCCGCCGGCGTTGGCCTGCCACATCTCCACCAAGGTATGCGGGACAGGCTTGCCGAACTGATCGAGCACACGGCCGAACATGATGATGCGCTCGCCCACCGGCAAGCCGGGCTTCTCGGCATCGCGATGGTTGAGCAACAGATCATTGTCATGCGGCCCCATACGCAACTTGCGAAAATCGGGCCCCATCAGCTCGGACGCCGTCGGGTTCCACAGGCTCACCAGTGCCTGGCTGGGGGAGCGGGCCACGGAAGTCTTGTAGCCAGGAGCATATGCAGGGGGGTGCCAGTCGCGGTCGCGCTCCACATAGCGCTTGTTCAGTGCGCGCTTGTTATTATCTTGCATAGCAATTTATCTCTGAATGGAAAGCATAGAGGTACATCTTTGCCAGTGTGGCGCCCGCCAGGGCCAGTGCCAATTGACGTCTTCACCACCTCTCATAACCTATGGGTTATACCTCAATCTGCCGCCACCTCACGCAGGGTTTCGCAGAAGGCTTCCAGAGCCAGGCATGACTGCAGGCTGGCGTTGCGACACAACCCGACCGAGCCGCCCTGCTGCTCTATCGCCAGGTCAAGTTCGCACAATTCTCCTCGCCCTATCGCCTCCACGACGGCTTCTTCAGGCGCCACCCAGATGGCGTCGCTGCCTTGGGTATAACCGCGGCTGATGGAGAGTGACAGGGTCTCCAGCAAGCGGGATGGCAGGGTCATTGCCTGACGCACACAAAAGCTGTCGAGTTGCTGACGCAGTGTCGTCTGGGGCGGTGGCACCACCCACGGATAGACACTCAGGTCCTCAGCCACAAGTGGCGACACTCCTGCCAATGGATGCCCGGCTCGCACCACCAGCAGCAAGCGTTCGTAATAGAGATGCTCGAAGGCCAGATCCTGAATCTCGCGGGCCTCGGTCATGCGCCCGACGACAACATCCAGATCTCCACGGCGCAGCCGTGATAACAGAAAGGCACTGGATCCTGTTACTACATTGACCCCGACTTCAGCGAACCTGCCCTGGCCGTCATCGCTGCCCTTGGCATGCCAACGGCGCAATGCCTCTGGCAGCAGGCGGCTTTCCACCGTGGACAGCGCACCGACTCTCAGCCAGCGCGCACTTCGCTCCTCTTCACCCAGAGCCCCGACGCCTTCTTCCAGCGCCCGCATGGCAGGCCCGGCATGGCGCAACAAGGTCAGGCCGGCCTGGGTCAGTGCCACTCCCCGGGCCGTGCGCTCGAACAGGCTGGTACCCAGAATGTCCTCCAGCTCGCGAATCGCCTTGGACATGCCGGGTTGAGTGATGGACAAGCGCTCGGCAGCCCGAGCAAAGCTGCGCTGTCGGGCCACTTCAAGAAAGGCCTGCAAGTGACGCAGCTTGATACGCGCATTGAGCATTCGAGCCTCTCTGTCATTTGTCTGGGCGGTTACCCCTGCCTGCCCAATTTCTTTTTTACCAGCCCAGCTTCTTCTTTTACCGACCCAGTTTCTTCTTTTACCAACCCAGTTTCTTGGCCAGGGCAAAGGCATGGTTGGCAGCGGGGACTCCGGCATAGATGGCGACATGCATCAATACCTGACGCAGTTCTGCCTCACTCAGGCCGATGCGCTTGGCCGTCTTGAGATGAAGTTCCAGCTCTTCCCGCCCCAGGGCCGCCAGAATCGCGGTGGTGATCATACTGCGTTCGCGACGGCTGATGTCATCGTTGCTCCACAGCTCCCCCCAGGCCAGGCGGGTGATCATCTGCTGGAACGGTGCATCCAGGCTGGTGGCGTTGTGGCTGGCACGCTCCACATGCTCGGCACCCAGCACCTGCTTGCGTGTTTCCAGCCCGGTGTCATAACTCACGCCATGCTGGCCGACGTCTTCCAGCGCTGGGGACAGGATCGCCAGCAGCTTCTCGGCAAACAGCGCAGGCACTTCGACGGAAGGCACATGGCCGACACCTTCAAGAATTTCCACCGCGGCTCCAGCACACTCGGCAGACAGCGTTTCCAGCGCCTCCGGCGGTGTCGCCAGGTCTTCGCTGCCACCAAAGAGATGCACCTTCACTTGTTCACTGGCAGTTGCCAGCTTGCCAACAAAAGAGTGGCTACCCAGCATTTCGCAAAGACGGGCATAGGACTCATCATCGCCAAGCCCCATCTGCGTCATCCAGCCGGTCTTGAGTGCCGGATTGGCCTCGAAACAGGCAGCGGCAAACCAGCGCGGTACAATCTCACTGGACATCGCACCCAGGCCTTCCGTACGCACCCGCCCGGCACGCGTCGTCCACAGCTCACTGGTACCGATCACCGCGCCAGTGTTGGTCAAGGTGGCAGAGAGCAGACGTCCGCCATGTTCCGCCACCAGTTGCTGCCCTACCACGCCACCGATGGAAGTACCGACGAAGTGGAAACTCCCACCTCCGGCCACCTGATCCACCAGGGCCAGCACGTCATCGGCAAGGACCGCTGGCGTAATGGGGCCCGCCTGATCCGGCCAGGCCTGACTGACACCATGCCCAGGCAGGTCCCAGGTCAGCACACGATAACGCGGCAACAGTGCGGGGAGTACGTCATCCCATACGGCCTGGCTCATTCCCAGCGGATGAGCCATCACCACCAGAGGATTGGCTGCAGCGCCGAGCAGGCGATAGGCCACGTTACGACCATTGATCGTCACAAATGCCATGATTTTCTCCGTTTCCTATGACGAATGATTCAACTATCGTGTGTTTTCCAAGAACTGGCGTTTATTCAAGAACTGCGTGTTATCCAAGAACCGCGTGTTATCCAAAAACCGAAAGCGCAACAAAAGTCCCGGCAATCGCCACCCCTGAAATCAATAGCCACACCAGGCAGTAGCCCATGATGTCGCGGGCCGCGAGGCCAGCAACGCCAAGCAAGGGTAGCGCCCAGAACGGCTGAATCTGGTTGGTCCAGCCATCCCCCCAGGTAAACGCCATGATCGTCTGGGCCGGGTCAGCGCCAATGGCTGCCGCCGCCTCCATCATGATAGGTCCCTGAATCGCCCACTGGCCGCCGCCAGAAGGGATGAAGAAGTTGACCAGTCCCGCGGAGAAGAACGTCAGCAGCGGGAAAGTGGCTGGCGTGGCCACTGAAATGATGGCCTCCGAAAATGCCGTGACCATGCCCGAGTTGGTCATCATGCCAGCGATACCGGCATACAGCGGAAACTGCACGATGATGCCTCGTGCCGCACCGATGGCACGCTCGACAGCCTGAAGGTATTGCGCAGGATTCTTGTGCAGCAGAAGACCCAGCGCCAGGAAGATCAGAATCACCGTGTTGAGGTTGATGCTGAAACTGCCTTCGAGCCACTGACCACCAAGAAACGCTGCGATCAGCAAGCCGAGAAACAGGGTCGGCAGGCGGCTGTGCTCGACGCGATCGGAAGGAGTCATTGGCCGGTCGTCATGACTTGCCTGTCCAGACAAGGGTTTCTCTGCACTGCCCTTGAACTGGATGATGTTCTTCGGCTGTTTCTGCAGCAGGTAGAAGACCAGCAGCAAGACCAGCAGAGACGCCGTCAACGCAACGTTCCACCAGGCGTAGAGCGTCTCGGTCACTGGCACGATGCCGATGGCATCTTCAAGGAAATGCTCCGGTGTCGCGATGACCAGCGGAATCGATGACGAAGGTCCACGAATCAGCTCGCCACCATAAGCGGCAGCAACGATAAAAGGAAAGTGCAGGCCTATGACCCTGCGCCCCATCTCGCGGGCAAGAATGGCGCCTACCACCATGCCGAAGGCCCAGTTGAGGTAATAGCATACGAAGCTGACGACAATGGTCAGAACCAATGCCTGGCGCGGAGTGCTGGCTCTCTGAGTCAGACTGTTCAGCCAGCCCTGAACCAGGGGAGTCAACGCCAGCACATAGCCTGTCAGCAGCACCAGTGTCATCTGCATGCCGAAGGTGAACAGCGAAGAAAACCCCTTGCCCCAATAGGACGCCATGTCCAGCGGCGATGTACCCGTCGTGGTGATACCCAGCACAAACACAATGAAAGTCAGTATCACCGCCAGCACAAAGGCACTGGGCAGATAACGCTGAACAAAGCGTACCGACAAGTTGATTGCTGCATCCATAAGCCAACCGCCCCTTGTTTTGTTTATAAATCTGTTTTGTTTATAAATCGAAAGGCTTATTTTCCGCCGCCTTATATAAAAACCACCCAGCAAGGCCGAAGGCCTTGCTGGGTAGTTGCCCTGTCAGCGATGACAAGGGCGTCTCGCTCAGGCTCGCTCGATCAAGGTGGCGATGCCCTGCCCGACACCGACACACATGGTGCACAGTGCATAACGCTTGCCGGTTTTCTGCAGCTCGTGTGCTGCGGTCATCAGCAAACGCGCCCCGGACATGCCCAGCGGATGCCCCAGTGCAATTGCGCCACCATTGGGATTGACCCGGGGGTCATTGTCGGCGAGGCCAAGATCCCGCATGCAGGCCAGGGCCTGAGCCGCAAAGGCCTCATTGAGTTCGATGACATCGATCTCGTCCAGGCCGACGCCGGTACGTTCGAGCAGGCGGCGCACCGCGGGTACTGGTCCGTACCCCATGATGCGCGGCTCGACCCCTGCCGTAGCCATGCCAAGAATCCTGGCCATGGGCTTGAGCCCATGCTGGCGCACCGCGGCTTCGCTGGCCACCAGCATGGCCGCGGCGCCATCATTGACCCCAGAGGCATTACCCGCAGTGACACTGCCATTCTCACTGGCAAAAGGTGCCGGCAACTTGGCCAGCTTTTCGGCACTGGTACCCGGGCGCGGGTGCTCGTCAGTATCGAAGATCAGGGGATCCTGCTTGCGGCGCGGAACCTCGATGGCCACGATCTCTTCGGCAAAACGGCCAGCCTGCTGGGCCTTGTCTGCCTTGTCCTGGGAGCGGGCGGCAAAGGCGTCCTGATCCTGGCGCGAGATATTGAACTGCTGGGCCACGTTCTCGGCGGTCTCGGGCATGGAGTCCACCCCGTAGGCCTTCTTCATCGCCGGATTGATGAACCGCCAGCCAATCGTCGTGTCTTCGATCTTCTGCCCACGCGAGAACGCGCTATCCGCCTTGCCCATCACGTAGGGAGCACGCGACATGGACTCCACACCACCCGCCAGGGCCAGGTCCATTTCTCCAGCCTTGATCGCCCGGAAGGCCGTACCGACCGCATCCATGCCAGAACCACACAGGCGATTCATGGTAGTGCCGGGTACCGAGGTCGGAATCCCTGCCAGCAAGGCTGACATGCGCGCGACATTACGATTGTCTTCACCGGCCTGGTTGGCACAGCCCATGAAGACTTCCTCGATGGCAGCCGGATCGAGCTCCGGCGCTTCAGCCAGCACCGCCTTGAAGATATCGGCCGCCAGATCATCGGGGCGCACGCTGGCCAGGGTGCCGCCGAAGCGGCCGATGGCACTGCGGCGCGGATGACAAAGGTAGACATCCGTCATGTTCAATTCTCCCTATTTGCCTGCATGAGCGCGCGCAGTGCGTGCCTTCAGTTCACGTAATACTTCCAGCTCACGTTCGCTGGGCTCTGGCGTTGTCTCCAGTTCAGCCGCAAAGCGAATTTCCCAGCCGGTCGCTTCCTGGACCTGCTCGCGGGTCACTCCCGGGTGCAGGGAGACCACGGTCAGTTCGTGATCGTCAGGATCCGGCTTCATCACGCAAAGGTCGGTGATCACGCGGGTCGGGCCCTGGCCGATATTGGGCACGTTGTCACGTCCCTTGCCATCACGCCCAAAGCCCAGGGTAGTGATGAAGTCCACATCCTTGACGAAGGCGCGTGGGGAATGCTTCAGGGTGATGAACACTTCGCCGGCATTGGTGGCAATCTCAGGAGCACCGCCGCCCCCAGGCAAGCGCACCTTGGGCGCTTGATAGTCGCCGATCAACGTCGTGTTCAGGTTGCAGTAGCGGTCGATCTGGGCTGTGCCGAGAAAGCCCACATCGACCTTTCCGCCCTGCAGCCAATAACGGAACATCTCCGGTACGGATACCGTGGTCAGGGCCGATTCACACAGCTCGCCATCACCAATCGAAAGCGGCAACACATCAGGCTTAGTCTGCAACGTGCCAGATTCATAGATCAGGGTGACCTGCGGAGCATGGGTCAGGCGAGCCAGGTTGGCGGCTTCACTGGGCAGGCCGATGCCCACGAAACAAGCCATGCCATTCTTAAGCGCCCGGGCAGCGGTGACGGTCATCATCTCCGCGGAGGTATATTCGAGGCTCATCAGGCTTTCTCCCCTGCGTTCATGACATTTTCTTCAATCCACTTGGTGAAGGCTTCGCGGTCACGGGCGATGCCATCCCACTCCTTGTAGAAAGCGTTATCGCGCGGATAGTAGCCATGGGCATACGAGGGCAGAGAACCCTTTTCCGCCACGGCGACGGCGTCGATGGCCCATCCCGGAATGATGCAGGCATTGGGGTGATAGCCCGGCTCCTTGGTCAGGTCCTCGACAATCTCTTCCACGGTGACGATGGATTTTCTGGCGGCCAGTATGGCTTCCTTCTGCACCCCGATGATGCCTTCGACCAGCACATTGCCAGCACGATCGGCCTTCTGGGCATGCACAATGGAGACATCCGGACGCACAGAAGGCACTGCCGCCAGCCGCTCACCGGTGAAGGGGCACTCGATGAACTTGATCTGGTCATTGACGTTGGGCAGCTCACTGCCCACGTAGCCACGCAGCACGGCCAAGGGCAGGCCGGCAGCACCCGCCTCGAAGGCGCAGGCCATGGCGGCATGACTGTGCTCGAGAATCTCGATCTTGTTCGGCCAGCCCTTCTCTACGGCATCACGCAAGCGATGCAGGGACCCGACACCAGGGTTTCCTCCCCAGGAAAAGATCACCTTCTTGACGCAACCGGCACCGATCATCTGGTCATAGACCAGGTCCGGCGTCATGCGGATGAGTGTCAGATCACGCTTGCCCTGACGAATGACTTCATGACCCGCAGCGAAAGGAATCAGGTGGGTAAAGCCTTCCATGGCAACGGTAGCGCCATCCTCGACATAGCGTGCTACAGCGTCATGCAGGCTGAGAAATTCGGCCATGACTGCTCCTCAGGTTGTGACCGCCAGCACTCCCCGGGAGTCCCAGCGTTCTTGTTCGTATCAACGTGCTTGTATCAACGTGCTTGTATCAAAGTGCTCTCTGCAATTTGTTCACACATCTTGTTCGTATAACGAACTTATGTATTGCAATACGAACACAATATTCCTGAAGCAGGATGTCGTCAAACATCCAATACGGTTGCCTCAACCGAGCCGCAAGCGTGGGAACCGCAAGAAAAAGCCGGAAAAATCGCGCCATTGAGAAAGACCAGCGATAAAAAAAGCGGCGTCTTTCGACGCCGCTTTTTTAGACCAAAGTATGATTTTTTGAGAAAGGACAGAATGAAAAGTAGATACTAAACAGCAGAACTTAGGAAACGCTGCAAAAATCGACGAGCATGCTCAAACGCAAGGCGCCCGGAGCACAGGAACCGGAGCCTATGGGGTATAGGTGAGGATTCCGAGCACAGAGTAACGCAGTGATTGAGCTGCGCAGACATTTATGCAGCGTTTCCCATCAACCACTCCATGGCACGCCGTACCTGCTCCCTACTCGTGCCCACATACCCGGCAGGATCCGTAGCCTGCAACAATGCCTGATGATCGACCTTGCCCAACACCTCGGGATGACTCGCCAGCACGTCGGCATAGGACTTACCGCTCAAGCGGGCGCTTTCGGCAGCTTCAGCACTGATGCGCTTGGCAGCGTCCACTCCCAGGGCAGGTGTCAGTATCCGGGATACCGGCTCCGCCATGATGCCGCCTCCCGTCACGGCCAGGTTGCGCTGCATGGCGGCGGGGTTGACTTCCAATCCTTCGAGTAGCACCACGGTCTGCTCCAGGGCCCCTTCCAGCAGCAGCAGGCTGTCGATCAAGGGAGCCCATTCGGCATGCCACTCCCCCAGACCACGTTCAAGCGGCTGAGCCACGGCATTGAGCAGCACGCTGGCCTGGCCATGAACCTGGCGGGCAGCGCCACGGATCAGCGCACAGCGCACCGGGTTACGCTTGTGCGGCATGGAAGACGATTCGCCCATGCCTGGCGCCGATGGTTCTGCGACCTCCCCGATTTCCGTCTGCGTCAGCAGAGCGACATCCAGGGCCAGCTTTTCCGCTGCACCGGCTACCGCATCAATGGCAGTGCCCAGCGCGTGGATGGGCTGGCGGTCGGTATGCCAGGGCAACACGGCAGTATCCAATTCCAGTCGCTCGGCGAGGGCATCCATGAATGCCAGCCCTTGCTCATCCCAACCGGAATGCACCCCTACGGCACCACCAAACTGCACGGGTAGCTCTACTGCTGCCAGGCGTCGACGCGCTTGTTCCAGCCCGATGGCCCAATGCGCCACCTTGACCCCAAAGGTGATCGGCAAGGCCTGCTGCATCAGTGTGCGCCCTACCATGACCGTCTGTTCGTGGTCACGCATCAGCTCGATGGCCGCAGCACGGCAGCGCAGCAGCAGTTGATCCACCGCGCTCAAGCGTGGCTTGACCAGCAACATCAAGGCGCTGTCGACGACATCCTGGCTTGTTGCTCCCTGGTGAAAGTAGCGCTTGATATCGGCGGGCAGTGCACCACGTGCCTGCTTGACGAAGGGAATGGCTGCATTGCCTCCCGTGGCAATGCCTGCGGCAATGGCCTCGGCATCAAAGTCATGGGCTTCGAGCACCTGGCGCAGTTGCTGGCTGACACCTTCCGGTACGGCACCACGGGCTTGCTGCACATCGGCCAGCGCCAGTTCAAATGCCAGCATGGCCCTGATCATGGCCTGGGCGTTGCTCTCGCTCACGGCATGCTGACTCATGAAAGGGTGTTGCAGTAACGCTGCTGACATATCGTTGGCTCCGGCGGGATAAGACGAAAGACCGATTGTCGCACAAGTGTTCGCAATTCGAACACTGTGCTAGATTTATGAGGAAAACTCACTTCTACATCATGAGATGGAACGACGATGACATCAGAGCAAGAGACGCTCAGCCCCGACGACAGGGATTTCGTAACGGCCCTGGCCAGTGGCCTGGAAGTCATCCTGACCTTCGACAATGAGCATCCCCGCATGACCCTGAGTGAAGTCGCCAGCCGTACCGGCATGAACCGTGCCCGGGCCCGACGCTTCCTGCTCACTCTGCATGCCCTGGGTTACGTACGCAAACAGCAGCGCTACTTTGAGCTGGCACCCCGGGTCCTCCAGCTTGGCTACTCGTTCCTTTCCGCCAACGGTTATCGTAGCGTGATCCAGCAGGTGCTGGAGGACATCACCGCCCAGTGCGGAGAATCGTCATCCCTGGGTGCACTGGATGGCGACGATGTCATCTACGTGGCACGTTCCTCTGCCCCGCACCGCTTGATGGCCATCACCCTTTCCGTGGGAACCCGTCTGCCAGCGGCCCACACCTCCATGGGCCGTGTGCTGCTCGCCCAACTGCCCGATGATCAGCTCGACGCCTATCTCCAGCGGGTCCAGCTGGAACACCATACGGACAAGAGCATCACTGATCCGGCCCAGCTCAAGCAATGCCTGCTCAAGGTGCGCCAGCAGGGTTATGCCATTGCCGACCAGGAACTCGACCCCGGCCTGCGCTCCGTGGCCATCCCGGCTTTCGATGCCAATGGCAAACTGCTTGGCGCCATCAACATCAGTACCAATGCTGCCCGCGTGAGCTTCGACACCCTGGTGAAGGACTATCTGCCCCTGCTGCTCGAGAAAGGTCGTGAAATTCGCGCCTCGATCAGTTGAGCATGAGCCTCTCGCAATGACGTCAGGATGCATTTTTTGAACAGAATTCTAAAATAGTGTGTAGTTCAAGGATCGACAAGTTCAAATCACTGCTCACATATTCTGTTCAGTCACATATTCCGTATAGCGAGACATCACCATGGCCGGCAGCCTGATCGAACGCACCCTCAGGGTACTCGAAGCCCTTTCCACCGATGCCGATGGCCTGCCATTGCTGGTGGTCGCCGAACGCTTGGACATCCCCAAGAGCGCGGCTCACCGCATCTGCAATGAACTGATTCGCCTGGGGCATGTGCGCCAGGACCCGATCAGTCAGCGCTACAAGCTCACTACCAAGCTGGTCGGGCTGGGCTTGCGCTATCTCTCCAGCACGGGCGCTCCCGATATCGTGCAACCGGTGCTCGATCAACTGGCCCAGAGAAGCGGTGAGCTGGTACGTCTGTCGGTCATTGAAGGTCCTCGCCTGACCTGGATCGCCAAGGCCCAGGGCGCGCGCAGCGGACTGGTCTACGATCCGGACATGGGCAAGGAAGCCCCGCTGTTCTGTACCGCCAGTGGCCACGCCTGGCTGGCCGCGCTCAGTGACGCGGACGCCGAGGCCATGCTCGATGCCCAGGGCCTGGAAACCGATCATCCCGTGGGACCCAATGCGCCACGCAGCAAGCAAGAGGTCTTCGAGCATCTGAGTCAGGCTCGCCAGCGCGGCTATAGCTGGGCTCAGGACATCATGGGCCCTGGCACCGCGGCCATGGCGGCGTTGATTCGCCATCCACGAGACGGACATCCGCAGGGCGTACTGAGTATCGCGGGTCCCAGCGTACGCCTGGATGCAGCCCGGGTAGAGGAACTTGGCCCGGAGCTCATGAATGCCGCGGCAGAAATTTCCCAGGCCACACCGACATCACGCCTGTTCACCTGAGGCCTTCATGCTCGATATCGTCGCCATCACCGCGCCGATCTTCCTGATCATCGGCGCCGGATACCTGGCCATGGCCAGTCGCCTGCTCAACCGAGAGCAGATTCAGGGCATTGGCACCTTCGTACTCTATTTCGCCCTGCCGGCGCTGGTGATTCGAGCACTGACCCAGAACCCTCTCAGCGACGTCATCCAACCCAGCTATCTACTGGCTTATGGGCTGGGTTCATTGCTGGTCTTCAGCCTGGCCCTGGTGGTTTCACTGACACTGCGCCGCAAGTCGCTCAGCGAAAGCGCCCTGCTGTCCCTTGGCATGTCGGCCTCCAACAGTGGCTTCATCGGCTATCCGCTGGCGGCCACCGTACTTGGCGCCTCGCCTGCCGCCATCTTTCTGGCACTGAACATGGTGGTCGAAAACCTGCTCATCATTCCTGCCGCCCTGATCCTCGCCGAAGCCGGTCGCCAGAGTGGCGCAAGCATTTTGACCGTGGCCCGCAAGACCTGCGTGCGCCTGGTGCGCAACCCCATCCTGATCGGCCTGGCCGTTGGCCTGGCACTGGCCACATCGGAAATCTCGCTACCCGGCCCTCTGGTTCAGGTCATCGACATGCTGGCCAATGCTTCCGGCCCTGCGGCGCTGTTCGTCATTGGCGGCACGCTCTATGGGCTCAAGGTCGGCGGCATGGTCAACGATGTCGGTCAGATCGTTATCGGCAAGCTGCTGCTGCACCCTCTGGCTGTGCTCCTGCTGTTCATGCTGCAGCCTCCGGTGGATCCAGTGTGGATTGCCGGCGCCCTGCTGTTCGCCTGCAGTCCCATGATCAGTGTCTATCCCTTGCTCGGCCGCCGCTACGGCATGGCAGAAGTCGGCGCAGCCGCCCTGATGGTCGGTACGCTGAGCGCCTTCTTCACGCTGAGTGCCGCGATCTGGCTGATGCACCACTACGGCCTGCTGCCAGACTGATACGCCTTTCTCCAGTCATCCCTGATGTTGGTCTGACACCAGCCCTCTGTCAGGGATGACTACACATATGGGCTTATTGCAAATACTGGAACCTTGTTCTAGATTTGTTGCTTAGCCTGTTAATGAGATCTTCCATGCCTGACACTCAGCATCACTTCGACCTGGTCATCATCGGCTCCGGGGCTGCAGGCCTCTCCGCCGCAGTTACCGCCGCCTATCATGGGCTCAAGGTCGTGGTGGTGGAAAAGGCCAGCACCCTGGGCGGTGCCACGGCCTGGTCCGGGGGATGGATGTGGGTGCCACGCAACTTCCTGGCGCGTGATGCAGGCATTCACGAGGATGCCGCCACCATACGCACCTATCTGCGTCATGAGCTGGGGGAACGCTACGATCCAGCCCGTATTGATGCCTTCCTCGAATATGCCCCGCGCATGGTGGAGTTCTTCCACCACAAGACGGCTCTCAAGTTTGCCGGCGGCAATGCCATCGCCGATATTCACGGCAACACACCGGGCGCCGGAACCGGCGGCCGTTCGGTCATTGCCGCCCCCTTCGATGGCCGCGAGCTATCCCGGGAAACGCTGAACAAGCTGCGCCACACCATGCCGGAGACAGCATTCCTCGGCATGCCCATCCAGGCGGGAGCGGACCTGAAGGCCTTTCTCACCTGCATGCGCTCGGCCACATCGTTGTGGCATGTCAGCAAGCGTTTCACCCGTCATCTCTACGATCTGGCTCGCTACGGACGCGCCATGCAACTGGTCAATGGGGTGGCCCTGGTTGGCCGCCTGGCCAAGTCCGCGGAGGAGCTTGGCGTGGACATGCGCGTCAACTCCCCCGCCATACGTCTGCTCAAGGAGGATCACCACAACGGCGCCAAGGTCAGCGGCGTGGTGATCGACAGCCCGGAAGGCGAACAGACACTGCATGCCCGCTGTGGTGTCATCCTCGCCGCCGGTGGTTTTCCCTGGGATATCGAACGCCGTCGAGCGCTGTTTCCACGCACGCCAAGCGGCAAGGAACACTGGCCCTTGCCGCCCCCCTCGACCACTGGCGACGGCCTGCGCCTGGGCGAGTCGGCTGGTGGCCAGGTCGCGGACGATCTTTACTCAGCGGTCGCCTGGGCCCCCGTTTCGCTGGTGCCCTGGAAGTCATCGGCTCAAGACAAGATTCATGGCAGGGGCAGACAGCAAGAACGTATCGGTCACTTTCCGCACATCATCGACCGCGCCAAACCCGGCATCATCGCGGTACTCAGCAACGGCAAACGCTTCGTCAATGAAGCGGGTGGCTATTACGACTATGTCGACGCCATGATCAAGGCAGTGCCGGAAGGTGAGGAAGTGTGCTCGTGGCTGATCTGTACACACCGCTTCCAGCGCCGCTATGGCATCGGCATCACCCGGCCGGCGCCTGTGCCCTTCAAGCACTGGATCAAGAAAGGTTATCTCAAGGCAGGCAACAGCCTGCGCGAACTGGCTGCCGCCTGCGCCATCGACCCCGATGGCCTGGAAGCCACCGTGGCCGAATACAACCGCCACGCGGTACAGGGCGAAGACCCGCAGTTCGGCCGAGGCAGCACCCCTTATAACCGCAAGAACGGTGACCCCAAGCATGGCCCCAACCCATGCGTGGCGGCACTGGACGAAGGTCCCTTTTATGCCATCAAGGTGGTGCCTGGCAGCTTTGGCACTTTTGCTGGCCTCAAGACCAATGAACACGCCCAGGTGCTCGATGCACAGGCAGCCCCCATTACCGGCCTGTATGCCGCGGGCACGGACATGGCCAGCATCATGGGGGGCTATTACCCCGCAGGAGGCATCAACCTCGGCCCAGCCATGACCTTCGGCCATATCGCAGCCTTGCATGCCATTCGCCAGACCTTAGCCACCCGCACTGAAGATGCCCATGACTGCCGCTAACCCGTCCCATTCACCACGACAGTTTTCCCTGGCCGCTCTGACCGTGCTGGAGCTGTCTCCGCCGGATATGATCGAAGTGGCCGCCCAGGCGGGTTATGACGCCGTCGGCCTGCGCCTGATACCAGCGACAGCTGAAGAACACCACTTCCCTCTGGCCAGTGATGCTGGACTGCTCAGACGTACCCGACAGCGCCTCAGCGAAACCGACATCAAGGTGCTGGATATCGAGATTCTGCGACTCAAGCCCGATACCCGGGTCGAGCAGGATTTTCAGCATATTCTGGAGATAGGCGCAGAGCTTGGCGCCAGCGAAGTGCTGGTGGCGGGCAACGATGACGATGAAGCGCGCATGAGCGACCATTTCGCCGCGCTATGTGACATCGCCCGGCCTCTCGGGCTGCATCCGCATCTGGAGTTCATGCCCTGGACGGGGGTCAAAGACCTGGCCCAGGCCCGGCGCATCGTTGCTAGCGCCCGGAACGCCGGTCACGACAACGCCTGCTTGCTGGTCGATGCCTTCCACTTCAACCGTTCGGCCAGCCAGCTCGATGACTTGCGCCAGACACCTGATGAATGGCTGCGTTATATGCAGCTATGTGATGTCGTCGGCGCGATCCCTGACAGCATGGAGCAGATCCTGTTCGAAGCACGCCAGCAACGCTGCTTTCCCGGAGATGGCGATATCGACCTGAGACGTCTGCTGAACACCCTGCCACGCAGCCTGCCACTGAGCCTGGAAATTCCCACCGAGGCCTTGCGCCAGCAAGGTGTCAGCGCGCTAGAGCGAGCGCAGCGAGCATTGGAGAAAGCCAGAGTCGTGGTGGCCCGCACCGGGGATGCATAAGCACCGGGGGTACATAAACCCAGGACAGGCCCCCCTACACCCTACAACATCTCCTTCACCGCCACTCTGCGCCCTTCCCTGGCGGCCTTTTCCACTGCCAGGGTGGCGGCCAGGGTCATGACACCTTCGCGAGCATCGATCACCGGCCTTGCCTCACCGCGAGCCACGGCCACGAAGTGTTCGAGCTGCTCGGTGTAGCAGCGGGTGCGCGGTGGCTGCATGCGTTTCTGCACCAGTTCGCCGCGCCAGTCTGCGCCTTCGGAGTGTTGCCAGAGCGACATGCCGGGCACGCTCAGGCTGCCCTTCTGGCCACCGATGACATAGCAGTCACTGGGATAATGCGGGAAGTTGGGTGATTGCCCGGAGGCCACGTCCCACATGAAGGGGGAAGGCACTGCGTCACTCCCGACGAAGCTGCCGACGGCACCATTCTCGAAAGCCATGACCACAGCGAAGCTGTCTTCCACGTCAAAGCCACGAGCCTGGTTGGAAGTGACAGCCTGGACGCTTTCGATCTCACCGCACAGATAGCGCAGGATATCGATTTCATGAATCAGGTTGATCAGGATCGGGCCACCCCCGGCCTCGCGGCGCCAGGCCTGGTCGAAATAGTCATCATGCTTGCGACACAGCCACATGCCATTGAGCGCTACCAAGGGGCCCAGCTCACCGGCTTGAATCGCTCGCCGAGCTTCCACCATATCCGGGCTATGACGACGATGATGACCGACCAGCACCGGCACGCCGGCTCTTTCACTGGCCTCGGCCAGCGCCACTCCGGAGCCAAGCGTATCGGCGATCGGCTTCTCCATCAGCGTCGGCAGGCCACGGTCGATACAGGCCAGACCCGCTTCCAGGTGCAACGCATTGGGCAGGGCCACAATGACGGCATCCAGCCCACCACTATCGAGCATCTCATAGTAGTCGGCATGACACGGCACCCCTTGCTGTAGCGCAAACTCCCTGCCAGCCTCGGTGACATCGGCAATCGCTACCAGGCGGGTGTTGGGCGAGGCATTGACCAGAGCGACATGCTCACGGCCGATGACACCGGCCCCCATCACACCAATACGTAATGGAGAAGAACGTTCTGACATCTTGCCTCCAGAGGATTACCGGGATGAAGCCGCCTTGGCCTTGATCAACGCATCCAGGGCTGCCTGATATCCTTGCGTTCCCAGACCAGCAATCACGCCATTGGCGCGCAACGACACATAGGAATGGTGACGGAAGCTCTCGCGCTGGTGCACGTTGGAAATATGCACTTCGTAGACCGTACCCTCGAAGGCGTTGAGCGCATCGAGAATGGCCACCGAAGTATGGGTATAGGCGGCTGGATTGATGATGATGGCACCGGTGCCGTCCAGACGAGCCGCGTGAATGGCATCGATCAGCACGCCTTCATGGTTGCTCTGCAGGCAGTCGATGTCCCAGTCCGCCTGTACTGCCTTCTCACGCAGCGCGTTGTTGACGTCATCCAGGGTCTCGTAGCCATAGATTTCCGGCTGGCGGGTGCCCAGCAGATTGAGATTGGGTCCATGCAGTACCAGCACCTTGCCCTGACTCATGCGTCTTTCTCCTTCAGCAGTTCACGACGATAGTGAGCGAACAGAGTAGCAGCCTGAGCGTCGGCAGCGGAGCGCTTGTCCTGATCTTCACAGAACAGCTTGAAGGCATCGACGCCCTGGAACACGAACAGGCTGACACCACTCATGATGGCGGCACCGGCAACCTGGGCGGCAGCAACGAATTCGGTGACGGCCGGCACATAGACCGCATCGAATATCCAATGCTTCGCAGTGACCAGTTCCCTGGGCAGCGGGCAGCCGGGGCTCTTTTCATGACCGATGGGGGTGCAGTTGACCAACCCATCGCACTCGGGCACCACCTCGGCGACCTGCTCCGCATGAATGATCGAGGCCTTGAAGCCATGGGCACCAAGTTCATCGGCCAGCCGCTGCGACTTGCTGTCATCGAGATCCATCAGAACGATTTCCGTTGCGCCCAGGCTGGCCAGGCCAAAGGCAACTGCCTTGCCCACGCCGCCGGTGCCCAGTTGCAGCACCCGACCCGGTCGACGCTCGCCCAGGGTCGCACGAAAGCCGCTCATGAAGCCGGTGAAGTCGGTATTTTCGGCAATGATCTCGCCTTGCTCGAACACCAGGGTGTTGGCAGAACCGACCATGCTGGCTCCCTGGGAGGGCCGGGTCGCCAGCGTTACCGCGTCTTCCTTCCAAGGAAAAGTGACATTGACCCCACGATAGCCCTCCGCGATGACCTTGCGCACCTGGCTTTCCAGCGTTTCGATGGGCTGCTCGTTGGCATCGAAAAGATCATAGGTGGCAGGAATACCGGTCAGTTGGCCAAGCCTGACATGCAGGTCCGGCGAACTGGAATTCATGATGGCCTTGCCGATCAAACCAAGCTTCATCCTGATCTCCTGCTGTTCGTCGTTTTTTTGATCATCGTTTTTCTGTTCACCGCGATACGAATCATCACTTCACGAATCATCACTTCACGAAGCCTCGCGCCTGGCTGCCTGCGCCGCCAGGCGAATGCCGGCATTGGCCTCGCCGAACTGCTGGTAATGGCCGCGGCGCTCGACGATCTCGAAGAAGAAGCGCCCGAGGAAGGTCTCGGTATAGGCGTGGAAAAAATCACCCTCGTCATTGCGGTCGAAAAGAATGTTGCGCGAGCGCATCGCGTCCAGTAGCTCGGCATCGAGATCGAAGCGAGCTTCCAGGTCGTCGTAGTAGTTCTGTGGAATCTTCAGCAGTGGCAGCCCGCGGGCTTGGAATTCATCCACGCTGGCAAAGATGTCACGGCTGGCAAAGGCGATCTGCTGCACGCCTCCGCGAAACTCACTGAGGAAACGTCCGGGCTGGGTTTCCTGCACCTGGGACACGGTAAGCGGCAGGCGGATGCTGCGATCCGGGCTGATCACCGCCTGGCTGACCATCATGCCGTGCGGATCGACCATTTCATGCTCACTCGCCGCGCCAAAACCGAACACCGTATGGTGGAACAGTTTCCAGCTCAGCAGTTGAGTCGCTGGCAGCACATAGGACAGATGATCGATGCACACCAGACCGGCCTCATCACGACTTTCCTGATCGAACAGCTCAAAGTCAGTGCGCCATTGCAGGTCGGAGGCGGCATTATCGTCCACCAGATAGACCAGACTGCCTTCGATGCCTCGCAAGGCAGGAATCTCCATCTCGCCTTCGCCAACATGGCCGCGGAACTGAGGAGCCTTGAAGGCACGAGCCCGCTCCAGAGCCTGGGCCACATCATCGACCCGAAACCCTACCGCACACACGGAAGTACCGTGCAGTAGCCGGAAGGTGTGGGCGAAGCTGTCGGTCTCGAAGTTGAGCACCAGGTGAATATCGCCCTGCTTCCACAGTTCGACATTCTTGGAGCGATGGCGACCGACATGGCGAAAGCCCAGCGCATCGATGAACTCCCCCAGGGGAGCGGCGCTATCTTCATCGAGCGTGAACTCAATGAAATGCACGCCACGGTAATTGGGAGTGGCAGGCAGCGTCTTCGACCAGGGAGCTCCCTCCACCAGGCTTTCCAGCAGGATCAGGGAACGCAGCCCATCCAGTGCGGTGATCTCGGTCGGTGCCGCGCGGAAGGCATCACTGAAGATCTCCAGCGACAACGGACCGTCATAACCGGTCTTGGCCAGCTCGGTCATGAACGCCTTGAGCGGCATTCGCCCCTGCCCGGGGAAGCAGCGGAAGTGACGGCTCCACTGCAATACATCCATGTCCAGCAGCGGGGCATCCGCCAACTGGACAAAGAAGATCTTGTCCTTGGGAATCCGGCCAATTGCCGACAGGTCGCTATTGCGTGACAGGATATGAAAGCTGTCGAGCACCAGCCCCAGATGGGGATGATCGGCTCGCCGCACGACTTCCCAGGCATCACGGTAATCGGCGATGTGGCGCCCCCAGGCCAATGCCTCGAAGCCAATGCGAATATTGCGCTTGGCCGCCCGCTCGGCCAGCTCGCGCAGATCAGCCACTGCCTGATCCATGTCATCACTGGCCTGGGGGGAGACATTGCTGCATACCAGCAGGAAGTCGGTTCCCAGCTGTTCCATCACATCGAACTTGCGTTCGGCCCGCTGCAGGTTACGACTGCGACCGGGCTCTGGCATGCCTTCGAAATCGCGAAACGGCTGAAAGGCGACAATCGTCAGCCCCAGCCGCTCACACAATTGGCGGACTTCCTCAGGCGAGCCATCGAAGGACAGCAGATCGTTCTCGAAGATTTCCACCCCTTCGAAGCCTGCACGGGCGATGGCTTCCAGCTTGGTTCTCAGGTCGCCGCTCAGGCATACCGTGGCAATGGCACGCATTGTCATCCTCCAGGCTCCCTAGCCCATCATGCTGTGTCGAACAAACAGTACAGTGTCGAACAGTGCTGTATCGGACCCTACAGAGTAGAAAATATGGTCCCGAACGCTTCATCAAGCACTGTCTAATTCTAGAACATGGTTCCAATGTTCGCATTGCGACCTATTGAAACGCAATACGAACAAAGTAGAAGACGTGTTCAGCCACGCATGGCCAATCACTCATGGCAAAAAAGTACAAAGGCCTGTACAGAGAGTATGAAAGAGAATCCAGCCTGAAAGAGCACACCTTGTGTGCCAGCTACTATTGATCTGTCAGATTATCTTTGTCCGTCAGGCCATCGCCATTTCTCGGTCACGTTCTCCACCAGAAGGACACTCTGGAATAACAGAATGGAGAACCGATCAGGAGAGCCGGCCTGGTGACTCGCAGAGGAGACATTCGAGCCCAGCCTGCGCTGAGGGATTAAACATTGGTATAAGATAGCGGACCGCATCGTTGACACTTTTGGAACCAGATTCTAGTGTTCGCTATAAGAACATGTCGTTCGAACAGCGAACACAACCTGATCACCCTTGTTGCACACCCTTTTTCTGTCTTGGCCACCGCCAGAACAACAACTCCCGGAGGACACTTCATGTTCAAGCCTCTCGTCACCTCCATTGCCATCGCTGCCGGCACTCTGGCCTTTGCTGGCAACGCCTTTGCTGAATACCCGGATCGCAACATTCAGGGCACCATCCAATGGGGAGCCGGCGGCGCAACCGATAACGTCGTGCGCAGCCTGACACCCTATGTAGAAGACATTCTGGGCACCACTATCGTCTTGACCAACCGCCCGGGCGGTACCGGCGTGATCGGCATGAACCATGTCATGCGCCAGCGCCCCGACGGCTACAACCTGCTGTTCGGTGCAGAAAACCCTGAGCTCTACCAACTGATGGGGCTGGCTGACTTCTCCTACGATGACATGCAGCCGATCAACATCATCGCCCAGGGCCTGGTGGTGATAGCTGCACCGGCGGATAGTCCGTTCGACAGCCTTTCTGACCTGCTCGACTATGCCCACGAGCATCCCGGCGAGCTACGCATGGGTGGCACCGGCGCTGGCGGCCTGCCGAGCACGGTTCATGCCATGATCAACGCCGTGGATGAACTGGATGTACGCACCGTGACCTTCGGCGGCGACGGCCCCGGCATTACCGCCATGATGGGCGATCATATCGACTTCATGCCCTTGAGCCTGGCCGCGGCCGGCGAGCAGATTCGCGGTGGCAAGATGAAAGGCCTCGCCGTGCTGACCAAGGAAGAAATCGATGCCCTGCCGGGCGTGCCGCCGATCACCGAGGCGCTGCCGGATATCGCGGACTTCCTGCCATGGGGACCGTTCTGGGGCGTTTTCGTACGTAAGGAAACCCCGCAAGACGTGGTCGGCGTACTGCAGGATGCCTACCAGCAGGCGGTGGCCAGCGATGAGTTCACCCGCTTCCTGCGTGACTATGGCGCCGAGCCGCTCAACCTGAATGGTGATGAAGCCCAGCAATACCTGGATAACTGGCAGTCCGTCACCGCTTGGTCCATGTACGACGCTGATCCAGATAGCCTCAAGGCTACCCCTGAAGAACTGGAGATTCCGCGCCCAGCCGCTGCCAAGACTAAAGCGGCCGCTGAGGACGAAGCCGAATCCGAAGCCGCTGCGGAATAAGCGTTTCCATAACGCCTTTTCACGACGACGTTTCTCAACGATATCTCATGATCACCACGGGGGAGGCACCACGCCTCCCCTGGGAGCTTTTAGATGAGCAAGCACATCGAGCGTGTCCAGCCCGGTGAAAAGATATTTGACTGGCTGCTGCTGCTGCTGAGCATCGGCATTCTGTTCGAGGCCTTCCGCATCGATGGCGGACTCAAGCTCAATTCCGCCGGGTCCTTTCCGGTAGGGCTGGGCCTGGTGATGCTGGCTTCTTCTCTCGCCATCCTGTTCAGCCACCGTTATAAGCGGCGCGCGGAACATCTGCACAATGCTGCTGAAGAATTCCGGGCCTTCATTCGCGACCACTTCAAGCCTTATATCGTGGTATTCAGCGTTGCCGCCATTCTCTATCTGGCCGCTATCGTCTGGTTCAGCTTCTACCTCAGCACTGCTGTCTTTCTGGCCGCCATGTTCATCTTCCTGCGCCGGGGCAAGATCATCAGTTCTTTGGTCATCACCGCCTTGGCGACCGGGGTGATCTATGCCCTGTTCACCCTGGTATTCCGTGTCTACCTGCCCTGACATTCGAGGCATTCTATGAGTGATACACTCTCCTACCTGCTCATGGCCTGGCTCGATCCAAGCCTGCTCGGCCTGACCGCCCTCGGCGTGCTGGGCGGTATCTATATCGGTGCCATTCCGGGTCTTTCCGTGACCATGGCGGTATCGATCCTGATTTCCTTTACCTTTTCCTGGGACATCAACAACGCCCTGGCACTGATGGTCGGCATCTATGTCGGCGGCGTCTACGGCGGCTCCCGCACCGCCATTCTGTTGAACATTCCCGGCGCGCCCTCGGCGGTCACCACAGCATTCGATGGCTATCCCCTGGCCCAACGGGGAGAAGCCGGCAAGGCCATCGGCCTTTCTACCGTCATGTCGGTCATCGGCGGCATCATGGGTACCGTGGTACTCGCCGGCACCGCGCCCTATCTTTCCGACCTGTCGCTGCAGTTCGCCCCGCGCGATTACTTCCTGATTGCCGTGCTCGGCCTGCTGCTGGTCAGTTCCCTGTCCGGGAAGTCCCTGGCCCGGGGCATCTTCGCCGTTGCTCTCGGTGCCACCATCGGCCTGGTCGGCATGGACCCGGTCACGGCCCAGCCCCGCCTGACCTTGGGCAGCATGGAATTGATGGGCGGCATCTCCTATGTGGCAGTGATGATCGGCCTGTTCGGTGTCGCCGAAGCCCTGTACCAGTTGCATAACCTGGCCAAGGTGCCGGTCAAGCAGAACGTCGACAAGATCGTGCCGCCGCTGAACATGATCTTGAAGTTCCTGCCGCTATCGATGCGCGCGTCACTGATCGGGGTAATCGTGGGCGCCCTGCCCGGTACCGGCGGCGATATCGCCTCGCTATTCGCCTATGACCACGCCAAGCGCAGCGTCAAAAATCCCAGCCGTCCCTTTGGTGAAGGTGCCTATGAGGGTCTGGTGGCCCCGGAAACCGCCAACAATGCTGCGGTGGGCGGTGCCTATGTGCCGATGCTGACCCTCGGGATGCCCGGCGATGCGGTCACCGCAGTGATCATCGGTGCCCTGGTCATTCATGGTCTCAACCCCGGCCCCATGCTAATGATCGAGACGCCGTACATTTTCTGGTTCACCGTCGGCAATCTGGCACTGGCTAACATCTTCCTGCTGATCTTCGGCCTGACCGGGATCAAGATCTTCTCCAAGATCGTCGAAGTACCCAAGGCCATTCTGATTCCGCTGATCGTGGTGTTGTGCGTGGTCGGCGCCTACTCCATCAACAGCAACATGATGGATGTCTACTGGATGCTCGGTTTCGGTATTCTCGGTTACTGGCTCAAGGTGTTCGGCTTCCAGATGGGCCCTATCATCCTGGGCGTCATCCTGGGGCCGATGCTCGACGAGTCCTACCGCCAGGCCATGTCATCAGTGGGTGACCAGGGTGGCCAGTTCCTGCTGTCGCTGTTTACCAACCCGCTGTCGTTGATCCTCAGCAGCGTGACCATCCTGGTACTGCTCAGCAACACGCCACTCAAGGGCTGGGTGCTGGCACGTTTCAAGAGACAATGATGTGATGATCTGACCAGAGACACGCGGCCCCTTGCACTTTCCATTGTGGTACTGCCATTCCTGCATTTCCCCAGGGCCGCGTGTCGCGAATCACAGAACTGAGAGAACAAGACTTCGAGAACAGAGCTGAGAGAACAGAGCTGAGAGAACAGAGCTGCAACAACCGAACTGCAAGAACAGAGCCGCGAGAAAACAGGGGACAACTGATCCGTGAACGACGGCAGCTTTCGACCTGGCACGAACCAGGACATCAGCGCGCTGCGCACCGGTGACGCCCCCGGCTTCACCCAGTATGCCCTGGTCTTCGATTTCGATGGTGTGGTGCTGGATTCCGCCAGCCTGAAACGGCAGGCCTTCGCCGACCTCTATCGCGACGAGCCTGAAGAGAAATACCGCGCGGTGGTAGCCTACCTGAGCCGTCGAGGCGGCCAACCTCGCGAGGTGAAGTTCCGCCATATCGAGGCGCATATCCTGCACCGAGATGCCGGAGACAAGCGCATCCGCGAGCTATGTGAACGCTTCAAGCAAAGTGTCGAGCAGCGCCTGCTCCAGGCCCCCGCCATCTCAGGTGCCTTGAAGTTTCTCGAACGCTGGCGAGGCCAAGTGCCGATCTACCTGCTTTCCGCCACCCCTCAGGCCGAACTGACCTCCATCACCCAACGCCGCAACCTCTCCCACTATTTCCTCGAAGTCATCGGCGCCCCACCCGACAAAGCCACCGCCCTGCGCAACCTGATGACCCGCCGCCGCCACGCCCCTCATCAGACCGTGATGATCGGCGACTCCTACAACGACTTCCGCGCCGCCCGTTCCAATGGCGCCCGCTTCGTAGGCGTCACCGCCGACCCACACGCCTCCCCCTTCCCCAGCGATACCCTGACCACCCGTGACCTGCACGGACTGGAGGATGCTCTGCGGGGGTTGGGGTGAGGTATGTCGGGGGAGGGATGGCAATAAGGTGGTGAAAGGGAGAAAGGTGACGAAAGAGAGCTAGAAAGGATGATAGCCCTACCGCTTCATGGACGAAGCCAGCGGTAACCGTAATGATCTTCGGAGTTCGGGTAGCGGAACTCCAGAATGCCGGCTCCTGCCGGATCAAACACCCGCTTATCCTCGTAATAAGGCAGGTCTTCGATTGCCTTCCAGGTTTCACCTGCGTCTCGACTGAACAACATGTGTTGTCCATCTCCCCGCCCAGCCTCCATCAACAGTAGCTTGTCACTACCCTGCAAGTTGGTCAGTGGCGAACGGCCACTGGCCTTGATCGGTAACCACTCACCAGCGGACAGGCGATATAAGGTATAGCGTTCACGTTCCTCTGCACGGTAAATAGCGTACAGCTTGCCATCTGGACCACTGACGAGATCCCGCAGCTCACCAGGGCGTTCACCAGCATCAACGACCTTGCCGGTTTGATCAAACTGAAACATCACTATGGAGTGGGGTCCACGCCCCTGATCACTCACCATGGCGTAAATCCGCCCGGTTTCATCCATGTTCCAATGAAAAAATACCAGTGAATCGTTATGCAGCAGTACACGTAGCGGAGACTCACTCAACAGTGAACGAGCATTGACCAGCTCATTCCAGTGACTCCCACCATCCTCCGAGAAATAGAGTGATCCTGAATCAGCAGCCCAGATGCGCTCACCATCGATTCGCAGTACTTCAACAGTAATGGCACTATCAAGCACGTCTTGAGCAGCCAACCGCCAGTGCACACCGCTATCGTCAGAGACGAAAACACTTTGGTTATAAACCTTGGCGAGCTCGGCAAACAGATAGCAGCGTCCCTGTTTATTGCAGCCCATCCCAGAAACCTCGCCCTTCAAGCGCCCCACCACTTCCACTTGATTGCCATTGGTGCGCATCAGGTAACTCAAGCCTTGACGGCCAATCTCCCCCAAAAGAGCAACACTATGGCGCACTTGCCCACCAGTTTCCGGTACCACAAGACAATTGAACACGGGAAGGTGCGAACCGGTTTCCACTTCCCCCTGTGCAAGGCAAGAAGTACGGCATCCTCCCGCACTGGAACACTTTTCAACTTCGCCATCGCGGCCTCTCGACTCCACACTCAACAGGCTTCCATCGTTGGTGGCCGTGGCTTGAAGCGTATTCCATTCAACAGGCTCCTTGAGTTTCACCGAGAGCGTCTGTTCCGGCTCGACATGCCAGGCCTGGGCATAACCGACCATCAGATACCAGACAAAGGCGAAAGCGCCATAGCATAATGAAGCGGCATACAGCCACGGGCGAATCCATTCAGGCAGCATTCAGGAAAACTCGTTAATAACCGGGGAACGCCCATTGTGCAGACGCCACTGCAGCGCCAAGGCAACCACTTTTTCTACCGGTATCCCATGCAATGAGATCTTTCTTGAAGAGTGCCGCTGGATATACCAGATAATCAAACCAATGCCACTGAACATCATCATAAACATCATCATGAAAAAACTACTGATCTCAGCCAGTTCCACCCAGTCCCAATAATCTGGCCCCACCCCCCGAGAGTGCCAGTCATAAAGGGTAAAACCACCCAGGCACAGAGCCATGAATGTCACTATTCCTACTACTACCCCAAACGCAACTCGACGCGTCTGTGGTGAGTATGGGCTGCCATGATAATTCGCGTGAGCAATACCATCGGTAAGGTTGAGCACGCCATGCACCTCGCCATCGTCGACCATGGTCAGCAACACGATACGATCTGACTCTCCGATAAATAGTGGTGCTTGGCGCCGAAACACAAAGCTCTTCGAGCCAAGCATTCCCGACGATTCTGCCAGTGTGAACGTCTCTCCTGCACAGCGCAGCTGATAGCGCCTGATATTCTCGTCAATACGAAAGAGTCCTATCTCTGAGGCAACCCCCTGGATCAAGCCGACGCCACCATAAACACCGTCGTCAAGCGGTAGTGTGTCAGCCTCTGAACATGACGGCCCTTCGCTCAACACGATTGGCTTTCCGGCCTTCAATGCGACAAGCTCTCGCCGCAGTTTCCACTTTATCGGATGTAGCCATAGGACTAGCGCCACTAATGTAAATGGCAGAATGACTGTGCCAATGATACCAAGGAAGGTTTGGACCATAATCAGCATCGGTTTATCGCTTGGCATCATGAAAATCACTATCGACAGGGCAAGAATCAGCCCAACACCCAGCAATGGCCAACGCAAGTCCTGCCGCTCAGGTTCCCAGGATTCGCCATTGGCGAGCTGGAACCAGTGGAGCCAGGCACTGCCATCACGTAGACGATGTGCCCCAATTGTCAGTTGACCTCCCTTCCGAAGCTCCTGTTCAGGTAGACCGTACTCGAACTGCTCACTTAGAAAAAAGAAGACACCTTTATCCGTGCGTAGCCGGCACAGCGTACTGCCATCATGGATAACACGCTGCTTGAAATCTTGGCACTGGGCATTGACACAGAAGACCTCTCCAGCACGAACAACTCCCAAAGAACGAACAGCGGAAGCAATCATCGGTCGATCGCCCTATTGATAAATTTCAGTACAGTAATGGTGGTACATGGAATCAGATTACGCGGGTCATTCACTGGCGGAACCATCCTTGAATCGTCGTGTTGAAAAGTGCGAAATGTCCACGCCCTGCTGTCGAAAAGATGTCTCAAGAACCTGAACAACCTGAGCAAACTCCTCATCACTCATACCATGATAATCAGACGAAGCTACCATTAAGCGTGGTGAGGGCGTCATCTTCAACCAGTGTTCTACAAGCATCATGGGAAGACCTATCTCACCCTGTCTAATTCGGGCAGGAAGGTCAGAAATGTTGTGATATCGGATACGCCATGCTGAATCACTCATCAGAGATTTTTTGGCATCTTTTCGAGCCTGTCCTTCGGGCATAAGCATAAAGAAGAACAACTCTTTCTCACCTGGGATTGGCTGCATCGAGATATTTGATACATTCACCAGAGTCAGCTTGCCATCATGCCTTAGACCAATTCGATATCCTTCAACTTCGCCATTGCGCAGAAACCTGGAAATATCGCCTGCGATGTTCATCGTATCGATCGATGTAATGCCAATTTGATGCCGAGTGGAGACATTCGGTATCAGTACTGGCTTGATATTGCTTCCGATATCACGTCCCCAGAGATAGACCGGTCCTTTCTGCGTCACAGCATGCTGCAGCCTGCTGGAGCTGCGCTCGAGTGCCTGAGGTGCTTGCTGTTGCATCCTGGTAAATGGATCAGGCGCGATCACCGACTTGATCTCAGGTCCACAGGCCCGTACCAGATAGGCCAGCGACAACAGCACCATCGCGACAGAATAGAGCTTATGATCCCTGGCCAAATGCTGCTTGAAACGCACCCCTGCCTGGCGATTGGCCTCTCCCAGTTGCCTGGCAACCGAAGGCATATTCTGGTCTTGCCTTGCGGTACCCTTTCCAGGCGTTTGCATAGCAGATGGTTTCTGCTTCGCCTTGGTACTGCCGTTCGGGGCCATGTACCGCACAAAATCACGTGGCAAGAGGGATGGTGCGTGTTTTGTTTTTGCACCAAACAGTTGTTGCTTACCGGGCAGCCCTGCCTCGAAATACGCTTCAGTCTGTCCCCGCACCCCAGCCAATACGGCTTCGATGAAGGCGAGATAGTCCAACAAGTCTTCGGCGTAATAACGATTATCGAGATGAAAATGCAGCCGACGGCCACTCTTGAGTCGCAGACACAGCGATGGTGCTGTGGCGCCTTTGCGCCTCAGTGACACGTCACGGCCTTCGGCATGCCTGGTAATATCGCTAAAGTCGATTCGCCCGAAGAGCCGAGAGTCGAACCCCGTATGATCAAGTTCAACCATTTCCTCCTGGCCTCGTACTCGCCGGCCACGCCACCAGTAGAAAAGCACCGATACCAACCAGGCGCCAATCGCGACGGCTTCTACCCACCTGATCCATTCTTCGGACAATGCAACATTCAAGACAGGAAGGACAATCGCCAATAGTGCAAGGCCAACGCATGCGATCACCACTGCTATCCCGCTCAAGTCGGCTCGTACATGGTGATATTGCAGAATGATCGGTGGTTTCATCGGCTAGCGCTTTTTCGTCCATTGAAAAAGATCAAGTAGATATTACCTACCTGATGGCGAAGTCAGCCATTATATGAGAATACTTCTCGAGCGTCATGAACAGAGAGTTTCCATATTGCAAAGTTTCAACATCTCATCTAACCACATCAAATCATCCAGCCACACCAAAACATTGACTTCCTCTCTTATACAATGTGCCATTTCAGCCAACTGGACTTTTCTTGACCTTACTAGCTTCATTGCCATCACTTGGCTGTTACCCTTCGCTTTGTTACGGCATACTTGCTCTTCTCCATCATTTCTAAAATGACTATTCATTCATCCTGTTATCAGCCACCGCTTCCGACCCTATGACACTTGCCACCAGTGATACATCTCCTGCACATACCTCCGCTATCCCGCTTCGCCTGGGCTTCCGTGGAGGATTTCTTATCGTTCCTTTGTTACTGATCTGGCTGATTCAGACACCGTCTCCACAGAGCAACAGGGTAGTAATAACACTTCTTCTTGCATTTTTTTTCTTATGGTGGCTCAAGTTTCACTTCAAGAAGCGTCAGAAGATTGATGACTTGAACACTGTTGTGCGTCTTAACGTTATTTCTCTGCTTTTAGCAACCGTCGCCTTTCTGGTAGGTACAGCGTTATGCTGGCCATGGAATATCTGGCTGACCCGGATCGACGAAGCCTTGAAAGGTCATCGTCAGATACATATTTCCTCCTTGGAGCAGCTCCAACAATACCAGCCTCAATATAATGATGAAGTCATCATTACCGACCTGCCAGCTACCTGTGCCGCCGAAGAGCTCGACGATCGCTGGGGAGTATCCCATATATCAACTCGCTGGGATTGCAGCCGAGCAGTAGCTGGACCAATCCAACCCATCGGCGCCATTCATATCGATGACGATAAACGCACTGCACTTAGAGACTTGATCACACTCTACGACAGCGAATTCACTCAGCTGACTGGTGATGAATATGCCGCTCTATACAAAAACGTCCGTTATAGTAAATATTTGTATGCCCACCGTGAACATCAAGTTAATCACCTTGCAGAGTTAATCCATGCCGTGGCTTCAATCTGTCCAGGTTCCGATACGGACTTAGAACAGTGCGCTACGCTCAAGGATAAATTGCCTCTCGATGGCTATAACTGGGAACAGGCCGTAGCTCAGGCTAATAGCAACGTTCCTCTTCCTGAACGACTGCTGAATGATCAAGACTACGCCGTGCTGAAGAGAGACATGAGAGACATGGTGAGTGGTTTCTACGCACAGGTCATTCAGCACACCTGGAAAATTCTGAAGCAACAACAGTCTTCTTCCTTGCTACTGGATGATGCTGGTAAAAACGATAGAGTTGTCTTCTTTTCCCCGAAAGAATCCTCTAATACCATGGAAGAAGAACGTTTACCATACAACGACCTTTCTCAAAATGCTTCTGTCTGGAGCACTCTGAGCCGGGACTTGCAGCTAAGTGGCACAGCACGCCTGAGTGGCTACTGGGTCGCCAGCTACCCCAACGCTCAACCACCAATACTACTTCTCGATTCCAGCTACTTCTGGATCCCTCTATGGATCGCCGTGCTACCATTTATTGCGCTAAGTGCAGTTGCACTGCAGTGGTTCTACTGGCTATATAGAAGTCTCAAGGATTATCGCCGCTTAATGCGAAAAAGACAGGAAGCAGTATTGTGAACCATGGAATCGACTTCAACATAGCGCCATTTCAGCGACCATATATTCTGTAGTCGTACGCCACATAACAGGGATGTTTACAATGAGCGTAGTGGTTATTGGGGTTCTTGTAATTTTTGTCTTTTTCATTGCATTGGGAGCGCTTCTTTTACTGCTCTGGAGAGGCCTGCCTGGGCCGAAGACCATTGCCATCTCAGCTATCTTACTGTTTGGGTTGATGGTATGGCATGAAATTGACACCGTAACCCCTACGGCCTTGGCCAATTTCACATATGGCTTGCTTATTGGCAGTGGTTTTACACTTATATGGAAAGGCGGATTTCTGACGATAGGTAAAGTCGCCTCGTGGGAACCATCACATTCTTCCAAGGATCGGCTTCAAACCATTTTAATCCTTGGTGGTATCCTGGCCATGGTGGTTGGTATATTGCTTCTAATTGTATCTACAGGCTGGGTTACTACACTGATCTTCGGCTTCAATGTCGTTGCCACATGGCCACCATCACCGTGGGGGCTGCCTCCCTCAACAGGATTGGCAGGTCTCGCTCTCGGCGCAGGTTTACTTTGGGTAATTTGGGCATTTCTGCCATGGAAACGTCCGGCCTGACATTATTCAGCAAAATCATGTATCCCATCAATTAGAGCTGACAACCGGGAAACTCCCAGGCCACCAGTGGTGTTTTGCTCGATTTTTCTGACCGAAGCGTACTGGGCGCTCAGCATCGGTCAACGGCCGGTTGATGGGAAAGTGGTTTCTCTTTCCAAGTCCAGCGTAATCTATGTGTTACCTCGCCTAAAAAAACAAAGCCGGAGCGCCCACCACCGGCCTCGCCTTTCAGGTTCCAAAACCTGTCGATTGCTAATAACAACTAGAAAAGCTCCTTTACCACCCAAGCAATAGCAACGCCGTCTACCGCTAGTCCGATCATAAAACAGATCACTGGCCAACCCAGCTCCCAGAAGTCATATTTGCCATTACTGCGCCAATCCTTTTGATAGGGATCATCAGGATCCACCTTGCACTCAGCTTCTATCTCTTTAGGCCAGCATGGAACTTTACATGTGCACATGGAAAACCATCGACCAAGGACGTTTAGCGCTTCGATCGGGGACATCAATAATTGCATGAGCATGTGATTTGCAGTCGTGGAAAACACCCTAATGATTCCGAAAGCAAGCCCTTCACGCTGCCCATTAATGGGCAATAAAATCTCGGCAGTTTGATAACTTCTCTCTACCCCATCAGACTCTTCCATATAACATCTAATATACTCCCATAGCTGCAGTAAACCTTCCTCATCCCCCATATAAGGATAGCCAAGAGTAAACGTATCCTTTACACTCTCATTATTCTTATCTAATATATTTGCTCTGATATCATAAGATATTTGTCCCATCGTCAACTTATTCTTCATTTTACATATAAACAAGTCATCCCAACTTGCCTTAATAATTGTTCCATTTGGTCGATAAGCATAGACTTTTCGCGTCTTGCGATTCAGACGTATGGGGTAATGAGTCATACGAAACGCATCATGCTTTATGACCCAGACACCAGCCAAAACAATTAAAGAAAAAAGAAGAACAACAAATGCTCCCCCAGCCCAGATCTCAACAGTATTTTTCTCAATCATCAGCCAAAAAAAAGCAGCAACTCCCATTGAAAAAGGAATCATAAACATTAACCCAAGCCAACTAGAAAAACCTCTTCCAGCATACCATCGATCAACTAACTCCAGATAAGTATTATTAATTTTTATTGTTGACAGCCAATCCAGTGATTCTACTCCAACAGATTGCTTTTTACTTAGCTCTCCCTTTTCCTCCTCTACAGTCAAAGGGCGGTTTAGCTTATAAGCATTGAACCTATTCAGCCCAGTAAAATCCATTATCACCCGCACCCTATAGAATTAGTGTTTTTTCTCTTGATCGCCAGACTTAACACCCATGGCTTTCATTGCTAACTCAAACTGTTGCATTTCGCTCGTTAGATCTGCATACCGATCATTTTTCAGCTCACCAAATCAGCAACGCTCCCACAAGTGCTGCACCTATTGTCTTTGATGACCTCGACCAAAGCAGCGACTGCCCGCATTACGTTCAACTCGGACGCGAGAAGCAGCAGCCAATATCAGCCCATGCATATCGGCTGCCAAAAAGAGAATAAACTTCCCGCCCTGCACTAAGGACCAAACACGATGATCCAACCGATCACCCCCATGAAGGCTCCCACGCCAACAACCGTGCAGATCAGTGGCCAATACAGCTCCCACCATCCGATTGTGTCATTGTCGCGCCAGGTCAGCACGTAAGGGTCATCCGCATCCAGCTGGCTTTCCTGTTCCACCTCTGCCGGCCACTCTGGCACCTTGCTGGTCCACATCGCCAACATTCGGCCGACGGCGTTCAGGCCCAACACGGGCGAAGCGATGAACTGTAGCCATGGCCAATGAGCTGACCAGGCATAGTTCTGTACGATGCTCCAGCGCCAACCTTCCTTACGGCCATCTACCGGCACCAAGTAGCCTGTTTGCTCTTTGAGATGATGCCAGGTGCGTTCTACACCATCTTCCGCTTCCATATAGGGCTGCAGAAAGGCCCAAAACTTATCGATCGACTCGGCATTTCCCAGTAATGATGGATAGCCCAACGAAAACGACTCGCGTACCGTTTCGCCGTCAGCATCCAGCACATGGGCACGTAAATCATAGGTGTTACTGGTAATGGGACTCTTGGCTTCACCAAGAGTGAGGAACAGGTCATCCCACGGCACCGTCAGTACCGTGCCGTTCTGGCGGAAGAAATGCACTTGGCGCGTCTTGCGATTTAGGCGCATGGGATAATGGGTCCAGCGACCACATTCGGTGCGGATCAACCACCAACCACACCAGACAAGCCCCAGTGAAATAGGGAGCAAGACGATCATCATAAACCATAGCGCTTCACGTTCATCTGTCACCGGCGCCCAAAAAAATGCCCAAACAATAATACAGGCTCCAACAAGACTGAGTCCTGAAACAAACATCCCAAACCAAGTGTTGAACCCCTTGATCGAATACCAGCGATCCACCAATTCTATATAGCTACTGTTGCATTTTATGACCGATAGAAAATCCATCGGCGGCGCGTTGCTTGGCGTCTTCTGATGATAACGTGCGGCACGCTCGGCCTCGGTCAAGGGGCGGTCCACGGGAAAGCGGATATTGCGGTAATCCAGTCCAGCGTAATCCATCACTCAGGCCCGGTAGCAGCAGCCAACATCAGCCCATGCATATTGGCTGCTAAAAAGATAATAAACTTCCCGCTCAGCGCCAAAGATCAGACACAACCCAACCAATCACCCCCATGAAGGCTCCTACACCAATAACCGTGCAGATCAGTGGCCAATACAGCTCCCACCATCCGATCGTGTCGTTGTCGCGCCAGGTCAGCACGTAAGGGTCACCCGCATCCACCTGACTTTCCTGCTCCACCTCTGCCGGCCATTCCGGCACCTTGCTGATCCACATCGCCAACATCCGCCCGACAGCGTTCAGGCCAAAAAAAGGCGAAAACACCAACTGCAGGTAGGGCCAATGAGCCGCCAGCATAAAGCTACGTGCAATACTCCAACGCCAGCCCTCCTTACGGCCGTCTACTGGTACCAAATACCCGATATTCTCTTTGAGATGATGCCAGGTTCGCTCTACGCCATCTTCCGCTTCCATATAGGGCTGCAGAAAGGCCCAGAACTTATCGATCGACTCCGCGTTACCCAACGGAGAGGGATACCCTAGTGAAAACGACTCGCGTACCGTTTCGCCGTCGGCATCCAACACATGGGCACGAAGGTCATAGGTGGTGCCGCTGAGAGGACTCTTGGCTTCGCCAAGAGTGATAAACAGGGAGTCCCATGGCACCGTCAGTACCGTGCCATTCTGGCGGAAGAAATGCACCTGACGTGTCTTGCGATTCAGACGCATGGGATAGTGTGTATAGCCCATGCATTCAACTTTGAACGCATACCACGCACCGAACCAGGCGAATAAAAAAAGTACGACCGACAATAAAACCAAAAATATAGCTGGACCAAGTTCTGAAACCATCGGATCTCCTACAGGGAGAAAAACAGCATAAAGTAATGCACCTCCTGCAATCACTGCTGCTCCACCCAACATGACCGAAAGCCATGCCCAAAACCCTCGAATGGAATACCAGCGATCAACAAATTCGATATAGCTACTATTGAATTTGATCACTGAGAGGAAGTCCATCGGTGGTGCTTCTTTCGACTTCTTCTGATCGAAACGTGCTGCGCGCTCAGCATCGGTCAACGGACGGTTGATAGGAAAGAGATTCCTCTTTCCAAGCCCAGCATAATCCATAATTCAGGCTTTGATGTAGTTAAGGACCAGTTCCAATTCCAGCTCGGTCGACAGCAGCCAACATCAGCCCATGCATATTGGCTGCCAACAAGATAATAAACTGCCCACTCAGCGCCAAAGGTTGGACACCATCCAGCCAATCAACCCTACGAAGCCTCCTACGCCAATAACCGTACAGATTAGTGGCCAATAGAGCTCCCACCATCCGATCGTATCGTTGTCGCGCCAGGTCAGCGTGTAGGGGTCATCCGCATCCACCTGACTTTCCTGTTCCACCTCTGCCGGCCACTCCGGTACTTTGCTGGTCCACATCGCCAACATCCGCCCGACGGCGTTCAGGCCAAAAAAAGGCGAAAACACCAACTGCAGGTAGGGCCAATGAGCCGCCAGCATAAAGCTGCGTGCGATACTCCAACGCCACCCCTCCTTGCGGCCGTCTACTGGTACCAAATACCCGATATTCTCTTTGAGATGGTGCCAGGTGCGTTCTACACCATCCTCCGCCTCCATATAGGGCTGCAGAAAGGCCCAGAACTTATCGATCGACTCGGCGTTGCCCAACGGAGAGGGATACCCTAGTGAAAACGACTCGAGTACCGTTTCTCCATCGGTATCCAGCATATGAGCGCGCAGGTCATAGGTAGTGCCGCTGAGAGGGCTCTTTTCTTCACCCAAAGTCAGGAACAGGTCGTCCCATGGCACCATCAGTACCGTGCCGTTCTGGCGGAAAAAATGCACCTGACGCGTCTTACGATTCAAGCGCATGGGGTAGTGAGTCCAACGGCCACATTCAGTGCGGATCAGCCACCAACCACCCCAGACAAGCCCCAGTGAAATGGGAAGCAAGACGATCATCATAAACCATAGCGCTGCACGCTGATCAGTGACTGGCGCCCAAAAGAAAGCAAGTACGATCATAGTGGCAAAAAAAAGACCACCCAGTGCGACACATACCCCAAACCAAGTATTGAACCCCTTGATCGAATACCAGCGATCTACCAATTCTATATAGTGGTTGTTACATTTTATGACCGATAGAAAATCCATCGGCGGCGCATTGCTTGGCGTCTTCTGATGATAACGTTTCGCACGCTCGTCCTCGGTCAGTGGTCGGTCCACGGGGAAACGGATATTGCGGTAATCCAGTCCAGCGTAATCCATGTGTCAGCCTTTCATGTCATTAAGGGCCAGTTCCAACTCGTTCAGTTCCAACGTCGGGTCCTGGTAACGTTCGCCTTCCTTGAACTTGCCGAAATAGCACCGTTCCATCCAGTCTTGCACCTTATTGTCCTTGAAAATCTCGATCATGACGGCGATCACAATCACCAACACTACCAAGACAATACCCACACCTGTGGCGGCAGTGCCGAAAATCAGTGCACCCAGTTTCGTGAAGGCCACCATCGCAACAAAACTTGATATACCTGAAATGAAGAACATCGTGCCAACCCAGCCGTTCCCCTCTTGAATCTCCTGCCATCCCCGGATGCCATCCCATACCGCCATCACCACACCTGCGCCAATACCCAGGCCTCGGCCGGCAAAACGCAAGATGCGTCCAACATAACGCTCGATGCCTTTCCCCAGTCGGCTGCCTACCTTAGATGCGCTCTCCGACCATTTGCCCACCGTCTCCGCCAGTGTACCTGTCAAGCCCACAATGCCGGTGTGATAGCGCCAGCTGTTTTCGTTCTTTTCATGCGCCATGCCGCTGGCCAGGTCATCGGCCAGCTTGCCCAACGCCATGCATTGCAGAATACCGGTCACCACGCCCAAGCCGGCTTCGGTGGGCAGCAACTGGCGCCAACGCAGACGTGTCAGCTCTGTACGGTCGGCCTCGGTCAAGATCGCAGCCTCGGCGAAGTGTCGCGCATTGCCCTGAGCATCCTTTCCGGGGAAATCTCCAACGACTCTGGGGTCGGCCATGATCAGGTAGCGGTACTTGCCAGTACCTTCAAGGTGAGTCCCGTAGATACGCGCCTTGCGCATCTGGATATCGATCGCCCGGTTCAGGTCATCCAACGTTCCCACTTGTGGGTTGACCGCCATCATACGTGCGACCAGCTCCGCAATCGCAGCGCGTTTGCTCATCGTCACATCGGCCATAATCACCGGTGCACGGGCAATGACACCCATTGCCACCAGCGCTGGCCCCACAGCCTGGTCAACCGCATTGGCCGCCACCTTGGCGAAGGGGCCACCCAATGCGGCTGCCAGCCGTACTACCGCGTTCTGGCTGCCGTTGCGCAGGGCATCGAGTGCCTCGCCGTAACCGGTAATCAAGCCATCCCAGGGTAGCCCGCGCAGGGCATCTGGCTTCAGGCCACCCTGCAATGTCTCATCCCACTGTCCCAGTATCACCTCCTGGTGGTAACCCATGGCTCTCAGCACCAGGTTGCGTCGCTCAATCGTCTTGGCAGAAAGCCAACGGTGGTACAGCGCTGCACATGGAGAATACTCCTGCGTATCCTGAATACACAGCAACAGCGTATCGACAAAGGCAGCACCGGATTCGATATCGTTATCGTCGTGCTGGGTGTCCAGATGTTTGTGGAGGTTATCACTCTCCATCCACTGCACATGTGCCCGAGCCAACGGGTTAAGCTGTTCGATGTCGAGGGTACGCAATTCCTTTTTCCAGGCGCTCTCCCAGGATTGCAATTCCCCCATATTGAGCTTGTCGGTGTAATCGCTCCAAGCGTCTTCCCGAGCGGCAGCCAGTTGCTCGGGAGTGGGGTCACGAAAGCGTTCCAGCGTCTCTTGCTGCTGTTCGCGCACTCCAGGGACGAGCATTGCTGCCAACGCCATTCCACCGGCACCGGGACCACTGCCATATGCCAGTTGAATGGCTTGGCGCTCGGTACGATAGATCTGTCGATTTTCGGCGTCTTCGCGAATACTGTGGCGGATATTGGCAATGGCAGAGGAGATTGCCAGCGGTCGAATGTTCTTCGTATCAGCCATCTTCTCGTCTAGTTTTGCCCTCATCAGGCCTGCCAGATCAGCCGCGATGCCCACCGGATCGTCCAGCGCGACCATCAGTGGCGGCATGTCCAGCGGTTCGGCCTGTTCCTGGGCCCAGGCCACCAGACCTTCGACCTGATCATCCATGCCATGGATTGGCGCCGGGCTATGGCTGAAAGGATAATGCAATTGGTAGAGGTCACTACGCATCAAGGTGACAGGCGGCAGATTGGGTGACATCCATGGATATCTAGCTTCCGCCACCCGCTCGGCCAGCTCGGCTATTGGCGCGGCATGCTTGGCGCTACCGCCGCGCCATGCCGTCAACGAAAGCCTGCGCATATGGTCGCGCCGCTTCAGACCGCTGTCGCATATTTGGGCATTGGTGGCATGTTCCTTCCACACCCGCTTGGTCCAGGCGGTGTCGGAAAAGGCCAGATAGATATTATCGGCCTGTTCCGCATTGGGGATGGTGATGCAACGCCCGGGGTAGTGGTGCTCCGGGTTGGAGGTGCAGGTGAATTCTTCATCCTGGGTTGGCGGCTGCAATCTGCTGTCGATACTGCCCTGCGCCTTGTTCGGGTCCAGGCGCAGCAGCACGTCGTGTTTGATTTCCGTGACGTAGGGGAACAGATAACCCTTTTCTGTCACCACATAGCCAGACCAGCTGCCACGGGTTTCATTGAACACATACAGATAACCGCCGCGCACCAGGCGCAAGGTATAAGCCTGCCCATCCGGCAGCGCAATATCTGTCACGCCATCGCCAAACGGCCCGCTCAGCGCAGGGCCTACTGCTTCCCTGTTACCGCCGTCGGTACGCGTGATGGCATAACGCAAGGGCAGGATCGGCAGGCCCTTCTTCTGGCAATACGGGCACTCTGCAATCGTCTTGTTGTCTGCTTCGCTCATGGAGCCTCCTTGCGTATGTCACGGTCATCCAGCTCTGCGGCCAGATCCATCATCCTGGCATCATCGAGATCCGCACAGGCCTGGGTATAGGTCATCCCCGGCTCTCTCGCGCGCTTCAGGCAGGACAGAATAACGGGGTGGTCATGCATTCTGGGGTGGAAGCGTACCGCCTGTTCGGCGTATAGCTGGCGGTCGTCGTCTTCCGGCAATGGCCACTGTTCTGCCTGTTCAAGCAGGTTGTCGACCCATTGCCACAGCACAGCGTTTTGCTCCACTTCTGGAGCCAACAGCACCAACATCTCCAGCGTGCTGTTGAGTAGCGCCAGCCGATCGATGCACTGCCATTGTTCCTTGCTGAGAAACAAGTGATACACCTTGGGTGCCTCACTCGACTGATGGCGCTGGCTATGCCAGCGTCCGTCGTCATCCGGCCAAGTCCATGCATGCACCGGCCCCAGCAGCACATCCATTTGCTCGGCGTCCAGCTGCCAGCACAGGTGGCGAAAAACATAAGGATCGTAGAACCGCAGCCACCAATAGCGCGAATCGCCCTGGCGGCGCTGCTCCAGATGGTGCATGAGATGCCTGGCGACCCGCTCCGCCGGTGCATGGCTACCAAGCAAGGCACAGAAGAACGCAACACCACGCTGCCGGTGTCGTTCGATACGTTCGCGCAGGGCCAACCTCGCGTCTTTGGGCATCTCGTTCAAGCGCACCAGTTGCGGCAACAAGTGCGGGCGGGCGTTGACATTGGGAGTCAGTAGCGGCTCACAGGGCAGATCCGCCCAGTCTTCGGCATCAATAGACAACGGGTTAAGCAATGCATATTGGTGCACCAGCAAGGCGTCTTCCGGCAAGGTATCGACCGTACTCTGTCCTTTGGGGGCTTGGTATTGCCGCATCCTGCCTTAACCCCCTAACGGTGCAGCGCCGCTACGCTGCTGGTCGGCGCCTGTCAGTTGCGTTTCGCAGCCGCCTTCCGGCAGCTCCGGTATGGCACCGTCCATGCCCTGCGGGCCGGAAAAGGCTTGCTGTGCGCCTTTGATATCGACCTTGCCTGGGCAATGCACTTCGATATCGCCGCCCTTGATACGGATATACCCGCCACCGCTGGTGAGCAGGATTTCCTCGGCGGCTTCGATGCGCACCTTGCTCTCGGTCGAGGTGATCTTGACGTCCTTCTCGGCGGTCAGCGCCATTTCGTCGCTTTGGGCCTGGATATCGACCTTGCCCTTGGCGGCGAACAGCTTGATGCCAGCACGCTGCACAAACAGGGAAATCCTGTCGGAGATGGCGCCGATCAGGCTCTTGCCTGCGGCCAGGTTGATGTCATCACCGCTGGTCACGCTCAATGACTTGCCCTGGGCCAGATGGGTCGATTCCGGCGTGCTGGCGGCAATCCCTGCCGGTGAGCTCAGGTGCAGCCAAGGCGCCTTGAGATGCGCGGCCTCGCCGCGTCCAGCCTGACTGGCGCCACGGGCGGTGGACTGGTCCTGATCCGCGGCAGCATCGGCGCTGCCTGTATCGGCACTTCCATAAGCCCCCTGGGAGTCGTCACTGGCCTGCTTGAGATTGGTACGCGACTCGAGAGCGTCGGCATTGTGCTGGGTGGCGCTTTCACTCAAGGCGTCAGCCAGGCGATGCGCGCTCGAAAGCTGCTCGGTGGCCTGCGTCAGTTCAAGCTGGTCGCCAGAAGCGCCGAGTTGGCCCCAACTGGTCAACAGCAGGCCCTGATTGGCGCGGATGGCACCATAGGCATCGGAACGCAGTTCGAAGCCGGTGCCGCGGAAAGCACCGCGGGTATTGCCGTTCTGGTGAATCAGATAGCCAAGGTTGAGCTGGCTCTTGTCATACTCGGAATTGAGCCGCACCCGCTCCTGATCGGTGGCGTCGTCGAACACCAGTTCGTTGAACTTACCGCCCCGGTAGGTCTTGGTCTTGAAGCCGGACAGCAGGCCGTTGCTGTGCCATTCGGGGGTCTGGTCGCCGTTGTACACCCGGCCAGTGATGAGTGGCCGCGAGGGATCGCCCTCGAGAAAGCTGACGGTCACTTCCTGGTCGATACGCGGCACGAACACGCCGCCCCAACCGGCCCCGGCATTAGGCTCGGACACGCGCAGCCAGCAACTGGAATGGTCATTGCGCTGGCCCTGGCGGTCCCAGTGGAACTGCACCTTCACCCGGTTGAGGTGATCGGTATGGATCTCTTCGTTTTCCGGACCGACAACGATGGCCGTCTGCAAGCCGCTCAGCACCGGGCGCGGATGATCGAGAGAAGAACGGTACGGCTGACTGAGGCGCTGAGATTCGAAATCAACCAGGTAATGACCGGTACCGGCCTGCTGGTAGTCGTCACGGTACAGGCTGTCATCTTGCTTATCTTCAAGAGCTAAGCCATACGCCTTGCGTGCCTCGTCTATCTGTTTCTGCAGGCTGCCCGGCAGGGTATTGAGATGCACCGATACCGGCAGCGCATTTTCGGCATGAATGGTCAGGCCGAGCACCAGGAACTGGCGTTCGCTCTCGTTACCCTGCTCGTGGCGAGCATGCTGGCTGAGTTCGAACCACTGGCCGGCCTGTAGCTGGCGAACCCCGCCAGCCCCGTGAAACCGCTTGGCCTGGGATTCCAGGGCTTCCATGCGATTGACAGTCAGGCGCTCGCCACGTGGATAGTCGTGATAATGGTACTCGCCGGGATAGTCGTAGACTTCGATATCCGGCAGGTTGCCCTGGTCACGAATGGTGTCCAGACCCGTTCGCTTCTCCAGCCGTGGCTGCTTGTAGTCGAAGGTACCAACGCTGACACGCTTGGGTTGCTGGCGGCGCCGACCACTCCATTGAGTGATGGTGTCTTCTGTCTCCGTGGCATCCTGGCGATGGAAGCGGATGGTCTGCGGCGCAACCGCGGAACAGGTTGCGGGGTCATCGGTGAACACGATGCGATGGCCATCGGAATCATCATCTTCACCGGCATGTTCCGCATACCACCAAATGCCTTCTTGCTCCATGAGTCGACTGATGAAATGGAAATCCGATTCGCGATACTGCACTTCGAAGGAGCGAACGGGATACTCGCGGCGCAGATCAAAGCGCCAGCGCGCGGTATTTCCGCCCATGGCCGTCGTGTGAGGCTCGAACACCGCCTCGAGAATCTCGACGACGTTCTTGTCCTGGAAGATGCGGCTGTCGCGGCCCAGCTGGAGCATCGCCAGCCACGGTACCAGGGTCAATTGATAATAAAATACACCGCCATCCTCACCGAGCATGGCAGCCGACTCCACCAGCCCGGACAGCGGGCGGTACTGGCCATCGGCCTGGCGGATGCCCAATTCAGCGGGTTGCGCGATCAGGCTCTTGAGTTCGATATCGCCGCGCTGGGAAATGCAATCGAGAGTGTAGGAAAACGGTCGCGACAGGCGCTCTTCACCGACCAGACGATGCGGGATCAGATCCGTGCCGCCGAGCTTCAGGGTCAGCAGGCGTTCGTGCTGCGATAGCGGCCCCGACAGGATACGGGCCAGTAAATCACCGGTGTCATCCGTGAACATGATTGCGTTTTCCTCGATGCCGCTATGTTTTTCTTCGTGCCGCGATGTTTTTTCATGCCACTAGCAAGGGCAACGCAGCATATATTTACATGGCTCAATTGCAGTGTTGTGTTGCGCTGAGCGTGCACACTGATTGATTCAGCATTTCCCGAATGGAGCACATTACAGCAAGTACACAAAGTCGCCCACTGGAGACATCACTCACATCTTGTAAGTAATAACGTAATTGATTGTAAGAGATCGCTTACAATTCGCCTGAGAACAGCTCTACCAGCCAATCGATGAACACTCGCAAGCGTGGACTCAGGTGGCGATGGTGCGGATAGAGCACTGCCATGGGCAAAGGCGTCAGACGATACTGCGGCAGGATCTCGACCAGACTCCCCGCCTGCAGTTGCCGCTCGACATGGTAACGCGGCACCTGGATGATGCCAAAGCCCGCTTCACAGGCGGCCACGTAGGCTTCGCCGTGATTGACAGCGACATTGGCGGGCATATCCCAGGGCACTTCCTTGTCAGCAACGCGAAACGCCAGTGGATCCGGCCGTCCGGTGGTCGGCGACTGATAGGCCACGCAGCGATGGCCTTCCAGTTCAGCAAGTTCGGTCGGTACACCATGAAGATTCAGATACTCCGCGCTGGCACAGGTTACCTGCTCCAGGGTTGCCAAGGGCCTGGCGACCAGCGAGGAATCTTCCAGCACACCGATGCGCACCACACAATCCACGCCTTCACGCACCAGGTCGACCATGCGATCGCCAATACCGATTTCAAGCACAATGTCCGGGAAGCGCTGGTGAAAATCCGGTAACGCCGGCATGACCACCAAGCGCCCCAGGGACGCCGGCAGATCGACTCGTAGCCGACCATGCGGCTGGTGCGCCACCTGGGACAGCGCACTTTCGGTTTCTTCGATCTGGGCCAGAATGTCGCGACAGTGCTGATAATAGGACTGACCATCCAGGGTGGTGCTGACCTGGCGTGTGGTACGTTGCAACAGGCGCACGCCCAGGCGGGCTTCCAGCTGGCGAATGATGGTGCTGGCCGAGGCCCTGGATATTGCCAGTTGCTCGGCGGCCTGGGTGAAGCTGCCGAGTTCCACGACCCGGGCGTAGAGCCGCATGGCATCGAAGCGGTCCATGAATGCCTCAACACTGTTCAATGAGACTGAACAGTGTTGCCACTCCAGGTCTATTTATCAATTTTTCTTCACCCAATACGCTACGCCTCATAAGTTACGGACCATTCGTTACGAGCTATTCGTTACGAGCTATTTGTTACGAGCTATTTGCTACAAGCCATAAGCTACGAACCATAAGCGACAATCAACAAGCCGCCGTACAGCTCAAACAACAGGTCTACAGACAACAGGTGTACAAACAAAAGATGCACAAACAACAGATGTACAGAGACGTATCCCTGTCTACCGTGATGGCGGGATTTCTGGCGGTGCTGGTGTCTTATTCCGGCCCGATGATCATCTTTTTCCAGGCCGCCAACAGTGCCGATGTGTCCAATGCCATGCTGACCTCCTGGGTATGGGCGGTTTCCATTGGCGCGGGCATATCCGGCATTCTGCTCAGCCTGTGGCTCAAGGTTCCCGTGGTCACGGCATGGTCGGCTCCTGGAACCGCGCTGTTGATCACGCTGTTTCCGGGGATCACGCTGAATGAGGCGGTAGGTGCCTACATCAGCGCTGCTGTCATCCTGTTCGCGATTGGCATCAGCGGCTATTTCGACCGGCTACTCGCGGTCATTCCGCGGGGCATCGCCAGCGCCATGATGGCCGGTATCCTGTTCCAGTTCGGGGTCGGCATCTTCCATGCGGTTGAGGTCTCGCCAGCGCTGGCCTTTGGCATGATCGCGGCCTACCTGGTGCTCAAGCGCCTGTTTCCGCGTTACTGTCTGGTGCTGTTGCTGGCTGTGGGCGTAGCCCTGGCCGTTGTCTTCGAGGATGCCAGCCTGGAAGGCGTGAGCCTGTCGCTGGCCATACCGCAGTTCATCACCCCGGAATGGAGCTGGTCATCGACATTGAGCCTGGCCTTGCCTCTGGTACTGGTCAGCCTGAGCGGACAGTTCATGCCCGGCATGACCATTCTGCACACCTCCGGCTACAACACTCCGGCCCGCCCGATCCTGGTCGGCACCGGTATTCTGTCTGTGCTGGTAGCCTTCTTCGGAGGCATCACCATTGTGCTGGCCTCGATCACCGCGGCCCTTTGCACCAGCAAGGATGCCCACGAGAACCCCGACAAGCGCTATATGGCTGGCGTCGCCAATGGCGTCTTCTATCTGATCGGTGGTTGCCTGGCCGGTACCATCGTACTGCTGTTCACTGCCCTGCCGGCGACGTTCATCGCCGTGCTTGCCGGCCTGGCGCTGGTTGGCGCCATCGGCAACAATCTGATGGGCGCCGTCAATGCCGAGGATCATCGTGAAGCCTCACTGTTGACCTTCCTGGCCACCGCTTCGGGAATGTCTTTTGCTGGCCTGGGCTCTGCCTTCTGGGGAGTAGTGATCGGCGCTGTCACCTACCTGGTGCTGCACAAGCCCTGGCAACGCCAGATGATCACCGCCAAGCAAGCGGTTGCCGAGTCGCCAAAGCTCAAGTCTTCAAGCCGCCCATGAAGTGAGCTTCAAAGGTGGATTGAAAACGTGCTTCCAATTAGCATCCTAAAGATGCGCTGACCTTTCCTCGGTCAGCGCGCGGCCGTTGCCTTTTTCGCTCCCCTTCACTTCTGCGTGGTCCACCATGGCGTCCCGATCCCCCTCCGTGCCCCCATCCACTGCCGATGCCAATCCGCCGGAACCGGGCCTGGATACCAAGGGCCTGGAAGCCCAGAACTTGGAAGCGCAGAACCTGGAGACAAAGTACGACCGTCCGCTGAAGGGCATTGCCTATATGCTGGCGGCGGGGCTGCTGTTCACCATGCTCGATTCCAGCGTCAAGGCGCTGGCACAGGACTACTCTCCCGTGCAGGTGGTGTGGGCGCGCTATCTCGGCCACATGCTGGTACTGAGCGCCTATTTCATCTGGCTGGGCAAGCGCCGTGGCAGTGCCATGCTGAAGACGACTTCGCTGAGCGGCCAGTTCACCCGAGGGCTGTTGTTGCTTGGCGCCAGCACCTTCGCTTACCTGGCCTTTCGCACACTGCCATTGCTGCAGGTCTATGTGGTCAACTTCAGCTCACCGCTGCTGGTGACACTGCTGGCCATTCCGCTGCTCAAGGAAAGGGTCAATACCCTGCAGATGCTGGCCATTCTGCTGGGCTTCGCTGGCGTGGTGATCTGCGTCGGACCGATCGACTGGCGTTCCCAGCCGGCCATTCTGCTGCCCTTCGGCATGACCCTGTGCTTCGCCCTGTACCAGCTGAGCACGCGCAAGTTCGGTCGTGAAGATCATCCACTGACGTCACTGTTCTATGCGGGACTGGCCGGGGCACTGGTCAGCAGCGCCGTGGTACCGGCGTTCTGGTCGAGCATCGAGTTACGCCACTTCCCCTTGTTCGCTGCGGTAGGCATCTTCGGTGCAGCCAGCCAACTGGCTCTGATTCTGGCCATGCGTTATGCCCCGGCCTCGCTGGCTTCGCCTTTCCTCTATCTGCAGATTGTGTGGGCGGCGCTATTCGGCTACGTGTTCTTCGATGATGTGCCGCGCCCTGAAACCTGGGCCGGTGCTGCGTTGATCACCCTGGCGGGCATTGCCCTGGCCGTCACCAAGAGGCGCGCTCCCAAGCAGGCCAGCACGCCTCACTCCAGCGCTTCTCATTCCAGCGCTTCTCACTCCAACGACTCATAGGGCAGGCCAACGTAGTTTTCAGCGAAGGTGGTAAGGCCAGCGGTGGAACGGCTTACGTAGTCCAGCTCAGCCTGCTGCATGCGTGTATTGAAATCATCTTCGTCAGAGAAGGTATGCAGCATGGATGTCATCCACCAGGAGAAGCGCTCGGCCTTCCAGATGCGCCGCAGACAGGTCTCGGAGTAGCGCTCGATCAGGTCGGTACGACCTTCCTGATACACCTTGCACAGCAGGCGATAGAGCGTATTGACGTCACTGGCGGCGAGATTCAGCCCCTTGGCTCCGGTGGGCGGCACGATATGCGCTGCATCGCCGACCAGGAACAGGCGGCCGTATTGCATGGGCTCGACCACAAAGCTGCGCAGCGGAGCGATGCTCTTCTCCAGCGCAGGCCCCGTGACCAGGTCGCGGGCTGTGTCCTGCGGCAAACGACGCTTGAGTTCCTCCCAGAAGCGCTCGTCTGACCAGTCCTCCACTTTCTCATCCAGTGACACCTGAAGGTAATAGCGGCTGCGATGGGTAGAGCGCATGCTGCACAGGGCAAAGCCGCGCTCATGCCGCGCATAGATCAGTTCCTCGGACACCGGCGGGGTATCCGCCAGCAACCCTAGCCAGCCGAAGGGATACACACGTTCGAAGGTCTTGATGCGATGCTCGGGAATCGAGCGGCGCGAAACACCATGGAAGCCGTCACAGCCGGCAACATAATCGCAGTCGATGCGATAGCGCTCACCATCCTTTTCGTAGGTGATGTAGGGCGACTCCGTTTCCAGGTCGTGGGGCTGTACATCGTCGGCTTCGTAGATGGTCGTGCCGCCGCTGGTATCGCGCGCTTCCATCAGGTCCCGGGTGACTTCGGTCTGGCCATAGACCATGACCGTCTTGCCTCCCGTCAGTGTCTCCAGATCCACCCGCACCCGGCGATTGTCGAAGGCCAGTTCGACCCCTGAGTGAGGCAGCCCTTCGGCCTCCATGCGCTCTGCTACGCCCGCTTCGTGCAGCAGGTCGACCATGCCCTGCTCCAGCACACCGGCACGAATGCGGCTCAACACGTATTCGCCGCTCTTGCGTTCCACAATGATGTTATCGATACCCTGGCGCTGCAGCAGTTGGCCAAGCAGCAGGCCGGAAGGACCGGCGCCAATGATGGCGACTTGAGTCTTGTGGCGTGAGGGCGTTGAGGAATGGGGCGTCATGGGGCTGTCTCTTGTGCAATCGCGTTCTTGTGATAAGTTGCATTTTTCAATGAAACCCATCCTTTCTTAAGGCATGATTGGCAGCATTACTTGGACATTTCGCATATTCGCGCTAGACCTTCGTCGAACACTGAGAAACCATCATGGCAATGACTCCTCATACTGCGCTTGCTGACGACGCGCTTGCCGACAATGCTCTCGCCGATGACAGCGCTGTTCCGGTTTTCAAGCTATATGGTGAAACGCGGCCCTGGCCTACACCTGACTTGCTGCATTGCGAATCCATTCCCGAGCGCAGCCAGTTGCACAATTGGCATATCCGTCCCCACCGCCATGCCGACCTGTTCCACATCCTGCATGTTGCCAGCGGCAGTGTGACGCTGGAGCTGGAAGGTACCGCTCATACGGCCAATGGCCCGTTGGTCATCGTGGTCCCGGCCATGACCATCCATGGCTTTCGCTTCGCCGAGGATATCCAGGGCCACATCATCACCCTCGCCCGTCCTCTGGCGGAACGCTTCGTACATGTCCTTGAGCGGCAGGCCAAGGTCCTGGAACGTGCCGATTACCTGCGTCTGGAAGGAGACAACACTGCCCAGCGCGTCATGCAGCTGGTCGATCATATCGCGGAGGAATATCGCCACCCGGCAACGGGACGTACCAGCCTGCTGGAATCACTGGTGCTGGCATTGCTGGTGATGCTGTCGCGGCTCGGACACGATGCACCCAGTGCACGCTCCCATGGACTTCGGGCCGACAGCAAAGGACGTGAACATCTGGCCAGGTTCCAGGCGTTGATTGAAGCGCAGTATCGCCAGCAGCCCAGTATCGAGACCCTGGCCAGCGAGCTGAGCCTGACCAGCGCTCACCTCAATACCCTATGCCGACGCCTGGCCAACCGCAGCGCCCTGCAAATGCTGCATGAACGCCTGCTGCTCGAAGCCAAGCGCCAGCTCACCTACACCAACATGACCGTCAGCCAGGTTTCCGACTCGCTCGGTTTCTCTGAACCCGCTTACTTCACGCGCTTCTTCAAGCGACTCACCGGGCACTCTCCCCGGGCCTTTCGGCTAGGTCAGGAGGAGAGCGCGCATTGATGTACGGATACCAGGCCTGTTGTCGCCAAACCTGCAGCAGTCCGACCGGTTGTCATTAAACCGGTCGCCGTTATAGCGATGTCGTTATACCGACACCGCTATAACAACAGGAACGTGGTCAATACGGGGAAGAGAATCAGCAGTGCCAGGCGGATGAAATCCGAGACAATGAACGGTGCTACACCGCGGAAGATCTCACCCAGGCCAACATGCGGGGCCATGGCCTTGATCACGAACACGTTCATGCCCACTGGCGGGGTGATCAGGCCCAGCTCCACGGTCAGCACGGTGATGATGCCGAACCACACCGGATCGATGCCCAGGAACTGGATGATCGGGTACACCACCGGCACCGTGATCACCAGCATGGCGATGGAATCCATGAACATGCCGAGCAGGAAGTACAGCAACAGGATGCACAGCACCACCAGCATCGGTGACAGCTCGGCGGCATAGAGCAGGTCGCTGATCGAGAAGGAAATCCGCGACACCGAGATGAAATAGCCCAGCGTCTCGGCCCCCACCAGCATGAAGAACACCACCGCCGACAGGGCCAAGGTTTCCTGCACGCTCTGCCATAGCCCGGCCATGCGCATACCCTTGGCCAGGGCATACAACAGTGTGGCAAAGGCCCCGACACTGGCGCCTTCCGTAGGCGTGAATACGCCCTGGTAAATGCCCAGAATCATCACCAGAAATACGGCAAAGAATGGCACCAGCCCACCCAGGGAACGGAACTTCTCGCTCCACGCCGTCGGCTCGCCCGCCACTGCCAGCGATGGTTTCAGGCGCATCACCACGCTGACCGTCAGGGCATACATCACCAACCCCATCAGCCCTGGAATCAAACCGGCCATGAACATGTCACCGACGGATTGCTCGGTGAGAATGGCGTAGATCAGCAAGGCGATGGAAGGCGGAATCATGATCCCCAGGGTGCCACCCGCCGCCAGCGTGCCGGTCGCCAGACCACGGTGATAGCCGTAGCGCTCCATCTCCGGCAGGGCGACACGGGTCATGGTACTGGCGGTGGCCAGGGACGAGCCGGAAATCGCCGAGAAGATGCCGCAGGAGCCGACCGAGGCAATCGCCAGCCCGCCCTTCCAGCCACCGCAGATCACCCGGGTGGAATGGAACAGCTTGCCGGCCATGCCCGAATGCGCGGCCAGCACGCCCATCAGGATGAACATGGGCACGGCGCTGAAGCTGTAGTTGGACAGTACCTCTACCGGTACGGTCTTGAGCTGAGCGATGGCCGCACCCCAGCCGACTATCTGAGCAAAGCCGACCACCCCGACCAGCAACATGGTCAGCGCCACCGGCACACGCAGGGCCATCAACAGAAGCAGGCATCCAAGGCCAATGGCGCCGATCATCTCGCTGCTCATCTCAATACCGAGCTCAATCCCCATGCGACACCTCCACCTCGGCAGCGAACAGCATGCCCAGCAAAGCGTGGAGCAGGCTGCGCACTCCCAGCAGCAGGCTGAGCAGCGCGGCGACCAGATAGATGGGCCCCATCGGCAAACGCAGGTCCTGGGTAATTTCACCATGCTGGGTAGCCGCCATGGCCGATTCGAGCAGGCCGAAGAACAGAATCGCCCCCAGGGCAGCAAAGCCCAGCAGATAGACGCCATGCAGGCGATGCTTGAGCCTGTCGGGCAAACCGTGGGAGAACACTTCCACCACCACTTGGCTCTTTTCCACATTGGCCGCCATGGCCGCCAGCAAGGCATACAGCATCAGGTAGCTGACCAGCTCGACGCTGCCGCTCACGCGCAAGGCAATGGTGCCTTCGGTCAGTCGATACAGATAACGCGTGCTGACATCGGCGATCGTCACCGCCAGCAGGGCCACCAGGGCCACGCCAGCCACCAGCCGACACGACAGGGCCAGCCAATGGCTGGCCCGTTCCAGAAAGGTCTGCATGGTGATTACTCTTGTGTGGCCGTCGCTTGTGGGGCCGTTTCTTGTGTGACCGTTTCTTGTGTGACAGAACAGGCTTCGCTGGCATCCAGCGCTGCCTGGTAAACATCGTGAGCGTTATCGATGCCACGTTCTTCCAACTCAGCGAGATAGCCGTCAATGCCATCCTGCAGCGGCTTCTGCCAATCCGGATCCTGCAGCGGATTTTTCACCTCACGAATGGTATGACCAGCGTCCTCGGCTTCCTGCTTGCCTTCCACATCCAGCTGATCGAAGACGCCACCGGCCTTTTCTGCCCACTTCATGCCGGAGTTGGCGTCGATCACCGCCTTCTGTTCTTCGCTCAGGCTGTCATAGACGCGCTGATTCATGGTGGCAACGAAGATCAGCGTATAGAACGGCACCTCGGTGTGATAGTTGACCAGCTCATTGATGCGGAAGCCTTTCAGGCCTTCCCAGGGGAAACTCAGTCCATCGATCACGCCACGTTGCATGGCGGTGTAGATATCCGGCGCCGGCATGCCCACCGGGCTCGCGCCCATGTTTTCGAGGATATCCCCGGCCACTGCGGTCGGGCGGCGAATGCGCAGGCCTTCCAGGTCGGAAGGTTTCTGGACATCGGTATCGATGGTATGTATCCCGCCTGGGCCGGTGGTGAACATGAACAACGGATGGGTATCGGCATATTCATCGTCCAGATAGCCATCGTCATACAGGCTCTGCAGCACGCAGGCACCCTGGCTGGCACTGCTCGCGACACCGGGCAGTTCGACAATCTGCGATAGAGGGAAACGCCCCGCCGTATAGCCCTGGGCCGTCGCGCCGATGTCCGCAATTCCCTTGGATGCCGCGTCGTAGATGGCATCTGGCTTGGCCAGGGTGCCGGAAGGGAACATCTGCACCCGCAGCTCGCCACCGGACTCTTCCTCGATGGTCTTGGCCCAGGCTTCGAAGATGTCCTGATTGACTCCGGATGCGCCCGGCCAGAAGTGAGCCATGCGCAAAGTGGTCGCCGCTTGAGCAGCGGTGATGGTCAGGCCGGCAATGGAAGCCACCAGCAGGCAACGGGTCAAGGTACGTTTCATCGGCGGGGCCTCGGGGTTCGCATATCGAACAAATGTTCTTGTTGGTATAAATGCTACAAACGTTACCCGATGATCGAAGCAGGTGTTAAACGACTTTAGTTGTATTCATCATGCCCTGCCCTATGGATATGCCTGCCTAGCACCAACCAAGTTGCCCTTTTGCGTGGGCGACATCATCGAGAGGATCGTGCTGCCAGATCCAATCAAAACGGGATTCCAGATCGGACTTGATCCTGTGTTCATCTCGGCCAGTGTCCTGCCCGGCATATTCATAGACATCACCGGCCTTACGCTGCACCACATTCGGCTCTCGATCACAATCAGCATCCGTCAGCAGCTCAGCCAGCACGACGGCATCTTCCAATGCCTGACCGGCCCCTGAACCCTGATGCGGCAACATGGCATGTGCAGCATCACCAGCCAGCAACACCCGATGACGGCAGTAATGAGGCAGTTGCGGCAAGTCATGCAGGGCCCAGCGCGTCGGCTGTGGAATGCCTTCAAGAATCGCCTGTGAAGCCGGCCCCCAACCTTCGAAGTCAGCCAGCATCTGCTCCTGGCTCACACCAGTGACCCACGCTTCTCCTTCCGGCAACCGGGGATTCGGCGTCGAACGGTCAGTAATGAACGCCACCACATTGATCAGGGAGGAATGCTTCACCGGGAAGGTCAGGATGTGGCGATCAGGGCCAAGATACATCTGCGGCACCACGGCCAAGCGGGAATCGGCCCCCTTGGCCTGCATGGCAGACGCCAAGGTATCGCTGTCGATCATGCCCCGATAGGCATAGGTACCGCTCCACTGTGGACCCAGATCGCCATATTGCGAGGCAGGCAGGACATGCTCGCGAACAGCTGACTTGATGCCATCGAAACCGATCAGAGCATCGCAATGAAAGTCACTGCCATCCTCGAAATGCAGGGTGACGCCATCATCATCCTGCTCGATGGTGATACAACGCTTGCCGAAGTGAGCCGTGCCCTGCGGCAGATGCTGCACAATGGCATCGAGAAAATCGGCCCGATGCACGGAAGACTGCCCACACCCGGGCGCCAGCGAAGCGCTCAAGTATTCATCATCATGCCAGCGCCTCCACTCGAACCAGACATCCTCGCTAGGCGGTGGGGTCGAGTCAGCAATACTGCGATAAGCGTCTTCCAGGCCCAGCAGGCAGATACTGCGTACCGCATTGGGGCCGAAGGAAACACCGGCACCAATCTCGGAGAACTGCTGAACGGCCTCGAACAGGTGTACCTCCAACCCAGGGTCTCGGGACAGACCGACAGCCAGCGCCACGCCACCGATGCCGCCGCCGACAATGGCGATGGAAAGACGTTTGTTATCCGAACGGGATAGCATGATGATTAACCTCACGAAGCGAAGAGTGAACACCGCTTCACGCTACGACCCGCCCCATTCATTCACCACTCAACGCCTTTCATTTTTCCCATAAACAGCATTAATAAACTGTATTATCAATATATTAAAAGATATCTCGTCGAGCGATCTCGACCTATGTCCAATACGCTTTCTCTTTAGCCCACACGCACTTTAGGGAAGCGCTGGATAAATCGACGAGCATGCTCAATCGGCCATGTTCGTTCCCGACGAACAATCACACTTCCCACATCCATGTGGGTCGCAGGGCCCCCGAAGCACAGACTCGTAGTGCAGTGATTGAGTAGCGCAGGCATTTATGCAGTGTTTCCTTAAGACTGTCATCCACCCAGTGGATGAGCAGCATTCAGCTCACGACTCGAGCCGAATAAAGTATCTATTCGGCTCACCAGCAAAAGTCGAAGCAAAAAAAGGGAGAGACTCATGTGGCATGAAGGACATTCAGCAGAAGAACTCTCAGAAATAGGGCTGCGGTGATGCTCAAACTTTCCGACATCGACCTGAACCTGCTGGTGGTCTTTGATCTGCTCTATCAGGAACGCAACACTCGCCGTGTTGCCGAGCGCCTCAGCATCACCCAACCCGCTGTGAGTCACGCGCTGAAACGGCTCCGTACTCTGTTCGGCGATGAACTGTTCGAACGAACCTCTACGGGACTGGCACCCACTCCCGGGGCCGATCGGCTGTATGGTCCGGTCAGTGAGGCGCTAGTGCAGCTTCAAGAGACCATCAATCTGAGTGACGATTTCGAACCAGCCATCAGTCAACGTACCTTTCAGCTATCCATGACGGATATCGGCGAGATTGTTTTCCTGCCCCGTCTGATGCAGAAATTGGCCGTGGTCGCGCCAGGTATTCGCCTGAGCACGGTGCGCAGTCATAACGATGATCTCAAGCGCGACATGGAAGAAGGTCGCGTCGATCTGGCCATCGGTCTGATACCTCAGCTTGGTGCCGGCTTCTATCAACAACGGTTATTCATCCAGCGTTATGTATGCCTGATGCGACAAGGGCATCCTCTCGCTAGAGACAGCTTTGATCTTGATGCCTTCAATGCCGCTCAACATGCGGTAGTCATCGCCAGGAGTACCGGACACGGCCAGGTGGAAGACGGATTGGCAAAGGCAGGTATCACACGGCCCGTGTGCCTGGAAGTGCCCCATTTTGCTGCCGTGCCCTATCTGATCCGTGATACCGACATGGTGGTAACCGTGACCAGCAAGCTGTTCGAGGCAACAGGCGAAATATTCGGCCTGTGCGCATTTGACCACCCGTTGGATCTGCCCGAGATCACCATCAACCTGTTCTGGCATCGGCGCTTCCATCAGGATGCCGGCAACCGCTGGCTGCGTGGTCTGATCTTCGACATGTTTGCCGAATGAAAAAGCGAGTGAGCGATCACTGCTCGGGATAGTGGTGATAGCGCCGAATGGCACTGATCAAGGCCCTGGCGGACTCCGGCAATGATGCCAGCTCACGTACCACCACTGCGCGCTCCCGCTGTGCCCAGTCATCTTCCAGCTGTACCGTCTGCACCTGCATGGTCTTCTGGTAACGCATGGCGCTGGATTCCGGCAGGATGCCAATACCAACGCCAGCCTCGATCATGCGGCATGCAGGCTCGAAGCCATAGACCTGGATACGCAACGGCAGCGTCTCACCGATCTCATTGACCTGCGCCTTGAGGAACTGCAATAACGTGCTGCCTTCATGCAGGCCAACATAGGGAAAGCCAAGGGTATCCTTGAAGGCGATGATGTCTTCTTTCACCAGAGGGTGACCGGAAGGCACCACGACCACCAGGCGATCCATGCTGAACGGAATGATTTCCAACCCATGGATCTTGATATCGCCCGATGTCACACCTAGGTCGGCCGCACCATCCAACACCCCACGGAAGATGTCATTGGTCAGCCGTTCCTGAAGATCGATGGTGATACCCGGGCGATCACTGAGGAACTCCGCCAGGACTTCAGGCATGAATTCCGTCACCGCGGTGGTATTGGCGAAGATCCGTATATGCCCTGCTTCGCTGTTGGCGTATTCGGAAAAATCACTCTTCACATACTCGACCTGGCGCATGATCGCCCGAGCATGGTTCAGCAGTCTCTCCCCTGCCGGCGTCAGCTCCACCCCCTGGCTACCGCGATAGAACAGGCGGCTGCCAAGCTGGCCTTCAAAGGCCTTGATACGCGTACTGGCTGCCGCCGTGGAAAGGTTTGCCCGACGTGCGCCTCCGGTCAGGCTGGAGGCCTCTGCCACATGAATGAACAAGCGAATATCGGCTAGGTCGAAGTGCATCAGCCTCCTCCTGCAGTAAGTCCATGACCACAAACCTGTGCAATCAGCATTCCTGCAACTGGTCCAGACAGCGCCTGGCCAGTTCGACATAGCGCTGTGTTGCCTGATGCTTGCGTTGTATATCACGCTCGTCAAGCTGGCGGACCACCTTGGCGGGAGAGCCAAGCAGCAATGAAGCCGCTTCACAGCAGAACCCGGCCTTGACCATGGCGCAAGCCCCAATGATCGATGATGCGCCAATCACACTGCCATCCATGACGACCGCATTCATGCCAACCAGGACATCCTCGCCAATGTCACAGCCATGCACCACAGCACCATGGCCGATATGCCCCCTGTGCCGGATACGTGTCAGCGATCCTTCCGTGCCATGCACCACGCAGTTGTCCTGCAGGTTGGATTCCGGCTCCATGATGATGGCGCCGAAGTCACCGCGCAAGCTGGCTCCTGGGCCCACATAGCAGCCATCTCCTATTTCGACATGGCCGATCACCACCGCCATGGGATGCACAAAAGCCGCTGGCGATATGGATGGCCGGATACCCTCGAACATATAGACTGCCATGGCGTTCCCTCTAGTTAGTCGGCAAGACGCTGCGAACAGCTTTTCATCTCAGCGTTCGCATCACCGCGCCGGCGCTGGTACTGCCAGACAATCACCACTACCGCCAGGAACACTCCGCCCAGGTCGGTCTGCCATCCGCCTGCCATCATCGACAAACCCGCCACCAGCGCCACGATTCTCACGGGGGTATTCAGCGCCCCTAGCAGCCAGCCCTGTACGGCCGCTGCCAGCAAGTAAATGCCCAGGGCTCCTGTGACCAGCACGCGGGAAACTTCCAGCCAACTACCCTGCATCAGAATCGCCGGGCTGTAGAAGAACAGGAATGGCACCACGAAGGCCGCCAGGCCGAACTTGAAGGATGTCATGGAAGTCTTGAGCGGATCGGAGCCAGAAATCGCTGCTGCTGCATAGGACGCCAGGGCCACCGGAGGTGTGATGGCCGAAATCACCGCGTAATAGAAAACAAAGAAATGCGCCACCAGCGGTGAAATGCCGATTTCCTGCAATCCGGGGGCAATGACGGAGGCAGAAACCGCATAGGCCGCCGTGGTGGGCATGCCCATTCCCAGCAGAATACTGATCAGCATGGCAAACAGCAGTGCCAGGAACTGGCTGCTATCGGCAATTTGCAGCAGCAAGGAAGCAAAGCGTGCCCCCACCCCTGTCATGGAAATGACGCCGACAACGATCCCGGCACAGGCACAGACAGCCACCAGGGGAACCACCATGCGAGCTGACAGCGCCAAGGCGGCCAGGATGGCTCTGGGTCCCATGCGATAAGGCGTCAGCCAGGACACCACGGCCGCTGATACCATCGCCAGTGTGCCGGCACGAATCACCGAGTAGCCCATGAACAGCGTGGTGATCAGGATCACCACTGGCAGGAACAGATAGGCCTGCCGGAGCATCGGCGCAAGCCGGGGAAGCTCGTCACGACTCAGGCCATGCATTCCTTTGCGCCGGGCTTCCAGGTCCACCATGAAATAGATGGACAGAAAATAAAGCGCGGCAGGAATGATCGCTGCAAAGGCAATCTCGGTATAAGGAATACCGGTCACTTCCGCCATGATGAAGGCACCCGCCCCCATGATGGGAGGCGCAATCTGTCCGCCCGTCGAAGCGGCTGCTTCAATCGAACCCGCACTCCTCGGGGAATAGCCGACCCGCCGCATCAAGGGAATGGTCAGGCTGCCTGTCGATACGACATTGCCTGCCGACGTGCCATTGATCATGCCCATCAGGCCGGAAGCAAATACCGCGACCTTGGCGGGTCCACCTCTTGAGCGTCCTGCTACCGAGAAAGCGAAGTTGACGAAGTACTCGCCAACACGAGACTTCTGCAGGAAGGCGGCGAAAGTAATGAAAAGCACGATGTAGGTGGAGGACACGGCAATGGTCGGGCCCAGTACACCGTTGTCGGTATACAGGTAGGTGAAAAGCTTTTTCGCACCATAGCCATTGTGCTCCAGAATACCTGGCAGCCAGGGGCCAGCGAAGGCATAAGCAATGAACACTCCCGTGATCACCACCAATGCCATGCCCGCCACGCGACGCGTCAACTCCAGGATCAGCCCGATGCCTAGTGCGGCCATCCAGGCATCAATCCCCCCGATCAGCGGCGTTCCGGCAACCATTCGCCAGGAACTGAGGCCAGGAATGATGTAGGCCGCCACGGCCAATGCCAGAATGCCCAATGACACGTCAGCATGGTTCAGGCTGGCTCGGGGGCCTCTATAGCAGTAGCTGGTACTCAGTGACACCAGCAAGGCCAGCAGTGCCATGCCACCGAGGTAATGGCGTGCCAGCATGGCGGTACCATCCAGTGCAGCGTAATGCGGTTGCAGCCTCACAACCGCTACCATCAGCAACACACCCAGCGACAGCACCAGCGCCACAATGCCGAGCCCTCTTGCCCAAGGTGGCGCGTCTCCCACTGCTGCGAAATGGTGCGAAGATCCCAGCAACAGGAAACCGACCAGCAGGCCTGCTGCAATGTGCAGGATGCGATACACCCAGGTCTCGACGGGCTGGATGTTCAGTGCATATAGATGAAAGGCGATATAAGCCACACAGACCACGAAGACAATGGCAGCTGGCGTTCTTCCAAGGATACGTTCATTCCCTGCGGGCCTGACTTCATCGACAACTGCAGTGTCGAGAACATCAAGGCTTTCCTGCCCGGCCTCCCTTGCCGGCATCTCATTCTGGCTACTCATCACGACACCCCTTTCTCATCTCGACACCCCTTTCTCATCCCGACACGCTATGGGCAATGGGCAATCAATGAAATGACTGCAGGATTTCCAGGGGTAATCACATACCCAGGAGGAAATCCTGCAGTGAGCATGAATCATCCCTTGAGCTCATCCGGAATGTCGTAACCGTTCTCCTCGAACCACCTCACTGCACCGGGGTGGAAAGGAATCTGTGTGTTATAGATGACGTTCTCGGGAATCGTCTCGGCAGCCGAGCGATGCACCTTGAGCATGGCTTCATGGTTTTCCATCACAGCCTTGACCACTTCGTAGGCCAGCGATTCCGGCATATCGGCATTGACCACGACGAAGTTCCAGATGGATACCGTGGGGATATCTTCCGTGACGGCCCGGTAAGTACCTGCGGGGACAACAGAGCGGGAAATCTCGGAATATTCTTTTACGATCTTGTCGATATCATCCTTTGGAAAGCTGAAGACATTGATCTCTGACTGGGCTTCCAACTGACTGACAGATGACACAGGCAGCCCGGCACCGAAAGCAAAGGCATCCAGCAGGCCATCCTGCATCTGACCCGCCTGGTCACCGGAACCACCCTCAAGAGTGGTGATATCGTAGCCCAACAGGTCAAAGAACCGCGGCCAATAGACACTATTGGTGCCGCCGGCAGAACCAACGCCAGCACGCTTGCCTTCCAGGGCATCCACGCCGGAAATTGCGGAATCCTTCATGGTGCTGATATGAAAGATGGTCTGATACATGGGAAATAGTGCGCGAACCTTGTCATGCTTGACGCCAGGAAGGATAGGACTCTTGCCTTCGATGGCTTCCAGTGCCGGCCCCATCGTCACCAGGCCGAAGTCATGTTCACCCAGTTGAACCATGCTGACATTCTGTACTGGCCCCCCGGTGATTTCGGCACCGATATTGGTACCCAGCTTCTGATTGATCAGATTGGCCCACCCGGAGCCATAGATGTAATAGGTACCGCCTTGACTGGAAGTCCCTACGGTCATGCTGGATGGCCAGTCCGAGCGGTCATCGCCGACAGCAAATGCTGAAAAGAAAAGAAGAAGAGACGTGGAGAGAGCAAGCGTAATCTTGTTCATGATCGACCTCTGATTATTGTGTTTTTCGAGACACTAAAGATGCTTTTTGTTTGCAACTTGCTGTCTGCGAAGCCCAGCGCGCGAATTGAGCCTGCAACACCTATCCCCTGAGATGAAGTTGGATTTCTCAACACCCCCTTTCGGAAACACTTAATAGACTTTTGTCGAATAACATATATTTCTTATCATCCTGATTAGATGAAAATAAAATATAATCATATACCTATATATATCTCGTTCGCGGTACAGAGAGGATGGCGTTAGGAATTCCAGAACACCCGCTTATTGATTTACAAATTCTCTCCAGCACATGAGTTGCGCATCCTGAGCTTGTCGAAAAGCACAAGCGAACAGGATGGGCCATATGAAAATCGACAGTTGGGTAGGAAATCAGGAGGTCAGCAGAGACGTTATTGCGTCAACTCTCGTGTACAGAATTGCTACAACATTTTGTGAAGAGTCGCCCCGACCGGGAGAGGCTTTACCCCATCTCTGGCACTGGGCTTTCTTTCAGGAACCGGTTGTTGAATCCCAGTTGGGCGACGATGGCCATCCTGCCCGGGGACTGTTCCTGCCTCCCATAGAAGGACGCAACCGCATGTGGGCAGGCGGACGCGTCAATTTCCTCGAACCCTTGCGCGTGGATGCTCCTGCCGAGCGCCGCTCGACTATTACCAATGTTCAAGAAAAGCAAGGAAGGAACGGCGATCTGCTCTTCGTTACGGTAGAGCACACCTATGTGCAGAACGACATACTGTGTATTCGAGAAGAGCAGGACATTGTCTATCGCGAACCCAGTCCACCCAAACTTAGAAGCACCCTACCAGTCCCATCAACTAGCTGGCAGGACAACATCCAGCCCTCTCCGGTCATGCTGTTCCGCTACTCCGCGGTGACATTCAATGGACACCGGATTCATTACGACCAGCCCTATGTCACAGAGCGTGAAGGCTATCCTGGCCTCGTCGTTCACGGCCCCATGATTGCGACACTGCTTCTGCGCAGCTTCACGCGGCGCCATCCCGACAAGATCCCGCGCTATTTCTCCTATCGGGGGCTCAGGCCGCTGTTTGCCAATACAGGTTTCCATATAGGGGGCGTCGAGCGTACGGATCAGCAGTTTTCACTCTGGGCATTCAATGATGACGGCCCGGCACATCAGGCAGAAATACAATACCAGGAGCAACGCTAATGTTTATCCGTGACCCTGAATCTATCGAGGCCATCCGTGACGGAGTCCGTTGCCTCTGTGCCAATTTCGATGATGCCTACTGGCGCCAGGTCGACGAGGAAAAAGGCTTTCCTGAAGCATTCGTCAATGCCCTGACCGAGGCTGGATGGCTTGCCGCAATGATTCCAGAAGAATACGGCGGATCAGGCCTTGGGTTGACCGAAGCCTCGGTCATTCTCGAGGAGGTCAACCGCTGTGGCGGCAACTCCGGCACCGTTCACGGCCAGATGTACAACATGTTCACCCTGCTGCGGCATGGCAGTGAAGAACAAAAGCGCCAGTACCTACCCAGGATTGCCGCTGGTGAATTGCGCTTGCAGTCCATGGGCGTGACCGAGCCCACCACAGGCACGGATACCACCAAGATCAAGACCACTGCCGTGCGCCGGGGAGACAAGTACGTCATCAACGGCCAGAAGGTGTGGATCTCACGTATCCAGCATTCCGACCTGATGATCCTGCTGGCACGCACCACTCCCATCGACCAGGTACAGCGCAAGTCCTTGGGAATGTCGATTTTCCTGGTAGATCTCCATCAGGCCATTGGCAATGGCCTGAGCGTTCAGCCTATCCCCAACATGGTCAACCACGAGACCAATGAACTGTTCTTCGACAATCTGGAAATTCCCGCGGATAGCCTGATCGGAGAAGAAGGCATGGGGTTTCGCTACATTTTGGATGGCCTCAATGCGGAACGTACCTTGATTGCCGCCGAATGCATCGGCGATGGGCGCTGGTTCATCGACAAGGCCACCCGCTATGCAAGAGATCGCGAAGTATTCGGCCGGCCCATCGGCATGAACCAGGGCGTTCAATTCCCCATCGCCCAGGCCCATATTGACGTCGAGGCCGCCGACCTGATGCGCTGGAGAGCCTGTCATGAGTACGACAGCGGCCAGAATGCCGGTGCCAGTGCCAACATGGCCAAATACCTGGCCGCGGAAGCCTCATGGAAAGCCGCCAACGTGTGCCTTCAGACCCACGGTGGGTTCGGGTTTGCCTGTGAATACGACGTCGAACGCAAGTTCCGCGAGACACGTCTGTATCAGGTAGCCCCGATTTCGACCAACCTGATTCTCTCCTATGTTGCCGAGCACTTGCTCGACCTTCCTCGCTCGTTCTAGGGCCTGTCTGCAAACGAGACTCCCGCAGTGGGCATCCTGCTGGCTGCGGGCAGAAAGGAGTACTCATGCACGATACCACCACTTCCCCCCGGCCTCTCGATGGCATCACTGTCGTCAGTCTTGAGCACGCCATCGCTGCCCCGTTCTGTACACGTCAACTGGCGGACCTTGGTGCGCGAGTGATCAAGGTGGAACGGCCCAAGGTCGGTGACTTCGCCCGCAGCTATGACGAAAGGGTCTCCGGCCTGGCATCTCATTTTGTATGGACCAACCGCTCCAAGGAGAGCCTGACCCTCGACGTGAAGGCCGAAGAATCCAGCGATATCATGGAACGCCTTCTCTCCGAGGCGGATGTTCTGGTCCAGAACCTTGCTCCAGGCGCAGCCGCTCGACTCGGCCTATCTTTCGACAGCCTGCATGAGCGTTTCCCGCAGCTGATCGTCTGCGACATTTCCGGCTATGGCGATGACGGTCCTTACCGCGACAAGAAAGCCTATGACTTGTTGATTCAGAGCGAAGCAGGTTTTCTCTCGACGACCGGAAGCCCGGAAGAGGACGGAATGGCAAAGGCGGGCTGTTCCATTGCCGACATTGCCGCAGGCATGTATGCCTACTCCAATGTGCTATCGGCACTTCTGCTACGCGAGCGCACAGGCAAGGGCAGTCATATCGATGTCTCGATGCTCGAATGCCTGGTCGAGTGGATGGGCTACCCACTTTACTACGCCTATAAAGGTGCCACACCGCCGGCACGTGCCGGTGCTGCCCATGCCACCATCTATCCCTATGGCCCCTTCCCTGCCGGTGATGGGAATACTGTCATGCTCGGCCTGCAGAATGAACGCGAGTGGCAAACCTTCTGCGACGTTGTCCTGCAGGATTCTGTACTTGCCAGCGACCCGCGTTTCTCCAGCAATTCCCAGCGTTCTGCCCATCGCCAGAAACTACGTGAGTTGATCTGTCATGCCTTTCAGGAACTCAGCGCCGATGAGGTCATCGCCAGACTGGAAGATGCCAATATCGCCAATGCCCATGTCAATGACATGCATGACGTCTGGCAGCATCCACAACTCATGGCGCGCCAGCGTTGGACACAGATTTCCTCTCCTGCCGGCCCGCTGCCGGCACTCCTGCCGCCAGGACGCAGCAATGCCTTCATGCCTCGCATGGACGAGGTGCCTGATCTTGGTCAGCACAGTGTCGACCTGCTGCTGGAACTGGGCTTCAGTGACGACAGCATTTACCGCCTTGCCGCCAAGGGCGTCATTTGAATCACACGGAGAGCTACCATGAATTCGCCCCTGCAACGCTCTTTCCTGTTCGTCCCGGCGACTCGGCCGGAGCGGATCGTCAAAGCGCTGAACAGTGACGCCGATACGGTCATTGTTGATCTCGAAGACGCTGTCGCATCGCATGAGAAAGACCTGGCCCGCCACCATCTGGACGAATTCCTCCAGGCTACCCCTGAAGCCCGGGTACTGGTGCGCATCAACTCGACAGCGCAGGACATCAGGAAGGACCTGGCGGTATGCGCAAAGTTCTCCAATGTCTGCGGCATCATGCTACCCAAGGCCGAGACCTGCAAACAGATCGAACTGGTCGCCACCTGCCGCAAGCCGGTCTGGCCCATCATCGAAACCGCCAGGGGGCTGGTATCAATGACCAGCCTGGCCTTTACCAGTGGCATAGAAAGGCTCACCTTTGGTGCTCTGGACCTGGCGACAGATCTCAACCTGGAGCCAGGAAGCCCCGGCGCGGCGATTATCCTCGACCAGTGCCGCTATCAACTGATTGTCTGTTCTCGTTCCGCCAGATTGCCGTCTCCAGTGGAAAGTGTCGCGCCTCATATCCACGATACCGCCAAAGTGGAGCAGGCTGCGCAGAGGGCCGCCGAAATGGGGTTTTCCGGCATGCTCAGCATTCACCCAAAGCAGATACCCGCGATCCACAAGGCCTTCACTCCCAGCGGCGAATCCCTGGCCTGGGCACGCAAGGTACTGGATGCAGCCCAACACCATGACGGCGCCTTCCAGCTTGATGGCCAGATGGTCGATGAGCCGGTCATTATTCGCGCCAGAACGCTGCTGGCACGTGCTGGAGAGTGAGAACAATCGTCCTTTCTCGACAACCCGACGATCTACTCCAATGCCCCGGGCCAAACTGTCTGTCAAACAATCTGTCCGTCTAACAAGCAGTCCGTCTAACAAGCAGTCCGTCTAACAAGCAGTCCATCTAACAAGCAGCCCGTCAAACACGCCCATCAAACATGCGAACAAAAATGGAGCCTGATATGAAAATCCTCGTCGCGGTCAAACGCGTCATCGATTACAACGTCAAGATCCGGGTCAAGCCGGATCATTCCGACGTCGATCTCACCAACGTCAAGATGGCCATGAACCCCTTCTGTGAGATCGCCGTGGAAGAAGCGGTTCGCCTCAAGGAAAAAGGCGTGGCCAGCGAAATCGTGGCGGTGACCGTCGGTCCCAAGGCCGCTCAGGAACAGCTGCGCACCGCTCTGGCGCTGGGCGTCGACCGAGCCGTGCACGTGGAAACCGACGCGACGGTAGAGTCCCTCGCCGCGGCCAAGGCCCTGGCCAAGGTGGTCGAGGCTGAACAGCCGGGCCTGGTGATCCTGGGCAAGCAGGCCATCGACTCCGACAACAACCAGGTCGGGCAGATGCTCGCGGCGTTGAGCGGTATGCCCCAGGCCACCTTTGCCTCGCAAGTGGTCGTTGAAGGCGACCAGCTCAAGGTCACCCGGGAAGTCGATGGCGGCCTGCAGACCCTGTCGCTCAGTCTGCCGGCGGTGGTCACGACCGACCTGCGGCTCAACGAGCCGCGCTACGCCAAGCTGCCGGACATCATGAAGGCCAAGAAGAAGCCGCTGGAGGTCAAGACGCCGGCGGATCTGGGTGTGGATGTCGCCTCGCGCCTGACGCTGGTCAAGGTCGAGCCGCCGGCGGAACGCCAGGCCGGCATCAAGGTGGGTTCCGTGGATGAGCTGGTCGATAAGCTCAAGAACGAAGCCAAAGTGATTTAAGGGGAGATAGCATGAGTATTCTGGTCCTTGCCGAACATCACGATGGCCAACTGGCTGATGCGACAGCTCATGTAGTGGCTGCGGCCACACTTATCAACAACGCGATAGGTGGTGATATCGATGTTCTCGTCGTGGGAAACAGCACAGCGGGTGAGAATGTCGCCGCCATTGCGCAGGCGGCAGCCAAGCTGGAAGGCGTAAGCAGGGTGCGCGTGGCCGACAATGCCGTGTATGCGCATCAACTGGCCGAGCCCCTGGCGGATCTGCTCACGGCGCTGGCCGGTGACTACAGCCATGTGCTGGCGGCGGCTTCCACCACGGGCAAGAACGTGCTGCCGCGCCTGGCGGCACTGAAGGATGTGGCGCAGATTTCCGAGATCATTGCGGTCGTCAGCGCCGATACCTTCCAGCGTCCGATCTACGCCGGCAATGCCATTGCCACGGTGCAGAGCAGTGATGCGCTCAAGGTCATTACCGTGCGTCCCACGGCCTTCGATGCCGTGGATCAGAGTGGTTCCGCGAGCGTCGAAGCTGCGGACAGCTCGATCGACAACATCAGGGTCGCCAACCCCCAGTCCCGCTTCGTTGGTGAAGAGCTGGCGCAGAGTGATCGTCCAGAGCTGGGTGCCGCCAAAGTGGTCATCTCGGGTGGGCGTGGAATGGGCAGCGGCGATAACTTCAAACTGCTTGATGGAATTGCTGACAAGCTGGGCGCTGCCATCGGCGCCTCTCGCGCGGCGGTGGATGCCGGCTTCGTGCCCAACGACATGCAGGTCGGTCAGACCGGCAAGATCGTGGCGCCGGAGCTGTACATCGCCGTGGGTATCAGCGGCGCCATCCAGCACCTGGCCGGGATGAAGGATTCCAAGGTCATCGTGGCGATCAACAAGGATGAAGAAGCGCCGATCTTCTCGGTGGCTGACTACGGCCTGGTCGCGGACCTGTTCGAGGCACTGCCCGAGCTTGAGAATAGGCTGTAATAGCTACGAGCTACGAGCTACGGGCTGCGAGCTGCGAGCTGCGGGCTGCGAGCTGCGAGCTGCGGGCTGCGAGCTGCGAGCTGCGGGCTGCGAGCTCAGAGCTGCGAGCTGCGAGCTACGAGCTACGAGCTGCGGGCTACGAGCTACGGGCTGCGAGCTGCGAGCTGCGGGCTGCGAGCTGCGGGCTGCGGGCTGCGGGCTACGGGCTACGGGCTACGAGCTACGGGCTGCGGGCTGCGGGCTGCGAGCTGCGGGCTGCGGGCTAGGGGCTACGAGCTGCGAGCTGCGAGCTACGGGCTACGGGCTACGAGCGGCAAGCTGAGGGCTAGGAGCTAAGAAGAACGATACTCTCTCGCCGAGACACGTTCTCGGCGAGGTTCTCTGGTTCGTTGGCTCTTTGGTTTACCGGGTCTTTGGTTCACTGGGTCTTTCACCGCTGCGCCAATTCAAAGCTCGATCTTCAGGGTGTGCTTGACCTTCTGCATCGGGATATCTGTCTTGATGCTGTGTACCCCAGGAATGTTCGACAGGTGCTTGACCTGAAACTGGCGGTAGGCTTCCAGATCGGCCACGGCAATGCGCAACTGGAAATCGCAATCCCCTGCCATCAGATGACATTCCATCACTTCAGGCATGCCCTGCACTGCCGCAATGAAACGATTGACGGTGCCCTCGTCCTGGGCGCCCAGCCACACTCTGGCAAATACCGTCAGGCCAGCTCCTATCTGGGCCGCATCCAACAGCGCCACATAGCCTTCTATAACGCCGGCATCCTCCAACCGTCTCACTCGCCGCAGGCAAGGTGAAGGGGAAAGTCCAACCCTCTTGGCCAGTTCCACATTCTGCAGCCTTCCATCTTCCTGAAGTGCATTCAGGATACGCCGATCGATGCGATCCAGCTTGATTGGCACGAATGATCTCCTCAGCAAGTATATTTGGCATTAAATACCAATATTTCTTTCAATTGAAAAACAAAAGCAACCACATGCCACGCCAAAAGACGTACATTAGCCGCTCTTTATACTTTGGTTGGAGCTGCTCATGTCTTCCGATGCGACGCATGCACAAGCTATTGATTCTGAAACGTCTTCATTCGGCGCTTCATCCAGAGAGAGCAAGGAAATCAGGCGTGGTCTCATGGACGCCCTGCCCGTGATGATCGGCTTCATTCCCTTCGCGCTGGTACTGGGGGCACAAGCCTCGCAGAAAGGCCTGAGTATCGTGGAAGTGCCGCTGATGACCGGGCTGAACTTCGCTGGTGGCTCGGAATTTGCTGCCATCGGGCTATGGACATCGCCACCGCATCTGGCCCTGATCCTGGCCATTACCTTCCTGGTCAACAGCCGTCACCTGCTGATGGGCGCAACACTGGCTCCCCTGCTGCGCCACTTACCTAAACGCAAGGCATTCGCTGCACTGTTCTTCATGTGCGATGAAAGCTGGGCCATGGGCCTGTCCCATGCACGCAAGCGTGCCGAGGCCGGCCACATGATCCCCTTCAGCCTGCCTTACTATCTCAGCCTGTCTGCTGGTCTCTACCTTACCTGGGTCGTGTTCACGGCACTGGGCGCCGGGCTTGGGCCGATGATTGGCGACATCGAGTCGCTGGGCTTCGACATGGCCTTTCCTGCCGTTTTCCTGGTCTTGCTGCGTGGAATGTGGAAGGGGTTCCGCCAGGCTCGCCCCTGGCTGGTCAGCCTGGTTGTCGCTGCGCTGACCTATCTGCTGGTACCGGGTGGATGGTATGTGGCTGCCGGCGCGTTATCCGGCATTGTCGCAGCGTATCTGTGGGTGGAAGAGAACCCCCTGGAAGAGAAACCGGCGCAAGAGAAAGAGATGCAAGAAAAACAGGTAAAAGAGAAATAACTGGCCGAGGCTAACATGATCGAGACTGACCTGATCGAGACTAATTTGATCGATACCACGGTGCTGCTCACCATCGTGCTGATGGCCTGCGTAACCTATTTCACTCGCCTTGCAGGGTACCTGGTAATCCGCCGTGTCTCCCTCAGCCAAAGAGCCATCACCGTACTGGAGGCCGCTCCAGGGTGCGTGCTGGTTTCCGTCATCGCGCCCTACTTTGTCTCCGAGCGTCCAGCCGACCTGGCAGCACTAGCCATCACCCTGCTGGCTGCCACCCGCTTTTCCCTGCTGCCGACAGTGGTCATCGGCATCGTTTCCGCTGGCGTGCTGCGTCACCTGCTGGCATGACGCAGCACGCGAACATGAAGCAGGCCGCCTATAGGCCATACTCCCGCTCGACCTTGCAAATGCGGACACGAAAGGCGCTGTACCAGCGCTCACGCCCGAGCTTCTGGGCTTCACGGTGTTCAAGATTGGCCTTCCAGGCAGCAATGGCTTCCAGGCTCTGCCAGTAGGATACCGTGATACCCACGCCCTCCCTAGCAGACTCCACACCAAGGAAACCTGGCTGCTGGCTGGCCAGCGCGACCATGCGCTCGGCCATCTCGCCATAGCCATCATCGCCTTCGGTACGCAATGAAGTGAAGATAACTGCATAATACGGCGGTTTGGGTGTATTGGCTGGAACAGTGCCCATGGGGGCAGTCGCATTGCTGTCGACCATGAAAACCCTCTTGTCGGCGGGGAATCATCATGCGCAGGAGGTCTCTGGACCCTGGTCAAGAGGCGCGGGGATGCTGAACAGGTAACCCTGAAAGCAATGGCAGCCATTTTCCAGCAACCAGGCGCGTTGAGCCTCGTTCTCCACACCTTCTGCAATCACATCGAGTTCGAGAGTATGCGCCAGGGCAATGGTGCTTGCCACAATGGCTGAACTGGTACTGTTGTCCAGCACGTCGCGGACGAAGGACTGGTCGATCTTTAGCTGGTCCAGAGGTAAACGCTTGAGATAGGAAAACGATGAATAGCCTGTACCAAAGTCGTCGAGAGCGAAGGTCACGCCCAGAGACTTGAGCGCTATCATTCGTTGACGGATATCCTCATGGTCATCCATGAACAATGATTCCGTCACCTCGAGCTTGAGCTTGTTCGCTGGTGCTTTGGTTCTCCGCAGGATTTCATCGACCCGCTGCACGAAATCAGGTGCATGAAACTGCTTCGGGCTGACATTGACCGATAGGGAGAGGGTCGTCCACATGTCGCTCTGCGACCAGGCCACCAGCGTTTGACAGGCCGTTTCTATCACCCATAGACCAATCTGGTGGATCACCTGCTGTTGCTCGGCGATAGGGATAAACTCCGAGGGAGGCACCAGCCCGCGCAGAGGATGGCGCCAGCGTAGCAGAGCTTCAGCACCGATAGTCTTGCCGAATTCATCCACCTGGTATTGATAGACCAGGAAGAGCTCTTCATTGCCCAGTGCCTGGCCCAGATCCTTCTCCAGCTGAGTCCGCTGCCGGATGCGCTCCTGCATCTCCAGATCGAAGAAACAGGCCATGTTGCGCCCCAGGGACTTGGCCTGGAATAACGCCATATCGGCCTGGCGTAACAACTCATCTGCCGTCACATCATTACGCAGCAAGGTAATGCCGATGCTGGCGGTGACGGTCAACGTCTGGCCCGCCAGGGTAATGGGTTGTTCCAGTACATCCAGCAATGTCCGAGCCACGCATTCTGCCGCTCGACACTCCACCTGCGTACTCGCCTCCAGCTCGCCAATCAACACGACAAACTCATCGCCGCCAAAACGCGCCAGACTGTCACCCTCCTGCAGAACCGATTCCAGACGCTGTGCCATGCATTTCAGTAATTCATCGCCACCTTGGTAGCCCAGTGCTTCATTGACCTGCTTGAAGTCATCCAGGTTGAGGAATATCAAGGCACCAAGTTCCTCATTGCGGCGGTGACTGGCAAGGGCCTTATCGATGCGTTCCAGCATCAAGCGGCGATTGGGCAAGCCCGTCAAGGTATCGAAGAAAGCCAGCTGATGAATCTCTCGTTCAGCCGCCTTGCTCTCGCTGATATCACTCAGGGTTCCTACATAATGTGTGCACTGTCCACACTCATCCTTTACCGCACTGATGGTCAGCCACTGGGGGTAGGTTTCACCATTCTTGCGCCGACTCCAGAGCTCTCCCTGCCAACTGCCATATTCCAGCACCGCTCCCCACAGCCGCTGGTGAACCTCCTCTTCATGCAGCTCTGAGCTGAGCATGGATGGAGTCCTGCCCACGACCTCACTCTCTATATACCCAGTGATTCTGGTAAAGGTATGGTTGACCTTGAGAATATTTCCTTGAACATCAGTGATCATCATCCCGAGATGGGTTTCAAAGGCCAGTGCAGCGATACGCAACTGCACCTGCTGGGCCTGTTCCTCGGTCACATCCCGCACCACTGCCAGAACGCCGCGCAGCTCACCATGCTCTTCGTATACCAGAGGACTCAACAGGGCGCTGAAAAAATGCAGTTCGTCTCCCAGCTCAAGGCAATAATCGACAAGTTGGGGAGCCCGAGTAGACTCGACATCAGAGAGGGCAACATCAATCTGCACAGAAACATCCGCTGGCAGGACCTCGCGAATGTTCATGCCAAGCAGCTCTGACTTCGGTGTCAGAAGCATGCTTTCATCTCCGGCATGGATATAGACGAAATGCCCTGCGGTATCGAACACGAAGAGCATGTCCTGCATCGAGCCAATCAGTGCCCGCAGGCGAGCCTCTCGGCTCATGGCATCTTCCTGGGCCTTTTGGCGTTCAATCACTTCATACCGCAAGGCTTCCTTTGCCTGCCACAGGGCCAGAATGTGGCGAATCAGCCAGCCCCCCAGCAACGCCAACAGCAGGCCGGCAAACACTAGTGCCCATAACCGCTGGGTCCAGCCAGCAAGAAGCTCCTCGGTTCCCTGTCCCGATATCACCAATAAAGGAACAAAGTCTGTACGATGCGCAACATAGAGACGGTGCTTGCCATCCACACGCGATGCTCTGGAATACTCCCAGGGGCCTTCCCCATCCTGGAAGCTATCTGTCGTGCTGGCCGCCGCGATCACATTACCGAGCCTAATCTTTGCAGCTGGCTTACGTGTGACTAGACGTCCATTGGAGTCGATGATGGCAATGCTTTCTCCAGACTGCAGATCGATATCGCTCAGCATTCCATCAAGCTTTATTGGCATGATACGCGCCACAGCCAGAGCGCGGACCTCGCCACTGGCATCACGCAGGCGCAATGCCATCAGAATACGATAATCTTGCGCCTGTTCAGACCAATACAGAGGGGTGATCAACACATCACTGTGTGTCGATGACTGGAATCGAGGAGGAGACTGCTCCTGCCATAGCTCAGGGGGACCGCTGGCCCCAGAACTAGAAGTGGCAATAGTCCTGCCAGCGGTATCCATGACAAACAATTCATCGATGAAATCGAGACCAGAGCCACGCTTGCGCAGGAAGGCACTGACTTCGTCCGAGTGTTTCATGACTATCGGCTGCCCTGCGGTATCAAACAGATCGGACAGCCCTACCAGCACTTGTTCCGTCGTAGAAAAAGAGCGCTCTACCAGCTCTACGACCAGATCGCTTTTGGCGTGAAGACGCCCCCGCGCACCTTGAATCTCCGCAACATACTGTTCGCGTAGTAACCAGGTGATACTGCAGACCATTACCAGCAGGAAGGTAGCGTACAACACCACAGGCCACCAACGCCGCCCAAGGGGCCGTTTTTCGGAGGTAAGCCTGAATGAAGTACTGACTGGCATTGCAATGCCTCATAGGTAAAACGAAATGCATCACCTGCGTCTGCTGGCCTTTCTCACCGAGCAATGAATCCATTGGGCAAACGAATCCTTGGCCCTCAAGCTCGCTCAGCACTCAGGTCGATGCATTTTACGCTTACCTCGAAAAGCATCTTCTGCCTTCGGTCAAGCCTCCTCTGGAACCTCCACATCAATTCCTAAAAAACCACCAGACTGGCGCCGCCACAAGGAGGCATAGAGCCCACCCGCGGCCAGAAGACTGGCGTGATCGCCCATTTCGACAATGCGCCCGGCATCGATCACCACCAGGCGGTCCAGCATGGCAATGGTCGAAAGACGATGCGCAATGGCAATCACCGTCTTGCCTTCCATCAAGGTATACAACTGCTCCTGGATGGCTGCTTCCACCTCAGAATCCAGGGCAGATGTGGCCTCATCCAGTACCAGAATCGGCGCATTCTTGAGCAGCACGCGAGCAATGGCGATACGCTGCCGTTGCCCACCGGACAGTGTGACACCACGCTCGCCTACCAGTGCGTCCAGGCCGCGGCGACCATGAGGATCCACCAGCGATTCAATGAAGTCTCCGGCATGAGCCTGGCTCACTGCCCGCCAGATATCCTCGTCGGAGGCGTTCTCGCAGCCATAGCGCAGGTTGTCCCGCAATGATCGGTGTAACAAGGAGGTATCCTGGGTGACCATGCCAATCTGGTGGCGCAGCGATGTCTGGGTGACCCGGGAGATATCCTGGCCATCGATCGTGATACGCCCTTTCTCCAGATCATGAAAACGCAGCAACAATGACGCCAACGTCGACTTGCCAGCCCCGGAACGACCGATGATGCCAACTTTCTCGCCAGGTGCGATGTCGAGATCAAAACCATCGAATACGCGTACCCCCTGGCGACGGCCACGGGAATAACCAAAATGCAGGTTTTCGAAATGAATCGCGCCACGACTAACCTCAAGCTGTGTCGCATCCAGAGCATCCACGACTTCAGGGGAGCGGGACAGGGTATTGATGCCATCCTGAACGGTACCAATGTTCTCGAACAGTCCGGCCACTTCCCACAGGATCCAGTCGGACATGGCACGCACCCGCATGACCAGGGCAATGGCAACGGCCGTCACTCCTGGAGACACCCATTGCTGATGCCAGGCAAGTACCGCCAGTCCCGCCATGCTGACGAGCAGCATCGTATTGAGCACCGTCAAGGTGACGGTCAGCCCCGTGGCCAGACGCATCTGTCGATGCACGGTACTCATGAAGACATCCATGGACTCCCGTGCATAGTTCTGCTCCAGCGTCTCGTCTGCAAACAGCTTGATGGTCTGGATGTTGCTGTAGCTATCTACCACGCGGCCTGTCATTACTGCCCGGGCATCGGCCTGCTCCATCGATACCCTGCGCAGGCGTGGAATGAAGTGGCGCATCAATCCCCCATAGCCCAACAGCCAGATCACCAATGGCGCCATCAGCCAAGGCTCAGCACTACCCAGCAACAGCAGTGCGCCGGTGAAATAGACCAGCACATAGACCAGCATATCGAGAAGTTTGGTGACAGTTTCGCGCAGCGCCAACGCGGTCTGCATCACCTTCTGGGAAACGCGACCAGCAAACTCGTCATGAAAGAAGGCCAAGCTCTGGCGCAGCATCAGACGGTGCGACAGCCACCGCCCCAGCATCGGGTAGTTGCCGAAGACACCTTGATGCGTCAGCAAAGAACGCATCAACACCAGCACCGGCACCCCGATCAGAACCAGGACACTCAGGACCACCAGCTTGAGAGCATGCTGTTCGACAAAGGTGTCACGATCAGCCGTGGACAACCAATCGACCAACGTCCCCATGTAGTGGAAAAACAGTACTTCGGCTGCCGATACAAGAGCCGTCGCGACCGACATGGCCAACAGCAGGCCAAGGAATGGCCGTGAGTAGTACAGCACAAAGGGCCACAGACCCTCCGGCGGGGTCCGTGGCACTTCCTCTGGATAAGGGTTGACCAGATTCTCGAAGAAACGAAGCATGCATCGGGCCTCCATGCCGAAACAGGAACCCGACAGTGTAGCCCAGCCTTTTCTGTTAGCGGGATTTTTCTGTTAGCGGGATAAGATCTTTCTATGGATGCTCTGTATGGCGCTCGGTGGGGGCACTTTACCGAATCACCAATTGCCCATCGTGGCTGGTGATCGGTACGGCCCCCCGTTCGGTAACACGTACCGTATGACTCAGGCCTATCCCCCAGCGCCCAGGAGAACGCAGGCACAACGGGAGATGGAAGACCATGTCCTTGGCCAGGTGTCGCTGCTGACCGGGAGCGATAAAGCCTGTACCTTCTACCCAACTGGGTGGAAACTGGGCCCCGACCGCATAGCCGAACACGCCCGAGTGGAACAGGGTTTCCCGCCATGGCGCCAGCTCTTCCGCAGCCATCCGGGCAACCTCCTCGAAGCTGGCACCAGGCTGCATGGCATCGCACAACCGCTGTTGCAGCCGAAGGCATAACTCAGCCGCACGGCTCATCTCATCGTCTGGCTGACCAATGACCGCTGTTCGCATGCAGGGAGCCGTATAGCGCTGCCATACTGCGCCAAATTCCAGAAACACGACGTCGCCCTGGGCAATGACATGGCGCTTGTGGTTGACATGGATGAGGCCACTACGCGCGCCCACGGTGACAATGGGCCCAAGGCTGAAGAACTCACTGCCGGCGGCCAGCATGGCTCGTGCACCTTCCGCCGCCACCTCATTGTCCTGCACGCCTTCCGCGACCATATCGAGAGCAGACGTCAGGCCCGCTTCGGTCATCCGAGCGCTGCGCTCCAGGCAAGCCAGTTCCCGTGGACTCTTGACCAGGCGCAGCTCAGCCATCACTGCGGCAGTTCGGTCAACAAAGCATTCACTTCCCAGCCGCGCCTGCAAGCGCTGTATCACGCCAACACGCAGGCCACTTCCCAGCCCATCGAAGCCGACCTGGCGACAACCGCTGAGCGCATCCGCGAGCGGCCCGATCACCTCTTCCGGCGCTTCCCAGCGATAGCTCACCAGTTCGTCGACCTTGGCCGTCACTACGGCAGCGCCCGTCTCGATGGATGCCACCTGCAGCAAGGTATGCGTATCCGTCACCACCAGCGCAGCATGCACCGAGACTTCGAAGGTGTGATATCCACACAGATAGAAGATGTCAGCAGCGGAAGACACCAGCAAGGCATCCAATCCTTCACGCTGCATGACCTCGCGCACGCGGGCGACGCGCATGTCGAATTCGCCCTCCGGAAAGGGAAGTTCGCTGCGCGCATGGCGGGACAAGAGCATTTTCTGATAATCAAGATGATCCATGGCAAACTTCGCAGACCTCGGTCGCCATTGTTCACTCACGAAGGTTCCCCCACGAAGTGTAGACATCATCCTCATGGTTCGACCAATGCCTTTCGACAGAACACGCGTCTGGAGAATTTAGGGCTGTTCGCCCGGGGCAGCGTTTCGTAAAATCCCATCTTGTGTTTCACATTACAGGACAACGCAATGGGCAGGGCCTTCCAAAACCGCAAGGAATCCATGGCCAAGACGGCTGCGGCCAAGACCAAGGTCTACAGCAAGTATGGGCGTGAAATTTATGTATGCGCCAAGTCCGGGGGTACCGACCCCAACGGCAACCTGGCACTGCGCGGCCTGATCGATCGCGCCAAGAAGGACCAGGTGCCCTCCCACGTCATCGATAAAGCCCTGGACAAGGCTTCCGGTGCCGGTGGCGAGGATTATTCACCGGCTCGTTACGAAGGCTTCGGTCCGGGCAACATCATGGTCATCGTGGAATGCCTCACCGATAACCCCAACCGTACCTTCGGCGACGTTCGCGCCTGCTTTACCAAGACCAAGAGCAAGATCGGCACTCCCGGCAGTGTCAGCCACATGTTCGATCACCTGGCGATCCTGGCCTTCCCCGGCGACGATGAAGAAGCCGCCCTGGAAGCGTTGATGGAAGCGGAAGTCGACGTCACGGATATCGAAAACGAGAATGGCCTGATCACCGTCTTCGCTCCACCGACCGATTACGCCAAGACCCGTGAGGCTCTGCGCGCCGCTTTCGGTGATGTGGAGTTCGAGATTGATGAGATTCAGTTCCTGCCTCAGGCCGCCACACCGCTGGCAGACGATGACATCCCGATGTTCGAGAAACTGCTGGACATGCTCAACGAACTCGATGATGTGCAGAACGTCTACCACAGCGCTGAGATGCCTCAGTAATTCCTCTGATCAGCGTATGGCTGGTCCATATCGTTCCGGCACCCACTTCGTCTCATACGGTTTAGTAGCAGTGGGCCGGAACACTTGCCTTATTCTTTTTTCTTTCTTCCTCCCTACACTGACTGATTCAGCTCTCTGCTAAAGTACTATACACTTGTCCCTGCACAGCACGGTGCCTGAATCACGCTTTATGCCCCCATTCTCGGTTCCTGAACTCAACGTTGTCCTCGCCCAGGAATATCGCAAATCAGTGCTTGTTCAGTGGACGGCTGTCCTTGGCGCACTGGCGCATCTTTCCTTCATTCCCCTGTTCTGGGTCTATGGGCATCCTTATCTTGCGCTGCTCAATGTGCTGAGCGTCAGCATGTGGTGTGCTTCCCTGGTTGCCAACTACAAGGGAGCCCATCGACTTGCCATCTATCTGATTGCCACTGAGGCATATGGCCATGCTGCCATTGTCACAATAGTGCTGGGCAACATGCCCGGGTTTCATTATTACCTGTTACCCCTGGCTTGCCTGGCAGCACTCAGCCCGGCCATTACCCGCTGGAAATCGGCATTACTGGGAATGCTGGGCATGCTGCTGTTCATTCTGCTGGAGCGCCTGCCTGACGGATTCACTCCAGTTGAGGACGCTCCCGGCCTACCTCCCGCCATGGCGACCATCAATCTCACAGCGGCCCTGGCAGGGATGGTGTGCTTCGTCATCATCATCAGCTACCTGATTGAAAAACAGGAAAGAAGCCTGACCAAGATCGCCACTCGTGATGCGCTTACGGGGCTGTTCAATCGTCGTTTTGCCACTGACTATCTGCGCCAGCTCATGGAACAGCAACGCCGATCGCCATCGCCCTGCTGTCTGGCACTGATCGATGTCGATCACTTCAAGCTGATCAATGACGAGTATGGTCATCGGGTCGGTGACAAGTGCCTGGTACAGATAGCGGACATGTTGACGACTCACTTTCGCCGTTCAGACACCCTGTGTCGCTGGGGAGGCGAGGAGTTTCTGTTGATCTTCCCCGGTGCAGGACAACGTGAAATGTTGCCCGTCATAGAAAGCTTCCGCGAGCGTCTCAGAACCCAACCCCTACGGCACCAGGGCGAGCAGATCATCGTCACGATCAGCGTGGGGTTGACCAATGTCACGCCCGGCACGGCCCCTGACGCTCTGGTCAACCAGGCCGATAGCTTGCTTTACCAGGCCAAGGCAGAAGGCCGGGATCGTATTGTCAGTGGCAGCGTCAAAGATGAACCACCTCAAAACGTGCGACCACGTCCCCCTGGGAATCCCGAAAGTTCAAGCGATCAGCCAGAACCCGCCAACTGACACTCCGTTGCAGCACATCAATGAATGCCTGCTGTTGTGTCGATGCCTGGGCAGGACAATCGGCGCTTTCCACTTTGCCCCATTGCGGGGAAATCTCGATGGCCTGGGCAGAACGCTGATAGCTGCCTGACAACCATTGGCACCCTCCTGACCCTGTCAGGCTCATGTCAGTAGAGCGTAGCACCAGATAGGGTTCTCTCTGGCCTGCCGATACCGAGACTGCCTTTCCCTGGATCTCGATCAAGCGCCAGTATCGATTCTCCAGCGGCTCACCGACATACTCTGGCAGACGAGAAAGCCTGGCGCCGGGCTCAGGATCATCGCCCTCCGTTTTCATGAGGATCAAGTCACCATTCGGTTCGATCTGCCAGCGCATCTTCTGTCCATCGACATCCATGACCAGAAGTCCGTCCTGCTCCACCGCCCATTGCCCCTGGTCATGGAAACGTCGAAGCTCCCCCGGGCCCAGATAGACCCGTTTGAGAACGTAGTTGAGAGCGTCGTTGGGAACGTCGTTGGGAACGTCGCCGAGGGCATCGGAATCTTCATCGTCATCGAACAGGGATAGTTCGTAGCGAATCGCCTTGCAATCATCGCAGGGCAACTGCCCCAGATAGCTGGCCGGCAGCGCCCCCAGTTCCGAGGGCGCAGCTCTTTTAGTCTGGTCTGTGCAGGCCACGCAGAAAAGTGCCATGCCCAGCAGGGCACCAAACATTGAAATCCCTTTCATCCTTACCTTCCTGCATTGCCTGTACTAACCGTCGCGACTATATCACTCCACCTGGATGGTGATGACATCCGATGTGACGGGCGGATCGAAGCTGACATGGCGATAGTCATTGAACAACAACTGCAGAGTATGCTCTCCCGGCTCAAGCTCCAGCGTGGTTTCTGTCTGACCACCACCGAAGTGAACGGTATTGTCGGTGGCTGGCAGAGGAGCATCCAGATCCAGTGATTCAAGGGGGGTGTCGATCAACACGTGGTGATGGCCAGTATTTTCCATTTCGACACCGGAAGGTGCCACCCCCATACCTTCCAGCCCCATGCGTACAGTGACCGAACTGGAAACGGTATCGCCATCCGCAGGTGAAATGAAATACACCTTGGCGCCTTCTGGCGCAGCCAGTCGTTCCATCGAATCCTGTGCCATCGCCGATGAGGCCAGTCCACCACTCGCCAAGGCCAGCGCCAACATGGCCATGACACCACGATACGTGTAGCTATTGCTGTGCATGATTCCCTCCTGTTCTTCCTTTTCCTGAGTCTCTCCGGATAGAGAGGCTTTCCACTTTTACCTGCATTCTCCAGGCAAGGTTGGCTGCGCCCTGCGTTAATATGCAAGAACGCGCATCCAGTCTAGCAGCATGAAACCGACAAGGACGCGACATCGTTTGAAACAATGTGCCCACCATGGTGTCCGAAGTCATGACGTCCAGCACAACATAGACCAGCCTGGTGCGCCAATACGTCAGGCTACAGCGACATCAACCAATGTTGTGTCTCTCGTTTTCCATCCCCCAGCGAGGACTTACTAACGTCTTGCTCCGCATCAGTGAAGACATGGAGATTCGCGCTGGTAGAACAATAAACAGCGTGGCAACCTGTCCAAGGACACTTATGCTGTAACCTATACCTGCACTATCCATACCCCACGAAGGAGCAGCCAACCGACACGCGCTAAATCATCCCTACAGCCAGCAAGGAGGTTCGCTATGAAGGTGTACAAGGCAGAGTGGCAATGCACCCTGAACGTCACCGAAGGTGTGGACGCATCAGCCGGCTGGAGATACCGATTGGCTTGGTATCTACGCAATATTGCGGAACGTATTGATGGGGCGCAGCGCACCCTGACGCTAGATCTCAATGTCTGTCCCGAGATCGAATCAGGCGAGGTCGATACCTGCCTGGGCAAGGGCTTTGCTGTCTCTCAGCAATTGCTCATGGAACTTGCCCAGCATGCTGCCTGCGAAAGTGCCATGCGCGATACCAAGGCGGAACTTTTCGATGGCGATGAATGATAGGCATGCCTCTTGTCATCCGGGTTTTCCATCCACGCTTAGAGAATGAATAGCGGGCTCCACCAGCAAGCACTTGCTTACTTGCAAAGTGCTTGCTGGAGGAGTGCGGACGGATCAACTGATCACGAGCATGACCAGCAGAGCCAGAACCAGCAGCAACACATAGATCTTCGCGTGAGCATGGTCCGGAATACGGCCGATCCAGGCTGAGGCAAGCTGAATGCCAAGCCATGATCCCAACGCCAGCATCATGAAGGCTCTCAGATCGACATACCCTGCATGCCAAGGCCCCAGAGAGACATCATGCCTGGCCAGTAACACATAGGTGGTCGTCGCGGTGATGGCCATCGGCAAAGATAACGGATTGGCCATGGCTGTAGCCGCCGTCATGCTCGCCCCCCTTCTGCGCATGAGAGGAACCGTCATCACACTGCCCCCCACCCCCAGGAACGCGGCAATGACACCGATGACTGTACCTGCCGCAGCCGTGAACGAACGCCCCATCGGACGCATGTGCGATGTCTCTGCCTGCATGAACCCGGGCCGCAGGATGCTGTCCATGATCGTGACGGCCAGATAGACAACGAAAGCCCAGCGGACCCAGGATCCACTCAATGCCTGCGCCGCAGCCGCTCCACCAACAGCACCGATGGCAATGTAGCCGATCAGCGGCTTCACTTGATGCCATGCCAGTGTTCCCGCCCGCTGGTGCCGCCAGGTCGACAACAGAGCAGCAAAAATCATCACTGCCGTGGAGGTGGCCACCGCAATATGCATCGCAGATTGGCCGACTACGCTGTCTACGCCATAACTCATGACCAGCATGGCATACATCAGCGGAACGACGACGAAGCCGCCGCCAAACCCGAACAGCACCGTGGTGACACCCGCCATGCCTCCACATAGCAACAGCACGCTATACACTCGAAGCTCCCATCCGTTGATGTGTGCCATCGACGATAGCTTGTGCCGTGCTGGCTGACTCTCGAGGGCTGGACAATAATCATCTTGTTTCAGCCAGGAGAAGACGATGCTCAACACCCCGTTGCACAGCGTGGATCACATCGCACGCCCTATCGTGGCCATCGGCACCGACTACGCTCGCGGCACGCTGCTCGATACCCATGATCATCGTCGCGCCCAGTTCCTGTACGGCATGACAGGCTTGATGGAAGTCGAAACCGATGATGGGAGCTGGGTAGTGCCGCCCTATAACGGCGTCTGGATTCCTGCACGCAAGCGCCATCAGGTACGCATGCACGGTGTCAGCACGCGTAGCCTGTACATAGAACCGCAGGCAGCACCACGCCCTTCCAGCTACTGCGAAGTCCTGGTCGTTTCTCCCTTGCTGCATCAGTTGCTGCTGGCATCTGCCAACATGCCTGCGCAGTATGAAGAAGACGGACGCGATGGAGCCCTGGCACAACTGCTTCTGCATGAGCTGCGCCTGGCACAGACATTGCCACTGTTTGCCCCTCTGCCCCGGGAGCAACACCTTGCCAGGCTGTGCAAGAGCTTCCTGCAGCAACCCCACATTGGCACCCGTCCTGAGGACTGGGCCCGCCAACTGAACAAGAGCCAGCGTACCTTCAGCCGGCTGTTCCGCCAGCAGACAGGAATGTCTTTCGCCACATGGCGGCAACAGGCCTGCGTGATGGCCGCACTCCCCAGACTGTTGTCCGGTACACCGGTCACCCAGGTGGCGCTGGACCTCGGTTATGACAGCCCCAGTGCCTTCTCCAGCATGTTCCGCAGGGTCCTGGGAAAGTCACCTACGTCATTCGTGCATACATCCGTGTAATACCCGCATGTCACGCAAAGATGAGCTTACGGTGTGCCGATATCCCCGCTTGGGCGCCATCTCCCAGAGCAAAGGACACGCTGCCTGCCATACGCGCGGCATCACCGCACGCGAACACACCGGGTACCGAGGTTTCCTTGGTTTCATCGGTGACGATATATGGCCCCATGGGCCCCTCTTCCATGACACATCCCAACTGTTCTGCAATCGGGCTCGCCATGCGTGTGCGGCTGACGGTAAAGATTCCATCGAGCGCGATCTGTCTACCATCCTGCAGCTCGACCGTGGCCGTATCGACAATGCGCTTGATGCCTTGCGGCTCAATGGTCACTCCCTTGTCGATCAGCACTTGGTGCTCGTCTGGACCGGGTTGCAACGCCTGATTGGTGAACAGGGTCACATCCCCCCAATCCGGCAGCATCATGGCATGATGCAAGGACATGGGGCCCACGGCGATCACACCGATGCGCCCCTGCTCCAACTCATATCCGTGGCAATATGGACAATGGAATACGCTTTTCCCCCAACGTTGTTCCAGCCCTTCTATAGCGGGCAATTCATCGACCACTCCGGTTGCAATGACCAGCGTGGCAGCCTGAAAACACCGACCCGACGCGCTTTCCACTTCAAACCCCTGATTCCCATGGCGCGCCCGCAATGCCGAGTCTTCCCACCACTCGACATTGGGGTATGCCTCCACCTGGCGCCGCCCATCCAGGGCAATGGCATCAGGCGAACGTCCATCCTGACCGACCAGGCCATGGGACGATGCGGCAAAGCGATTGCGGCGTAACCCGGCATCCATGACCACCACTCGCTTGCGTGCCCTGGCCAATTGCATGGCTGCCGACTGGCCGGCATAACTGCCGCCAATCACGATGACATCTGCATCCCTTGCCTGCCGTTCAATGGTCATGATGTGACTCCCTGGGTTTGAGACTGGGTTGGAAACTGGAGTTGAAATTGAAGTGGAAGTGGAAGCTGTCATTGAAGGCTGAAGCTAGGCCTAAGCCCTGGACTGAATACGAAAGCGCCGACTGAAGTCATCCGACAGGTCAGCCAGCGTGACATCACCCAGGCGTTCGATCAGCAACGCTTCGGCATCACGGAAGGCCTCATCGAGTGCCTGGTTCACCGCCTGCTCCACCAGACATTGTGGATCCTCGACCCGGTGGCCCATGGCAAATACCGAAGGAGTGCCCACAGCATCATAGATATCGCGCAACGTGACCTGCTTCAGGTCACAAGTGATGGACCAGCCACCGCCGTGCCCTTTAACCGAGTCGACATAGCCCAGCTCACGCAGTCCGGCGAGCAAGCGCCGCACCACCACGGCATTGGTACGCAGGAAAGCGGCCAACTGCTCGGAGGTGAGCGGCTGGCCGCTGTGTGCCATGTGCAATAACACATGGAGAACGGAGGAAAGTCTGCTGTCTTTTTTCATGTAACAAACAATAGTACATGAAATCCGACCAGGCAAGCACCTCTAGATAAAAGCACCTCTAGATAAAAGCACCTCCAGATAAAAAGCACCTTCAGGCAAAAGCACCTGTGAGCAGCGGTGAGCGTATTCTCAGCCAGTCAGGCATTCCTGGTCTCTGCGCTGAACACCTTCAAGCGGCTTGTCACCGAGCTTGGCCACCAGCTCATCGACGGCTGCCTCTCCTTGCTGGATCGAAGCGGCCAGGCGGTGATCAGCAAACTCGTCGTACTCGATGGCCGCTTCATGCACATCGGTCACGCCGATGTAAGCAAACGCCGTGCGTACCGATGACTCCACATGGTTGCGATGAGCGATACGCCCACCGGGCTGATAGCCGTAGTCACCACGCGATGAAAGAATCACCAGTCGCTTGCCGGCATCCGCCAGCAATGGCCAGTACGGCTCACCTCCCCGGCTCCTGTCGAATCCGAATGTGCGCCCCACACGTACAATGTTGTCGATGTATGCCTTGAACTGCGCGGGAGGCCCAAAGTTGTACATCGGCACGCCTGCCACAATGATATCGGCCTGAAGCAATTCATCGATCAGCACATCGCTGGCACGCAGTTCCTCATGCATCCAGTCTTCGCGGGCATGCGCAGGGGTGAAGGCAGCATGTATCCACTTTCCCGTAATGGGAGACGGCGACTCCAGGCCAACATCTCGATAGATCACTCGTGTTTCCGGGTGCTGCGTTGTCCACTGCCTGACAAAGCGAGAAGTCAGTCGGCGTGAATGCGAACCATGGGCGGCAGTGTCAGAACCTCCTGGGCGAGCGCTGGCATCGATGTGCAATAGTGTGGTCATGTTCATCAAACTCCTTTCAGGTGATATATATTCATCAACTGCAAGTCTTGATGAAGCCAGTACACGCAACAAACGATATATTCTCAGCACATAGATGACATGAGATCACCCATATATGAGCATGCGCCTCCCTTCGCTGACGTCGCTTCGCGCTTTTGAGGCAGCCGCGCGTTTACGCAGCTTCAAGAAAGCGGCTGAGGAATTGGCTGTCACACCGACAGCCATCAGCCACCGTATTCGTGATCTGGAGGAGTACTTCGAAAGCCCCTTGTTTCTGCGCAAGGTGCGGGAAGTCGAGCTGACGCCCAATGGACTGACGTTATTCACTGCTGTACGCAACGGCCTGGAGAGCATTGCCGCAGGTGTCGAGCAAGTGCGCAATGCCGGCCGAGCATCGGTCACTTTATCCACGACGCCGGCATTCGCGAGCAAGTGGCTGGTGCCAAGGCTGGCATCGTTTCAGGCAGAACATCCCGATATTGACCTGCATGTTCATGCTTCCAACACACCGGTCAATCTGAATTCGGCAACAGCAGATCTGGCCATCCGCTACGGGCATGGTCCGTTCGAAGGTCTGGCAGCGACCTTATTGATGGAGGACCATTTTGCCCCGGTTGCCTGCCCCTCTCTGCTGACGACACTCGGCCAGGATGCCACGCAGTGGCCCTTGATCCACTTCGACTGGGATCGTCCTCTGATGGTAGATCTGACCTGGGATGCCTGGGCACAAGCCGCGGGATATGCCTCAGCAAGCCTGGAGCATGGCATCTGTTATTCCGAGGAAAGCCACGCGATTCAGGCCACCGTTGCGGGCCACGGAGTAGCACTATTGAGCCTGTTGCTGGTAGAGGAGGAACTCGACCAGGGGCTGTTGCGGGTCGTATCCGAGCCGGTTCTCAAGGGAATGTCCTATCACATCCTCAAGTCCCGCAACCGCCCAACATCAGAAGCCGTTTCCGCCGTGGAAGCATGGCTGACGCGTATGTCCCGACATGCGCCGGAAACCCCATGACATCACGTCAGTTCCAGTGCCTCGAGAAGCGTTGCCAGTTTCTGTTTGCCAGGACCATCCAGCGCCTTGAGAGGCAGCGGCAGACAGGGTGATTCGGTCAGGCCCTGAAGCTCGGCTGCTGCGGCCATGACACGCAGACTGCCACCATACTGGCCAAACAGCTCCCACAATGGTTGCAAGCGTTCGGACAAGCGCATGGCCTGGTGAACATCGCCACTCTGCGCGGCACGGGTAATCGCCAGAGCTGTTCGAGGGAATAGCCCGCCGATGACCGAGTACCATGCGTCGCAGCCCGCGTTCAGGCCCGTTGCTGCCAGGACATCACCACTGACGCCAATGGTCACATGCGATGGGATCAGTGCCCGAAGACGATCGACTCGTGCCTTGGCTGCTTCGGGCTCCACTGGCACACCGGGAATCTTGATCGAGCGTACATTCGGTAGCTGGGCAATACGACCGTGCAATTCGTCACTGAATTCAAAGTGTGTGGTCGTCGGATTGTCGTACACACATAACGGCACGGACAGGTGGCGTGTCACGCTGTCGAACAGGCCGAAGACTTCATCTTCAGACAACTTCTGATACGACATTGGCGCCAGCAATACACCGCTTGCCCCGGCTTTTTGTGCATCCTCAGCCGCATCCAGCACATCACGGGTACGCAGAGCGCCAATACCGACGATCACAGGCACCTTGCCGGCCTGTGCTACTGCAAGCTGTGTCACTTGTTCCCGCTCAGCGCGATTGAGATAGGCATAGCTGCCCGTCGATCCAAGCGCCCCGATGGAGTCGACCCCAGCAGCAACCAGGCGATCGATCAGCCGGGCAAACGCCGCCTCATCAATGCCGCTCTCATTCATCGGTGTCAAAGGAAAAGCACTGAGTCCGGAAAACATCATGAAAGCTCCCTATTCTTGTGGTCGACATCAAGTATCGAATAACTGTCGGAATCGAAAAGCACAAATACCACCTGCTTCACTACTCGGCGGCAACGATCATCCTTGGCAGATTGCACCGAGCCATAACATTGCTCCACTGATGCTATCACTCCGAGCTTTCATGCCGAGTTAGATAAGCCCGAGGAGAAAACCCTGTCATCTTGCGGAAGAAAGCGATGAAGGCGCTGTCACTGGTGAAGCCAAGCACACTGGCCACTCCCGTCGTGCGCGCTCCTCTTGCCAGTAACTCAATCGCCTTGATCAAGCGCCATTGTTGACGCCATTGCTGATAGCCAAGTCCTGTTTCGCGGCGAAATATCCTACCAATGGTCCTTTCACTGGCTCCCACCTGAGTGGCAAGTATCGCCAGAGGAGGCGGTAATTCGTGCAACGACATTCTGGCAAGACGACTATCCATCGGTAACGGCAAAAGCGTAGGCTCCCGACGTGCTGCATGAATTTCATCCAGACATACCGCTAAAAGATGGGCAGCGGGCCCTCCTTGCCAGTCGGTATCGAAGCGCGATAGAGCAATACGCTCCAGAATAGCCCTCAACAACGGCGTCACCTCGAGCACCTGGACACTTTCCGGCAATCCCCCAACCTGTTTGGTATCGAGGTAAATGGATCGATAATCCACCGTCTCCATCATCTCAGCCCGATGGGGTGCCGAAGGAGGAATCCAGGCAACACGCGTCGGCGGCAGCATGCATAATTGGTTCGTCAGGGTAATGCGAATACAGCCACGCTGGGCAAACAGCAGTTGCCCCATGTGGTGCTGATGGACACCTGAATCATGATGCCTCAGGTCGGCTGCGATACCCACCACAGGTTGCCCCAACACATCAGGTGAAAAAACGTCATCAGCCTGCAACCAAGCCATATCTGTCCGATCTCAAACATTTATTGTCATAATTGTTGTAACAGAGCATTTGATGCATGTCTAAGATCCATCGCCTCATATTCACTTACAGGCGATGAAAGATCATGCAACGCCCCTTTCCTCCCGGGCTTCCATTGGCCACAGCGCTGATGATGTTCCCCCAGGTCGTCGAGACCATCTATAGTCCAGCATTACCCGATATTGCCCGAGGCTTCTCCGTCACTGCGGAGCATGCGGGACAAACGCTATCGCTGTACTTTCTCGCCTTTGCACTCGGGGTGGTGACATGGGGGCGCTCATGCGATCAATGGGGGCGGCGTCCCACCATGCTGGCAGGGCTGTCACTCTACGGCGTAGCCTCTTTGGTTGCCTTGTTGAGCCCCAATTTTGAATGCCTGCTGATAGCAAGAATGTTGGCGGCATTTGGTGCAGCCCTAGGCTCAGTGGGTACGCAAACCATGCTTCGCGATAGTTATCATGGCGAAAAACTGGCCCGCATTTTTGCGTTGATGGGGGTGGCACTGGCTGCCAGTCCAGCTCTCGGCATGATCAGTGGCGCCGTACTGACAGATTATTCCGGTTATCAGGGTGTGTTTACTTGTCTGGCCATGCTCGCCGCAGTGTTGCTCGGCTGGTCCACTATCATGCTGCCAGAAACTCGCCCCCCGCGTATTGCCAGCGTATCGCTTACCCAGACGTTGATGATGATGCTCAAGGACCAGGATATCTGGAGGACAGCCCTGCTCGTGGCGTTATTCAATGTATGCCTCTTTGCCTACTATCAATTGGCTCCCTTCGACTTCAAGAGAATGGGGCTTTCAAATGAAATGTTTGGCTATAGTGGCATGGCCATGGCCAGTGGCGTTGGCCTGGGAGCACTGTTGAACCATTATCTGCTCAAGGCAGGGCGGTCATCGAGCTTCCTGGTGTTGCTGGCAGCATTGCTGGTCTTGATAGGCGCGATGGGAGTGACTATTGCATCGACATGGAGATTCATCATGCCGATGGTTCTGGTCGTGATGGCCTATGGCATTGCTATCCCCAATATCCTGGCAACAGCACTAGCGAATTATGCAGATCGTAAAGGAACAGCAGGCGCTGTACTTGGTCTTCTCTATTATTTAATGCTAGGTATCGGGCTGATGATGACTTCCGAGATCCAGCACCTTGGAGAAGTACTTTTCTGCTGTGGCATTGGTGCGTTGCTCTGCGCAATTCATGCGCATTTGGCAGCACCACGAACAACGACAAGCTAACATCCGAGCTTATTTTTTCAACCCTCATGCTGCAGAATATTGACCAGTTTTCCGAAGGGATCACGAACATAGAACCGTCGCACTCCCCATGGCTCGCTTACCGGCCCATATTCAATGGGAATACCCGCACTAATGAACCTTGCCAGTGCAGTATCCAGGTCGTCGACTTCGATCGACAGGTCAGGCACTGGCGTCCCTGAACCGCCCTCGTTTCCAAAGCTTACTTGAGCTTTCATCGTCGCATCTGAACCATATGTCTGGAACCAACCATGGTCCATGATCAGCTCGAGACCCAGTATGTCACCGTAAAAGGCCTTCGCTTTGTCAAGATCTGATGTCGCGATATTGGACATGATACGTTTGACTTTCATGCGCCGTCCCACCCATCTTTTCAGTTTTAAATAAATTGTTTTCAAGACCTTTTTTAAGATTTCTTATAAGAACCAGCTCCCAAAAGGGCTTCAACAAGCTTGTTTTTCTCACGCCACATGATCGAGCCATTTACTCCTGCTCGATTTCATGTCCTATTTCATACAAAAATGTCTCCAGAACTTTCCGGCTTTGCGCCAGCTCTTGCGCTTTCTGGTCGGCCAGGCGAATTTGTTCGTGCAAGGTATTGCGCAGCTCGTCACACGGTTCAAAGACGGGCCCGTCGCCTCTCACACACGGCAGGAACTGGCGGATCGTCGCCAGCGTCATGCCTGCAGAGCCCAGCAGCCTGATCCGTTCGACAGTGCGAATCTCTGCGGGATCATAATCACGATAGCCGCTTGTAGTGCGTTGTGGCTTGAGCAGCCCTTCGGCCTCGTAATAACGCAGCATGCGAACACTCACGCCGGTGCGCTTTGATAGTTCGCCTATTTTCATTGTCTCATTTCACCCCCTTGACTCTGACAGCGCTGTCAGGGTTTATGGTAGCGGCTCTTTGATGTGAATCCACTCAGGAGCAAACCCCATGTCCAATGAAGCCAGCATCTACCAAGCCCAGCTCGATGGCCGCCCCGTCACTCAGGCAGAACTGGTTCCCCTGGCCTTTTCAGGTTTCGCCCACTTTACGGCGATGCAGGTGCGAAGTGGCAAGGTCAAAGGGCTGGACCTGCACCTGGAGCGTCTGCGCAACGCCTCCACCGAGTTCTTTGGCAAGGCGCTACCCGACGAACAGCTGCAGTCTCGTATCAAGGCAGCCATCGATGAGAGCCCAGAAGACCTGTCATTGACCGTGACCGTCTTTTCTCGCCACGGCGAGTTCAGCGCAGGTAGCATGGATGTAGAACCCTCGGTTCTCGTTCGTACCAGCGCCCCATCCAATGGCCCTGAAGGGCCGCTGAGGCTGAGTATCGTGGAACATGAAAGACCTCTGGCCACCATCAAGCATGTTGGCGAGGCAGGCAAGACCTATTACCTGCACCAGGCCATTCGCCAGGGCTTCGACGATGCCGCATTTGCCGATCGCCATGGGCGCTTGAGTGAGGCGACCATTTGGAACCTGGTCTTCTGGGACGGTGAAACCGTTATCTGGCCAAAGGCGGATATGTTGCGAGGCACCATGATGAGCATCGTTCAGCGGCAACTGGAACGGCTTGGTATCCCCCAACGTCATGAAGACATCAGCGTCGGACGTCTTGCCGATTTATCCGGTGCGGCAGTGATGAACTCATGGACACCAGGCATTGCCGTAACCGCCATAGGGCCGCATGACATTGCGCAGGCCACCCCATTTATTCGCTTGCTGCATGAGGCCTATGAAGCGGAGCCAGGCAGCTTGCTTTAAGGCGCCCAGATATAAGACCCCCAACTGTCTGCCTGTCCAGCCGACAGTTGGATAGCTTGGTCTGGCGTCACTGCGTTCATCAAGAATAGTAAGATTTGGGAAGGGGCGATAGCGCCTGCGTCTCTCGCCTTATACCGCGTTGCGAAAACGCATGATCTGGCTGCCATTGATGGGATCATCAAGAATATCGGCATTCACTCCGAAGGTATGGCGCAATCTCTCAGTTGTCAGCACCCGATTGGGCGGGCCGATATCGATCAGACGCCCATTACCCATCACACCAACCCGGTCACAATCCATGGCTTGATTGAGGTCGTGCAAAGCGATGATCACGGTAACCGGTAGTTGCTTGACCAACTGCAGGATGGATAACTGGTGACGAATATCCAGGTGGTTAGTGGGTTCATCGAGTAACAGTATCTTCGGTTGCTGGGCCAAGGCGCGGGCAATATGAGCGCGCTGACGTTCCCCCCCAGACAGCGTGTTCCAGAGACGATCCGCCAGATGCTGCATGCCCACATCATCAAGGACGCGAGAAACGATAGCATTGTCCTGGTCCGACCATGGGCGCAACGGTGAGAGGAAGGGAGTCCGGCCCAGCGCCACCGCCTGTCGTACGCTGACTCGGTCAGTGGTTTCCGCATGTTGCTCTACCAAAGCAATGCAGCGAGCGATATCGCGCTGACGCATATTGGCCATGGACCGCTCATCGATCGTGATGGATCCAACCTGCGGCCTGGCCAGACCCGCGAACATCCGTAGCAAGGTCGTCTTGCCGGATCCATTCGGCCCAATCAGACCGAAGGTCTGGCCAGGCTCCACAACAAGGCTGACCCTATCCAGCAACTTGCGTCCATGGACTGTCCAACCGACTTGTCTGGCCGTCAGCTTCATCGTTTTCTCATCCCCCGAACCAGAATCAATGCAAAAGCTGGCGCTCCGACCAGCGATGTAATGACACCAATCGGCAGTACCTGCCCAGGCACCAGGACACGCGAGAGAATATCCGCCGCGACCAGGAACACCGCGCCTGCCAGTGCCGAAGCAGGCACCAGACGGGTATAGCGACTGCCAACGATAAAGCGCATGGCATGAGGTATCACCAGGCCAACGAAACCAATGGCTCCGACCATGGAAACCATGACGGCTGTCACCAACGCCATGGAGGTAATCAAGATGCCTCTTACTTGACGCACAGCGATACCCATCGAAGCGGCACTGTCCGTACCGAAGGTGAAGGCGTCCAGCGCGCGCCGGTACCACAGACATATCAGCAGACCGCCAAGCGCAACAGGCACTGCCAGCACGACATCATCCCAACGTACGCCAGAAAGGTTTCCCAGTAGCCAGAACATGATCCCGCGTGCCTGCTCGGCACTGGCCGACTTGGCAATGATGAAAGCGGTCAGAGCATTGAATAGCTGAGACCCAGCGAGTCCAGCCAGGATGATCGCCCCGGCAGCCTGAGAGCTGCGCCCGCCACTCGCAGCCTGGGCAAGCAGCAGTACCAGCCCAAAGGCCAGGCCTGCCCCGGCGAAGGCGCCAGCCGAAAGGGTCAAGGCTCCAGCCCCCATTCCCGCGATGGTCACTGCCACAGCACCGGTCGAGGCACCGGCCGAGATCCCCATCAGAAATGGATCCGCCAAGGGGTTGCGCAACAGCGCTTGAAGGACGAGGCCAGCCAGGGCGAGCCCCGCTCCACAGCAGGCCGCTACAATGGCGCGGCTGAGCCGATAGTTCCAGATAATGCCGTCATCGATTCTGTCAACGGCATAACCAGCCCCCCAGAGCCGGTTCGCCAATACCTTGAAGATCGTCTCAAGCGAAATTGAGGTCTCGCCAATCGCAGTGCCCGCTATTAAGACAGCAAACAACACTAGTGGGGCCAGCCACAACCAGCGCCACCCTGGCCGGACCCGGGAGCTTAATGCAATGGCTGAACTCATTGCTCGAAAGACATCGTGGACAAGGCGTCAGCAAGTACTTCAAGGCCAAAGAACGTACGCATGGTGGCACTCATGGCATGGGCGTCCATCTCCACAATGTGCCCTCTCTTGACGGCCGTCATCTCACGAGTCACCGGATCGCTGCGCAGAAATTCCAGCTTCGCGTCGACATCATCTGCGGGATAACGACGACGCTCCATGCGGGCCACCACGATGACATCCGGATCAGCCTTGGCAATGGACTCCCAACCAACGGTAGGCCATTCCTCATCAGACTGAATCACATTGCGGATGCCAAGCTTGTCCATCATGTAGCCTGGTGCGCCCAGTCGTCCCGCGACAAAAGGGTCGGTCGACAGTTCCGGGGACGAGAACCAGAACACGGCCGTCAGGTCTTCCGGTAGCTCAAGGCGTGCAGCATGGGCAATGGCGCCAGCTTCCCGAGCCTGAAGATCGGCCACCAAGGCTTTCCCCTTGTCTTGCACATCAAAGATCCTGGCCAGCTCGGTGATGCCCTTGTAGATCGATGCCGAGGAGAAAGCCGCAGTACGCGTTCCATCGCCTCCTGTGGCGTTGTTGTCCTTGCCATCGCAGTCAGCAGGCATGACATAGGTGGAGATACCAAGTTCATTGAACTGGTCACGGCTCGCTACACTTGCAGCTGGCCCGACATGGAGCTCGTACTGGACAGCAACAAGGTCAGGCTTCTTGCTCACCACAGCCTCGAAACTGGGATCATTATCGGCAATTCTCTCGATACCAGCATCAGCGTCGCGAAACTGCGGCAAGACCGGATTGAACCAGACGGAAGTCCCTTTGACCTTGTCAGCCAGCCCCAACGCATAGAGGATCTCAGTGGCCGATTGGCCGATGGTGACGATGCTCTCGGGGGCTGACTGAAAGCTGACTTCCCTGCCGCAATTGGTCACGGTGAGTGGATAGACGGAAGCACCCGCACTCGCATGAGCATCCGCACTCGCATGAGCAACGGGTAGAAGCCATAGCACCATCGATAAGTGGCGAACGAAGTTCATGCGCCGATTTCCAGATGATCGGGAATGGCAGTACTTGGTACGTTTTTCATGTCGTTGTTGCTCTTCATTCCGCTACAACCCTTCATGCCGCTGCTGCTCTTCATGTCGACACCTCTTGCAGACCATGATGCTAGAATCAAAAGAGATGTTATATCATAACAATATTGATGCAAAGCCCTCTGCACTTCAGCCGGCCCTGATATCAGTTCTTCTGACACTCATTCACCCAAAGCGACGATGCTGAGGTTTCATCACCTCGGGTTTCATCACCTCGGAGCAGCCCCTTGCCCCACGGCAATCAGGTCACCCTCGGCAAGCCAGGCGATAACCTGCTGATCACTCACCTGCTGAAAGTCGTCATAGTAGGGGCTGATGGAATAGAAAAGCTCAGGACTTTCGAGGCAGACAATCTCGTCGACTTCGCCTCGCAACTGCTGCAGCGTATCCTTGGGGGCTACGGGGACCGCCAGCACAAGTCTTTCCGGCTCGGCCTGACGCAATGCCTTGAGTGCGGCACGAACCGTGGCGCCAGTGGCGATCCCATCGTCGATGACGATGGCCGTCATGCCCTTCACACTGACGCGCTTGCGCCCTTTCAGGTAACTCGACCGGCGACGCTCGATTACCTCCAGCTCATGGGCCTTGAGCGCCTCGAACTCATCGTCGCTGACATTCGCGTGGTACTGGACATCCTCATTGATCACCACCTGAGGGGGATCACCATCAACCACTGCCCCCAGTGCCAGCTCAGGCTGATACGGCACCCCTATCTTGCGCACGAGCAGCAGATCTAGAGGTGCCTGGAGCACTTTGGCAATTTCCAGCGCGACAGGCACGCCACCACGCGGTAACGCTAGAGCGACCGGGTTTGTGTAATGCCTTTCCCTGAGACGTTCTGCCAGAAGCTGCCCCGCTTCCGTACGGCTGGCAAAGTGGCTGCCCATGATGACTTCCTGACGAAATGTACGCTGAACGACACTCGCCGCTTACCTATCAAGTCTCACCGTTTACCGATCAAGCCTGCCATTCATCTACCAGGTCTCACCGATGACCAAGCAAGTCTGCCATTCACTTATCAAGTCTAGTCCAGGGGAACGAAGCACAACGAAGATTCGCCTGGCGTTTCAGTCGACCGGCTCGTCCACTTTTCCCGTCTGCAGGATGGCCTGCCGAAACGCTGGCACAAACTGCCCATCCCAATCCCGGTCCACGGCGACCTGGGCCTGGACCCGGCTCTCTTCGAGCGCGTCAAAGTCAAGGTCGGCTACCGCCCACACCTGGTCACCCTGGGTGATGGCAAGAATACCGTCGTCGGGAAAGCCATGGTCCATCGGCGCATAGAGCGCGGCTTCGCCGGTATTCGTATCCAACGCCGGGCTCCACTCGGCATCCCCCGCGGTGACGGAATGTGCCACGAACATGCGGTTTTCCAGTGCCCGCGCCATGCAACCCACGCGTACTCGGGTAGCACCGGCAGCCAGATCGGTGCAGCTCGGTACAAGCAGCAGGCGGGCACCTGCCTCTTGCTGAGCCCGCACCGGCAGCGGGAATTCCGAGTCGTAGCACACGGCAATAGCGCTACGGATGCCGTTCATGTCGAACACGTTGAGGACATCGCCGCCATCGATCACTTCGGCAGCCTTCTCAAAACCGGTCAGTTGCAGCTTGTCCTGATACCCCTGCCGCCCATTCGGTGCAAACCACCATGCGCGATTGCGATATCGTCCATCACCCACTGCGGTGAGGAAGGTCCCGGCCTGAATGATCAGGCCCAACTCGCGGGACAAGTCCGCATACAGCGCTATCCAGTCCTGCTGAAAACGTTGCAGTGCCGCCAGCGATTTATGCAGGTCTCCCCGGATATCGTCCGCAAACATTCCTGCAAGCTCGAGCGAGAGGTACTCAGGCAGCACTGCCAGTTCCGCTCCTGCCTGCCTGGCTTCCACCAGCAGTTGACGCTGCCGGGCGGCGAATTGCTCAAAATCTTTCGGTGCCTGTACCGGGTACTTCGCTACGGCAACTCTCATGATGTCTTTCTCCCGGGCGTCTTTCTCGCAAGTGCCTTTCTCACATGCACTCCTCTCAATGCACATTCTCCAGAGGACGCAGCCAGAAGGTCAGGGCTTGCTCTGTTTCCTGCTCGTCTCCGATCTGCTTCCAGGCCAGCTGCATCTGCATGTCTGGATGCCGAACATATCCACGGCGGGTCCAGAATGGATCATTGGCACGGTAGTCGGCAGGGCGTCGTGGATCATCCTCGCTGCGATCAACCGCAGCGAAGGCTGTCCACTTGAAGCTGCCGAACGCACGGGCATGCGCCTCGCGCTCGTCGAAGAAGCGATGGCCCAGCCCTTGGCCGCGATATTCGGGCAGCAGAATGGATTCGCCGAAGTAGAAGACATCGTTCATATCCATGCCACGCTCGTGGAATGGTGCCTGGAAATCAGCTTCCGCCTCAGCCAGCGGCAGGCCGGTAGATGCGCCAACCACTCGTTCACCATCCAGCGCAAGGACAAGCAGAGCATCGGGCGTACGGGTATAGGTCTGCAGGTAATTGGCTTCGTAATCCACATCACCATCATAGAGATAGGGATAATCGCGAAATACCTCGATCCGCAGCTGCGCCACCGCCGATAGCCACTCGGCGATGTCACCTCCACGACATATAACCACACGCAGGCCAGGCCCCACCTCAGGCATCTCCAGCGACCTGTGCAATCCAGTCACCCAGGTTGTAGTAATTGGTGACTCGCGTGATCAGGCCATCGCGGATATCGAAGAATGCGCCCCCCGGAAGTACATAGCGCTGCTCGTTCGCCTCGGGCAACCCCTCGTCGGTGAACCGATAGGTACCATGCACGACATACTCGGCCCCTGCCCGCGAACCATCGGCACTTGGCATCACTACGATGTCATGCAACTGCTCGCTGTAACTGCGATCCATGCGTTCGAGGAAGGTGCGGAAAGCATCGCGTCCGATTTCGCGATCGCCCTGGTTGAGATCGTGCACCACATCGTCGGACAGCAGCGCGAGCATGGCCTCGCGGTCGCCACTATTGAACGCGGTGTAATAGGCATTGATCAGGTCCAGCGTGTTCATTCAGGTCTCCACATTGTTCGATCCGCTCTGTAAGCCATTCAATGGCCGGACAGCAGTATGGAAAGGCATGCGCATCGCTGTATATGGAATCATGTCGATTTCATAATTCCAGCTTGTGGAATAAAAGCCGCAGCATAGAATGACCCTGAATGGGGTCAGATCGGAACACCTCGATGCAGAACGAACTCGAATTGCTGCGAATCTTCCGGGCAGCCGCGGAATCCTCGAGCTTCCGCGAGGCAGCGGTCCGTCTCGGCCTGTCACCGCAGGGAGTCACGCGCGCCATCAAGCAATTGGAAGCGCATTACGGCGAGCTGCTGTTTCATCGCAATACGCGACAGGTGCGGATCACCGCCTTCGGCGAAACGCTGCTCGCTCGCTCCCGCCCCATACTTGAGCAGTTCGAGGATCTGTGGCGCCCTCCTGGCACCACAAAGGATGCGGTCCTCAGCGGTCTGGTCCGTGTTACCGCACCACGTAGCCTCGGTGCACGAGCCGTATTGCCCGCCATGAAACATGTCGCCGCCCATCATCCCGGTATCGTGCTTGATCTGCGCCTGTCAGACCGTATCAGCGATGCCGTCGATGAAGGCATCGATGTCGGCCTGCGGGTAGGCTTCATGCGTGATAGCCGATTTGTCGCCCGCCAGGCGGGTCGAATGCAGCTGCACACGGTGGCCAGCCCACAGTTGCTCAAGCGTACCGGGACACCACGCGATATCGACGAGCTGGCCCGTATGCCTGTCACGGCGGCACTCGATATCAACACCGGTCGGCCCTGGCCCTGGTACTTCAAGGGAGGACGACAATGGGTGCCGCCATCACCTGCCGTGATCGCCGATGACGCTGACATGGAGATGGGCGCAGTGCTGGCCGGTATTGCCTTCGCCCAGCTCGCTGATTACATGGCCCGCCCCTACATCGCCAGCGGTAAGCTGGTGAAAGTGCTGGAGGATCAGGCACCACCTGCATGGGGCTTGTACGTCTACCGGCCACAACGTGGGCCTGTTCCCGGGCGCGTGCGTGCCGTGTTCGATGCCTTGTCCAATGCCGTCAGCGAACTGGCCGGTGCCTAGACACTATCCGAGAAGCGTCTGTGATTGCGCCAGCAAATCGTCATCGAACAAGCCCTGCCAGAGGTCTCGTCAGAAGCCCGCGTCCTCAAGGTAGTCCGCCAGGGATTCCAGGATCTCCAGCCCCTGTACGTCGGTGGGCAGCCAAGGTAACCGTGGCCGCGGCAGATGGCCAAGTTCGGTGTCGATACGCTCGAGATAGCGGGCTTCCTGCTCACGACGGGCACTCAGGAAATCGCCATCGGCCTGCGCAGGAATCACTCTGTTGACCAGCGTGCCAGCCACCGGAATCTGGACCTCCTCCAGCGCTGCCACCGCGCGCACGGTCTCGAGGATCGGCAGACGCTCCGGAGTCAGCACGAAAAGAAATCCTGTCTGCCCAGCATCCTCGATACATCGCCGGGCACGATGAAAGAGCCGACGCCGCTCGATCAGCGTACGTGCCACATCGCGGGTGCGCTCGTCGAGATCGGACAGCGGGTCCTCCTGGGGGTCGTCAAAGGGTGTGGCCACATCCCGCCCCCGCTTGGGTGTCAGGTGGGAGAGGACCTTGCCGAGTTCCTCGGACTTGCGGCTGTGGGCCAGCAAGCCGTCGGTCCAGGCGACCATGGCTTCGGGAAGACTCAGGAGTCTCAATGTATGGCCGGTGGGGGCTGTGTCGATGATGATCAGGTCATGATCGGAGTCCTCCGCGGTGATCAGCCGCGACAATCGCTCCAGCAAAGCGGCTTCCTGAGTGCCCGGTGACTGTCGGGTCAGACGCATCTGGCGCTCCAGCTCCTTCATCATTTCCGGAGCAGCATAGCGGCGCATCTGTTGAGTGACCCTTGTCAGATAGGACTCCACCTCCGCATCAGGATCAATCTCCATGGCCTCCAGGCCGGGTAGCAGGCGTCGCGGAACATCGCCCAGTTCACGGTCGAAGACATCCCCCAGGCTATGGGCAGGGTCGGTGGAAACCACCAATACTCGCTGGCCACGCCGCGCAGCCAGCACCGCCAACGCTGCCGACACCGTGGTCTTGCCCACTCCCCCCTTGCCACCGACCCACAGCAAGCGTTTTTCCAGCAACTCTTTCATGCACCCTTTCATGTTTTTTCCTGTGTCCATTCCACGCCCTTTTCATTGACGCAATCATCCTCAATCACGGATACAGGAGGAGTGTCGCGCGGCAGCGGCCGACACCAAAGGAAACGCTGAATAAATCAGCAGCACCTGAAATGATCGAGCGGCGAGTGCTCCATGCCCATGCGCTTGTGCCAGTCGTGGAAGCGCTCCAGCAGTAGCGGCTGAAGCTCCAGGGTGTAGTAGGCCACCGGGTTGGGCATTCCCATCATCTCGGAGAACACCAACAGCATGAACAGGTCGTCTTCATCCCGCTGGGCACGGGCAATGGCCCCACGATAGCGGACAGAATAGGTTTCTTCGGCGAAGAATCGAGCCTGGCTCAGCCAGGCTCGAATCCGCTTGAGACGCGGATCATGCTCCTTGTCATCATCGTCATGCATTTGCTATCTCCCGGGCTCACTCCGGTTCGGCGGCCACCTCTGCACGCGAGCGCTTGAGTGCCGCGGCGCATTCCATGGCCACCAGGATGGCGGCAATCAGCACCACGATATCCATCAACAGCAGGAAGATATTGCCCTGCTCGTAGAAGGTCCGCAGTTGGAGCAGCAACGCGCCGATGGTCATCACCAACAGGAAGCACAGCGGTGCCAGGGTGTACCACATGGGGCGCCGCAGACGCACCAGCATCACCGTGATCACCAGCAGGGTCAGGCCCGCCAGCAACTGGTTGGTGGTACCGAACAAAGGCCAGATGATCATGCCCCCAGAGCCATCAGCACCACCGGCACCGAAGGCCAGCAGCAGGCAACTGCCCACGGCCAGCAGAGTGGCCGGTGCCCCTTTCTTCATCCAGGGCAGGTTATATATCTCGCCCCACTCCTGGAAAATATAGCGCTGCAGACGCAGGCCGGTATCCATGGTAGTGCCGGCGAATAGTGCGGCCATCACGGTGAGCAAGGTCGCCGCCGTGGCTTCAGGCATCCCCAGACCGTTGTGGATAATGTAGGCGCCACCTTGCACAAAGGCCGTGACGCCGCCGCTGCCGAAAGCGGTGTACATGGCCTGCCAGTCGGCAACAGAGGCAAAGCCGGCGGTGGCGGCCAGAATGGCGGCGAGTGCCAGCATGCCCTCGCCCACCGCACCGAAATATCCAACAAAACGGGCATCCGTCTCGCGATTCAACTGCTTGGAAGTGGTGCCCGAGGAAACCAGTCCGTGGAAGCCGGAAATGGCGCCACAAGCGATGGTCACGAACAACAGTGGTAACAGCGAGGGAGTGCCAGGCGGTACGTCGGTATTGAAGGCTGGCGCCACCAGAGTGGGATTGAGCAGCACCACGGCACCATAGAGCACAATCAGACCGATAAATAGCTGCAGACCATTGATGTAGTCACGGGGCTGCAACAACATCCACACCGGCAGCAACGAGGCAATGGCAGCATAACCAAACAACAGCAGAATCCAGGCAGCGTTGCCGGAAAGGCCTGGCATCACCTCGGTCGGCATCTGAATCGGCACGGAGGGTCCGACCCAGATCAATGCATAGAGGGCAATGACTCCCAGCACCGAGACGACGGGTAGGCTGAGAATACGCCGGTAAATCAATTGCCCGATGACTAACGCAACCAGAATTGCGCCCCAGACCGGAACCACGGCGCTGGAGAATTTCATCATCAACCCGGCGATGACCACCGCGAACACCGCGTTGACCATCAGCAGAACCAGGAAGATGACAATCATGAAGATGCTGCGGGCACGCTTTCCTACCACGTCGCCAGTCAATGAACCCACCGACTTGGCCTTGTTGCGTACACTGGCCCAGATGGCGCCAGAGTCATGCACCCCAGCAAAAAAGATCGTGCCCAGCACCACCCACAGGAAGGCCGGTAGCCAGCCCCAGATCACCGCAATGGCTGGCCCGACGATAGGCGCCGCCCCAGCCACTGAGGTGAAATGGTGACCCCACAGAATGAAACGGTTGGTCGGCACGAAGTCGATACCGTCTTCATATTCGTGGGCAGGTGTCTTGAAGTCAGGATCGAGTCGGTAGATCTTCTCGGCGATGAACTTCGAGTACACCAGGTACCCTGCCGCCATTGCGGCAAGACCCAGGACCAGCAGAACGATGGCGCTCATTCGACCCTCCATTATTGTTGTGGCAAGACCAGTCTGTCATGAATATAGCGATAGAGTTGTCACCATGGGGTACAACTATAGTCATGCTAACTATCATCATGATGCATACAGATCTTGCCTTTATTGGAAGATCATCCCTTTATTTGCTGAATGAACTCCGTCTCTCCCCCCCTAGTTGTAGGTCACGAACAGCCGAAACGCTCGCCAGTACTCCAATAACGTCATGCTTCAAGAAAGTTCGTACAACACCTGCTCCAGCTTCAATCGATCAGAATCCCGTTTGCTATTCGAGCGCCGAGCCAAATTGTGTAGTTTTCGCCGAACGCCGGGTAATTCTTGGGCCTCAGGTAATCCAATCAAGCCAAAATCAGGTTGCTCGTTTTCTAAAGACAAAAGAAAAGTGCTCGACGACTCATCCAGCCAAGCAGCGATCCGCGCCAATAGCCTTGCTCGGTACCTCAGCAGTTGGTCAGAGCTTATCGGTTTGGTCGTCATCCCCTTGAAATGAGTATCGAATATCGCTTCGAAATTCGAAGGTTCTCTCGGCGCCAGCATTTCCCAAGCAGGCTTGGGGCTGCAAGACAGGTAGACAAGGAAGGTACGCCATAGTGTTGTATCTGCTCGCTCATCTTCTAAAAGCAAGCCGATATCAAAGAGGTCACGTGGATGTTGTCGTGTCAACGCTGCAGCCAACTTGCCCGCATAGAGATCAGCGAAGTGGAGCACCTGCACAGAAGCAAAACCAAATGCTTCTTCCACTGTCGGTCTAACCACCAGCTCTCGCACCGGATGCACTGTGCCACGCATTACCGGTGTGGTCTCGATATGTACACGTGCTCGGCCACGACTGACCACCAGCCGCGTAACTCCTCGAGTCCTCTCACCCGCCGACAGCTGAACCTGCAGCTGAAGTGGACGAGCACTCAAAATATCTGCCAGTCGCTCCAGCGCGGCGGCAATGGATGCCGAATCCTCATTAAAATCACGTACCGGCAACCAAGTAAGATCAATGTCGACCGACAACCGGGGTAAATCATGTTCAAACAAATTGATCGCAGTCCCGCCCTTCAAAGCGAAACGTGGTTCCTGAGCAAGAAAAGGCAAAACATCGACCAGCAACTGCACGCGATCAAAGTAGCGCCTATCCCAAGTGCTCATCCAAATCTCCTGGTAATGTGATCTGATAAGTCGGATGCAGCTGCCCTCCAGGCACTAACGAGCGTTTTCCACTCCCCAGATCCACATCATCCATCTGAACATGCGATAGCCATGCATGGCGGTGCCTTTCCGCCAAAGCCAGAAACAAGCGCTTAGCCTTGATACTGCGACAATGACGCAGCAGCCTTCCAACCCGTTGCGGTCGCAGGGTCGTCATTCCTTGCATCAGCGCGTCGGCTTCATAGACCAAGGATGCCTCCGGGGGACCATCACACAACTCCAGCATGGCCCGTTCTGGCATAGCACAGACGACGCTTTCCACACTGGAACTGGCCTTGCTCCACCCCAGCCCCTGATCAAGCAGCAGGTTTTCAGACATCTCTGGAGAGAAACGAATCACAGGAAAATCAAAGATTTTCTTTCTGTAAGCCTCAAAATGCTCTGATAGCGGTAGCTTGGGTACCCATCCAGGAAGCCGATCCGGACCATATAGTGTCACGGTGGCGGCTTCTCCCAGCCTCAGGTAGTGTTCGTACCCTTGCCAGGCCAATGCAAAGCGCCCTCCCACATGCAGGGACAACCTTTCCCCGAATTGCAGGGTACGCACCACTCCCTCCCATTGCAGCCGTCCGCCCTTCCTCATGTAGACGCCACGTGCCGGCGACTCCAGCCAGCCACTAGCCACGTAACGCGCGACAAGGCTGCTGGAGTAGCCATGAGCTCGCAGCCAGCGGCTGGAAACCAGCTCAGCATCATCCAAGCTAGCCAACAATCGGTTTATAAGTCCTGAATTTTGCTTACTCATAGTGTGCAAAATATACCCATCGCAAACCGATGCCAATATCTAGGTCTATATCTATGGTTTATGAAATATGAATTTTACATGCTAATAGTGAGCATTTTTTTCTTTTAATAAACCCCCTGATACATCACACCTTTCTGAGCATGGAAATGAAAAAGCCGCCGGTGATGATTCACCAGCGGCTTGCCCCTCAAAACACCCGAGCGGCTGCTCCGGCAACATCCGGGAAAGCCCCCCCTTTTGGATTCTTCATCAGCCCTCCCTGGGTTCATTGCTGTTGACGGCTTCGCGGTACGCGGCGAGATCAAGGAACGCTTCAGCTCGGGTCACCACGCCGTCTTTCATCCAGAAGATCCACACAAACTCATTGCGGTAAGGCGCGCCGGAGGTTGTCGTTGCACTGCCATCGAAGCGCACGATGACAACATCCCCTTCCGCCCAGAGCGCGTGTACCTCAGGCACTATCGGTGTCTGGAGCCGACTCACCAACGGTGCCGATGCGCGTGACAAGAAATCTTCCTTGCCGTTGTAAGTACCCGCGACTGGATCCGAGCCGTGAATTGTCCAGATGACGTCGTCTGCGAGAAGGTCATTGAAGACATTTTCCCCATTGGCCCATGCTTCGAACGCACGTTGGACAATGTCACGATTGCGCTCCGTCTCTGTGCGCTCTATTGCTCCCGGGGAAGCCACCTCCTGTCCGCTTGGCTGGGACAGTGCCGGTGTCACAGTCAGAAGCGGCATCCCCCAGGCGACGGTATAGATGAGGGCAAGCCGGTAGAGTGGACGAGACTTGTGCAAAAACGAACGCGCGCGACTGTTCATTGCTCCGTCTCCTCTCGATGCATGATCATTCCAGCATGGTGCAGCACGCCGTCGATGAAGGTTCCGTCGGCGGTGAACCCCGTGTCGTCCCAGTACTCGATGTCATTTCCCGTGATTTCGTAGCGCCCCTGGTAGGCCTTTTCTCGCGTGCCACGCGCCTCGACATAACGACCATTGGCAAGCAACTGGTGGCGGATATAGCCATCCTTGGTGACCCACATGCCGACATAGGAGCGGTTTTGTGCATCGCTTTCGATAGGTTCCCGGTGGTGTTTCATTTGAGCGAGGCTCCTTTGTCGAGAGACGTCTGTGTCAGAGTGCCGAGCAGACCTTTCAGCCTGAGCAGTGACAGAAAACGAAGCCATTCCCAGCGCCAGCACAACAGCAATCGTTGGCGAAATGGGCTGGTGAGCGGACCTGGATGGATGAGAGCACATGACTCATCTCCTACATCGCGGCGGTAGGACGAACCACGATTTCGTTCACGTCAACGTCCTCTGGCTGTTCGATCGCGTAGCGGACCGCGCGGGCGATCGCGTCCGGCTGCAAGGCAATGGCCCGGTATGTCGTCATGGCCTTGGCTGCAACCGGGTCGGTGATCGTGGACGCCAGCTCACTCTCGACCACTCCGGGATGGATACAGGTGACGCGGAGCTTGCCATTTTCCTGCCTCAGCCCATCCGAAATCGCCCGTACGGCATACTTCGTCGCGCAGTAGACAGCCGCCGTCGGCACGACACTCAAGGCCCCGACAGAGGCAATGTTGATGATGTGTCCTGCCTCTCGCTCGTTCATTTCAGGCAGAACCGCGGCAATACCATGCAGTACGCCCTTGATGTTGACGTCGACCATCTGCTCCCACTCGTCGGTCTTCATCGAACTCATGAGGGACAGCGGCATGATGCCGGCGTTATTGATGAGCACATCGACACGCCCCCAAGCCGCTCGGGCTGCATCGGCAAAGGCGAGGACACTATTGCGATCCGTCACATCGAGATGGCAAGTCAGCACCTCGCCACCGCTTGCCGCGATCTCCGCGGCGATGCCCTCGAGCCGATCGACGCGCCGAGCCCCAAGCATGACCTTTGCTCCACTACCGCCAAGTTCACGTGCGATTCCTGCACCGATACCACTGGACGCACCCGTAATAAGAATGACCTTGTCCATGCTGTACTCCATTGTTGGATGACGTGGACAAGAGTGGACTTTTGCGTCTGTCGCCGGTATCTATCACTTACTTAACTCAATGGTTAGCAATGCTGGACAATGAAAATCGACATGAACCTTCTGCCGCTGTTCCTCGCCGTTGCAGAAGAGGACAACTTTCGCGCGGCAGCCGATCGGCTTGGTGTGACCCGTTCGGCCGTCAGCCAAGGAATACGACGGCTCGAGGATGCCTTCGGCACGGCTCTCGTCATTCGCACGACGCGATCGGTGCATCTGACGGAAGCCGGGGAGCGCCTGCACCAGGCCATGTCGCAGCCAATGTCGGATATCGCGACAGCACTCGATCAAGTCGCGGCTGAGGATGAGCCACGCGGCCTCCTGCGCATTGCGGTGACTTCCATCGCTGAGCGATTCCTGTCCGGCCCGCTCATCGCGGCCTTTGCACAGGCATACCCCCGGGTGACGATAGACGTCACTGTCACGGACGAGGAATTCGACATCGTGGCCGCCGGTTTCGATGCAGGCGTCAGGCTGGGAGAAGTCATCGAGCAGGATATGATCGCCGTGCCTCTGACAGGCAACCAGCGCGAGATGGCAGTTGCAACCCCCTCCTACCTCGCCAAGCATGGAGCCCCGACACATCCACGCGAGCTGGTGCATCATCGCTGTATCGGTTGGCGACCAGCCCCGAACGTCGCTCCTTATCGCTGGGAGTTCGAAGAAAATGGTATTCCCTTCGATGTCGCTGTCGAGCCACAGATCACCACCAATGACCTGCGCTTCATGCTTCGCTCTGCGCTGTGCGGGGCCGGGATCACCTTCGCCACGGAAGAGACTTTCCGGCCCTATGTGGAATCCGGTCAACTCATTCCGCTGCTGCAGGACTTTCTGCCGCCATTCCCCGGTTTCTTCCTCTATTTCCCACAGCGCCACAACATGGCGCCCAAGCTTCGAGCGCTGATTGATCATGTCCGGCAGTGGCAATAACAACCGAGGTTTCCGATTCGCTCTTCCTGGCAGGTAGCTTCGCAGCGTTCGAAATCAGCCCCCTGGTCAGGAGACAGGCCACGCTTGAAATCACACTCACCGACTACAGCGATATCCCCTGCAAGTGACGCTTCGCGGCTTCAATAAAAGCGCGTACGTTCGGGTGATTCTTGCGCCCACTTTGAAACAGCAAGGAAATGGGCAGAGCGGGTGCCGCATCATCGGTCAGGAGTCGTTCAAGCCGGCCTGCCGCGACATGATCGGCGATTTGATAAGACAGCGTCCGAACCACACCGAGCCCGGCGACGGCAGCGGAAACGGCCGCATCCACATTATTGACTGACAGACGCGCGGGGTTCCCGGAACGCCGGGCATCGTCGGGCCCCCACCCACGATGCGGCCCGACCTCGTCCTCGACTCGGATCAGGTCATGATGTCGCAGATCGGACTGAGACATCGGCCTGCCACGCGCAGCAAGGTAGTCCGGGCTCGCGCTCAACACGCGCTGAACCTGACCCACTCGCAGCATGTGGAGCGAACTGTCTGGCAGATCGGCGATACGAATAGCGATATCAATGCCTTCTTCGACCAGACGGACCACCCGATCCAGCAACAGAAGCCTGACCTGAAGATTGGGGTACAGCTGTAACAGCTCGACCACAACAGGCAGGACATGCAACCGGCCAAACATGACCGGAGCTGTCACCGTCAGCGTTCCGCGTGGCGTCGACTGGCCACCCTGGACGATGTCGACTGCCGCATCGATCTCGGCAACCCCTGCCCGGCACCGCTCCAGAAACAGCGCACCTTCTTCGGTCAGCCGAACACTGCGTGTCGTACGCATCAAAAGCTGAACGCCAAGACTCGCTTCCAGGGCCGCAATCGTCCGCGTCACCGTTGTCGGCGACATATTCAGCCGTCGTCCCGCTTCAGCGAAACTTGCATGCTCCGCCACACAGATAAACGTTCTTAGCGTTCGCAGCCGGTCCATCGCGCCTCCTCTATTTCTCCTCTTCCTCCAAGCATTATTGCCCAAAACCGCAATAATGAAGTGCGGATTCAACGGATTGTCCCACCTTGGGACGAAAGACAGAATAAACACATTGTTGCCAAGAGGATATTTGCCGTGAAGCTCTACCATTACCCACTGTCAGGACATGCGCATCGCGCCGCCCTTTTTCTCTCCATCACGGGGGTCGACCATGAACTGATCGAAGTCGACCTGTCAGCCGGTGTACACAAGCAACCGGACTTCCTGGCACTCAATGCGTTCGGCGAGGTTCCGGTGCTGGACGACAACGGCACTATCATCGCGGACTCACTTGCGATTCTTGTCTATATCGCGAGAAAGGTCGGTCCCTCCCACTGGTTACCCACGGATCCGACTGAGGAAGCCCAGGTGCAACGGTGGCTTTCGGTTGCAGCGGGAAAAGTCGCCTATGGCGTCTGCGCCGCTCGGCTCATCACGGTATTTGGTGCGCCCTTCAACGCTGACGAGGTGATCGAGCGCGCGCACGCCACACTCGCTGTCATGGAGCGGACGCTGGCAGACCACCACTGGATCGCCGGGACACACGAACCCAGCATCGCGGACATCGCACTTTATAGCTATGTCGAGCGGGCGCCCGAGGGGAATGTAGATCTATCTGGATATCCAAGAATCCAGGCCTGGCTGCGCCAGATCGAAGGCCTCCCCGGCTTTATTCCCTTCCAGCGGACCCGCGCCGGTCTCGAAGCCTGAATCGATCTCTTTATGTCAGGAGTCTTCAACGTCCCTGTATCAAGAGTCTTCAACGTGTCAGGAGTCATCAACGTTCCTGTATCAAGAGTCTTCAACGTGTCAGGAGCCATCAACGTTCCTGTATCAAGAGTCTTCAACGTGTCAGGAGCCATCAACGTTCCTGTATCAAGAGTCATCAACGTTCCTGTATCAGGTAGCCATCAACGTATAAGGAGACATCAACATGCGTTTTGACACACTACGCCTCGATCATGTCGGTATCCGCGTCACGGATCTTGCGATAGCGGAGGACTTTTACGCCAAGCTGGGCTTCACCCGCGATCCCGAGGAGTTCTCACCAGAGGCCAAGGCCTGTGGGCTGGTGCATCCCACTGGTCTGCGGATCCACCTGATCTACAACGGCCAGCCTGCAGAGGAAGGCAACGTGCTGCTTGATGCGCCGGTCAAGCGGCCCGGCTACACGCACGCCGCCTTTATCATCGACAGCATGGACGAATTGGTGGAGTGGCTGGCGCGCGAAGATATCGGCATCAGCGAAGGGCCGGTCATGATGGGCCACGGTCGCCGTAACGTCTGCTTTATCCGTGACCCCGACCTGAATGTGCTGGAATTCAATGAGATATTGGCGCACTAGCGTATGAAAGCGTCCAGCAATAAAGCGTAGACAACGACTGTTCCTTTTCCCGTTTCCAGGCTGAAGGAACAGCCGCTTTACCGTCAGACCCGTTTCTTTCGGGTAGCCGGTGGAAAAGGCGGTCTCTTATCTGCGCCCCTTCTATGCCCCTCTTGTTGGCTCTCGCAAGAAGGCGATGATGGCATCGAAGGCCTGCCAGCGGCCTGGTTCCATCAGGATCATATGAGTGCCGCTGCCAATCTCGATCCAACGTCGATAGCTAGCGTTATCAAGACGTGAGAACAGATCCTGCATCATGTCGAGTCGCACATCCTGGTCCCACTCGGCGTGCACCAGCAGTACCGGAGCGGTGATTGCTCCCGGGTCATAGAGTGGACGACCGGCAAGCCAATGTTCACGGGTATCCTGGATTGCCCCGCCAGGAGCCCGAATGGTGCCCGATTCGGGAGCATCCAGATCGGTGGCATTGGTCACTGCAGCCCACTGCTCGAACCAGCCTGGTGGCAACAAGGCCTCGTGCTGTTCTATCGGCACTCCCGTCAACCATGCCTCACGGAAGGCATCGACATTCACTGAACGCCAAGCCGTCAGCGGCTGGCCTGCATCGATGCGCAATGGTCGACTCGACAGCCATAACGGTGCTACCAGCACCAGTTTTTCGATGTACTCGCCATGCTGGCTGGCATAGATCCCTGCGACCGAGCCACCCCAGGACATGGCTACGAGATTGAGGCGCTCGATGGCATTTTCGTCAAGAATGTATTCGACTGCCGAAGCCAGATCTCGCGCTGCGACGCGAGCCGGTGTCAGTGGCGGGTTGGCATCGTCTGGCGCTGACATCTCGACCGGTCGAGTCGAACCTCCGTAGCCCCTGGCATCCACTGCCCAGACGTCAAATCCGGCCATGGCCAACACGTCCATGAACGAAGCGCCATCCACAGGAACGTCGAACAGGCTCTCGCTGGGAAAGGTGGCACCGTGCATCAGCAGCAACGTGTTGCACGAGCTGGGCTCGCACATATCGGAACGACGTCTCCGACGTAGCTGCAACTGGATACCGGAAGTATCGCTGTCAATAAGATATGTATCGCGACGTACTTCATCTCGACCTAGTTCATCCACCGAGGCGCCAGTGTTCATGCTTGGACTCCCTGAACGAACTGCCAATCGAAACCCTGTGCATGTCGGCTGACCCTGCCGACGGAACTGTCACCGAAGTGTGTAGTAAAGACCAGGGCATCGAGCTCGACGGCTTGACGCATGGCCTTGTCACGGGATTGCCTTGCGGCCTGCGCGAACTCGCAATACACCGAGTTGACCTCGGGATGTCGGAACTGCAATGGGTGGTGCATGATGTCGCCCCAAAACAGCGCCGTCTGGCCTTGAGAGGTCAAGGAGATGGAGGCATGGTCAATGCTGTGCCCAGGGGTGGAATGGAAGCGAAAGCCCTCAATCTCGGTATCGTCGATATCGATTCGCTGATCCAGCCCAGCCTCCACGATAGGCAGGACACTATCTTCAAAGACGCCGCCAATCGGCTCGTGTCCCGGCTCACCAAGCCCTGCCTGCCGCAGGATTGGCGCTACCGCATCGCGTTCCTGGGAAAGCGCCCGGTTATACGCGTATTCACGTTCGGAAAAGACATAGCGAGCATTGGGGAAGGTCGCCACCCAACTCCCGCCCTGTAGCGTGGTGTTCCAGCCAACATGATCGGCATGAATATGGGTCAGCAGTACCAGATCCACCGTCTCGGGCGATACGCCGATCGCCTTCAGTCGCTCCAGAAAGGGTTCATCGAGCTGATGGAACAGCGGTGCCGTTGGGCGCTGCTTGTCGTTACCAGTGGCCGTATCGACCAACACGGTGTGCGTCGGCGTCTGGACCACCCAGGCGTGGATGCTCTGGCGCAGCAAGCCGTGATCGGCGTCGAAGCTTCGCTCGCCCCAATGCATGGCGGCGCGGGCCAGTACCTGGGCATCGCCTTGCGGGAACAGCTGCTCGGTCTCGACAGTATCCAGGGCGAGTTCCGGCACTTTGGTGATCAAGGCATTGCCGACACGAAACGTTGTCAGAGGCGTCATGAGGTTTTCCTGTTGACTGATGACAGCAGCCAGGGTATTCCTGTCATCACCATTAGAAAAATCGATTCAAAGAATGCAGCCAATTGATCATTTCGATCTTCGTAACTTCGACCTGAACCTGTTGATCGCCTTCGACGCGATGATGCGCGAGCGCAGTGTGACCCGAGCCGCAGAAAGGCTGAAGATTCGCCAGCCGGCCATGAGCCACAACCTTTCGTTGCTAAGAACCCTGTTTCAGGACGAACTGTTCGTGCGTGTGGGGACGGCCATGCAACCGACAGCGCGGGCTCAAGCCTTGGCCAATCCGATAGCGCAGGCACTGAGTGCGATGCAATCGATCATCCATGACACCTCGGAATTCGACCCCGCACGTGACCAGCGTATCTTTCGAATGGGGTTCTCCAGTGAGGTAGAACTGCTGTTGATGCCAGAGCTTGCTTCGCATCTGCGTCAACAGGCTCCGGGAGTGAGACTCCATGGCCGCCCGGTGCAGCAGCGCGATGTCTACCGCATGCTGGATGACCGAGCGCTGGACCTGGCGATCGGTTGCTTCGACAGTCAGGCTCAGCGTTATCGACAACAATTGCTGTTCGAACAGTCGCTGAGTTGCGTGTTTCACCCCGACATGATGGCACTCGGAGAGACGGTCTCTCTCGAGGAATACTTGAACCTGCCGCATGCTCTCGTCAGCCTCAGCGAGAGTCTGCATGGCTGTCTCGAATCGGCACTCGATGCCGTCGGTGGCAAACTCAACGTGGCCGCTACCTCGTCGGAGTTCCTCGGCGTGCTGGGCATGATCGCGAACGCCCCGCTGATCGCTACGCTACCGACCCGAATGGCTCGACGTTACGGCAAGGCGTTCGGCCTGCGAGTGGCCCCGCTGCCGATGACGCTGACGGTACCCGACGTGTCCCTGGTGTGGACGGCTCAGGAGGATAACCACCCTGCATCGCAATGGTTGCGAAATGAGATTGCCGACATACTGGGACGGATGTAAATGATGTTCTAGGCCGGGTGTAAATGGTGTTCTAGATAGCGTATCGCGCACTTGGCGTGGTGGGTGTGACGGTTCACTGGCAGGTAAATCGCGTTATTTGCACATCCACGCTAACGGTCAGCGATTCCAATGCCGCGGCTCGCGCTCGCCCCTCGGCATTGGCACGGTGAAGATGTGGTGTCATGGCCAGCAGGTCAGCAATCTGTGCGGCATGGGCAAGATCGATCGTGTAGCTCAGCCTCTCGCAGGATGTCCGAGTAAAACCTTCCGGCACGCTATTGTCTTCGTTGCGCGGCGACTTGATCGTGGGATAGATAACTTCGCGTAATTCACGCAAGTGATCAGCGCCAGCATCAACCTGAAGCAGCTCACCGCCTGGCTTCAGCACGCGGGCAAACTCCGTGTATACGGGGAAGCCGAACATGCATAACACCCGCTCCAGGCTACACGTTTGAACAGGCAACTGAGCATTGGTGCCTACCACCCAGGTGGCAGCCTTCTGGCTTTTAGCAGCCGCGAGCACCGCCCACTTGGAGATATCCACACCCAGTAGCGCCAGCTTTTGGTCATCACCGGCGGCGCCTTCCAGCTCACGCAGGTAGTAGCCCTCTCCACTGCCGGCATCAAGGCAGTGCAGCGCCCTATCCGCAGGCGCTTCCTTCAGCACTGCCTGGGCCACAGCCTGGGCAATCGGCTGATAATGACCAGCCTCGAGGAAGCGCCGCCGCGCCGCGACCATTTCCTTGCTATCCCCGGGATCACGGGAACGCTTGCGCTGCACTGGCAACAGATGCACATAGCCTTGTCGAGCGATGTCAAAACCATGGCCAGCCTCGCAACACCAGGCGCCATCGCGTCGATGCAGCGGATCTCCATCCAATGGGCAAGCCAGTGCTTCGAACGCTATTGTACTCATGCTCACTTTTCTCTCTTCATCATCCTGTAGGCACACAGGTCATCATCCAGCCACATATTGTAAGCCGCTGCAGCGCCTTTTACCGCAGCTACCGCACCGGCTTCTTCTTGCTGTCCCCCTGTTTCTTTCTGCCCCCTGTGCTTCACTGCCAGGATACGCTAGCATCCTTAGCATACGAATTATAAACCCGCTATTGCACGTTGATGACCCGCAGCCCATCCGGGCCGGTGTCCCTCCGGATACCGGCCCGTTTCTTGCGCGTCAATGGGTCCCTCCCCGACTGCATGAAGGAGAGTCTCCTTGTCGAATGACACCTCTCTGCGCGAGACGCCCCCCATGACTCAGGTGGAACGTCTGTTCAAGCGCTATGGCCCTCGCTATCGATTATGGGTAACGCTCACGGTGATGCTGGGCCTGGTAGCGCTCGGTATGTCGATCACTATCGTCAATGTGGCGATTCCCTATATCAAGGGTGCCTTCGGCATGAGCGATTCCCAGGTACAGTGGCTATCCACCGGTTTCCTGGCCTCCACCACCGTATCGCTGCTGGTCGCACCCTGGTTGGTAGCCGCCATCGGCCAGCGTGCTACTTTCATGGGCCTTTTGCTGGTATTCATCGCAGCATCGATCCTCGGCGGCCTGGGCCAAGGCATGGCAACACTGGTCGCCGCCCGCATTATCCAGGGCGCGATGACCGGGTTGATCCGACCGGTGGCCATGCAGGCGTTGTTCGCTGCCTACCCCCCGGAAGGACGGGGCATGGCTGTGGCCATGTACGGCATGTGTCTGGGGTTGCCGTTGACGTTGGCAACGGTGATCGGCGGCTGGCTAGTGGAGAACTTCACCTGGCGATACGTATTCTTCATTACCCTGCCGATCTGCCTGGCGGCGGTAGCGATGGGCTATATTTTCCTGCCATCGCGTGAGCAGAAGGGGCCGCGTCCACCTTTCGACTGGGCGGGTGTCGCCATGCTCTTCGCCGCGGTCTTCTCCATCCTCACGGCGCTCTCCAACGGCCAGCGCTGGGGCTGGGACGATCCACGAGTGCCAGTGCTGGTGCTGTTCTCGCTACTCTGTGCCGCAAGTTTCATTGCCTGGCAAAGGCACACCAAACACCCGCTGCTCGACCTGGCGATCTTCCGCTACCGGATCTTCGTGGTCGGCGCCCTGGCGATGCTGCTATTCGGCGGTGCCTTCTACGGCGTGATGTATCTGCTGCCACAGTTTGTGCAGTCGGTCCTGCACTACAGCCCCATCACCGCCGGGATGATCTTCGTACCATCGACAGCAGTGCTCGGCGTTCTGGTGCCACTGGTAGGCTGGCTCAGCGACCGCCACCCACCACACTGGATCACCCTGCCGGGACTGGCTTGCACGGTGTTCTCGGTATGGCACATGGCACAGATGGACTGGAACACCTCCTTCGCTTTCCTGGCCGGCAGCATGGCGATCATGTCCATCGGCATGGCGTCCTTCCCACCACCCACGCTGTCCAATGCCATCGCTGCGCTTCCGCTGCAGCTTACCGGTCACGGCTCAGGAGCGATCAACTTCGCCATGCAGCTGGGGGGAGCGTTAGGTACAGCGGGCCTGGTCATTCTGCTCGACCGCCAGACAGCGCTGCATGGCCACCACCTGAATGCAGGCATCAATGCCAATAACGCCATGGCCAATGAACAACTCAGCTACTTGGCGGAGTTGACCGCCCGTCTCGGCATTCCAGATACCCAGCAGCAGACCATGGCGGGTTATCTGACAGGGCGCCTGGAGTCGATCTGGGCCTCGCTCCTCGCCTACCAGGATGGTTTCTGGCTACTGGTAGGCGTCCTGTTGATCGTCAGCATTCCCTCGGTGCTGCTCAGCCGCTGGCGGTATGCCTAATCCTTTTTCGCTCGTTCGAGGATCTTCGACATGACAACACCAAGCTCACAAGCCGCATCCCGCCGCTTGCCCAAAGCCTCCCGGCTAGCACTGCTCACCCTGTTGGTGCTGGCCTGTCTGATCTGGGCTGGCCTGGCGATTTATCACCGCCTGACGCATGTCAGTGCCCAGGATGCGCGGGTAATGGCCGATCAAGTCACCATCAGCAGCCGCCTGCCAGGCTGGGTCACGGATTTCACCCTTATCGAGGGAGACACTCTGGCCAAGAACGACATGGTCGCGCGGCTTTACAGCCAACCGGATGAGCGCCAGCTCGAGGCACTGCAAGCTGGAGTAGCCGCTGCACAGGCCCGGCTGAACTACCAGAACTCACGTCTGAAGCTGTCCCAGGCACAGCTCGAGGGCGGGCTGAATATCACCCAGCAGGAGCTGGAGGCCAGTCGAGCCGCCATGGATGCCGCCAATGCGCGTCTGGAGCAGGCTCGCAAGGACTATGAGCGCTCCAACTCCTTGCTGGCCAGGCACTCGGTCTCGCAGCAGCAACGTGACGAGGACTACTACGCCCTGCAATCTGCCCAGGCGGAGTCCCGCCAGGCCACCCAAGAAGTGGCCGTCAGCCAGGCTCAGGCCGACAACGCCCAGGTCGGCTTCATCAACGGTTCGCAGATGCCACTGCCCAATCCCGACGTGATTCGCGCCCAGTTGGAGATGGCGACTCAGGAGCTGGCCCAGGCTCGTTCCCAGGTGGCTCAGCAACAGTTGCGCCTCAGCGACCTGCAAGTGCCAAGCCCGATCGGCGGGATAGTCGACAAGACACTGATCGACGAGGGCGAATACATCAGCGCCGGTCAGCCGATCCTGATGATGCATAACCCCGACGCCCTGTGGGTCGAGGCCAACATCAAGGAAACCGATGTTGGCGAGCTGCGTCTCGGCCAGCCGGTCGACATCACCGTCGATGCCTACCCCAACGACGACTTCCATGGCCATGTCGCCGTCATCGGACGCGCCGCGACCAGCCAATTCGCGCTGTTGCCAGACCCCAACCCGTCCGGCAACTTCACCAAGATCACTCAGCGTATTCCTGTGCGTATTGCCCTGGATGATGGCCCCTTCGAGCTGATCGGCCCCGGAATGATGGTCGAGGTCGACATCGATGTCACCGTGGATGGCCAGCGCCATGGCTGACATCATCGCGACCATGGCATTCGGCTGAGACAAGGGAAGGTACAGAGACAAGAGAGGGCAACGTGCTTGCCCTCATCGTCGAGCTTGGCAGGGGAAAACCATCCGTCCTTGCCATACAACTCAGCGAAGCGTGCGCTCGAGCAGTTCGAACATCTCGGCCCACCCCTTGTCGGCCGCGGCCTTGTCATAGATGGGAAAGTCCGGCTTCATCCAGCCGTGAGACGCACCTCGATACAGTTCACTACGATACCTCACCCCAGCATCGCTCAACGCTCTCTCGAAACGTTCGGCCATTGCCGGTGGGTAGCTCTTGTCATTGTCGGCCACAGCGATATACAACTCGGCCTGGATCTTCGGTGCCAGCAGATGCGGGCTGGTGGGCTGGTCGGTGGCCAGATTGCCGCCATGAAAGCTCACCGCTGCCGCCACGCGATCCGGATAGTGGGCAGCGGCGGTGATCGCCATGCCACCCCCCATGCAGAAGCCGACCATGGCGACCTTGCCACCGATGACATCTTCACGCGCATCCAGATACTTCAGAAACGCCTCGGTATCCGCTGCTGCCTTATGGTTGTCGGTGCTGGCCATCAGCGGCCCGATCACGGCACGAAAATCGTCACCGGCAAAGATGTCCTTCGGTACCAGCGGGCCGTAGTTTCCCAAGCGGTAGAACAGGTCCGGCAACAGCACCAGGTAGCCACTAGCGGCGATGGTTTCTGCCATCTGCTTGAGCCCAGGCCGGATGCCAAAGGCATCCATATAGACAATCACTGCAGGCCATGGGCCTTGCCCTTCCGGGGTGAACACATAGGCAGGGCATTCTCCGTCCCTGGCCTGGAGGGTGATCTCGTCGTAGGTCATCGTCATGTCTCCTTGCGGCAGCGCCCTGACGCCTTGCTGATAAGCGTTTCGAGGTAATGGGTACAGCTCATGAAACGAGCCGCTCTCTCGACAGGAGCGGCCCATGGTAGCAGTGAACCCACTGTAATGGCCCAGTGACATCTGCCCCTTGCTTGGCGAGGCATGCAATAACATGTAACATCAAAGATTACGTCACATGCTCGTCTGGAGGAAACATGCAACGCAAAGAGCTGGAAGCGATCTTCGATCAACAAGCCGACGGTTACGACCAGCAATGGTCCAGACTGGCTCCGATTCGTGATGGATTGAACCTGCTGGTCAGCGCAGTGTTTTCCGGTCTTCCCGCCGATGCACGAGTGCTGTGTGTCGGGGCCGGAACCGGCTCCGAGATTCTCCACCTCGCGCAGCGCTTTCCCGAATACCACTTCACGGCCGTGGAGCCTTCCGCGTCGATGCTGGAAGTCTGCCGCCGCCGCACGGAGGAACACGGGATTGCATCTCGCTGCGAGTTTCACAACGGCTATCTCGAGACGCTGGCACCCTCGACGCCCTTCGATGCGGCCACCTCGCTCCTTGTGTCCCAGTTCATCATGGAAGAAGAAAAGCGGTCGGATTTCTTTCGCGAGATCGCCGGGCGGCTTCGGCCAGGTGGCTATCTGGCCAGCGCCGACCTGGCGTCAGACATGAATTCCCCGGAGTATCAAAGCCTGCTGGACGTCTGGGTGCAACTGATGAGCGCCGGGGATGTAGCCCCTGACACGGTAGAACGGTTCCGCGCCATGTACGGCCGCGACGTCGCAGTACTGCCACCCGAGCGCATCAGTGCCATCATGACAGCAGGAGGATTCGATGCACCGGTGCCATTCTTCCAGGCCGGGCTGGTTCACGCCTGGTATGCCAGGCGGACATCGAGTGGCATTTGATGACGCCATAGACACTAGTCATCCGTAGCGTCCTCCTCCACATGGCTCACCATGTCGACCAGCATGTCGCTTACATGGCTGTCGGCCACTTCGTAGAATACTTGCCTTGAGCGGCGTTCCCTTCTGACCAGTCGCGCTCCCCTGAGCAGACGCAAATGGTGGCTGACCAGTGTCTGGGACAGATCCAGGCTTTCCGAAATATCACCCACCGACTTGGCTTCGCGCAGGCAAAAGAACAGAATCCTCAGTCGGGTCGGTTCCCCAAGCAGATGAAAGGTTTCTGCCAGAATGGCAATGTCATTCTGTGACGGTGAATTCGCGTGATTCAATGACAGTCTCCTGCTGGGCGTTCAATGCTTATGTCCACAACTGCCATGCCCATCGGCTGAAGCCTGGGACAGGCTGCATGACTCGTCTTCGTCACTCCAGTCGAGAGCGACGGTGGCATGTTCAATCTCGAAACGAGACTTCAATTCCTGCTCGACCGATCTCACCACTGTCCGAGCATCGGCATCGCTCTCTGGCTGCACATGCATCGTGGCCAGAATACGCCCGGACGTGATCGACCAGACGTGAATGTGGCTGACAGTGGCGAGCCCCGGCACGGACTCGGTGAGATGGCGTTCGATCAGTTCTGGCGTCGCATTGTCGGGAGCGCCTTCCAGCAAGATATGCAGCGATTTGGCCAGGAGCTTCCAGGCACTACGCAAGATCAGCAAGGACACCACCACCGACAGAATGGGATCGATCGGAGTCCAGCCCGTGAAGTAGATCACTACGGCGGCAACGATCGCACCGACCGATCCGAGCAGATCGCCCAGCACATGCAGGGCCGCGCCCTTGATATTGACGTGCTCACTATCCCCACGCGTCAGAATCCAGAATACAACGACGTTGACCAGAAGCCCGACGACGGCAACGCCCAGCATCGGCCCGGCAAGAACGGCATGGGGTGCCTGGAAGCGTTGCCAGGCTTCATAGATGATCCACAACACGATGGCGAACAGGGTGACAGCGTTGACGAAGCCTGCAATAACCTCGAAACGCAGATAGCCAAAGGTCCGCTTGGCGTCCGCAGCACGCCGGCCAAAGCGAAAGGCGGCATAGGCAAGCGCCAGCGCCACGGCATCTGTCAGCATGTGCCCCGCATCAGCGAGCAGGGCCAGCGAGCCCGAGATAAGCCCCCCTGCCACCTCCACGATCATGAAGGAAAAGATCAGGAAGAACGACAATAGCACCTTGCGCTCGTTGCCCGCAGTGACCGTCGGCGCATGAGAATGATCGTGGTCGTGATGATCATGCGAGTGTGAATGAGCCATACCTGCCCCCCGGACGTTTTAATACAACACATGAATACATGTTCATATATTGTGCGTCAACACCCCAGATATGATCCCGCTGCCAACCACATAACGAAAAGCCACAAGTCATCAGGCTATCCAGGCTTCCAGCGGTAACCCGTTCTGCCCACTGACTAGCCAGTGCCTGATGGGAATGGCATGCTATGAACTCTCGCATTAAAACAATCGTTTGAATGAGAGGAAGAAATGGAAGCCACTCGCCATCAACTTGGCGCCCCCTGTCACCATCCGCTTGAATTGACATTGCACAAGGCGTCGAATGACATCAAAGGGGTCGTTCAAATCAATCCTGCTACGGGTGTCACAGAGCGGATGTATCTTCCATTCGCTCAATATCTGGCGGCTCAGGGGTTTGCCGTGGTCACCTTTAATTACCGAGGCGTCGGACTCCAGAGCATGGAGGCCAAGTCGGTGGATGCAGGATTCACCGATTGGGCTGACCATGACATAGAAAGGATAACGTCTTGGGTCAGTGAGCATTTCGACTCACTGCCGCATTTTGCCATTGGGCATAGCTTTGGTGGACATGCCATAGGGCTTTGCGAAAGTAGCCAGCGGCTCACGGCTGCTGTCACCATATGTTCTCAAGCAGGATGCTTGCGTTTTATCCGTCCGCTTCATGAACGCTGGAAGGTGGCTTTACTATTAAAGGTCATTGGCCCCGTCACAGCCAAGCTACTTGGTTACTTTCCAGGAAAAAGGCTCGGAGTGAGCGAGAATGTTCCGGCAAAAATCATGCAGCAATGGTCTCGCTGGACAAGCATGCCCAATTATTTCTTCGATGACCCGGAAGTGGATGCTGCCAAACGCTTTGCCAGGCCAGCCATGCCGCTGCTCGCGATAGGCATTGACGATGATCGATGGGCACCTTCCGAAGCCATTGATCTAATGACGTCATACTTCACCGGTTGTGCTGTCACTCGGATGCAACTTGGAAGTCATGAAAGCCAAGGAGCCCCAGTTGGTCATATGGGGTATTTTCGATCAAGACATGCCGACACTTTATGGCCGGTGATAGGACAATGGTTACACAGGCAGCTATGAGCCCCATTGGCGATAGATAGTCAGGGGCTACCGGGCCTGTTCAATCAGCCAACACCGCACCTGTCGATCTTGAAGGTGTCGATGATCTGCTCTTCAGTACGTCCCCTCTCATCTTACCTCTGCCTGGCTGTCATGGCCTGGTGGTCAGCAGACAGCATTCCATAAAGCGCCGAGTCAGACACAACGCCATTGATCTCCCAGCGTTGTCGAAGAAGCCCTTCTCTAATGAAACCGAGACGCTCCAATGTCTTCCCGGATGAAATATTATCAGGATCGATTTCTGCCTCGACCCGACGAAGCCCTAAGACATTAAAGCCGTAATCCAGAAGAGCCTCACCGGCCTCGGACACAAACCCTTTCCCCCAGTAGTTTCGCCCAATACCAAAACCAATTTCCGCACGCTTCGACTCTTTTTCATAACTGAACAGCATGCACTTTCCAATCAGCTCGTTAGTATCTTTTAGCACAACCCCGAGTATGATGGATTCCTGCCGAGCCATTTCTTCAGCACTAGCGTTGATAAAGTCATGTGCATCATCCAGTCCCTTCCATGGCGAAGTATTCCAATATTTCATCACTTCAGGATCAGAAAATATTCCGAGTAACGCCTGCGAATCCTCTAAGTTCAAAGGGCGCAGTAGCAGTCGCTCTGTATCAATGGTTGGCATGAAGTCTTGTGTCATACGACCCTCTTTATCAGACGATGCAAGAAGCATCGTTTCATGCACAAGGATGAACCGCAAGAATTCGGCAGTCAGCTGATTGAGAGAGATACGAGAGGAGAAAAAAAGGAGAACAAACGACAATATTCAGTCCAAGGGAGGCGCCGCTCCTTCAGCCAACATCTGGCGCAGACGCACACGTCGGCGCTCGAGATCGGCGATCTGACGTTCTATGGACGCAAGCCGCTTACGCTGGATCTCGGATGTCTCCGGGCAAGACATCGCCCCTTCGATCAAGAGCATGCAATCAGGAAAGCTTCGAATCTCGGCCAGGCTAAAACCTGCTGCAATCAGGCGTTGAATCTGTCTGACCTGTACAATCGCCTCGGTTGCTGGGAACACTCGATAGCCATTGCTGGCACGGGAGGAAGTGAGCAAGCCATGCCCATCATAATGGCGGATCGAGCGCACGCTCGCCCCCGTCTCCCGGGCGAGGTCGCCAATCGACAACCAACACTCTGACATTGAAGAATCTGGCATTGAAGAAGTAGCCTGGCTCATAGTTCAGCAGCATAGCATGGGGCTCTTGACCCTGACATCAGTGTGAGGGGGGATACTGCACGCCTTCCCCCTTCAGGAGCTTCTGTCATGCTTCACCTTATCGCGCTAGACGCACTCCGCAGGCTGGCCCTGATCAGCCTTCTGCTTATCGTCTCAACGACTTCATGGGCTGAAACGAAAACCTACACCATCACCGCACCAGATGGGGTCACGATCGCCGTTCAGGAGTCAGGCGCCCCGGATGGCCAACCCGTCATCCTCATTCATGGTCTTCTTGGCAGCCACCTGAGCTGGGAAGCCCAGGTGAGAAGTCCAGCGCTTCAAGGCTACCGCCTGATCACCTACGACCTCCGCGGTCATGGCGTATCCGGAATGCCCAGCAGCCCAGAGGCGTACACGGATGGGCGCCGCTGGGCGGACGATCTGGCAGCGGTGATTGCAGCCTCGAATGCCCACAACCCCGTGTTGGTCGGATGGTCTCTGGGCGCCGCCGTCATCACGAACTACCTGGCCGCATACGGCGACGGTCGCATCGCTGGTGCACTATACGTTGGCGGTGTGATTGAGCTACAACCGGATCAAATCGTGGCGCATCCAGCGGTATACCATGGTCTTAGTTCAGCGGACTTAAGAACACACCTGGACGCTGAGCGCGAGTTTCTTGCACTGTGCTTCCAGACTCAGCCCGACACTGTTACCTTCCAACGCCTGCTGGCCAACGCGGCCCTGGCCTCACCCACAATGCAGGACGCCGTACCTTCCATGACCATCGCCGTTGCAGAGGGGCTGGGCGCGACGCGCAAACCGATGCTGCTCCTTTACGGTACGCAAGATGCACTCGTGCATCCCGAACCTTCTATTGCACGAGCGAAAGCCTTGAACTCGAATATTCGCAGCATCATGTACTCTCAGTCTGGCCATGCTCCGTTTCTTGAGGAAGCCGATCGATTCAATCGCGATCTATCCGCTTTCGTCGATGAAGTGACACAACCCTGAACCCTCTTCTTGTAGCAAGTGCCACTGCTGAGCTGACTCAGCAGTGGCATGGGTTACCTGCCGACGAACATGGGCCGCGACCGGCCATAATGTGCGATGCCCCGCTCAGCCCGGAAGGGGAATGTGCTCATCCCGGTCATCAACGGGGAGATCGAAACGTCCCTTGCCCCAGTTCTGCGCACTCCATTCGGCCTTGGCTTCTTCGATACGCTCCATGGAGGAGGCAACAAAGTTCCACCAGATATAACGTGGCCCGTCGAGCGTCGCGCCACCGAGGATCATCAACTGCGCGCCTCTGTCTCCGGCCGCGACCGTGATCCTGTCACCAGGACGGAAGACCATCATCTGAGGCGCCTCAAAATCCTGGCCAGCGACCGAGATAGAACCTTCCACGATGTAGATGCCCCTGTCCTCATGATTGTCCGGCATCGGCAGTCGGCCTCCTGCTGCGAGCTTCACATCGGCGTAGAAGGTATCCGAGAACAGCGTCGCAGGCGCGCGCTTGCCGTAGGCATTCCCTAGGATAAGTCGAACGGAGACGCCCTGGTCCTCGATGAGCGGAAGCGCCTCCTTACCGTGATGCTCGAACATCGGCGCCATGTCTTCATGACTTTCGGGCAGGGCTAACCAGGTCTGAATGCCAAGCACGCTGTGTGGTCCGCTTCGGCTCGCTGCTGACGCTCGCTCCGAATGGGAGATTCCACGCCCAGCGACCATCCAGTTCAGCGCGCCCGGGCGGATGATCTGGTCGGAACCGATGCTATCGCGGTGATGGAAGTCACCGCGATACAGGTAGGTAACAGTACCAAGGCCGATATGCGGGTGCGGACGAATATCAATGCCCTGCCCAGTCAGAAACTCGGCCGGCCCGACTTGATCGAAGAAGATGAACGGCCCGATCATCTGCCGTTTCGGCGCAGGCAAGGCGCGCCGAACCTCGAAGCCACCAATGTCTCGGGACCGCGGAACGATAAGGGTATCGATCACGTCGATGCCCAACTCATCAGGGCAGCCTGGTTCGATTGCAGGGTTCCAGCTCATGCGCGTCATCCTCTCCTGGACAGCCTCAACGATGTGAGGCAAAGGCCGGGGGTCGATCAATATGCACTGCGCGAGCGGGTTGAGCGCTCCCGGCAACGACTTGCCAATCTAGCGAGCTCCCCTCTCCATCACTAGCCCCGTCATGCATGAAACACTGTTGCCGGAAGTGGAACTCGAAGGTAATACCGCTGAGCTCGGCGGCTCACAGTAGCGCGCCGCCCTTTTGATGAGGTCGATCCCTGGCGGACAATGCAGATCTGAATCAGTCGGGCATGATGACCTCGGATCAGCCCTCGACCACCGCCGTCTCGGTTCCCGCGCGGCCGAAATATGGCTTCGCGCTGTTCATGCCTTAGCGTCCAGGGCCCCAAAGGTGAGGAGCTTGCTCGAAGCACTCGATCAGGAGTTCGGTGAGGACCCGTATCTTCCGGGCGGGATGTTGACCTGGCGGGCGGATGACATAAGCCCCTGCTGGCGGTGGTGGATGGTTTGTCATGATCGGTACCAGCGCCCCGGAGGCCACATATTCATGGGTGAGGCAGTCAGGCAGGTAACCGATACCGAGCCCGGCAACCGCGGCGGCCACAAGAGCAGTGCCGTTGTCAGCCTTGAAGTTTCCCTGTGGACGCACCGTGATGACCTTGTCGCCATCCATGAGTTGCCAGGCTTCGGTGCCCTGCATGAGGGCCTGATGGGCAACGAGTTCTTCCGGCGTCTCGGGTGCTCCATGCGCCTCGATATAGTCCGGACTCGCGACGAGCTTCCCATAAATCGGGCCAATGCGTCTGGCGATCAAGTTGGAATCCTGAAGATAGCCAACCCGTATCGCACAATCGTATCCCTCTGCAATGAGGTCAACGAAGCGATCGCTGTAGCAGGCTTGGATATGAAGCAGAGGGTGACGTCGCGCCATTTCCGCAAGCATGGGAGCGAAGTGAGTCGGGCCGAAAGAAAGCGGTACGGCAATTCGCAAACGGCCGCGAAGGTCGCCGGCGGGCAGGATCGTTTCCCTGGCCACATCAATCTCAGCACAGACCCTGGCTGCATAGTCTCGGAACGTGGCACCAGCCTCCGTGAGAGCGGCACCACGGGTAGTTCGAGCAAGCAGCTGGACGCCAAGTTCCGCTTCCAGCCGGACGAGTCGTCGACTGACGATTGACTTGGAAACGCCGAGCCGACGTGCAGCGGGTGATACTCCTCCAGCATCAGCCACTTCGACGAATGTCTGCAGCTCTTCGATGTCCATCGAGGCGTTCCCCATTTCGCGACATAGCTTGTCGCAGATGGACACTACCGCATCTCGCCTTGGAACGGCAATGTCCATCTAGGCAGCACCGCAATCGGCGCATGCCTTTCGGTAAATCAAACTCGTCGATACATCAAACTCGCTTATAACGGCAACTAGAGGATGATCATGACTTTTCGTAACGGCCTTGCGTCGCTTCTTCGTCCCGAGGACTCAGTGCTTGTTCTGATCGATCACCAGCCCTACCAGCTCGCGAACGTGAACAGTCACGAACCACAGATGGTGGTCAACAATGCGACGGCGCTGGCCAAGGCCGCCAAGGCCTTCGGCGTACCCACCATCCTGACCAGCGTTATCGCGGATCGGGGCGGTCTCATCTTTCCCCAGATCACCGATGTGTTTCCCGATCAGGAGGTGATTGATAGGACATTCATCAACACCTGGCAGGACCAGAAAGTGGTGGACGTGGTCAAGGCCACCGGCCGCAAGCAACTGATCATTGCTGGCCTGTGGACAGAAATCTGCGTCGCGATGCCAGCGATCCAGGCTCTTGGTGAAGGTTGGGACGTGACAGTCGTCACTGATGCCTCGGGCGCCGTTTCGGTAGAGGCACACGAGGTTGCCATCCAGCGCATGATCGGGGCTGGCGCGAACATGATGACCTGGCTGGCTGTAGTGTCCGAATGGCAGCGCGACTGGGCCCGGACAGAGCATGCTGCCGAGCTGTCGGAGTTACTTGTGCAGCATGTCGGTGGCAGCGGAATAGCCCTCTTGTGGGAGCAACAACTCCTCAACACACCGGTACCGAGCAAAGCAGGCTGATCTGAGCGGGGGTGATGGGAATCCTGAACCCGATGAGGAGATCCTCATCACCCCCGTCTCATTCCCCTTCTATTCTTTCTCTGTTGCAAAGCCCAAACCGCTTTTGATCAAGAGGAAACCGCAATGGCGACAATCACCGCTCAGGACGGCACGAATATCTTCTACAAGGACTGGGGAGCGAAGGACGCCCAGCCCATTGTCTTCCACCACGGCTGGCCGCTTTCATCGGACGACTGGGACAGCCAAATGCTGTTCTTCCTCTCGCAGGGTTATCGCGTCGTCGCGTTTGACCGGCGCGGGCACGGCCGCTCCGACCAGACCGATACCGGCAATGACATGGACACCTATGCGGCCGATACGGCAGAACTGGTGAACGCACTCAACCTGAGAGAGGCGATCCATATCGGTCATTCGACCGGTGGCGGCGTTGTCGCACGTTATGTCGCTCGAGCAGAACCAGGCCGCGTCGCCAAGGCAGTTCTGATCGGAGCGGTGACGCCGGTCATGCTTCAGTCGGCATCCAATCCGGAAGGCACCCCTATGGAGGTGTTCGATGGCTTCCGCAGCGCTCTGGCGTCCAACCGCGCCCAGTTCTTCCGCGACGTGCCCTCAGGTCCGTTCTACGGGTTCAATCGCGAAGGCACCGAGATCCAACCAGGCCTGATCGATAATTGGTGGCGTCAGGGCATGGCGGGTGGCGCCAAGGCCCAGTACGACTCCATCGAGGCTTTCTCCGAAACCGACTTCACCAGCGACCTTCAAGCGATCGATATCCCTGTATTGGTGATGCATGGTGAAGACGACCAGGTTGTGCCGATCGCAGCATCCGCTTACAAGGCCATCGACTTGCTGCCAAACGGTACGCTCAAAACCTATCCCGACCTGTCGCATGGCCTGTTCGCCACACACCCCGAGCAGATCAATGCCGATCTGCTTGAGTTCATCCGAGCCGGTTAGCCTGCTTCTCATGAGGGAAAGAGCCTCCTGCCCTGCAAGCTGCGCATCCGTTCAATCGCTCAAGATCGCGACGCTATCAATACTCATCAGGCAGAAGATCAGTAATCCGCGTATCGGCAATGGTCTCTGCGAAGACATGGCCGAACAACCCGACGGGCGTTTGAAAGCCGGGCCGAACCTCACCCGCAAGCACACGCCGGGCAGCTTCCGCTGCCGCCATGGCGGTAAAGGTGTAGCCATTCACCGTATCGAGCACCGAGTACACTACATTGCCGTCCGTGTCGGAGACCTCAACGGCTGCCCGGTACCGATTCGCCGCTCGCTCTTCGGTGCCGGGACCGGCAGGCAGGTCCTCGATGTCTCCGCTCGGAAATGCCCCAGCAGTGACATGAACAAAGGTCTCGATATCAGTCACGCCCGTCGCCTGGTGAAGAGTCACGAGATCAGGAAGGGTCACGGGAACCGAGGATTGCGGCCCCTTGCCAAAGTCAAAATCGCGCACGTCCTCGGAGCTACGCACAACGAGTTCACCGTCGACGAGATGGAGCGTCTCCGTCACGATGTTCTGGCTCGCACTGATCGCCGATCCCCTCGACATTCCTCCCGCCACATGAAGGGCAATACTGATCTTGTGTGGATCCTTGATCCGCGCGACAGCATGGCCTGCGAGGCTCCCCAGCATCGCAACACTGCCTCCACTTCCCGGCAGCAGCATCACACCCGCGGCACGAGCTTGGCCGTCGAGCGCCAGCGCCTGCCGATAGGTATCGATTTCGGCCGAGAAATCGAGGTAATGAACTCCGGCACGGATCGCGGCAGACATGAGCGGCTCGGCTGTGTTGTTGAACGGCCCGGCGGTGTTGAGCAGAACGGAAATACCTTCAAGGCCTGTTTCGATGGCACCGGAGTCATCCAGTGCAAAGAGCCGCACATCGGTGCCGAGACGCGCGGCCAATACCTCAAGCGCCGCCCGGTCTCGATCACGGCCGGCGAGAACGAGGTCGAGTCCTGCGGATGCAGCGTGCTCCGCCGCCATGCTACCGGTGTAGCCGGCAGCACCATAAATCATCAGTTTATTCATTGGGGCTCCGACTTCTGTCCTGATTAATCCATTTCCAACAGGCCGATCTCATGCCCAGAATCGCCGGTAAAATCGACCTTTACGTGCACCCGGTTATCAGCGCCCGGTCGCACTACGAAGCTTGTCTTTCTGCTGGGCCATTACGTCAACTCTCGTGCTGCCAACTCTTGTAGACGAATTCCAGGCTGTAACCATCCAGGTCCCTGACCTGAGCCGCGTAATAGCGTGGATCGTAGTGAAGCTGCGGCCCGGGAGGGTGTATCTCTGTTGCGCCAGCCATCAATGCCTCGGCATGAGCGGCATTCACCATCGCCTCGGAGTCTGCAACGAAGCCAACATGCACCGCTTCAGGCGCAGCCGCCCCCTGACTCAGCCAGAAAAACACGCGGCCCTTTGCCCCAAAACCTTTCAGGTCCGGGTGATGCGCAGGGCCATGTTTGCCGTCATAGTCGAGTCGGCTGGTGATTCCCAGAACGGGAAGCACGCGTTCGTAGAATGCGATAGAACGATCGGTGTCGCTGACCGTGAGGAAGATATGATCAAGCATGGGACACTCCTTTCAGATGATGTAACCGCCGGAAACTTCGATGTTTTGTGCATTGATCCATGCACCATCCTCGGTCAACAGCGAAGCAATCACACGAGCGACCTCCTCCGGTTCACCGACCCGGCCAAGCGCCGTCTGTGAGGCCAACAGGGTTTCGAATGCTTCATTCAGCCCACCGCCCAGCTCAGTACGGATCGGTCCCGGCGACACCGAATTGACTCGAATGCGACGCTCACCGAACTCCCTGGCCATATAGCGAGACAGTACCTCCAGCCCACCCTTGAACGTCGCATAAGGCGCGACACCTGACGTTGCCACGCGTGTGGTTGCACTGGTCAGGTTGACGATGCTGGAACCTTCCATCAGTAGCGGAAGCAACGTTTGGGTCAGGAAGAACGGTCCTTTGAGATGCACACTCAGCAGACCATCAAACTGCTCCTCGGTAACGGTCTCGATCAGGTGGTACAGACCATAGCCAGCGTTATTCACCAGCCCACTCAGCGACCGGGAGTTCCACTTGGCCTCCAGGGTCTGTTCCACCACTTGTCGGAAGTTCGCGAAAGACCCGACATTGCCAACATCCAGGGGAAGCGCGACAGCCTTGCCGCCCTCTGCCTGGATTTGACTGACCACTGTGTGGGCGGCATCCGGGTTGCGGTTATAGGTAAGTATGATGCCCATTCCTCTGCGGGCACATTCCAGTGCAGTGCTTGCGCCGATGCCCCGACTACCGCCAGTGATCACGATGATGCTCATGTGTCGCTCCAATGAAGACCAATGCCTACACGATAAGCATCCACGCGCATTCCCACTCACCGGTTCCTGTCGCAATCCTGCCTATTTCTGCTTATCCGCTTGTTCCTGAGTCGAGGCTAACGTTCAATGGAGCCATGGAAGAACAACTGAACGAACTTCGAAGCCTTGCTGCTCATGCGGAAAATCGCCGGACCGAAACCGGTATTCCGCGTGTGGCGATGGTCCAGGGAGCCATCCCAGAGCACGAGCTTGCTGCCGTGTACGATCCGATGGTCAACCTGATCCTGCAGGGCAGCAAGTCCATGACCGTGGGCGAGCAGACCCTGCACTACGATCCCGCGACCTATTTCGTCATGTCTGTCGATCTTCCAGCAGCCGGCGTCATCCGTAGCAGCACTTCTGGCGCGCCCTATCTCGCCGTCAGCCTGACCCTTGATGCTCCTCTTCTGACTGGCCTGTTGTCGGATCTCCCCAATACCGCCAACAGAGTCGGGCAGGATACGGGCTTCTCAGTCGCGGCAGTGACGCCGGAACTTCTTGATGCCTGGGTACGCATGTTGCGCTTGATGAAGCAGCCATCCGATATTCCTGCGCTGGCACCGGCCTATGAGCGCGAGATCCTCTACCGAGTTCTTCAGGGGCCGATGGGGTGGATGCTGCGCGATATCGCAACGCCTGATACCGCACTTGCCCGAGTGAACCAGGCTATCCAACGCATTCGTCGCGAGTACGAAAAGCCCTTACGAGTGGAAGAGCTCGCTGCAGATGTCGCCATGAGCGTGTCGGCGTTCCATCGCCACTTCAAGGCAGTGACAGCACTCAGCCCCTTGCAATATCAGAAGCAAATTCGACTGCTGCAAGCACGCACACTGCTCATTGCCGCGGGGTACAGCGTCACTGCAGCTGCGCACGAAGTCGGTTATGAAAGCCCGACGCAGTTCAGTCGAGAATATGCACGCACCTTTGGTATGCCCCCGGCGAAAGATACGACACGGATCATTACCAGCATGAAGGCCTAGGACTCGAGTGCCAGCAACAACCAAGGCACGTATCAAGCCTTTCACAACGGCACAAGTTCAGTTGCGTTCCGCAAGCGTGGGCTACCACCCGCTTCAATACGCCACCCTTGAGCCTCGGCAGGCGTCTCACAACTTTAGCTGAATCCCCTGTCAGGCACTGCAGTCACGCGTGATGCGAGCCGATAGCTGCGAAATGCTCTCCAGCCGTTGATCGGTGCCTATCGGTGTAACTGCCATATGTGAAAAAGCCGCCGGTGATCTCTCACCGGCGGCTTTTTCGTCAAAGTACTTGAGCAGTTGCTCTAGCTAGTACCTAACGTGTGATCATTCCCACTCAATCGTCGCGGGCGGCTTGCTTGATACGTCGTAGGTCACGCGGGAGACGCCGGGCAGCTCGTTGATGATGCGGTTGGACACCTTCTCCAGCAGTTCGTAAGGCAGGTGGGCCCAACGGGCGGTCATGAAGTCGATGGTTTCCACGGCGCGCAGGGCGATGACCCATTCGTAACGACGACCGTCGCCGACCACGCCGACGGACTTGACCGGCAGGAACACGGCGAAGGCCTGGCTGGTCTTGTGGTACCAACCGGAAGCGTGCAGTTCTTCGATGAAGATGGCGTCGGCATCGCGCAGGATATCGGCGTATTCCTTCTTCACTTCGCCGAGGATGCGCACGCCCAGGCCCGGTCCCGGGAAGGGATGACGGTAGACCATGTCGTACGGCAGGCCAAGTTCGAGACCCAGCTTGCGCACTTCATCCTTGAACAGTTCGCGCAGCGGCTCGACCAGTTGTAGCTTCATGTCTTCCGGCAGGCCACCAACGTTATGGTGCGACTTGATCACATGGGCCTTGCCGGTCTTGGCGGCGGCAGACTCGATCACGTCCGGATAGATGGTGCCCTGGGCCAGGAATTCGACGCCTTCGATCTTGGCGGATTCCTCATCGAATACTTCGATGAAGGTGTTACCGATGACTTTGCGCTTCTGCTCGGGATCGCTGACACCTTCCAGCTTGCCGAGGAACAGCGACTCAGCATCGGCACGAATCACGCGCACGCCCATATGCTTGGCGAAGGTTTCCATGACCTGATCGCCTTCGTTCTTGCGCAGCAGGCCATTGTCGACGAATACGCAGGTCAGCTGGTCGCCGATGGCCTTGTGCAGCAGCGCTGCCACCACGGAAGAATCGACACCACCAGAAAGTCCCAGCAGTACATGACGATCACCGACCTGGTCACGCACTCGAGCGATCTGGTCTTCAATGATCTGTGCCGGCGTCCAGTTGCACTCGCTCTGACAGATATCCACCACGAAGTGCTCAAGGATTCGCTGGCCCTGCAGGGTATGCGTCACTTCCGGGTGGAACTGCACACCGTAGAAGCGCTTTTCTTCCCAGGCCATGGCAGCGATCGGGCAACTGGGCGTAGAAGCGGTAATGGTGAATTCCTTGGGCGCTTCCGCCACCTTGTCACCGTGGCTCATCCACACATCCAGCAGGCCACGGCCAGTCTCGTGGTCGACGTGGTCCTTGATGTCCTTGAACAGGGCGTTCTCGGCATCTACACGAATCTGGGCATAACCGAACTCGCGCTTGTTGGAGCCTGCAACACTGCCACCCAGCTGCTCGGCCATGGTCTGCATGCCATAGCAGATGCCCAGTACCGGCAGTCCCATCTCGAACACGCAATCGGGGGCGCGCGGAGAGTCCAGTTCGGTCACCGACTCCGGGCCACCGGCAAGAATGATACCGTTGGGCTGATACTCGCGGATTTCTTCTTCGCTGATGTCGAAGGCGCGAACCTCGGAGTAGACACCGATTTCCCGTACCCGACGCGCAATCAGCTGGGTGTACTGGGAACCGAAGTCGAGGATCAGGATCTTGTGGGCGTGAATATCGGTCATCGGACTTTCCTGGTAGAGGAACCTGAAACGTTACGGAAAGCGAAAAGCTGGAAGCGGTGCCTGCCCTTGCAAGGACCGACCACTCCCAGCTCGTTCATGCGGCCTGGCGAGTCATTGCTCAATCAGGACGCTACTAGCCAACACGATAGTTGGGCGCTTCCTTGGTGATCTGGACGTCATGGACGTGAGACTCGTTGAAGCCGGCAGCGGTGATCTTGACGAACTCCGGCTTGGTACGCATCTCATCGACGGTGGAACAGCCGGTGTACCCCATGGAGGCACGCAAACCGCCCATCAACTGATGGACGATGGCGCTCATCATGCCTTTGTAAGGTACGCGACCTTCGATGCCCTCCGGCACCAGTTTCTCGACACCGTCATCCTTGTCCTGGAAGTAGCGGTCGCTGGACCCCTGGGTCTGGGACATGGCTCCCATGGAACCCATGCCGCGGTATGCCTTGTAGGTACGGCCCTGGAACAGCTCGACCTCACCGGGAGCTTCCTCGGTGCCGGCCAACAGGCCACCGACCATGATGCAGCTGGCACCCGCGACCACCGCCTTGGCAATATCACCGGAGAAGCGGATGCCTCCATCGGCAATCAGCGGGATATCATATGGCTCGAGAGCTTCGGCAACGTTGGCCACGGCACTGATCTGGGGAACACCGACACCAGCGACGATACGTGTGGTACAGATGGAACCCGGGCCGATCCCGACCTTGACCGCGTCCGCTCCCGCTTCGGCCAGTGCCTTGGCAGCAGCAGCGGTAGCGATGTTGCCACCGATGACCTGAATCTGCGGATAGTTCTCCTTGACCCAGCGCACACGCTCGATCACGCCCTTGGAATGGCCATGAGCGGTATCGACCACGATGGCATCCACACCGGCTTCGGCCAGGGCGGCAACACGATCGGGCGTGTCAGGGCCAGTACCGACCGCGGCACCGACCAGCAGACGACCATCGGCATCCTTGGCTGCATTGGGGAAAGTACGAGCTTTCTCGATATCCTGGAACGTGACCAGGCCACGCAGGTGGAAGTCGTCATCCACGACCAGCATCTTCTCGACGCGGTGCTCCTGCATCTTGCCCTTGATCACATCCAGCCCAGTGCCTTCCGCTACCGTGACCAGGCGCTCACGCGGGGTCATGATATCGGCCACGCTATCGCCATGATTGGGCTGGAAGCGCATGTCACGCTCGGTGACCAGACCGACCAGGCTCTCGCCTTCGACAACAGGGAAACCAGAGAAGCCATACTCCTTCGCCATGGCCAGCAGATCGGACAGCTTGGCCTTGGGTCCCACGGTGACCGGGTCCTTGACGATGACGCTCTCGTGCTTCTTGACCTTGCGCACTTCCGTCGCCTGCTGGGCGATTGTCATGCTCTTGTGGATGATGCCGATGCCGCCTTCCTGCGCCATGGCAATCGCCAGGCGCGCTTCGGTGACAGTGTCCATGGCAGCGGAAGCGAGAGGAATGTTGAGGAAGAGGTCGCGCGTCAAGCGGGTCCGGAGACTGACATCCTTGGGGAGGATTTCGGAGTAGCCGGGAACGAGCAATACGTCGTCAAACGTAAGTGCTTCTTGGGCCATACGTAACATAATCGGCAACACCCACAGGCTGGTAGGAGGGAGATAAGTTAATCGAGCATTATAACGTTTTGACGACGTTTCGGGCAATGTGCTCTAGCGATTACCTAGGGATCAAGGCGCCACTTTCTCGTTCATGTCTCTCGTCCACGGCCTCCCTGTCCCCGGAGAAAGCCTGCCGCCAGTGCTCGATGAAGGCTTCACGCCTGGCGGGGTCGACGAAGGCCAGCAGTGAGGCATTGATAGGGATCGGATACAGGCGATCTCCTACTTGCCCGAGCAAGCGAGCCGCGGTGTAAGGCCCCTTGATCCCTGGCCGAATGCTGAACATCGGCGTCTGCCCTGCGAGTACGCCCTGCCCTTCCTCGCTGAGCAGGAAATTGACGAATGTCGTCGCAGCGGCAGGATGTGGTGCATCCCGATGCACGAACACCATACGCATCATGACCAGGCTGTAATCCGTGGGAATCTGGACGATGACATTGGGGTGTTCCTGGGCATAGACCAGGGCATAGGAGCCCAGCAGGTTATAGCCTAGCCAATAACGTCCGCTATCTATGCCCTCAAGCATGCGCAGGGTATTCTCCAGCGCCTCTGTCTCGACCCTCCCCATGCTGGTCACCAGATCCCAGAAACGCGAAGAATAGCGCGCATCCTGCTGGAACAATGTGTATCCGATGCCACTGTTAAAAGGCGAATAGGTCACGACCCGACCGCGCAGAAGGTTCTGTCGGGAATCCAGCAACTCAAGCAGGTCCGCATGGGTTTCCGGGGGCAGAACATGACGGGAAAGCTCGAGATGGTAAGCCATCACAATAGGTTCGAAAGTGAAGCCGAAGACTTCATCGCGCCATTTGGCCCATTCCGGCCAGTTGCGTGTCTCCTCGCTATCCAGGTGGCGCGCCAGCCCCGCATTGACCTGGGCCATCTGCCAGGGCATCGCCGAACTGATCACCACATCCGGTGGATTTCCCTCGGTGACACTGCGGTCAACCTCCAGGGAGCTCCGGTCGCGATATTCGAACTGAATATGCGGATAGGCGCGGCCAAAGGCCTCCAGCAGCGGCGCCACTACCGCTTCATCCAGCGCCGCAGCGATCACCAGCTTGGATGGCGGCGGAACACTGCCCTTGGGCCGTTCCACGACCAGCCACATGGAGGCCAGCCCAATAACCAGCAAGACAGTGGCCGCCAGGCTGATACGCAGGGCAGTCATGAGGCCTCCTCCTCTGCCAGGCGTAAGCGCAACTCAACAACGAGCCCTGACGGCGACAGGTTCGCTACTTTCAAATGACCGCCAAGACGCCGAGCGATGCTATCGACAATCGCCATACCCAGCCCCGAACCCTCGGTTCCCTGCCTGCCCAGACGCTCAAAGGGTCGGCACAGGCGTTCCAGCTGTTCTTCGGGCACACCGGGGCCATCATCACGAATCGTCAGGCAACCTTCGTTTTCTTCTCTCCGCAGCCCCAGAGTAATGCTGCTGCCAGCCGGCGTATAACGCAGTGCGTTATCGATGACATTGCCGATCAACTCGCGCAACGCCCAGGCTTCCGCTTCCACCCACAACGGCTGGGTCGGTAACGTATCAAGCCCCAGGTCATGCCTATTGGCTTCATCGCGCCCCGCCCATTCCAGAGCAACATCCCTCACCAGTCCGCACAATTCCACACGCTGGCGCTGCGGCGCGTCATCAAGATGGCGCAAGCGCGCCAGCGACAGTAATTGTCCAGCAAGTCGACTGGTACGTTCGGCGCTGCCATGTACCTCTTCCAGCGCTGCGCGCCACTGTCCAGGGTCCGAGCTGCGCAGCGCCAGTTCACTGATGGTCTGCAAGCCGGCCAGTGGCGTCTTGAGCTGATGGCTGGCATCGGCGGTGAAACGCAGCAGCACTTCTCGTCCTTCACGTTGGCGTGTGAACAGTTGATCCAATGTCTGAACCAATTCATGCATTTCCTTGGGCACTTCGGCGTCCAGCGGACGCATGTCGTCAGCCTCGCGCAGACGCAACTGGTGACGCAGGCGACGCAAAGGCATCAATGCCACGCGTATGGTCAGCGCCATCAGAACGCCGGCCAGCAACACCATGGCAAGGAAACGCGATACTGCTTGCTTGAACAGCGTAAGGGCCAGTGTTTGACGTCCACCGAGCGTGTGCCCGACCCAGACCTGAACCGGTCCCTGGCTGACCCACCCAGGCGCTGACACTTCGCGACCGTAGACACGCAATTCGCCATAGGCGGTATGCAATGCCGTTTCCAGAGGGGCCTTGCGCACGCTGTCACGCAAGGCTTGCGGAATCGTCACCTCCCAGTTGGAGGACAAGCGACGTTCTTGGCTATCGAGAACGGCATAAAACACTCGTTCCTGAGAACTGGTGGCAAGGATCTGCAACGCCGATACAGGAATCACCACTTCCGGGCGTCCATCCTGCCACTGGACGGCCTCGGAGATGCTCAAGGCGGCCGCCTCGAGTTGCGCATCGAACGCACGGTCCGCCGCCTGACGGCTGCTGACCCATGCTTCGATCATCAACAAAGCACCAAGCCCGATGACGGTCACCAGCAACCAAGCGGCCATGCGCCGCTTGAGCGAACCAGTGACGACAATCACCCCTGCTCTTCCTCGAGACGATATCCCAGGCCACGAAAGGTGCGGATGCGCAAACCACTTCCCTTGAGCCGCTTACGTACTCGGCTGACGTAGACTTCCAGTGCATTGGAGCCAACTTCGCCAAAACCGAACAGGCGGCTTTCCAGTGTCTCCCGAGGCACGATGTTGCCGGCATGCAGCAGCAGGCTCTCCACCAGCAGGCGCTCGCGGTGAGGCAATGACAGGGCACAACCGTCAAGGCTTGCTGCCCCTGTTGCCGGGTCGAACATCAGCGGTCCAAGCCTCAACAGGTTCTCGGTTCGCTGCTGGCTTCGGCGCAGCAATGCGCGGACCCTGGCTTCCAGTTCCGCCAACTGGAACGGCTTGGCCAGATAATCATCGGCACCAAGATCCAGCCCGCGTACACGATCATCCAGGTTATCCCTGGCCGTCAGAATCAGTACCGGCGTGGAATCTCCTCGCTCACGCATCTCTTCCAGCAACCCCAGTCCATCACCATCCGGCAGGCCCAGATCCAGCAGCAGCAAGTCGAATGCTCCCTGGTGTATGGCCTCCTTTGCCGTGCGATAGGTCGAAAAGGTCTCGACGGTATTGCCAAGGGACGTGAGAGCCTGAGTCAGGGAACGCGAAATCAATGAATCGTCTTCGACAACGAGAAGGCGCATACGACCAAAGTCTCGGTAAGAAGGGGTCAAGATGACAGGTAGATGAAAGCTCCACTGCCTAGCATCGAAAACTTCCAGCATCTGCTTTTTCTGAACGACAGCTGTTCTCGCTGAACGATAGCTGTTTCCGCTGAACACCCAAACACAACAAGATGCATTCAGGAGTCCGCCATGAAGATTACCACATCGTTCCCATTGCGCCGTTCCCTCCCATTACTGGCCTGCACAGCGCTTGGTACCGTTCTGCTCGGTGGCGCAGGAGTCGCTCAGGCTGCCGAAAAGACCGAGTGCATTGCACCAGCAAAACCTGGCGGTGGCTATGACCTGACCTGCCGCCTGGCCGCCAATGGCCTGCTCGATGCCAAGCTGATCGATGCCCCCATGCTGGTCACCTACATGCCCGGCGGTATCGGTGCCGTGGCCTACAACCATGTCAACGGCGTGCGCAAGGATGACGGCAATATGATTGTCGCGGCCAGCACGGGCGCAGCCGTCAACCTCGCGCTGGGCAAGTTCGGCCAGTACGATGCCAGTGAAGTGCGCTGGCTGGGGGCGCTGGGTGTTGATTATGGTGCCATCGTGGTCAAGGCCGACGCTCCCTGGCAGAACCTCGAAGAGCTGATGACAGCACTCAAGGAAAATCCTTCCCAGGTCGCTTTCGGGGCTGGCGGCAGCATCGGTAGCCAGGATTGGATGAAGGCGGCACTTACCGCCCAGGCTGCGGATATCGATCCCAAACGCCTGCGTTATGTCGCCTTCGAAGGGGGCGGTGAAGCTCTGGCAGCGCTGCTGGGCAATCATATCCAAGTGTTTACCGGCGACCTGTCCGAGCTCAAGTCTCAGCTCGAGAGCGGCGACATCCGTGTCCTGGCGGCGCTATCTGAAGAGCGCATGGATGGGCCCTACGCTGATATTCCTACTGCTGCAGAACAAGGCTATGACGTGGAGTGGCCGATCTGGCGCGGCTACTACACGGGCCCAGAAGTCAGCGATGAAGACTATCAGGCCTGGGTGGATCGCATCCAGAAACTGGCCGAAGATCCCGGCTTCGCCAAGCTGCGTGAAGACCGTGGCCTGTTCCCCATGGATATGGTCGGTGATGAGTTCGACGCTTACGTCAAGCAGCAAGTCGCTGACTTCAAGGAGCTGGCGCAACAGGTGGGGCTGACCCAATGAGCAACTCCACCAGCCAGGCAGCGGACCGCTGCCTGGGCATTGCCTTGATCGTCCTGGCGGCATTCTGTGCCGCCCATGCCTTATCCCTCCATGTGCCCTTCAGCTATGACCCGGTTGGCCCCAAGGCTTTCCCTCTGGGGCTATCGATCCTGCTGGGCCTGTTGTCCCTGGTGCTGATCTTTCGCCCAGGCCTCAACGGCCATTGGCCGGATGGCCGCCTGGCACTGAAGCTCTGCGCAGTACTCGCTCTGCTGCTGGCCTATGCCCTGCTGTTCCCGCGCCTGGGGTACGCCGCCAGCTCGTGCATTGTCATCACGCTGCTGGCACGCCTGTTCTCTGCCTCATGGCGGCAGGCCATCATCACCGGTGTTCTCATGGCCCTGGGCAGCTACTGGCTGTTCACTCAGGGGCTGGACATCACCCTGCCTAGTGGCACCTGGCTGAGTTAGCAGTTTCTGGCCGAGGCAGCCATGCCCCCGCCAAGAATGAGGTATTTCCATGTTCGACTTTCTGATCGAAGGCTTTTCTGTCGCCCTGACACCACTCAATCTGGGGCTCGCCTTCCTTGGTGCCTTGCTTGGCACCCTGTTCGGGGCCCTGCCAGGCATCGGCCCGATCAATGGCATTGCCATCTTGATGCCGCTGGCCTACACGCTGGGCCTGCCGGCTGAATCAGCCCTGATCCTGCTCGCGGGCATCTATACCGGCGCCGAGTACGGTGGCCGCATGTCCAGCATTCTGCTCAATGTGCCTGGTGATGCCGGTGCGGTAATGACGACACTGGACGGCCATCCGCTGGCCAAGAAAGGTCTGGCGGGACCTGCACTCGGGCTTTCTGCGGTCAGTTCCTTCGTTGGCGCGACCATCGCCATTCTCGGCCTGACCCTGTTCGCCCCCCTGCTGGCCCAGGTGGCAGTGATGTTTGGCCCCGCCGAGTTCTTCGCCTTGATGGTATTCGCGTTTTCCTCCATGGCCGTGATGATGGGCAAGGACCCGATCAAGACCGCCATTGGTGCCGTGCTTGGCGTGATGATTGCCATGATCGGCGTCGACTCCGCCACCGGTGTCATGCGCTACACCTTTGGCATGCCCGAGCTGTTCGACGGTGTCGACTTCGTTGTCATGATCATTGGCCTGTTTGCTATCAGTGAAATCCTGTTGATGCTGGAACACGCCAGTCGCCCGGATGATGACGGTAAACTGCCTCCCCTGGGGCGTGTGTTCGTGTCCACCAAGGAACTGCTGCTGTGCAAGGGCACCATGCTGCGTTCAGGCCTGCTGGGCTTCATCATCGGCGTGCTGCCCGGGACAGGTGCTTCGGTGGCCGGTGCGGTATCCTATACCACGGAAAAACGGCTGAACGACAAGCACGGCACCTTTGGCAAGGGCGACATGCGCGGCCTGGCCGCTCCCGAAGCCGCCAACAATGCTTCTGCTGCGGGCTCCTTTGTGCCCATGCTGACGCTGGGTATCCCTGGATCTGGCACCACGGCAGTACTGTTGGGCGCGTTGATGCTCTATAACATCACTCCTGGCCCGACCATGTTCAGCGATAACCCGGAAGTTGCCGGAGGCCTGATTGCCTCACTGTATATTGGCAACCTGGTGCTGCTGGCACTCAACCTGCCACTGGCAGGCGTTTTCGCCCGGGTGCTGACCATTCCCCGCTGGGTTCTGGTACCTGCCATCGCGGTCCTGTCCTTCGTCGGTGTCTATCAGCTGCATTCCGACCTGGCGGCGATATATCTGATGCTGATCATCGGTATTGTCGGCTACCTGCTGCGCAAGCTGGGCTTTTCGCTGGCACCGATCATCCTTGGCTACGTGCTGGGCGGACTGATGGAAGACAACTTACGCCGTGCACTGGCCATCAGTGGGGGAGACACGAGCATCCTGTGGCAATCCGGCATCTCGTTATTCCTGTGGATTGCTGCCACCGCACTGCTGGTGCTGCCCTGGTTGTTGCCCAAGCTCATGGCAGGACGCAAGGCCGGCAATGCTTGAACCTTTCATGCTCCGGGATCCATGGATCCTGGAGTGTCTTTCTTCTCATCCAGGAGCTTGAATGTCGCCCCCTTCGCCCATCGCCATGTCTGGCATCCTGCGTTATATCCCCACTCTGGTACTGGGTGGCCTGGGGGGATTCGTTGCCTACTACTTGAATATGCCTCTGCCTTGGCTGCTGGGCGCGCTGATCACGACGACAGCCGTCAGTCTTGCCGGTATTCGCCTCGGTTCTCCAGGACGTGTGCGCAAGGCAGTGCTGGTGGTCATTGGCGTGATGCTGGGATCTGCCTTCGCCCCCGGCGTGGCCAGTGATTTCGCAGCCTGGTCAGGTAGCCTGATCATCATGCTGATCGCGACCGCCAGCATGATGGTAGTCGCGGTCTGGTTCTCCCACCGGATTGCCGGACATTCGCTGGATACCGCCATTTATGCAGGGGCTCCAGGTGGCCTGTCATCCCTGTTGCCCATGGCGCAGGAAGCCGGTGCCGACCTGCGTGCAGTGGGCATGACACATGCCGTGCGCATCCTTGTGCTGCTGGTGTCCATTCCGCCATTGCTCAATCTGATTGGCCACGTGGATATCAGCGCGAGTCGCAGCAATGCCAGCCAATGGCTCAGTTTTCCGGGACTGGAGGATACCGGCTGGCTTGCAGGTGCTGCCGTGGTGGGTGTCGTCATCGGCCGTCTGCTGCGCTTGCCCAACCCACTACTGTTCGGCCCGGCCCTCGCCTCCTCTGTCCTCCACCTGAGCGGTACCACCCATGCCGTGTTACCTCCTGCCCTGATCGCCTTGGCTCAGGTGATCATTGGTACTTCGGTGGGCGTACGCTTTGTCGGTGTCACGCTGAGAGAAATGGCCAGGCAACTTGGCCTGGCCCTGATACAGGCAATAATGCTTACCTTGCTGGCCGTGGCGGCAGCATGGATCGGGCATGAGCTAACCGGCTATTCTGTGGCAGCGGCCTTGATTGCCTACATGCCAGGCGGGGCTCCCGAGCTCAGCCTGGTCGCCCTGGCGCTCAATATCGAGCCAGCCTTTGTCACCTCGCACCATCTGTTGAGAATCACGGTACTACTGATCACCCTGCCGCTATTGGTCGGTTGGTTGACACCCAGGGTCGCCCGCTAGACAGCAGGCGATGCTGCGACACGAGGATCGCTCGGTTCATGGTAGGCTGGATACAGGTTTTACTGCTGCCCTGTTCTCATGTCAGCCCGCTTTCACCTCAGCTCCGCCCGGCGACAAGGAAGCTCCCATGAACGATGCCCCTCAGGACATTCTCTCTGTCAGCGACCTCAATCGTCGTGCTCGCCAGGCCCTGGAAGCCAACATCGAGGAATGCTGGGTCGAGGGGGAGCTGTCTGGTGTTTCTCGGCCGTCATCAGGCCATGTCTACTTCACCCTCAAGGACGACCGAGCCCAGGTGCGTGCCGTGCTGTTTCGCACCCGCGGCCGCTTTGTGTCGACGCCGATGCGCGATGGCGACCTGGTTCGCGTGCGTGGACGGATCTCGCTGTTCGAACCGCGGGGAGACTATCAACTGATCGTGGAAGCGGTACAGGCGGCGGGGATTGGGGCTCTGCTTGCGGCTCTCGAGGCACTCAAGACCAAGCTGGCCGGGGAAGGTGTGTTTACCAATGACCGCTCTCTGCCATACCCACCGCGCCACCTGTTGGTACTGAGTTCAGCCACCGGTGCTGCCATTCGCGATGTCCTGGCCGTCCTGCGAGCACGCTGGCCACTGGTCAATGTCACTCTGATTCCGGTGCCCGTACAGGGTAGCGAGGCAGCTCCAGCCATGATTTCTGCGCTGGGCCTGCTCAACCGGCAGTCGACACTGGATCCCCAGCAGGATGTCGTGTTGATCACACGCGGAGGCGGGAGCCTGGAGGACCTCTGGGCCTTCAACGATGAGCATCTCGCCCGGGCCATCCACCACTCACGCCTCCCGGTCATGGCCGCGGTAGGCCATGAGATCGACTCCAGCATCGCCGACCTGGCCGCTGATGCCAGTGCTCCCACGCCTTCTGCCGCGGCCGAGCGTCTGGTCCCCATGCGTGACACCATGCTCCAGCGCTTGAGCCAGCTTGAAGTCCAGATGATTCGCGCACAGCGCAGGCGTCTGGAGGTCGAAAGCCAACGCCTGGATCATCTTCGCCTTCGCCTGCGCCATCCAGGTGAGCACCTGCAGCGCCAGCACCAAACACTGCTCCAACTGCAACGCCGCCTGCAGCGCGCCATGCAGGATACGCTCGACCGTTGTTCCCGCTCCCATCACGAACTCGCCCACCGCCTGCGCTTGCGCTCCCCTCAAGCGACATTGCATGAGGCCCGCACCCGACTGCAACGCCTCGAGCAACGCTTGATCAATGCACAGCACCATGCCCTGGAACGCCATCGCGAGCAGTTGGCTTCGCGCATGCGCCAGCTACATGCCGTCAGCCCGCTCGCAGTCCTTGGTCGCGGCTATGCCATCCTTGCAGACGACGCTGGCCGAGTGATCCGCTCAGCGAATCAGACTCGGCCAGGTGAAGTGCTCGACGCCCGGTTGGGCGAAGGGGAATTGACGCTGACGGTCAGTGCTGTACGTTCTGAGCCCCGGGCTTGAAGGCAGAAGGCTCCAGTTCATGACGCGACAACAGCTTGTAGAAGTCGGTGCGATTACGTCCGGCGATCCGTGCGGCTTGCGTCACATTGCCTTCGGTAATCTTCAGCACCTTGACCAGATAACTGCGTTCAAAACCGGCACGGGCATCATTGAAGGTAGGCAGCGCGTTATCTTCTGCCACGAGCGCCTGAGCCACCAGAGCTTCAGGAATCATCGGAGCACTGGACAGTGCCACGCACTGCTCGACCACATTGACCAGTTGACGCACATTACCGGGCCAGGAACTGGTCGCCAGCAGGTTCATGGCCTCCGGGGAAAAGCCCTTGACGAAAGGCTTGTGGCGCGAAGCGGCCTGGGCGACCAGGTGCTTGACCAGTAGCGGCACATCCTCGGCACGATCCTTCAATGGCGGCAACTTCAAGTTGACGACATTGAGGCGGTAGTAAAGATCCTCGCGAAACTCCCCTTCGTGCATGGCCTGATCCAGATCGCGGTGTGTCGCAGACAGCACGCGCACATCCACCGGTATGGAAGAGGTCGAACCCAACGGGCGCACTTGTCGCTCCTGCAGGACACGCAACAGCTTGACCTGTAGCGACAGCGGCATGTCACCGATTTCGTCAAGGAACAGAGTACCGCCATCGGCTGCCTGGAACAGTCCGCCATGTTCACTGATCGCGCCGGTAAACGCCCCTCGGGCGTGACCGAACAACTCACTTTCCAGCAGTTGCTCAGGCAAGGCGCCACAGTTGATGGCAACGAATGGCTTGTCGGCCCTTGAGCTTGCTTTATGGATGGCATTGGCCAGCAGTTCCTTGCCCGACCCGGAAGGGCCAGTGATCAGAACACTGACATCAGAACCTGCCACCATGCGGGCCTGTTCCAGGATGCGTTCCATTTCCGGGCTACGGGTGATGATTTCATCCCGCCAACTGTCATCACCCTCACCGGTATTGGTCAAATGCGCCAAGGCATCGTCAATGGCACCGAACAACTCATCGCGATCCACCGGCTTGGTCAGAAAGCTGAAGACTCCCTGACGCGTGGCACTGACGGCATCGGGAATAGAGCCATGAGCCGTCAGGATGATGACGGGCAGGCCTGGCATACGACGCTGAATTTCCTGAAACAACGCCATGCCATCCATTTCATCCATACGCAGGTCGGACAGCACCAGGTCCGGACGCGCCTCATCCAGCCGCTTCAGAGCATCACGTCCGCTCTCCGCCGTGGTCACACGATAGCCACGGCTTTCCAGGCGCATACCCAACAGTTTGAGCAAGCTGACATCATCGTCAACCAGCAGAATGTGGGCCGATATCTTAGCGCTTGGCGTCGTTGCAACGTGTTTCATTTCGGAGTCTCCACAGGGCCTTTCCAGACCCCTGTCTATCGCAGGTTGATGCTTTTTCCATCTGCTAGCGCAGATAGATGATCAAGTCGACCTGCCGATGCAGATTGATACTACTATTCCACCTGCTGACGCAGGTTAATGTTTTGCTCAATGGCAGTTAGAGCTTCAAGTTTCTTGGCAAGTTCCTGATTCTCCTTGCGCAGTTGAGCTACTTCGTCATCGTTGTAGCCAACACGCCCCTGCAATGCGAGGCGTCCTTCCAGCTCATTGCGCCAGTAGCGCATAAGCGGTTGCAGCTCCTCGGGCGCCGACTCCAGGTCCGACTTGAGCACACCCGATGCCTCGCGCCACTGGGACACGGAGCCCCAGGCCTGCACGACAGCTCGAGCCAGGCGCTGCTCAGGCGCGTATCCTTCGGTACGCCCCAGCATATCCGTGCGCCATTGGTGATCGCCGCGCTGGGAAGCCAGGCCAAAGGCGACCCAGTTTTCCAGCATGCAGTCCGACTTCGCAAAGTTCGGCACCACGTTGTTACTGGCATCGTTACTGGCATCCACAGCACACTTCAGGGATGAGTCCTCAACCACAGTGGGTGTTCCATCACGTCCCTGCAGTATCAATGCATCGCATCCTGCCAAACCCGTAAAGCTGACAAGGAGGACCGCCAGGGCCAGGCGTTCCATGCCTTTGTGGAAAAGCGGGCTGTCGCTCCATGGATGACGACATCCGCATAACAGGGTCTGCGCCCTCGTAATCATAAGGTCAGGTTCCTTGCGTCCTTGCCCGACGACGCGGGCTCATGTCGTGATTGTTGCAATTGTCGTGATTGCTGTGCTGCCTTGCTTCCCTCATTGGCAGGCAGCGTCAAGCGAAAGCAGACCGCGAGATCGGAGTCATCCACCAGGGCCAATGCTCCGCCTTGCAGGCGGGCGCAGTCGGCAGCCACGGAAAGGCCTATTCCGGAGCCCTTCAATGCGCCCTTGCGCTTTGCCTGACCCTGATAGAACGCCTCGAACAGATGAGGACGATCCTGCTTCGCAATAGGGTCGCCACTATTGGCAACTTCCAGTTCCAAGCGGTCATGCAAGGCTTTGGCGCGAATCACCAGCTCTCCACCATCCTCACCATATGCGATGGCATTGGATATCAGGTTGTCCAGCACTCGGGCTGTCGCCTGATGGTCAGCGAACCAGTTGAGAGGCCCGGGAAAAGCCTCGACGCGCATCTCCTTCGACTGGAGAGCCAGACGATGCTTGGCTAACACCTCACTCACGACAGTGGCCATGTCGAGACGCTCAATCTCGGCATTGCGTGAGTGCTGTATCAAATTATAGTCAAGCAGTTGCTCGATAAGGCGCTGCAGCTCTCCTCCGCTGGCATCCAGCAATCTGAGAACTTCATGCTGTTGTTCGGTCAACTCTCCGACCACGCCATCAGACAGCAACGCCGTACCTTCCCTCACACTGGCAAGAGGTGTTTTCAATTCATGTGACATATGGCGCAGGAATTGCTGCTTCTGCGCTTCCAGCTCCTCGAGTCGCATTGTCAGCCAGTCGAGCCGCTCGCCAAGCACCACCAGTTCTGCAGGCCCTTGCACCCGCTTCACTTTTCCATCCTCTTGACCGGCACGACCGGTGCCAATGCCCAGAATACGACGCTCGAGCTGTCGCACAGGACGAGTGATCAAGCGGGTGAATAACAGCATCAGCAGCAGACTGGACGTTACCAGCGCAGCCGTTTGCCACCACAGGCGTCGTTGCACCTGTATGGCCCGTTCACGAATATCATCCAGGCGCTCATCAATGCGAAGGTTGGTGGCCTTGCGCATGCCCTCTACGTTTTTCGAGAACGGTTCGAACCAGCCCAGGGCCTTCTCATAGGCTTCTGCATCAAGCTTCGGCAATGTCGCCAAGTCATCCAGCAACTTTTCCAGGGCTACCACATGCTCTTCATCTACCAGCAGCAAACGCTGCTGGGTAAGCAACTGACGAAACTCTTCCAGTCGCTCGTCATAGATATCGAGCAGGCTCTGTTGCTGAACCACTGCGTACTGACGCGCACCACGTTCTATTTCCACCGCCAGCGAACTCAATGTCCGCGCACGGCGGGTTTCTACCACAGCCTGGCGTGCACTGACTTCGGCTAATCGCGACCACTCGGATAACGCCTGGCCTGCCTGGTACATCAGCACGCCAAGAGGAAGCATGACCACGACAAAGGCCAACAATACTAATTGCAACAGTGAACGGGGGCGCCATCGGCGCGAGGCAGCAGAAGTCATGTCCAGCGTTCTATGAAGAAAAGTGAATGAAGCGTCCATCAATTCCTCCACAGAATACCAGAAGTGGGGTCCCAAACCCTCGTCATCACTTGTCGTAATCCATCCTTCTTCACCAAGAAAGGCTCCCTAAAAAAAGGGCCGGCATAGCCGGCCCGAATACGCAGGGAACTGAAGGGGTTGAAAAACCGATCAATCGATAGCCTGGTCCACCCATTGAACGACCTTCCAGTGGCCCGAAGGCCCGAAGCCGCACCAACGCCTACATCACCAGGAACCAGGTCGTTGGAGCATGGATGGCAACCATCCAGCCTCGTTCATCGCACTGACACCTTTCGGGCACCAGCGCTAAATTCTCCCCGATAAGGGGGGCATCCATGCCAGAGCATCCTTGCTCTTCACGATACCTATCCATGCCATTCAGGCCGGTACCGTCTCATCGCAACCTTTGTGTCGCACATCTCGCGCGGAGCAGACGCTGGACACTTTTCGGGACACACAGGGCAGTGATTTCCCGAAGAGCGATCCGGGAAGAAGCATGGCCGGAGCCGACTTCTTCCCCTGCTCTCCAAGTCATATAGCCAGCATCGTGCCAATTATAAAAATATTTATATTTATCATTATGTTGTAATGATCTTGTTTTTCTCTTCCAGCGCTATCGAAGCAGATGTCGATAAAACAGCAGGAGAAACGTCTCCAAACGGCAACGCAAATATCACAGTTTTTAGGTAACTTATAAAAATCAATAGATTATCTCGTCTCCATATGGAGACATCGCAATAAGACCAGAGTACGAAGAAGAACCACCGCCCGAGAGTCGGGCGGTGGTAGAGGGAAAGATGATTCGGTGTTCTAGAGTGCCTTGAGCAAGACTTTCGACTTCCTCGCATGGTTGTATGCATCCCGCTTGAGCGGTGGCAACTCTTCCAGAGTTGCCTGGATGAAACCATGCTCCAGAAACCAGTGGGCAGTATGAGTCGTCAGGGCGAACAGACTATCCATTCCGCGCCGCCCGGCAATGCGTTCGACTTCGGCCAAAAGACGCTCACCACGAGCACCACTGCGATAGTCCGGATGCACTGCGACACAGGCAAGTTCACCGAGTTTACTGCCATCAAAGCGATGCAGGGCGGCACATCCAATGATCATGCCGTCGCGCTCGATCACCAGGTAGTCATCGATATCATGCTCGAGCCTTTCACGAGAACGAGGCACCAGCATCCCCCGCCGCTCCAGAGGCTCAAGCAGCTCGAGCAGGCCACCGATATCACTCACCTCGGCCATTCGCAGCTGCTCATAACGATGCTGAGTGATCATCGTGCCCACCCCGTCGCGAGTGAACAGCTCACCAAGAAGAGCATCGGCATCACGCCAGGACAGCAGATGGGTGCGTGACACACCATGCAACGCTGCTTCGCAGGCAGCCCCCAGATGGCGAGCCAGTTCACTGTCAGGAGATGCAGACTGCAATAGCGGCGCTGCCTCGGCAGGACTCAGCTGACGCAGCAGCAGCCCCGCTTCATCCCGCAAGCCATCGGCCTCACCCAGCAGGATGAGCTTGTCCGCATTCAGTGCCACGGCAGCATGTTGTGCCACATCGGCGGCATCCAGGTCGAAGACCTCTCCTGTGCTGGAATACCCTAGCGGAGGCAGCAATACCAGGGCCTTCTGCTCCAGCAATGCCCTGATACCCGCCGCTCGCACCCTGCGTACTTCACCGGAGCGATGAAAATCGACACCGTCACGCACCCCCAGGGGCTTGGCCATCACCAGGTTGCCCGACACAGCGGTCAGCTCGATGCCATGCAATGGAGTATTCGGCAGTCCCAGCGATAACCGTGCCTCAAGCCATAGGCGCTGCTCTGCCGCCACCCGTTCCACCTTGGCCATGATCGCCTCATCCGCCACCCAGCGCCCGGCATGGCGCTCTGGCGTAATCCCCTCCTCGGCCAACGCGGCATTTACCTGGGGGCGAATGCCGAATGCAACGACCAGGTTCACCCCCAGGGTATGCAGCAAGGCCAAGTCTTGAATCAGCGACTCCCCTCGCCCAGCGGCCATGGCCTCACCTTCAATCAGCACAACAAAGGTTCGGCCTCGGTGTGCATTGATATAGGGAGAAGAGTGGCGAAACCAGTCAACGAAGGAAAAGCGCGTGTTCAATGTTGTGAGAACTCCAGCAAGGGCAGGGTTGTAGAATCAAGTATCTACGCACTATATCAGACGATAGTGAGCACCGGAGAGGCTCTGGAATACACGGCAGCAAAAATGCATAAAATGACAACGGCGCCTCTTCTTCGCCGTATCTCAATGAGCATATTGAAATGAAGAAGAGGCGCCGCTTCAGGTTGGCTTTAGACTGGCTTCAGATGGTAGAGAACACTACTGAAACAGCAGAGGATCGAGAACACCTGCAGGATAGGTCAATGTCAGGATATGCCCCATGCCCACAAGAAAGCCTGCGATGCACATGGCCATGCCGGTTGCTATCCAAGGCTTGACCCGCGCGACCAGCAACAGGAAAAGCAAGGAGAACAGCGTCGCGGTCAAGACAAACCCCAGCGCCAGGATAGCGCCAATCAGCAAAAAGAACCCTCCAATCCAGAGCAGTTGAACGGCAATGGTCTGCTTCACCCAAGTGACCGGATGCATCAAGTTCCGAGCCATCTCGCACACAAGCGACAATACCAGGATGCCAATGGCCAGCCATGGCATGATCCCGCCGGTCAACGACAGCCCCCAGGTATCGACCAGAGCAACACCGGCCAGCAGCAACATGCCTGTGATGATGACCAGATCAACTCTCCCAAGGGAGTTGGTGCCACTGGGCTCACTGCCAGAGGTTTCCTCATCTGTTCCGGATGCGACTGAACGACGATTCAACCAAGTACGCTTGAGCATGGGCATGAACAGGATCGCGACAATCAATGCTCCGATAATGATGACCCCGGGGCGCGAAAACGCCGCCGTCCCCTGGAACTGAACTGCCTGATAGAAGTAGTTTTCAGCCCCTGGGGCAAGCACGAAACCGATCAGGAAAGCCGGTCGCGACCATCCTGCCTGCTTGAACAGGATTCCCATGGCCCCGATTGCGCCCAATGCCACAAGGTCGGCGACTGAACGAGTCGACTGATAGGCAGCGAACATGATCAGCACCAGGATGACTGGCGCCAGGATGGTAAAACGGACCCGTGTCAGACTTGCCACTGGTCGTGCCAGTACCAGACACAACGCCGCTCCCAGTACATTGGCCAGTGCCAGCGACCAGATGATGGTGTAGGTCAGGTCGAGATGCGTCTCGATCATTCCAACCCCTGGCTGAAGGCCCAGCAGCAGCAGACCGCCCAGAAAGATTGCCGCAGTTCCTGAGCCAGGTACTCCAAACAGCAATGTTGGCACCATGGCTCCACAGGCACAGGCGTTGTTTGCTGATTCTGGTGCAATCACACCACGTATATCCCCCTTGCCGAACTGAGACTTGTCGCGAGCAGACTGAACGGCATGGCCATATGTCATCCAGTCGACCACAGATCCTGCCAAGCCGGGAATCGTACCCACGAGACTGCCAATGGCAGCACAGCGCGCAACGAGCCCTTTCTGCTCACGAACATCTCTCAGCCCTCGCGCCCATCCTTCTCCCAGGCGACAAGGACTCTCAGAGATAGCACCACGCTTGAGCAACAGCTCGACAATCTCAGGCAGAGCAAAAATCCCCAGCCCGACCACAACCAACGGCAGGCCGTCATAGAGATAATCGAGTCCAAAATTTAGCCGAAACTCGCCTGTCGCAGGAGCCATGCCGATAATCCCTACCAGCAGGCCCAGCCCACAGGCAGCAAGTCCCTTGAACAACTCCTTCCCGGACAGCACCGCTACCATGGAAAGCCCCAGCAGGGTCAGCATGAATAGCTCTGATGATGAGAAGGACAGCACCAACGGTCGTGCAACGACGATGAACGCGGAAAGCACTACTGCCCCGAGCAACCCTCCAAGCATCGATGACAGGAAGGCACTGGACAGCGCGCGCGCAGCCTGGCCGCGCTTTGCCAAGGAAAAACCATCGACCACGGTGGCCTGAGAAGCGCTGGACCCAGGAATACCCAGCAATACTGATGCAAAGGTATCACCAGTGGGAATCACTGCCACCAGGCCCATCAGCATACCCAGGGCAACGGATGGTTCCATGCCATATAGAAAGGGCAGCAACAATGACATTCCGGCAATACCGCCAAGGCCCGGTATGATGCCGACCACCAGTCCCACCAGAACGCCGGTGGTCATGAATAGCAGATGGGAGACAGTAAACAACTGACTCAAGCTGGACAGCATGACATCAATCATGACAGTCACTCTCTCTTGAAATGAGTGGAATCCAGCCCTGATAGCGCACCATCAAGGCCACGGATGACTATCAGATCGAAGCGCCATGTTCGGTCTTGAGCCAGTTGACGAGCCATTCGCGCGTGCTGTCCTTGAGATCCATGGACTCATCCAGATGGCGCTGCACCACTTCTCCGATCACCGGCTCGTAAGGACCAAGCTGGGCTTGGGCTTCTTGCTTGAAGGCATCGCTGGCCACGAACTCCCTGGCGGCTTCACGATAGGTATCGATCAGTTCCTGAGGAGCATCCTTCGGTACCATCACCAGCTTCTGCAACGTGTAGCCGGAGGCAAAGAACTTGCGATAAGCGGTGTACGCCTCACCCGTTGGCATCTGGTTATCATTCAGAGAGGCATAGACTTCCAGGAAGGTCGGCAACTCAGGGAATGCGGGGTCGCGCACGATGTCTCCCTGTTCATCAAGTATTCCCAGGGAAAACAGCGGAATCGCCTTGCCGGCCTCGACCAGCGGCTGCACGCTGCTCAGGTATGCGGAAGTTGTCTGGAAATCAATGTCCGCCTCACCGCGTTCAAAGGCCAACCGCCCTTCTCCTCGACTGCGCATACCGAAAACGGCATCCACATCTACACCGAGAAGATCCAGCGCCAGCAGCACCGGCAGCTCGACCCCTGTCGGACTCTGGGCAGCCAGCTTGACCGGCGACTTCAACATGCTCGCCATCACTTCATCGGCGGACTCTCCCAGGCGAGGCTGTGCGTACACCACACCTCCTGTTGGCGTGGCCAGAATCGGTGTCCAGTCTGCATAGTCGTAGCGAACTCGAGGGTCACCCAACATGGCGGGATATTGAGTGGAAGCAGATGTCCCGATCCAGTTGTCTCCCTTATGGCTAGCCCTGATCGAAAAGATATTGGCGCCGTTGATGGATCCCCCTCCAGGTACGTTATCGATCACTACTGTTGGGTTGTCCGGCAGGTTCTGGCTGAACCAGGGAGCAAAAAAGCGTGCCCAGACATCCGTCCCACCGCCCACTCCGAAGGGGATTGTCCATTTGATCTGTGAGGGCACTTCCGTGGATGCCTGGGCCTGCGGGGAAACGGTTGCCGAGATAGCCACGGCGGACATGGCAATGGCCAATGTCACACCAAGTGAGAATTTGCGCTGAGCAATAAATGCAGGGATATGCATGGCGTGATACCTCATGATTAAAGTTGTTATGTGATCCTGATGCTGTGCTTGAATCCTGGCGGGTGCATCAGGAGCCCAGGGCAATGTCTACCACAGGGCCTGATGGCAGAGGCGCTACCTTCCTCTGGGGTAACGCATAGAAGAGTGTCCCGCTCATGATCTTGCGGGCTGTACGCACCAGGGATACCTGGGCCAGTTCATGGGCATTGCCGTCACGATGTTCGACTCGGAGCTCCATGACACCGGACGGATGCTCAATGCACACATCACACAGACACTGTCCTTGGCTGATTCGGCCAGCTTGAAGGGCAATGCGATTGGCGATGGTGCCTGGCACACTGACGGCGGCCGATACCGCTATGCCACCGGTGACGGCAATGGCCTTGTGGCATCGGGTAGGTACGAAGTAGCGGGCGGTGAGAACGCCTTCTTTACTGCGTGGTGCTGACAGCACCACCGGCTTGGGCAACACACTGTCACGGACATCTCCCAGTCCCATGCGCTGCCCGGCTTCAAGACGCAGGTATTCCAGTCTCGCCAGGAGCTCTGCATCCATATCCATCTTTTCAGGAGTCTCATCGCCTTCCAGCCCCAGGTCATGCGCAGCCACCATCATGACCGGCGTGGCAGCGTCGAGACAGCTGACCTCGGTACCGTCGATCATCTCCATGGCTTGGCCAGTGGGTAAGAGCGCTCCCGTCTTGGAGCCGGCAATATCGAGAAAACTCAGACGAATCCCCGCTGCCTGACCAGGCACACCACTGATTCGGGTGTTGCCTTCATATATCACTCGGCGCCCGGGAGTAGGCACATGGCAGTCGATCAGGCGGTGGGTATTGATGTTGAAGACACGAACGATGGTCACCCCGTCTTCAGGCTCCACCAGGCCGGCCTCAATGGCATAAGGGCCAACAGCAGAAAGCATGTTGCCGCAGTTGGGACTGAAATCGACATGACGCTCAAGGACGTTGACCTGGGCAAAGAGGTAGTCGATATCGGCATCATCGCGCTCCGAACACTCGACAATGGCTACCTTGCTTGTCAGAGAGTTACCGCCACCGATGCCATCTATCTGCAGTGCATGCCCCGAACCCATGGCATTGAGCAGCAGTTCACTCAACTCCTGCTGACTCTGCGGCAGGTCACGCCTCCTCAGGAAAGGGCCACGGGAAGTACCACCACGCATGATCACACAGGGAATGCTGTTCATGAGCCTTGCACCATTGTTCGGTCGTTAGTGGTGCAAGGATTGCAGCGGGCAAATCATGCTTCAAATGCAAATATCCGCCTATAATAATCACAAAATCACATTAATTAGAAATACGCATTAATATGGCCAACACCATGCAAGGAAGAGCATATGCAACATCGATTAGAGTTCCTTGACCTGCAAGCCTTCGTGCAAGTCGCGGAACTTGGCACCTTTCATGAAGCGGCCAACCGCTTGCACTTGTCACAACCGGCGTTATCTCGGCGTATCCAGAAGCTGGAAGAAGTCCTCGAAGTCACCCTGCTCGAACGCACGACGCGCCGCACTCGCCTGACTCCGATCGGCATCGATTTTCTGGCCAAGGCAAGGCGCATGCTCGATGAGTACGAATCATCGATTCTTGGCATCCGAGATCTGGCGACCCACCAGAAAGGCACCATCACCATCGCTTGCCTGCCGACAGCAGCGTTCTACTTCCTGCCTAGTGTGATCCGCGAATTCAACACAGCCTGGCCAGGTATTCGCATCCGTATTCTGGACGTCAGTGCCCATCAAGGACTGGAGAAGGTAGTTCGCGGAGAAGCAGATTTTGGCATCAACATGTTCAGTGCCCAGACCTCAGAGATATCATTCACCCCCCTGCTGAAAGACCCCTTTGTGCTGGCACTGCGTGCCGACCACCCCTTGGCAGGCAAGCAGCATCTGGAATGGAGCGATCTCGAGCAGGTCCGTCTGATCACCGTGAGCCGGGACAGCGGCAATCGAACGTTGCTGGACAACGCTCTGGCACCGACCGGCATTCATCTCAATAGCTTCTACGAGGTTCAACACCTGTCGACGTCTCTGGGCCTGGTGGAGTCAGGTCTTGGAGTGGCGATTCTGCCGCGCATGGCCATGCCAGGCCCTGATCACAAGACACTGTGTGCCAAGCAGCTACCACCGCCATATATTCATCGCACTATTGGCCTGGTGCGCAGCAATGCACACAGCCTGTCTACCACCGCTCAGCTGTTCATCAACATGCTCCTGGAACACTGGGCAGAAGAAGCCGTCAGCCCTGAATAAAAAAACGGCGCCCCTTCTTCACACAGTGTCGGTGAAGAAGGGGCGCCGCTTGAAGCAAGGTCAGGGGATGACTAGCTCATTGGCCGTGTCGAGCCTGAATCAGCCAAAGATACCCTTGAACATGAAGAAGAAGGCGATGGCCAAGCCTGCGCCGGCCGGCAGAGTGATCAGCCAGGACATCACGATGGTGCCCAGCACACGCATGTTGAGAGCGGCAATACCTCGAGCCAGACCGACACCGAGTACAGCGCCTACCAGAGTGTGCGTGGTGGAGATCGGCAGGCCAGTACCGGAAGCCAATACTACCGTAGTGGCAGCAGCCAAGGTCGCGGCAAATCCGCGGCTCGGCGTCAGTTCTGTGATACCGGTGCCAACCGTGGCAATGACCTTGTGGCCATAGGTGATAAGGCCCGCCACGATACCACCGCCACCGAGGATCAGCACCCACCAGGGAACAGAAGCGGAACCTCCGACATCACCCTGGGTATTGACCACGCTGATCACTGCAGCCAGCGGACCAACGGCATTGGCCACATCATTGGAACCATGAGCGAAGGCCATGGCACAGGCGGTGAAGATCATCAGCACGCCGAAAACCCGTTCCACGCCCTGGAAACCGAAAGCGTCAGACTGACGCTGACTGCGTGCGATACGCTTCTCGCGCTGGATACCGATGAACATCAATACCAGGCCAAGCAGCACCGAAAGCAACAGACTCTGAGTGAAGTTCAGATGCAGACCGACATGCTTGAGCCCTTTGGTCAGTGTCACCATGGAAACGATGAACCCCACCAGGAACACGTACATGGGTACATAGCGCTTGGCGGCAGCAAAGGGATCCTCGGCGTCGAAGATCATGCTCTGGATGGACTTGAACAGCATGAAGGCAATGGAGCCAGCAAGCAGAGGAGAAACCACCCAGCTGGCAGCAATCTGACCGACCTTGCTCCACCCTATGGCATCAATACCGAGTCCGGCCAAGGCAAAACCGACAATGGCGCCAACGATGGAATGAGTCGTGGAAACCGGCCATCCCTTCATGGAAGCGATCATCAACCAGGTGCCAGCAGCCAGCAATGACGCCAGCATGCCGTAGATCAGAAGCTGAGGATCTTGTTCGAGTAGTGCAGGGTCGATGATGCCCTTGCGGATCGTCTCTGTGACCTGGCCGCCTGCCAACCAGGCCCCCAGGAATTCAAAGACAATGGCGATCAGGATCGCCTGTTTGATGGTGATTGCCCGGGAACCAACAGAGGTCCCCATGGCATTGGCTACGTCATTGGCGCCAACGCCCCAGGCCATGAAAAAGCCAAATGCGCAGGCCAGTAGGATGAAGATATCACCGTGCTGGGCAATGATCGACATGGGGGAATATCCCTCGTGTATCTATCTAGAAAGGAGCTAAAGCGAAGAGACCGCCCTGGGGCGGCCTGTCGTTGTTCATCAGTGCGCAGTCATGATCTGCAGTCGGCTACCCACACGCTCGGCGCGGTCAGACAGCTCACCGATCCACTCGATGATCTTGTAGAGGAACATCACCTCCACCGGAGGCAGATCGGCCTCCAGGGCGAACAACTGACGACGAATGGCGATCTGTTGCTCATCGGCACGATTCTCCAGGTCATGGAGGTCGCGAATCAGCTTCTGCATCAGGTCGCTGACATTGCGTCCGAAGCCGGACTCAAGCAGATCCTGAAGCTCTTCCAGAGCCTGACGAGCCTTGGCGACACACGATACAGATGTCTCGATGTAATCACGCATCGGTGCGGCCAGCTCACTGGGGACACGCATCTGGCGACCGAGCATGATACCGGTGATATCTCGAGCCTTGTTGGCAATCTTGTCCTGGACGCTGATCAAGTCGAGCAGGTCGGAACGTGATACCGGCAAGAACAGGGTGTTAGGCAGATTCAGGCGCAACTCAGTCTTGAGCGAGTCGGCTTCGTGCTCGAGCCTGGTGATGGCTTCTCGATGCTGGGTTGCCGCTTCCCAGTCACCCTGGAGGGTAGCTTCGAAGAAAGGCAGCAAGGCGGCAGAGCAATCATGGGCCTTCTCGATATGTGCCAACAGAGGTTGGAACGGAGAACGACCGAACATCGCGGAAAACGGGTTTGTTGTCACCATAGTGAATCACAGACACTGGGAAATGGCGGCGTTAGTATAGTGATCCCCTGCTGTCACGTCATGGAAAACTTTCGGCCATGTCCCGATCAACCTTGTCTTTGCCACGAGGCCCAGAATGAGCAACGAAGTCGAAATGAAGCTGGCCCTCGGGCCCCTGGGGCCCGACTACTTGCACCGCCATCCTATTCTGGCGGGCGTCCCTTCACACCGCCGCACCCTGCTCAATACCTACTTTGATACTCCCGAAGGCGACCTCCAGCGCATGCGTGTGGCACTGCGCTTGAGGTGCAGCGGTGATGCCTGGGTGCAGACCCTGAAAACAGGTGGCAAGGGCGGCGGAGGCCTATCGGTACGAGGAGAGTGGGAATGGCCTGTGCCTGGCCCACACCTGGACCTGGAAGGCCTGGCAAGGCTGCCAGCGGTACAGGCATTGGATCAAAGCCTTCTCGCCAAAGTGCAGGAGCGCTTCACCACCGACTTCGAACGCGACACCTGGGACATCGAATATCAGGGTAGCCAGATCGAGATTGCCCTGGATCAGGGTGAGATAACGGCAGCCGGACACAAGGTCCGGATTCGGGAAGCGGAACTGGAACTCAAAGCGGGAGACAGTGCCTCGCTACTCGCTCTGGCCGATGAACTTGCTGCCAGTGTACCGCTGCGTCCTTCGGACACCAGCAAGGCAGCACGAGGATCCGCCCTGCTCACCGGGAGCTGGAAGCTTCCCGAAGCCAGCGCGCCAGCCCATTGGCTACATCGCGCTACGGTCGCCATGGATGCGTACAGTGACACGCGCGAGAGCGACTGGCTGACTCAGGCGGCCACAGCGCTGGAACGACTCGCCGAAACTGTCCCCAAGGCTGGCCATATCGCTCTTCATCTGCGCACTCATCAACTGCACAATGATGATGAAGATGACTGGTTGAGCCCAGAGGTCGGTGCCGCCCTGCTCACTCTCTCACGCCAACTTCCGGACAGCACCGAGATGTCATGAGCAGGGCATTCACTTGCCCCTCACGTGAAGGGCGAGATGTCTCCCCGCCCTTCACGCACGATGACCGGAGGCAACTCACGGAGATCTATGACACTGGTGGGTTCCAGGTGACAGGCTCCGCCATCGATGATCAGGTCGAGGTGTGCACCAAAACGCTCACGGATTTCCTCGGGATCGGTCATCGGCAACTCTTCCCCCGCTGGTATCAAGGTCACACTCATCAGCGGCTCTCCCAGCCCCGAGAGCAACTCCCTGGTGATGGCATGGTCCGGCACACGGACGCCAATGGAGCGACGCTTGGGGTGCAGCAGCAGGCGTGGCACTTCCGTCGTGGCATTGAGAATGAAAGTGTAGGAGCCCGGTGTATGCGCCTTGAGCAAACGAAATACCGCATTGTCGAGCTTGGCATAGGTACCAATTTCTGAAAGATCAGAACACACCAGTGTGAAGTTGTGCTTGTCATCCAGGGAGCGTAGCCACTTGATCTTCTCGATGGCCTTCTTGTCGCCAAGATGACAGCCCAGGGCATAGCCAGAATCGGTGGGGTAGGCAACCACTCCCCCTTTGTTGATGATCTCTACCGACCGATCGATCAGGCGCTTATGAGGGTTGTCCGGGTGGATCTGGAAATATTGGGTCATGGGCGCATCCCTTCTTCGGTGTTTTCATTTTGATGTTTTCGTTTTCCAGCCTAGGCAACTCCCCCCTAGGTTGTGCATAAAAAGTCGAATACAAGTATTTACGCCATGTTTCCCTGGCGCCGCCACTGTGCCAGACGCTCATGCGTCCACACCGGTGCAACGGCAGTACGTGGTATCGGGCTCATGGTTCCGGGTGCCAGCGGCCCGCCAGGAAAGTGGAAGTCACTACCCAACGAGGCCAACAGGTCGTATTCCTGTAACTGACGGGCCAGGTCTCGGGTCGCATCGGGATTCTGATAACCGCTGACCAGCTCTGCAGCCTGGCCTCCGGCACGACGAAATTCATCCAACAGCAGGCCACGCTTGCGCCGGGTCATCTTGTAACGCAACGGATGAGCCAACACGGCCACCCCTCCCGCATCAAGAATCCATGTCACCACCTCGGACAGATATGGCCAGTGAGACTTCACATCTCCCACCTTGCCGTTACCCAGATATTTCTTGAATGCACTGGCCAGGTCCGGCACCAATCCGTCTTCCACCATCACATGGGCAAAGTCCGGGCGGCCCAGTGGACGCTCTCCGGCTCGCGCATGCGCCTTGGCCAGCGCATCCTTCAAGCCAACCTTTTCCAGGCGCTTGGCAATGGCTTCCGCACGTGTGTTCCGGGCACGGGACTGGGACTCCAGTCCCTCCACCAGAGTCCCCACCGCGCCTGATGGCAATAACCCGACCACATGAATGTTGGCTCCACGCCATTGCGCAGACAGCTCCGTTGCCGGCAACACGGATATACCACACTGCCTGGCCTCTTTCTGTGCATCTTCAACCCCATCCAGGGTGTCATGATCGGTCAGGGCAATATGGGACAAGCCTCTCTCGGCACAGAGCCTCACCAATTCTTCAGGAGAAAGAGCGCCATCAGAGGCGGTAGAATGCATATGCAGGTCGACGCTCAATGCGTCTCCCTCGAAAGTCTCGGGCAGTAGTGGCATGGTCGGGAAAGCGCTCATCGGCATGACGCCGGCGGGCGTCTTTGACAGAATATGTGCTTATGGTGCTCGCACGACCACCCAGGGTCAATTGCGGCACTATAGGTCATCCCCTCACAACAGCAGCACATGAATCGGCGAGCGGGATGAAAAGGCGCATATTGCACTGCCCCTTTGCCCCATTCACAGACAACAAACTGGGGTGGCCTTCGAGATGTTGCGAGGGGTAGCCGCCAGACATGGTGGCGATAGCATGGTGATTCACCTGCGCAGCCATTTATGACGAGGATTATTCGATGCTCTACGCAATCATCAGTGAAGATGTACACGACAGCCTGGAACGGCGCATGGCAGCCCGCCCCGATCACCTGGCACGACTCGAAGCCCTGCGCGATGAAGGACGTCTGGTGATGGCAGGCCCCCACCCTGCCGTAGACAGTGAAAACCCGGGAGAAGCGGGATTTACCGGCAGCCTGGTCGTTGCAGAGTTCAGTGATCTGGCCACGGCCCAAGCCTGGGCCGATGCCGACCCCTATCATATTGCCGGTGTCTACGCCAAAGTCGTGGTCAAGCCGTTCAAGAAGGTTCTGCCTTGAGCAATACACAGGCCCCAATTCCTGTGTGCATGAATCATCTGACTGTAGCCACCATGCCGGGCGGCTCCTCTTCGAGCCGCCCGGCATGAATCACTCGCTCCTTGTGAACGACCTGGCAGAGTTTTCCCACCGGAGTTTTACCCACAGCGTCTGTGGAAAAGTTTGTTGAAACACCGCGGACGCTTTTGCCAAGCCCCCATGTCACGGCCATGTCACGCCGATGATCAAATTTTGACCGCAGGAAGTATCCCCGTGTCTATCGCTCCAGATGGCCTGCCAGCACTATGTGCCGCCGAACTCGCTCACCTCGATTGGCGCTCAGATGACACCGGTGAAAGCAGCCCTCACTCCCAGGCCTTCGATGACGTCTACTTTTCCCGTCATGATGGTCGTGCCGAGACAGAGCACGTTTTCATTGCTGGCAATCACTTGCCGGAGCGTTTCGCTGCCTGGCAGGCATCCCGCCCCTTTGTCATCGCTGAAACGGGATTCGGTACAGGCCTCAACATGCTTTGCGCCTGGGCAGCATTCGAACGTCATGCTCAAGCGGAGTCTCGCTTGCATCTGGTCTCTACCGAATGTTACCCCATGGGACGAGATGATCTTGAACGAGCCCTTGCTGCCTGGCCGGATCTGGCTGACAAGGCTCGAGTCATCATCGCCCAGTGGCCCGCTCCCGTCAGTGGGGTGCATCGCCTGATACTGTCGTCACGGGTCATTCTCGATCTGCATATTGGCGACAGCACTGAGCGACTGGCCCTGCTGGACGGCCAGGTCGACGCCTGGTTTCTGGATGGCTTCGCCCCTTCCAAGAACCCGGAAATGTGGCGCCCTGAATTGTTCGAGCAAATGGCTGCTCGTTCTCGTCCCAACGCCACCTTCGCCACATTCACCTGCGCCGGCATCGTCAAACGTGGCCTCAAGGCTGCAGGCTTCGCATGGCGCAAGGTGCCGGGCTTTGGACGCAAGCGGGAGATGCTTGCCGGGGAGATCAGTACACCGGCCCAGGATGCACGGCGTAATTCCACCCCCTGGTTCCATCCTCCCGCTCCGCATTCAACCCAACATATCGCGGTGATCGGTGCCGGCATTGCCGGTTGTACTGCCGCAGAGGCTCTGGCCCGGCGCGGCATTGCCGTCACGCTGATCGATGCCCACGGCCCCGGTGCAGAGGCCTCCGGCAACGAGCAGGGCGCGCTTTATGTCAAGCTGGCTGTAGATACCAACCACCAGAGCCGCACCTATCTCTCCGGCCTGCTGTATAGCTACCGCTGGCTGTCTCGCCTGGATCCCGCTCATCGCCTATGGCAACCGAGCGGCGTGCTGCAGCTCGCCACCAGCGAGCAGGAAACCAGGCGCCAGATACGTTTCCTGGAGCACCATCCATTACCTGCAGACGTCGTGCATGCCGTGGATGCCGAGCAAGCTTCACGCCTGGCGGGTGTCTCCATTGATCATGGCGGCCTGTTCTACACCCTGGCGGGCTGGGTACGCCCACGTCTGTTGTGCGAGAAGCTGGCTTCCGGGCCAGGCATTCGTCAGATACGTGCAAAAGTTACTCAACTGGAACACAGGGACGAAGGCTGGTTGCTGACGCTTGATGGCGAACAGCAAGCACTGACTGTCGATCAGGTTGTAGTCGCTACCGCCGCCGACAGCACACGGTTTGCCCAGCTCGAGGGCCTGCCACTGCAGCCCGTGCGCGGCCAGGTCAGTCGTATGCCGGTAGCCGAGATGGCCACACCCGCCACGGTGATCTGTGCCGGAGGGTATCTGGCGCCCCCCTTGAATGGCTGGCTGACCTTCGGTGCCACCTTCACACCGAACTCCAGCGACAGAACGGTAACCGCCGAAGATCACCGGGCCAACTTGGACGAGCTTGAGCGAACCCTCCCCGGTTACCTCAAGCACCTGGCGGATAACGGATTGGCCATCACACCTGATGCATTGGAAGGACGCGCTGCGGTACGTGCCGCCAGCCCGGATAAATCACCCTATGCCGGGCCAGTACCCATGCGGGATGCCTGGCTGGAAGACTACGCTCGCCTGGGCAAGGATGCGACACGCATACCGAACACTGCCGGCCAGTACTATCCGGGCATGTGGATCAGTGCCGCCCATGGTTCCCGAGGCCTGGCCAGTGCCCCGCTATGCGCAGAGCTGCTGGCTTCACGCATCTGCGATGAGCCCTTGCCCCTGGAACTGCCCCTCGCGGATCACCTGCATCCAGGACGCCGGATCATCCGCGACCTGATACGCGGTAAGCGAGGAAGCGGCGGGCGGCGAGCTGTAAGCTGTAAGCCATGAGCCCAGGCACCAAGTGAAAGCCCCTGCAGTGATTGAGCTGCAGGGGCTTTTGTCTGTGATCCATGGGAGGCTCTGGGCAGCTCGTAGCTCATAGCTCGTAGCTCGTGGCTCGTAGCTCGTGGCTCGTGGCTCGTGGCTCATAGCTCATAAGATCGCGTCATGGTCGCCCTCTTCCTCGTCATCCGCCAGGTCGCGACCGAAAGCCCGCCACTGGGCCAGGGTCAGTACCTCGGTGGATTCGGTCTTGAGGTCATGGGCAATGATCAGTTCACTGCGTTCAAGCTGGTCCTTGAGCTGGGCGACCCAGCCTCTCATGCCGCTTCCCGTGTCGGTGGTGTCATAACCCTGGCGGGTGACGAAGGTCTCAAGCAAGGCATCGAGGGTTTCGGCCGGCAGCATGCGGTAGGGGACTTCAATAAAACGGCTCATGCGTCACTCACTCCATCATCTTCTTCGTCCCCAGCTGGCATGGCTTCCCACTCGGCAAGGCGGACAAGAAACGTATCCTCGTCAATGACGGGTACGCCCGCCTGCTCGGCCTTGGTCAGCTTGCTGCCCGCTCCGGGACCGGCAACCAGGCAACTGGTTTTCTTCGATACGCTACCGGCGACCTTGGCACCCAACGCCTGAAGCCTCGCCTTGCCTTCGTCCCGAGTCATGCTTTCCAGTGTGCCAGTCAGCACCCAAGTCTGGCCTTCCAGGGGCGTGGCCCTTTGCTCGATCACGGTTTCATCCCAGTGCACGCCCGCTTCGATCAGGGCCCTGATCGTCTCGATGTTGTGCTCTTGTTGAAAGAACGTCGCCACATGGGCCGCCACGATCGGTCCTACATCATTGACCTGCTCCAATGTCTCACGCCCGGCTTGCATGAGCGCCTCCAGAGTACCGAAGTGAGCTGCAAGGTTAGCTGCTGTGGCTTCGCCCACCTCACGAATCCCCAGAGCAAAGACAAAGCGCGCCAACGTCGTGCCACGCGCCTTGTCCAATGCTGCCACCAGATTATTGGCAGACTTCTCGGCCATGCGCGGTAAATCGGCCAGTTGTTCAGCAGGGAGGAGGAACAGGTCTGCAGGCGTCATTACCATCTCTCGGTCGACCAGCACATCGATCAGCTTGACCCCAAGCCCATCGATATCCATGGCACGCCGGCTGGCGAAATGCTTGAGCGCCTCCTTGCGTTGGGCTGCGCAATACAGGCCACCTGAGCAGCGCGCTACCGCTTCACCCTCGACACGCTCGATTTCCGAGTCACACACGGGGCAACGGGCAGGAAATACGATGGGGCATGCATCTGCCGGACGCTCACCCTCGATCACCCGCACAACCTGGGGAATGACATCGCCAGCCCGGCGGATGGCAACGGTGTCGCCAATCATCACTCCGAGACGTTCAATCTCGTCAGCATTGTGCAAGGTTGCATTGGATACTGTCACACCTGCCACGTTGACAGGTTCCAGGCGTGCCACCGGAGTAATGGCACCGGTACGGCCGACCTGAAATTCCACATCATTGAGCCGCGTGGTCTGCTCCTGGGCTGGAAACTTGAAGGCAATGGCCCAGCGCGGCGCCCGTGCGACAAAACCCAGTTCCCGTTGCAGGCGCAGATCATCAACCTTGATCACCGCACCATCGATATCGTAACCAAGCCCATCACGGCGCTCACCAAGACGATGGCAATAGTCGATGACACCCTTGGCCCCTTTTACCACTTTCAGTTCGCGACTGACCGGAATACCAAGCGATGCCAGGCGCTGCATCAGTTGGCTATGTGTTTCATCACCAGCCTGAGGCTCAAGGCGGGCAAGTTGATAGCCGGAAAACTCCAGCGGACGGGTCGCCGTCATCTTCGGGTCGAGCTGACGCAGGCTCCCGGCAGCAGCATTACGGGGATTGGCGAAGACTTTGCCATCCTGCTCTCGAGCACGTTCGTTCATGGCCTCGAAGCCCGCGTGGCTCATGATGACTTCGCCCCTGGCTTCAACCAGGGCAGGCACATTCTCGCCACGTAACTGCAAGGGAATGGAACGCAGCGTCTTCAAATTGGACAGGATGCCCTCTCCAGTACGCCCATCTCCTCGCGTCGCCCCACTGACCAGCGTCCCATTTTCGTAGACCAGAGACACCGCTGCTCCATCGAGCTTGGGCTCACAGCTGAACACCAGGGATTCAGGATCGACTTCCAGTCGCTCCGCCACACGTTCGACAAAGGCACGCAGCTCATCATCACTGAACGCATTGTCAAGCGACAACATGGGAATGGCATGGGTTATCTGAGGAAAACCATCGGCAGGCTGGGCGCCAACCCTTTGCGTAGGTGAATCCGCTGTCACCAGCTCAGGATGCTTATCCTCGAGTTCCTGCAGGCGACGCAGACGACGATCGTACTCGGCATCGGTCAGCAGCGGATCATCGAGCACATAGTAACGGTAATTGGCGTCATTGAGTTCGGCGCGCAGCCGGCTGGTTTCGTCGAGGATCGAAGCGTCGGTGGTCATGGGAACCTTCAGCGGAACGTGTTGAGCCTGGCCATTCTACCCCAGAATGAAAACAACCCCATGTTTCCATGGGGTTGTTTTCTTCAGGCTGAAGAAACATCAAGGCCGATCAGTTCGCCTGGTAGCGATGCAGGCGATGGCGACGTTCGAACTCCTGAACCCGCTGACGGGCAAATTCTACCGTCTGGGCCGTCATCACACTGCGATTCTCATCTTTCAGTTCACCGCCCAGGTGACGAACGATGACCATTGCCGTTTCGACCATGGCTTCGAAAGCCGCAGATGTGTCATTGGCACTTGGCAATGGCATCAACAGGGTGACACCAGGTGTGGAGAACTCATCCATGGCTTCAATCGGGAAAATCCCCGGCTTGAGTACATTGACCATGGAGAATTGCAGCGCACTGTCAGCATCTGCCGTCTCGAAGCGATGGAAAATGCCCATATCGCGGCTATAGCGTAAGCCGCAGGCCATCATCAGCTCCAGCAGCGTGGAGCCCGGGAAGCCACTGTCATCGCGCGACATTACACTGATGACGATGATTTCCTCGGCGTTGCTCAGGGCATCGCGAGCATGTTCAGCCTTGACATCATGACGCAAGGCCTTTTCCAGTACAGGATGCGTCCGGACCTTGCTGTAATCCGGCTCATCCCAGGCAGGCTCCATCGCTTCGTCAAACGTGACGTCTCCGCGAACCTCGCTGTAGCCATGGTCCTCAATGTCATCCATGGTTTCACGTGCAGGTCCTGCAGTGAACTGTGGCTCTGCATACTGTCCGCGGTCAACATTCGGCTCGCGACGCGGTGAAAACAGCGGATCGTTATCATCCAAGGAAGGCGCTGCTGCTGCCTGGGCTTCCTTGGCCGCTGCCTTTTCCGCTGCCTTCTGCTCAGCCAGGCGCGCTGCTTCGGCAGCTTTCTCTGCTTTCAACTGCTGGCGACGCTCACGCTCTACCCGCTTGTGCTCGCGGCGCTCGGCCAGGTTCTTTTTCATGGAAGCACTGAAGCGCTGCATGGAAGAACCGACCTTGCGGGAACGAGACTTCATGGAATCGCCGATACCTTCGAAATCGACCAGGCGATATTGGTCCTCATCGAAATCATCATGGTCAGCCGGATCAGCAACCAAAGGTTCATGCTCGGAAGCTTCCGCGACGACATCATTCGCATCGCCGCTTCCCAGTACCGGCTCGGTACGCTTGTCCTTGCCAGCTCCCGCTTGTTCAGCTTCAGCCTTTACAGAGCCATCGGCCCCAGTCGTCACCGACTCGGCCTTGTTATGGCTGGGCGCATCTGCCACTGGCGCTTGCATGTCGGAGGAAGCCGCTGGAACCTCGGAAGCTGCAACAGGCTCTCTAGACGTCTTATCGGGCTCGACCTTATCAACCTCGACCCTGGCCTCTTGCGACGCCGCGGCCGCTCCTGAGGAGCTCCCAAAAGACGTGACTCCGGATTCAAGACGCACACGCGGCTTTTCCACCCGGCTCCCGTCTTCTACGCCTTGACTCTGCGTGTGGCTCTTCTGAGCCTGCCGAAACTCATGCAGCACACGGGAAGGTCCCGGATGCTCCTGACGTTCCAGCTTGGGTTTCTGTTGCGGCCGGGAGGTGGCTTCAGCGGGTCTGACGACGCGCGCCCCTCCATTGGGCAACTCCCAATTGGCGTCTTCGTCGACGGTTTCCTCACCGGCTCCGCCACCAGACATGCTGGTACGCTCACCGGCGTCTACGCCGTTCGAGACATCCATCCCCACTGCATCCAAGCGGGGAGTGCGACGCTGACGCTGCAGGCGACGAACCCCATCAATCACGATGAGTGTCACCAGTGCCAGCCCCAGAATGATCAGCCACTCTCTAAGTTCCATGGGTCGTCATGCCTTTGCTAAGGCGCCATGCCTGAAGGTTATTCGTCAATAGCATAGCGTGATCGCGAAAAAAAGGGCCACTTTTTTGTTTGTCAAGCGCCGATTTTTTTGCCGGTCTTCTCAACAATGCCCTTCGCATTCGCCCTTCCAACTCCCTCTGCTTTCTTTGCTTTGCAATATTATCGCCGTTTAGCAAACATTTCTTTACAGCATCTCAGACACGTCACGCCTCGGCAAGAGCTGCGGCCTCATCCACATCCACAGATACCAAACGTGACACACCTGGCTCCTGCATTGTCACCCCCATCAATCGCTCTGCAGCTTCCATTGCAATCTTGTTATGGGTGATATAGATGAACTGAACGCTCTCTGACATTTCTTTCACCAACTTTGCGTAACGACCAACATTGGCATCATCCAAAGGAGCATCAACTTCATCCAACATACAGAACGGTGCCGGGTTCAATTGGAAGATCGCAAATACTAGTGACAACGCAGTAAGGGCTTTTTCTCCCCCCGAAAGCAAATGAATCGTGCTGTTCTTCTTGCCAGGAGGTCGTGCCATGATCGCCACACCTGTCTCAAGCAAATCCTCTCCTGTCAGCGTCAACCATGCGGTTCCACCACCGAAGACCCGCGGGAAAAGAGACTGAAGACCAGCATTGACCCGTTCAAAGGTGTCACGAAAACGTGTCCGCGTCTCCTGATCGATACGCCGAATCGCCTTGTCCAGGGTTTCCAGTGCCTCGTTCAATTCAGCCTGCTGGGCCTGCAGGTAGTCGCGACGCTCAGCCTGCTGCTCGTACTCTTCGATGGCCGCCAGATTGATCGCCCCCAGGCGTCGAATCTTGTCGCCCAGTTCCTCCAGGCGAGTCTGCCAGGCAGATTCGGTAGCGTTGGGATCCAGTCCTTCGCCAAGAAGGTCGGCATCATGCCCCAGCTCCTTTAACTGCTCATCCTGGCTTTCTGCCTTCAACGCCAATGCTTGAACCTGCATACGGGCTTCCTGCAGGCGCTCGCGAATTCCTTCCAGCTGTCTCTCGTGTCCCTGGCGAGCGTGCTCATCGTCGCGCAGACGCTCGACCAGTGCTGCCGCCCGGGCCCGCGCTTCATTGAGATCCCTTTCTTCCCGCTCCCGCCGATAGAGCAGTTCGTCGAGTTGCTCGCGGCGTTCTTCGCCCGGCTCCTGCAGGCCTTCGCGGGTTTCCTCCAGCTCAGCGATGCGTTCCTCGAGACGGGTTCGGGTATCGCCTGCCCGCCCCTGCTGTTCGGCCAGGCCAGCACGTTCCGTGGTCAAGCGCTGGTATTCCAGGGTCAGTTGTTGAGCCCGCTCACTCAGGGGACGCTGGCGGGTACGCAAGGACATCAACCGCTCGCGAGCCTCTGTACGCTGACGCTCAAGCCGCTCGCGAATCTCTGCGCCTTCCTCCAGCCGGCTCATGGCCGCCTGCCATTGCTCGCGCATTTCCTCGATGGCCAGCCTGGCCTCTTCATCAGCTTCGGCCAGGCTCTCCAACTCTTCGTGGATCTCGGCGCCTCGACTCGACAGGTGCTCCAGACGGCTTGCCAGCCCACTATCCTGAACCGCCAGTTGCTGACGCTCCTGGTCCAGCCCACGCTCTTCCAGACGCAACTGCTCAAGGGTTTCCTCAGCAGATTCAACCTGAGAGACTGCCTGATCGCGCTGCTCTTCGAGCAGTTCCAGACGCGCTTCTACCTCAGCGAGCTCCTCGGAGACTTCTCCCAGGCGACGGCGGCTGACCAGCAAGGCATCGGGACCTTCCCCGGCACCGCGCTGACGTACCCAGCCACGACCAAGCCACAGCCCATCAGCAGTGATAAAGCTCTGTCCTGCTGCCAGATCGCTACGCAGCTCCCAGGCCTGGTCTCGCGACTCGGCACAGCGAATACCGGCCAACCATTCTCCGGCCGCTCCGGCGCCAGACACCTTGACTGCCAGGCTGTCGGCAGGGGCCGAAACATCTGCATGGTCGAGCAACACCAACTCGGCCTGCAACGCAGGGCTCAGCGCCTCACGGACCTGCGACAGCGATGTCAGTCGAGCCTTGAGCCATGGCGCCAGAACCCAGGACACAACTTCTTCCCAACCGTTTTCCACGGACAGGCTTTCACCCAAACGTGGCAATGCTCCCAGGCCATGTTCGCTCAGATGGCGATCAAGCCCCTCGTCGTGCTCAGCCAAGGCCGCCTCAACCAATGCCTCGAGAGACGATATTTCCCCTTGCAGGGCACTGCGCCGAGAGCGTTCACGTTCACGGTTGGCATCGTGTTCACTGAGAGTCTGCCGGCCTTGCTCACGCTGAGCAGCAAGCTGTTCACGACGTTCTTCCAGGGTTTCCTTGCGCTCATCACAGGCAGCCAGGCGCTCCTTGATTTCATCGCGCTGGGCCGAAAGCCCTGCAATATCGGGCAGCTCATCCAACTGCTGACGGCGCTTGGCACGCTCGGTCGCCACCCTCTCCAGGCGGCTTTCCAGCTCACGCAGTCGGTCCTGGCTACGTTCGGCAGCCAGGCTATCGGAGCGCCAGCGCTCATTGAAAGCGTCCCACTCGGCATCAGCTTCCTCTACTGCCGGTTCAGCTTCCTCGAGAGCGGCCTCCAGCTCAGCCAGTTGCTCAGCCAGTTCTTCCTGCTCCGGCCCCAGGGTTTCCAGACGCTCTTCCAGACGCGTCAGGCGCTGGTCATCGTCCTCTCCCAGCCGGGCCAGTTCCTTGAGTTCACGACGGGCACCTTCCAGGTCACGGGCCAGTTGCTGATCACGCGAACGGGAGTGCTCGAGCTCTTGCTCGATCCGGGCAATAGCCGTGGTGGTTTCGTAGAAGCTTGACTGGCGAGTATCCAGCTCCTGGGCCAGGCCGTCGTGTTCGGAGCGCACCTCTTCAAGGCGCGTCTCACATTGACGCATGCCAAGGATCTCTCGCTCGACAGCGGTTTCCAGCTCAGCAACTCGGCTGTCCTGTTCACTCTGTGTGGCTCGCAGTGCCCTGCCACGTAACAGGGCAAGCTCGCCCTTGACCCGGTGCTCTTCCGTCTTGAGCGTCTGATAGCGCTTGGCCGCCTCAGCCTGACGACGCAGGCGCTCGAGCTGCTTGTCCAGTTCTTCCCGGATATCCTCGAGACGGTCCAGGTTCTCCTGAGTACGGCGCATGCGATTTTCCGTTTCGCGGCGCCGCTCCTTGTACTTGGAAATACCGGCGGCTTCTTCCAGGGTCGAGCGCAGATCTTCCGGTCGCGCTTCGATCAACCGGGAGATCATGCCCTGACCGATGATGGCATAGGAGCGCGGTCCCAGGCCGGTCCCCAGAAAGAGATCCGCAATATCGCGGCGACGGCACTTCTGGCCGTTGAAGAAATAGTTGGACTGAGCGTCTCTGGTAACCTGACGCTTGACCGAGATTTCGGCGTACTGAGCGTAGGCTCCACCCATGGAACCATCGCGATTGTCGAACACCAGCTCCACTGAAGCCATGCCTACCGGTTTACGCCCGGTCGAGCCATTGAAGATGACGTCGGTCATCGACTCGCCACGCAGGGTCTTGGCCGACGACTCCCCCATCACCCAGCGCACCGCGTCGATGGTATTGGACTTGCCGCAACCATTGGGGCCGACGATGGCGGTCATGTTGCCATCGAAAGGCACCGTCACTGGGTCGACAAAGGACTTGAATCCTGACATGCGGATCGACGTCAGACGCATGGGCTACTCAATCACTTGATCAATCGTAAGCGCGACAGGATCCGCATCTATGCCGGAGACTGCAACCTTTTGTTGCTCTCCCCATAGGTCTCCAGGTTGCGGCTGGGCCTGCCCAGAGCGCGAGACACGCGCCACCAGGCGCACCTCCTGGGCATCAGCAAGGCTGGCCATGGGCGACATGGCATCGCTCACTCCAAGGGTCAGGGTCAACGGCAACTCACCCAGGTTCACCTGGCGAATGGCCAAGGGCGGCAGGCGCCCATCACTGTCTCGCGCGACCACGAAGACCGAGGTGTCTGCCGGCAGATCTGCCCCGATGCCATCAGCCAGAGACAAGTGCACCTGTATGCTGGCAGCAGCCTCCATTGCCTTGTCACTGCCACTGGAGGCCGCAGCAATCCTTGCCTGGGCGACAGCAATACCTTCGCGCATGGCACCGGCCACCGCCGGGGGAAGATCAGCCGCCAGAGCACGCCGCCAATAGTCGATAGCATTGTCAAAGTCTTCATGCTCGAAGGCATCGATGCCAAGCAGCCCCATCACGGTAGGCTCATTGGCATTCTGGGCCAGGACTTCATCGACCAGAGACTGGACTTCAGGCGTCAACTGACGCCCCTGCTGGAAATATTCCAACTGGGCCAGTTCCGCCAACCACCACGGATGACGTCCATCCAGAGCAATCAACTGCTGCAAGGCATGGCGAGCTTGTTCCAGTTGGCCACCATCGCGGTATAGCGGATACAGTGTGCGCCAGACCTGAGGGTTATCCGGTTGCTGTTTGGCCTGCTGTTCAAGCGCCGCCACAAACCCGGCAGGGTCTCCATTCTGGCGGGCCTGTTCGATGGTCCGATACAAGGCCAGATTTCCCGCAGCACCTTCTTCGTGGTACCAGAACAGACTCGCCACGACCACCGCCAGCAGAACCAGAGGCACGACAAGCTTGCCGGAAGTGACGCCCTTCAAGGACGATTTTTCTTGCCGGGAAGCATCATCGAGCAGGCTGCGTTGCAGTTCACGCAGATCCTCGGCAAAGCGCTCGGTATTGATGTCGCCCCGTGCGTAGGCCTCCTCCAGAGAGGCTTCCCTGCGGCGATAGATAGCCACATTCTGGGCGGTAACATCATCACGGGCTTCCACGGCCTGCTGTACCCGCGCGACACTTCCGCTGCGTCTCAGAGGCAACATCAACAACCAGGCCGCCGGCACCAGCAACAGGGCAAAGATAATCCACAGTTCGATCATTTGCCCTCCTTGTGAGAATGCCGCTCTCCAGCCATATCATCCGCTCCAATCAGAGCATCCAGGCGACGCCTTTCTTCGTCGGACAGCTCTGCGGCCCGCATATTGCGGCGCGAACGAACCAGTACGGCCACCACCAAGGCTCCTACCAGGATCAAGGCGCCAGGCAGCCCCCACAACAGCAACGTTCGCCCTTCAAGGCGAGGATTGTAAAGCACATAGTCGCCGAAGCGCTGGACCATGAAGTCGATGATTTCCTTGTCCGAGCGCCCTTCCTGAAGTTGCTGGTAAACCCTCTCGCGCATATCTGCCGCAATGGGTGAATTGGAATCACCAATGGCTTGATTCTCACACTTGGGGCAGCGCAACGTGGCCGACAGGTCATCGAAACGCTGTTCCATGACTGGATCATCAAAGGTTCGCACCTCAATGGCGGCCGAGGCGCTTCCCGCCGCACCAGCCAGGTAGAGTGCCAGCATGGCCATCAGAGCCAGGGAGGAGATATGTCTCAACGCCATTTTTCTACCTCCGGCAAGATCACCTTGCGAACATCTTCCGCAGTGATATAGCCCGTATGGTGATAACGGATGACGCCGTCGGCATCGACCAGGAAACTCTCTGGCGCGCCATAGACACCAAGATCAAAGCCAAGCGTTCCTTCAGGATCGAACACATTGATCTCGAACGGATTCCCGAACTGGCGCAGGAAGTCTTCTCCCTTTCTGCGTTTTTCTTCCTCGGTAGCCCCTTCCTCCTTGTAATCGACTCCGACCAGACGCACACCCTGCTTGGCCAGGGCAAGCAGTTGAGGCATTTCCTGCCGGCAAGTCGGGCACCAGGAGCCCCATACGTTGACCAGCGTGACTTCTCCCTTGAGCAACCCTTGATCGACGATGCGCTGCGGCTCGCTCAAGGTGGAAAGCTCGAAGACAGGAAAATCACGTGCGATCAGGGCTGAATCCCGTTCTGATGGATTGATCGAAAGGCCACGAAAGAGGACCACGCCCAGTACCAGGAATACCAGCAGGGGCAACAGCAGCATCAGGCGTCGCTTCATACCGCTGCCTCCTCACGAACTTGGGCAATATCTGTCTGGGCCTGACGATCCACCTGCTTGCGCCGGTAACGCCGGTCAACCACGGCAATCAAACCACCGGCTGCCATCAGCAGGGCCCCCAGCCACAACCAGCGCACAAAAGGCTTGATCTGAATGCGCAGCGCCCAACTGCCATCCCCCAGGTCTTCTCCCATGGCGACATAAAGGTCCTGGAACAGGCCAGGACGCAGGGCCACCTGGGTCATGGGCATGCCTCGAGCAATATACAGACGCTTTTCCGGGGTCATCACGAAACTGGTTGCACTACTTTCGCCGCCACGACGAACTTCCAGTGTCGCCACTTCGGCAATGTAGTTGGGGCCTCGGCGCTCTTCGAGATGGGACATGGTGAAATGGATACCGCTGACATCGACACTATCACCCTCTGCCATGCGAACATTGCGCTCGACGGAATAATTGGAGACCAGCGTCACGCCGATAATCGTTACCGCCAGCCCCAGGTGCCCGATGACCATTCCCCAATAGGCGGGGGTCAGCGCTTTCATGCCAGCCCAGCGCGAACCGCTGCGAGCGCTCTTGTCCCACAGATCGCGCACGAGAGAAAGTACCAGCCACAAGGCAATGGCCAGGCCGATGGATACCTTGAGATCCCATTCGCCGTGATAGACCAGCGGCAGCACGGCCGCGATCAACAATGCCACCAGCCCCGACAGCCACAGGCGAGCAAGCAGCTCGCGCCCTGCCATGCGCTTCCACCGGGCCACCGGACCAAGGCCCATGAAAATGCACAAGATCACGGTCAATGGCACGAACAACGCATTGAAGTAAGGCGGGCCGACACTGATCTTGCCCAATTTCATGGCATCGAGAATCAACGGGTAGATGGTCCCGAGCAGAACCGTGACCGTCATCACCACCAGCAGGATGTTGTTGACCAGCAGCAAGGCATCTCGCGACAGCCAGGTGAAAGCGCCTGGGCGGCTGACGCGTGGCGCACGCAGTGCAAACAGCAGCAACGATGCACCCACGGTGATCCCAAGCAGGACCAGGACAAACAAGCCACGAGCCGGGTCATTGGCAAAGGCATGAACGGACGTCAACACACCGGAGCGAACCAGGAAAGTGCCCAGCAACGACAGCGAGAAGGTCATAATCGCCAACAACACTGTCCAGCTCTTGAAGGTTCCACGCTTTTCGCTCACCGCCAGGGAGTGGATCAGGGCCGTACCGGCAAGCCAAGGCAGCAGCGAAGCGTTTTCCACCGGATCCCAGAACCACCAGCCTCCCCAGCCCAGCTCGTAATAGGCCCACCAGCTACCCAGGGCGATACCCACCGTAAGGAAAGCCCAGGCGATATTGGTCCAGGGGCGAACCCAGCGTGTCCAGGCAGCATCCAGCCGACCACTGAGCAATGCGGCGATGGCAAAGGCAAACACCACGCTGAACCCGACATAACCTGTGTACAGCATGGGGGGATGCACGATCAGGCCAAAATCCTGCAATAGTGGATTGAGGTCAGCACCATCTGCAGGTACATCAGGCAGCGAACGATCGAAAGGATTGGAGGTAAATAGCACGAAGGCCAGGAAGCCAAGACTGACCAGTCCCATGACACCCAATACCCGTGCCACCATGTCCGGCGGCAGGCCGCGGGAAAAGCGGCTGACGGCATAGGTCCAGGCGGACAGAATCAAGCTCCACAGCAATACGGAGCCTTCATGGTTGCCCCATACGGCACTGAACTTGTAATACCAGGGCAGCATGGAATTGGCATTGTTGGCCACGTTGATGACACTGAAATCATCAAGCAGATAGCTGGCCGTCAGACAACCATAGGCCAGCAATAGAAACAGGAACTGTCCCGTTGCCATCGGCCAGGCATAGGCCATCCATAATGGGCGCCGGGTAGCCGCCCCGGCCAGGGGCATGACTGCCTGAACGGCAGCCATCAACAAGGCAATGATCAGGGCATAATGGCCAACTTCAGGAATCATCTCGATCATGGAGCCTCGCCGCTGGTCGCCATTTTCTTGTAGTCCTCGGGCTCATATCCCGAACGTTTCAAGGCCTCGGCCACTTCCGGGGGCATGTAGTTTTCATCATGCTTGGCCAGTACCTGATCGGCGTTGAGTTCATGCTTGTCATTGAGCTTACCGACTACTACCACTCCCTGTCCTTCACGGAACAGGTCGGGCAGGATGCCGCTGTAATGCACAGTCACATCGTCGACGTAGTCGGTAATCACGAAGCTGACCTGCAGGCCTTCCTGCGAGCGCTTCATACTGCCTTTCTTGACCATCCCTCCGGCACGAATCTGACGCTCGACAGGTGCCTCTCCGGAAACGATCTGTACCGGGCTGAAAAACAGATTGATATTGCTGCGCAAGGCATACAGCGTTAGCCCGATCGCCACCCCGCACAAGGCAACGAGCCCCACGATCAATAACAAACGATTGCGCCGCTTAGCTCTCATTTTTTTCTACCCTCTCCGCAGCACTACCATCGCGGCTTTCATCCAACGTCCTCGACACACCGCCAGCACCTGTTCCTCCTGCCCACTCCGACCGGGCAGCGACTTCCCTTTTCAACTGGCGGTGCAACATGCGTCGTACCTGGCGGCTTTCCCGCCACACCAGTAACAGGCTCAAACCAAGAAGCCCCAGGCTTATCCCCCAGGCACTCCATACATACGGACCATGGCGCCCCATGGCAAGGAGCTCAGCCAGTGAGTCGAAAGCCATCAACCCGCCCTCTCGAACAAGTCTCGCACCCAGCGCTTGTGCCTCTCTCTGCGCAGGATCTCGCTACGCAGTCGAGTCAACGTCCAGGCAATGAACAAGGCATAAAAGCCCAGCACCATGATCAGCAGCGGCAACCACATCTCCATTGGCATGGCCGGGCGTTCAGTGATAGTGAAGCTTGCTGGCTGGTGTAATGTATTCCACCACTCCACCGAATACTTGATGATGGGAATGTTGATCACGCCGACCATGGTCAGGACCGATGCTGCCTTGGCCCCACTTTCCAGGCGCGGAAAGGCACTACGGATCAGAATCACACCGCCATACAGGAACAGCAGAATCAGCATCGATGTCAGACGGGCATCCCATTGCCACCATGTGCCCCAGGTTGGTTTGCCCCAGATCGAGCCACTCATCAAGGCGATAAAGGTCATCAAGGCTCCAAGTGGAGCCATCATGGCTGCCGCCATGTCAGCCACTTTGATCTTCCATACCATGAAGACCATCCCAGCTGCGGCCATGGCGACGAAGATAGTCTGAGCGAGGAAAGCCGCAGGCACGTGAATATAGATGATGCGAAAACTGTTGCCTTGCTGATAATCCGCAGGTGCATAAGCTAGGCCCCAGATGCTGCCAACGATAATCAGCATCAACGCCATTGCCCAGCACCAGGGAGATAGACGGCCTGAAATGGCATAACACCAGGGTGGTGAACCTAGTTTGTGCACAAAAGTCCACATAAGAGCCTCTTGTTGTTTAACCATGAAGACTGATGCGCAGCGAAGCGGCAATGGCGATAGGTACCAGCATCAGCGCCAGTGCCAACATCGCTCCGAGAATCGCCAGATGAGATAGCCACACCCCACCTGAGACAGCCGTACCAATAGCACCAGTGCCAAAGATCAGCACCGGCATGAACAAAGGCAATACCAATAAGGCCAGCAGCATACCCCCTCTGGCCAATCCCACAGTGAGTGCTGCACCGATAGCGCCGATCAGGCTGATGCAGGCACTTCCCAGGGCCAAGGATGCCATCAAGGCAACAAAACTCCCTTGTGGCAACGCCATCGTCACACCCAGTAGTGGCGCCATCAGTGCCAGCGGCAGCCCCGTAACCAACCAATGCACCAGCACCTTGGCAAGAACCAGAACAGCAAGCGGATGCGGCGAAAGCAGCAGTTGCTCGAGAGTGCCATCGTCATAGTCACTGCGAAACAGGCCATCCAGGGAGAGCAGTGCCGACAGCAGCGCAGCAACCCACAGCACGCCTGGCGCTATCAGTGACAGTCGCTCCGGATCCGGAGAAATCCCCAGAGGAAACAGGGTGATGACCATGGCAAAGAAAACCAATGGCGTCAGCACATCACCTGGCCGCCGGGCCATGACCAGCAGATCACGTCGAGCTGTAGCCAGTAATGCCTGCCATAACCCTTCGCCGTTGGCTTCGACGACATCAAGCGGACGAAGTTGCATCATGCCGTCGCCCCCCTCCCGGCGCACAGGTGCCTTGATATTGCCCCAAGTGGAGACGCCGCAGGTCAGGAATATTGGACAAGGCATGGTGCGTCGTCACCAGTACTGCGCCTCCTCGATGTGCATGCTCCACCAGGCGCTGTTCGAGAATGGCCACCCCGGAGACATCGATGGCAGTGAAGGGCTCATCCAGTACCCATAGGGCCCGTGGAGATAACTCCAGGCGTGCCAACGCCACCCGACGTTGCTGGCCAGCAGAAAGCTGGCCGCAGGGGATATCCTCGAAGCCGCTCAATCCAACCCTTTCCAGCGCCTGCTCGCAGGCACCCATGGATATCGGCTCTGCTGCCATGGCCTGATACCAACGCAGGTTTTCAAGCGCAGTCAGGCTCTTCTTGATGGCCGGGGCATGCCCGATATAGAGCAGATTGCTCAATAGCTCGGCCCGGGCACGCCGCAGGGGCTTTCCCTGCCACAGCACTTCGCCTTCCACGTCGCTGACCTGTCCACACAGGATCTTCAGCAAGGTCGTCTTGCCACTACCGTTGGGGCCTTCTACACGCAGCACCTCACCATCGGAAAGTCGCAGGTCCAGACCGTGAAACAACCAGCGCCCATCACGCTCACAAGCGAGTTGCCGGGCTTCCAGACACAGACTCAAAACACACCCTCTCGCAAGCCCCGGGACGAATATAAAAAGTTTTTCCAAATACGCAATCGACTTTACACGGATTGGTCATACCGAGCTACCCACCACAAGGAGCATAGACATGGAGATTCATCGATCAGGCTTGCGCCTTTTTCAGACACTGCTATGCTTCGTCAAAACACTGTATGTATCGACAGGTTTTTGCCGCAGGGAGACCAAGCGCCATGACCAATGCAACAGTCGCAGCAACAAGCACAGCGAAAACAATCAACGCAGTTGGAACAACCTGTACAGACGGGACAACCTGTACAACGAAAACGCTTTTCCTGGAACGCCTCCCCAATCTGCCCATTGCCGAAAGCTGGGCCCAGATCGAGGCCAGCGACGATACTGATGGCATGATGGAGATACCCTTGATCGGTCATGTCTCCGCAGGATTGCCCATCGAAGCATGTCGCGACGACCGCACACTGCGAGTTCCTTCGCGTATGGTCCGGCGCAATACTTACGCCCTCCAGGTACGCGGAGACTCCATGATCGATTGCAATATCTTCGATGGAGATGTGATCATCATCGAACGTCAGGAAAGCGCCGAGAACGGCGAAACTGCTGTTGTGATGATCAATGACCAGGAGGTCACCCTGAAAAAGCTGTATATCGAAAAGAGCGGTGTTCGTCTACAGCCCGCCAATACCAGCATGCCCCCTATCTATTTGAAGAACAGCGACATTCGCGTTCTGGGCCTGGTCATGGGCGTGGCCCGACAGGCGGAGATGGCTGCCTGATGCGATACCCTGTACCGGACCTGGCAGCCGATGCCTGGTTCGAGAGCGAGATAGAAATTGAACGCAGCCGTTTCATTACCTGGCTAGCCCACGCGCCGGATGTTCCCGCTTTTGACCAACTGCTGGCTGAAGCGCGGAAAACACACCCCAACGCCTCTCATCATTGCACGGCCTTCATCGCCGGCCCTCCCGGGGAACAGGTGCATATCGGCTTTTCCGATGATGGCGAGCCCGGCGGCACAGCTGGTCGCCCGATGTTCCAGGCGCTCAGCGGCGATGGCATCGGCCAGGTAGCCGCTGTAGTGACGCGTTATTTCGGAGGAATCAAGCTTGGCACAGGAGGGCTGGCTCGGGCCTATACCCAAGCCGTGGTCACGGCCTTGGCTGAAGTACCCCGGCGGGAAGAGACAGAACGCAAGCCCGTCAGAATTCGCATTGACTTCGCTGGTGAAGCGGAAACCCGTGACTGGTGCCGGCAGCGTGACATCTGCATTGATGATGCAGACTATGGTGCCGAGGGCGTCATGCTTACCCTCGGCTGGCCACGGGATGACAGCGTCGACCTGACGACCCTGACTTCGCGCCTCAAGGGAAGGCTGCAGCTCCAGTCTGACGAGTGACTGGCGCATCAGCCAGGGGCTTGGTCGCGCTCGTCCTGGAGGGAGCTTCCTCGACAACCGAATCCTTCTCGCGATTCCGTGTCGTCATGACGGTAGCATCTCCGATATAGCGAGCCCGCTTTTCCGGTTTCAGGCGCGTCACATCTACTGCTACCAAGCCATCGATGCAGTAACTGAAACCGGTGTCCACGCCAAAGGCATGGAAACGCACTCCCCCCTCTTCGGCCACCTCTACATACTGCTTGTATAGTGCAGGAACCCCAGCTCCCATGGCTTGCAGAGCCTCCTTGAGACGTACAAAGTCCTCGCGTCGACTGTTTCCGACAAACAACCGCTCAGCTTCGTGTCTTCCGGCATCAGACAACTGGCATGGAGCCTTGGGACGAATGGCGTACTCGCCATCTCCATGATAATGACGGTAGTAACTGACCAACAGCTCCTTGGCCAATGGCGGCATGTGGTTGGGTATGGTCACAGGGCCGAACAACCAGCGAACTTCGGGATGCGCACGCAGGTATGCGCCAAGCCCGAGCCACAGGTAATCCAGGCTTCGTCGCCCCCAGTAACGCGGCTGAACGAAGCTCCGCCCCAGCTCCAGCCCGTTGCGCCACTCGCTCATCGGCGCTGACTCCAGATGAAAGATGGTGGCGCTATACAGCCCTGAAATGCCCTTGGCATCAAGGATTCGTCCAACTTCTCCCAGGCGATAGGCACCGGCAATTTCCAGGTCCTTGTCATCCCACAGGACCAGGTGACGGTAATGTTCGTCATATTCATCCAGATCACGCCTGAGGCCCGTACCCTCGCCCACACGGCGAAAGGCAATCTCGCGCAAACGACCTATCTCACGCATCACCGCAGAATCAGGTTGATAATCAAACAACAGTATCTGCTTGCCATCCGGTGTTGCGCCAAGGTGTTCAGCACCGGCCAGCTCCTCGCGCAATTGCTGACGCTTCTCCGGATGAGCAATTCCGGCCTCGCCGACGAACACCCCCTTCTTGGCCTTGCCCAGGCGATAGACATGCTTGCGCAACAGCTTGAGCTTGGCCGGCGCACTCAGATCATCGCGATCGAAGCGCTCCAGGGTGATGGAACCGCCTACCTTGAGGGCAATCTGGCGCCCCCTCTGGTGGAACATTTCATGAGGAAGCAACAGGGTACCCAGCGGTGAATACAACCAGGCCAGGGAATAGAAAAGACTGGTATTACGCCCTCCCACATGCACCGGCACGATGGGAGCATTGGTCTTGCGCGCTGCATGCAGGAAGCCGGACATCCATTTACCATCCTTGATACCCGAAGGACTGGCTCGGGACACCTCTCCTGCGGGGAAGACGATCACGGCTTGTTCAGCGTCCAGAGCATCCACAATGCCCTGCAGGCTCTTGCGGAACCCCCTGCGCGACAGGTTGTCCACCGGCAGCAGACGCGAAGCCAGGGGCTCGATCTGCAATAACAGGTCATTGGCTACGATCTTCACGTCAGGGCGCACGTCTGCCACCATGCGCACCAGTGCCAGCCCGTCCAGGGCACCCAAAGGATGATTGGCAACGATCACGACCCGGCCTGTCACCGGAATATTGTCGCGCTCCTTGGAAGACAGGGTGTAACCGAAGTTGAGGTATTCCAGGACACGATCGATGAATTCAAGCCCACCAGCACGCTGATGGCGGACGAGAAAGTCATTGATTTCCTGCTCATGGACCAGACGCTTGAGCGCCGCGACCAGCAGGCCGCGGCACCAGGCGGGCCAGCGCTTGACACTCGGCGCCTTGGCCCGGAGCGCTCCTTCGATATCGATCATGCCCCCACCCCCTTGTTTGGCAATATGGCCAGACTAGGGCGGGCTCATGACAGTTGGATGGCCAGACCAGGACGGAGAAATGACAGTGCGATGCGAGCCGTAAGCCGTAAGCCGTAAGCCGTAAGCCGTAAGCCGTAAGCCGCGAGTGTCGAACTGCGAGTCACGAGCAGTCCAGTGCCGCTCTGTGGATCATCGACAAGAATGGGGGTTCGGGGTTACTTGCAGCTTAAAACTTACAGCTTATAGCTCGTTTATAAGCAACCTGACCGGCACCCTCCGGAGAGCAGGGCACCGGTCATTACAGGACAAACTTACCCCAGGTACTTGATCATCACCCCTGCAGCCACCGCTGAACCGATGACTCCAGCCACATTGGGGCCCATGGCATGCATCAACAGGAAGTTATGGGGGTTGGATTCCAGGCCGATCTTGTTCGACACCCGTGCCGCCATGGGTACCGCCGAAACCCCGGCAGAGCCGATCAAGGGGTTGATCGGATGCTTGCTGACAGCATTGAGCAACTTGGCCATCAGCACACCACTGGCCGTACCGATACCAAAGGCAACAATGCCAAGGCCGAGAATACCCAGCGTCTCCACTGCCAGGAAACGCTCAGCCATCAGTTTCGAGCCGACGGACAGACCGAGAAAGATGGTCACCGTATTGATCAGCGCATTCTGGGCCGTATCGGAAAGCCGCTCGACCACACCACATTCGCGCATCAAGTTGCCGAAGCAGAACATGCCCAGCAAGGGTGCAGCATCAGGCAAGAACAGCACGACCAGAATCAGCAGGACCAGCGGAAACAGAATCTTCTCGACCTTGGAGACCGGACGCAGCTGGGTCATGACGATCTCACGCTCCTTGGCAGATGTCAGAGCGCGCATGATCGGCGGCTGAATCAACGGCACCAGAGCCATGTAGGAGTATGATGCCACCGCGATGGCACCCAGCAGCTCCGGTGCCAACAAGCTGGACACATAGATCGAGGTCGGACCGTCAGCACCACCAATGATACCAATGGCAGCCGCCTGCTTGAGCGAGAAGTCCATCCAGCCCATGCTGGTCAGCCCCACTGCACCCAGCAAGGTAGCAAATATGCCAAATTGAGCCGCAGCGCCAAGGAACAGCGTGCGAGGGTTGGCCAGCAACGGACCGAAATCGGTCATGGCTCCGACCCCCATGAAGATCACCAGAGGTGCGATGCCCGATGCAATGGCAACGCTGTAGAACTGATACAGCATGCCATGCGCATACCCCGCATCCATGGCCTGGTCATTGGCAGCGCGTAGCAAGGCAGGAGAAATATCTGCATGCAACGCTTCGCCTACCGCATGCCGCCAGCTTTCCATATCGGCACTGCCCGGTAGTGCAACTCCAAGCGTCTGGGCCAACTGCTGAAGCAGGGCTGAATTGCCCAGGTGAGCCGCTTGCTCCGCAGCCGACATGGCAAGCCCCGCCTCGGGAATATTGGCCAGGATGCCACCAAACCCGATGGGCACCAGCAACAGCGGTTCGAATCGCTTGGCGATGGCAAGCCACAGCAGCAACAGCCCCACCACGATCATCACCGCCTGGCCGAGACTCAGGTTATACAGTCCGGAGCCGTACCAGAGTGTCAGAATCTTCTCCATGAAATGACCCTCAAAGTACGACGAGCGTATCGCCGACGGCGACACTATCGCCCTCGGACACCTTGACCGCCGACACAGTGCCGGCATTGGCCGCCCGAATCTCGGTCTCCATCTTCATGGCTTCAAGAATGATCACCACATCACCTGCGGCCACGCTGTCTCCCGCCGAGACATTGACCTTGAAGATGTTGCCTGCCAATGGCGCCGTGATGGCTTCACCTGAAGATGCCGCGGGCGCCGTCGACGCTGCAGGTTCCGGCGTGGCGCTGGCCTCACTGATCTGGGTGATATCGCCACCTTCGCTGACTTCGACAACATAGGCACTGCCATTGACCTTGACGGTATAGGTCTCGGACCCAGCCTCGGACGCCGGCACACGGGAAGCAGCAGGAACCACTGCCTTATTGCTCTCGCCAGCCTCGGGTGCAGGCTCGAAGGCCTCGGGGTTATCACGATTGCTCAGGAACTTGAGGCCAATCTGCGGGAACAGGGCATACGTCAGCACGTCGTCGACTTCCTGCTCCCCCTCAGCCAGACGAATGCCTTCGGCCTTGGCCTTTTCGCGCAACTCGCCGGCCAGCCTGTCCATTTCCGGTGTCAGGTTGTCAGCAGGACGACAGGTGATCGGCTCGCCACCATCCAGTACCCGGCCCTGCAACTCTGTGTTGAAGGAGGAAGGCGCACAACCGTATTCCCCCTTGAGCAGTGCCTGAACTTCCTTGGAAATGGACTTGTAACGCTCGCCCATCATCACATTCATCACAGCCTGGGTGCCGACGATCTGCGATGTCGGTGTGACCAGAGGAATGTAGCCAAGATCCTCGCGCACCCGTGGAATCTCTGCCAGTACCTCATCCAGCTTATCGCCTGCCCCCTGCTCCTTGAGCTGGCTCTCCATGTTGGTCAGCATGCCCCCCGGCACCTGAGCCACCAGGATGCGCGAGTCGATCCCCCTGAGAGAACCCTCAAAGGCAGCATACTTCTTGCGCACTTCACGGAAATAGGCCGCGATGTCTTCGAGCAGCTCCAGATCCAGGCCGGTATCACGCCCGGTACCCTGAAGTATCGCCACCACCGACTCGGTGGGGCTATGCCCATAGGTCATGGACATGGAAGAAATGGCAGTATCGACATTGTCGATGCCGGCTTCGGCAGCCTTGATGGCCGTCGCAGTGGACATGCCAGTGGTAGCATGACACTGCATGTGGATAGGTATATCAACAGCCTGTTTCAGGCGAGACACCAGCTCGAAGGCATCGTAGGGCTTGAGCAGACCTGCCATGTCCTTGATGCACAGGGAGTCCGCTCCCATGGCGGCGATACGCTTGCCAAGCTCCACCCACCCTTCCAAGGTATGCACAGGGCTCACGGTGTAGGACATGGTGCCTTGAGCATGCCCCCCGACCTTGCGCACAGCCTGAATAGCACGTTCCAGATTGCGTGGATCGTTCATGGCATCGAAGACACGGAACACATCCACGCCATTGACCTTGGCTCGCTCGACAAAGCGATCGACCACATCATCGGCATAGTGGCGATAGCCCAACAGATTCTGCCCACGCAGCAGCATCTGTTGAGGTGTATTGGGCATGGCTTCCTTGAGCGCGCGGATACGTTCCCAGGGATCCTCGCCCAGGTAGCGAATACAGGCGTCGAAGGTGGCTCCTCCCCAGGATTCCAGAGACCAGAAGCCAACCTTGTCCAGCTTTTCGGCGATGGGCAGCATGTCATCTAGACGCATGCGGGTAGCGAACAGCGATTGGTGGGCATCGCGAAGGACGACATCAGTGATGCCGAGCGGGCGTTGAATCTCGCTCATCGTCGGTTCCTTGAATGTGTTGGAAGTTATCGTTGAAAGCGTCAGAGAAACCTATGTCCAAGCCATGAGGGCTGCTACAATCGCCGCCCCGTGTAGGCCTGTGGAATCACCCTAGCGACGATGGCGCTGGCGATATTTGTGCACTGCCGCTGAAATCGCGGCGATCAAAGCCTCGTCTTTCTTGCCTGAGACATCAGAAGATTGGCCGGCTACTGCTGGAAGGCTTGGCTCGGGCTCAGGGAAAAAGCGCCCGAGAACTCGAGACATCAAGGTGGTGGCAATCACCAGCACCGTAAGAAAAACAAAAACGAAGCCCATTCCGAGCCCCATCAGGGCAAGACCTTCATTTAGCAACGGCATTCAGAATCCTCCGGATTAGCGCAAGAAAACTCTTCGAGTTGTCGTGATTTTCGCAAAATTGCCGTATTTATAACGAATTCATTGTTATAGCCTGCCACATTCCCGGCCCGTGACAATGGCGTAAAGGTAGCAGCTTTGGTTGTTAAATTACTACATAATGACCAGGGCCTAGACAAAGGTCGTATAGGTCTAGCACCCATGGAAGGCGTCATCGACGCTCACTGCCGCGACCTGCTCACCCGCGAAGCAGGCTTTGACTGGACCGTCACCGAGTTCGTCCGCGTTGTCGACGCGCGCCTGCCACCCCGTGTCTTCTATAAACACTGCCCAGAGCTGCTGCACAAAAACTGCCCAGAGCTGTTGCACAAAAACCGCTCAGGGCTGTTGCATAAAAACCGCTCAGGGCTGTTGAACCCACCCGCAACACCCTCCGGAATCCCTGTACATCTGCAACTGCTGGGGTCGGATCCAGATGCCCTGGCTGCCAATGCTCATCAGGCACTACGCCTGGGAGCCATCAGCCTGGACCTGAACTTTGGCTGCCCGGCCAAGCTCGTCAACCGTCATGACGGCGGGGCCTCCATGCTACGCGACCCAGAGCGCCTCTACCGTGCCGTGGACGCCGTCCAGAGTGCCGTAGGCGACCACATCCCGGTGACCGCCAAGATCCGCCTGGGATTCTCCGACCGCCGACTGGCTCTGGCTTGCGCTCAGGCCGCAGAAGCCGGAGGCGCCGCACAACTGGTGGTACATGCCCGCACCCGCAACGAAGGCTATCGCCCTCCGGCTCACTGGGAGTGGATCGGGCGCATCCGAACCCGACTTTCCATACCTGTCGTCGCCAATGGCGACATATGGAGTCTAGAAGATTACTGGAAAGCCAGAACTCTCTCGGGTTGCCGCGATGTCATGCTTGGGCGCGGCGCCTTGGCCGACCCCTGGCTGGCCCCTCGCATTCGCCACTGGCAGCTCACCGGGCATCGCCTGCCACCGACCAGCTGGCCCCAGCGCGCTAGCCTGCTCAGTGCATATGCTGCAATGCAGCGTAATACACTACCAGACAAAGTAGTAGTCTCGCTATTGAAGCAATGGCTGAATCACATGCGCGCTCGAAACCCCGAAGCCGCCCAACGTTTCCAGGCTTTGCGCCGCATTACTGATCTCGACACCTTCCTCGACGGACTCAACCAACCGACGCCCTCGGCCATTGCCGTCGGCCAGTCATGAACATGAAAGTCCTCCCCGCTACCTACGCACAATCCTTCAGGGATTATTTGACTGCCAGGGAGAGGTCACTGATGACATTACTGCTGATGACCTTACTGCTGACCGCATTTCGGGGCATATTGGCCTAGCGCTCAGACACCCACAATCCGCGCGCGGAATTTACGGCCTTTCAGCTTTCCATTGGCAAGCTTGCCCAGCGCCTTTTTGGCGACCTCTCGCTCCACCGCTACAAAAGTAGAGAAATCAAACAACTGAATTTTTCCGATCTGAGCTGCGTCAATACCACCCTCCCCAGTCAGCGCACCAACAACATCCCCTGCACGCACCTTCTGCTTCTTGCCACCATCGATCTGCAGCGTAGACATCACCGGCCGTGAAGCCACAAAGCCCTTGGGCAACGGCGGAACTTCCTGCAGCGTTATTGACTGCTGCGTCAACGCCTCCAACCGCTCCAGCTTGTAGATCTCCTTCTTGCTGACCAGCGACAGCGCCACACCCTTCTGTCCCGCCCGCCCGGTGCGACCGACCCGGTGCACATGCACCTCCGGGTCTCGTGAGAGGTGGTAGTTCACCACCACAGGCAACTCCTCAATATCCAGCCCGCGCGCGGCCACATCCGTCGCCACCAGAACGGAAGCGCTGCCGTTGGCAAACAGCACCAGCGTACAATCACGATCCTTCTGCTCCATATCTCCATGGAGCGCGAGCGCAGAGACGCCGGCACGCTTCAGCGCCTGCGCAGCCTCATCGGCTTCCTTCCTGGTATTGCAGAAAACCAGTGCCGATGAAACATCGAAATTGGCCAGCAACTGATATAGCGCTGCAGGCCGCTCCTCGTTGTTCTCCACCTGGTAGTATTTCTGCTCGATCGTGTTCTGGGTGTGCGCCGAGGTGACTTCCACCTTGACTGGATTGCGCAGCACCCGCGTCGCCAATGCATCGATGGTGTTAGGGTATGTGGCTGAAAACAGCAGCGTCTGCCGCTGCGATGGCAACTCCGCCAGAATCTGGTCCAGCACTGCCTGAAAACCCATATCCAGCATCCGGTCCGCTTCGTCCAGCACAAGAGTCTGCACCCCTTGCAGATCGAGATTACCCTTGCGTAGATGATCTTCAATTCGCCCGGGCGTACCCACCACGATATGCGCCCCATGCTTGAGCGAGCCGACCTGCGGCCCGAAGGGCATACCGCCACATAGCGTCAGGATCTTGATGTTATGAATAGTCCGCGCCAGCTTGCGCAACTCCCTTGCCACCTGGTCCGCCAGCTCGCGGGTAGGACACAATACCAGTGCCTGCACTCGGAATTGCCCTACCTGCAGCTTGTGCAGCAGGCCCAGACCAAAGGTCACGGTCTTGCCTGAGCCGGTCCTGGCCTGGCCGATCACATCCCGCCCATCCATAATCGCCGGCAGCGCAGCGGCCTGAATTTCCGTCAGGCGGGTATAGCCGAGATCCTCCAGGTTTGTCAGCAGAGACTGCTGTAGTGGCAGGGACTGGAAATCGCGTGGGTGGTTGGTGTCAGAGGTTGTCAAAGCAGGGACTCATTTGGTTTGGTTTGGAAGGCGAGAGGGAGGGCAGCGCATTGTAGGTTAGCGCGGGGCAATCTTCTGGTGGAAATGAGCGTGAGCCGCATTGGGCTCATTCCGGTTCCCTGCCCTTACCCCAGGCAGCCTTCGCCACCGGGGCACGGTGCATACTGTTGGCGGCAAACACACCGAGGAAGCGTGTCAGGTTGACACGCGGCTTGAGCACAAGGGCCGATAGGCTCGTCAATCGTCGTTCTGTTCATCCCAGGTCGGCGCCATGCGCTCGGCCTGCTCTTCACGCACGTCATCAATGACGGCCATCAGATTCCCGACATCGACACTGGTCGTGTCATGTTCAAAATGCCCAGTAAGGGAGCTGTCCGGGTGCAGCTCACCCGCCTCATAGAGCGCCCAGACCTCCTTGCCGTAATCGGTAGACAATAGCTCCGGAGCGAAACGGCCGAAATAGGCGCGCATATTGTCGACATCGCGCTCCAGCATCATGGCAGCGCTGTTGTTGCCGGCAGCATCCACCGCCTGGGGCAAATCGATGATCACCGGGCCGTGGCGGTCCACCAGCACGTTGAACTCGGAAAGGTCACCATGTACCAGGCCGGCACACAACATGCGCACGACATCGGCCATCACCTGGCCGTGGTAGTCGCGGGCCTGCTCCGCGCTCAGCGTGACATCATCCAGCCTCGGGGCGGCGTAACCCTCGCCGTCGGATACCAGCTCCATCAGCAGTACGCCATTGACGAAGCCGTATGGCCGAGGGACGCGAACGCCGGCCGACGCCAGCCGATACAGGGCATCGACTTCAGCATTCAGCCAGGCCTGTTCATGTTCTTTCTGGCCGTAGCGAGACTTCTTCGACATCGCACGTGCACGGCGACTGTTGCGCACCTTGCGGCCTTCCTGGTACTGCACCGCTTGCTTGAAGCTGCGCTGCCTGGCTTCCTTGAAAACCTTGGCACAGCGCAAGTCGCTACCGCAGCGCACCACATACACCTGCGCTTCCTTGCCGCTCATCAACTGGGCGATGACTTCATCGATCATGCCATCATCGACCAGCGGTTGTAATCTCTTGGGTACTTTCATGGTTCTTGGCAATCCGTCCTATTCGGTCCTGAATTCAACCAATAAGTACAGCACCCGCTGCATCCAGGGTTCCCGAGTTTGCACCCAGAAAAACCTGCGCCGGTGTCCGAGACGCTTTCGTGGGCGATTGTTCAGCTTGTTTACCGATCATCGTACCTCGGCCTTGCACCCCACACCTCTTCGGAAGCACCTCTTCGGAAAGTACCGCCACAACAGGCCTTCACGACACCTTCGCTCTTCAGACTTCACCTCGCAATGGCCCCTTACCGCTCGACCAGCACTACCCACTGCTCGGCGTGCTGGGGGAATCCCCCCAGCACCTCTCTCAAGACCAGCGCCAGTCAAGGCGCTATGGGCTATGCCTAGCGCGCAAAAAAACACCCTCACAAGGAGGGTGGACAAACGATCGCGACCAGACAGCAACTCCGTCCGCCAACCGGTCAGCAAAAACAGAAAACCCGCCCTCATCGAGGACGGGTAGGAATCTGGCGCGCCCGGGAGGATTCGAACCTCCGACCACCTGATTCGTAGTCAGGTACTCTATCCAGCTGAGCTACGGGCGCGTAGGCAATGCGAGTCAATAACACAAGCACTGCAATGATGTATAAATGGCGCGCCCGGGAGGATTCGAACCTCCGACCACCTGATTCGTAGTCAGGTACTCTATCCAGCTGAGCTACGGGCGCATACCTACATCTGATACCACATCTAACATGTACCAACTTCGAGATCAGTTCTCAGAAAGAACTTGAGCCCGAATGGCGGAGAGGGAGGGATTCGAACCCTCGATGGGGCTATAAACCCCATACTCCCTTAGCAGGGGAGCGCCTTCAGCCACTCGGCCACCTCTCCCTCATCGGCACGGTGCGTATCCTACCGATATCCCAAGGCTTTGTCCAGCCTAATGATAAAAAATCTTCTCACCAGGCCAGGCAGCAGCATCATTCACCGCTGTCCCCATCGGTGGTGCCACCACCGGCCTTTTCACGCTGGATTCTCTGGTAGATCTCTTCGCGATGCACCGCAACATCCTTCGGGGCATTAACGCCGATACGCACCTGGTTTCCCTTGACCCCAAGAACAGTGACTGTGATGTCATCACCAATCATCAGGGTTTCGCCAACGCGGCGGGTCAGGATAAGCATGACTGATCTCCTTCTCAGACCAATAACGAGAGTCGCTTCAACACCCCAGGCTCAGCCGAGACAACTCTATATAATTATGTAAATTGCAGGCGACAACGACTCATGACACCTGATTGTCCCGTTTAAGGGAAGCCCAGACATCACTTTAGGATATCCAGGCCTACCTTAAGCGTAGAAGGTGTACGCGATGGCGGAAGCTTATTCGCTCTCGATATCAGCTTTGTCGAGACCAAAAGCACTATGCAGGGCCCGAACCGCCAGTTCCATCTGCTTTTCATCGATCACAACAGAGATCTTGATTTCAGACGTGGAGACCATGCGAATATTGATGTTCTCTTCAGACAACACCTTGAACATCTTGGAAGCGACACCTGCATGAGAGCGCATGCCAACACCCACCAAGGATACCTTGGCAATGTTATCGTCGCCACGCAGCTCACCACCACCAAGATCCGGAATTACCTGTTCTTCAAGGATGCGCATGGTCTGCTTGTAGTCACCCTTGGCCACAGTGAAGGTGAAATCCGTGTAATCACCAGCCGGAGCAACATTCTGGACAATCATGTCCACTTCAATGTTGGCATCGGCAATCGGACCCAGGATACGAGATGCCACACCAGGCACATCAGGAGTATTCAACAGGGTCAGCTTGGCTTCATTAGCGGTGAAGGCGATACCGGAGATCAGCGGTTCTTCCATAGAGTCCTCGTCTTGTTCTGAGTCTGCAACAATCAGGGTGCCGGGACCGTCCTCGAAGCTGGACAGCACACGCAGCGGAACATTGTACTTGCCGGCAAATTCAACCGAACGAATCTGCAATACCTTGGAGCCGAGGCTGGCCAGCTCGAGCATTTCCTCGACAGTAATGGTATCCAGGCGCTGGGCCTTGGAGCAGACGCGCGGGTCAGTCGTATAGACACCATCTACATCGGTGTAGATCTGGCACTCGTCGGCCTTCAGGGCTGCAGCCAACGCCACACCGGTCGTGTCGGACCCCCCACGCCCCAAGGTGGTGATGTTGCCTTCTTCATCAACCCCTTGAAAACCGGCCACTACCACAACACGACCTTCATCCAGGTCCTCGCGCATTTCATCGGTTTCGATGCGCTGAATACGTGCCTTGGTATGGGCACTGTCGGTGAGAATGCCTACCTGCGATCCAGTGTAGGAAGTAGCGGGCACACCAAGCTTGTGCAACGCCATGGCCAACAGAGAGATCGTCACCTGCTCACCGGTGGATACCAGCATGTCCATCTCGCGAGGCGTCGGATCTTCGTTGATCTCGTTGGCTAGACCAATCAAGCGGTTGGTTTCACCACTCATGGCTGAAAGCACGACCACCACCTGATGGCCTGCGTCACGAAAGCCCTTGACCTTCTCGGCAACCGCTTTGATCCGCTCGACAGAGCCGACTGAAGTACCACCGAATTTCTGTACGTATAGTGCCATATATGCCGATTTCCTCGCTCGCTGTACTGTTCAGGAAGCCCGGGCTGATCTGCACTGTTGCCAGCACATCCAGCAAGCCCCCATGTATGAATGAACTCTTGTATCGAGTGTCGTCAGAGGCAGAAAAAAGGCCGGGGAGCCACAACGTCTTCCCGGCCATCAGGCTCAGAGTTTGGCTTCAAGCCACGCAGGCACACTTTCGAGTGCCGCTGGCAATGCCGCTACATCACTTCCTCCCGCCTGGGCCATGTCAGGACGACCACCACCCTTGCCACCGACTTGGCTGGCTACGTGATTGACCAGTTCCCCGGCCTTGACCTTGGAAGTCAGATCCTCTGTTACGCCTGCGATCAAACTGACCTTGCCAGAATCCTTGTCGGCTACACCGAGCACCACCACTCCGGAACCCAGCTTGCTTTTGAGTTGGTCGAGCATACCGCGAAGATCCTTACTGGATACCCCTTCCAACTGAGTGGAAAGCACCTTGATACCCTGAACATCCCGGGCCTGACCAAGCATGTCGCTACCGGCAGCACTGGCAAGCTTGGCCTTGAGGCGTTCCAGCTCCTTTTCCAGGCCACGGTTGCGCTCGACCAAAGATTCTACACGCTCTTCCACCTGTTCCGGCTTGGCCTTGAGGCGGGCAGCGACACGCCCCAACGTCGCTTCCTGATCCGCAAACCAGGCCAGGGCACCCTCACCGGTAATAGCTTCAATACGGCGAACACCAGCGGCGATACCACTCTCTGCCACGATGTGGAAACAACCGATATCGCCACTGCGGCGCACATGCGTGCCACCACACAGCTCGATGGAAAAGTCATCTGCACCAATCGTCAGCACTCGCACGCTATCTGCATACTTGGCCTCGAACAGCGCAGCCGCTCCCTTGGTCTTGGCTTCGTCCAGCGTCATGCTCTCGACTTTCGTATCGGCGTTGGCCAGAACCTGCTCATTGACCAGACGCTCGACCTCGGCCAGTTGCTCCGCTGTCACTGCCTCGAAATGGTTGAAGTCAAAACGCAGGCGCTCAGGCGTCACCAGTGAGCCCTTCTGCTGGACATGCTCGCCCAGCACCATGCGCAAGGCCTTGTGCATCAAATGAGTCGCGGAGTGGTTGCGCACGGTGGCGGCACGCAAGGCCGGATCGACCTTCGGTGCCACGTCGGCCCCCACCACCAACTGACCTTCCAGCATCAGGCCCTGGTGAAGGTGGTGACCAGACTGCTTCTGAGTATCGTTGACCAGGAAGCGGCCGCCATCGGTGTAGAGATAGCCGGTATCCCCCACCTGGCCACCGGACTCACCGTAGAAAGGTGTGCGGTCCAGCACCACCGTCCCTTTCTGCTCGGCGCCCAGGCTTTCCAGTGCATTGCCCGCAACATCATAGATAGCAACGACCTTGGCACTGTCTTCCAGGCGATCATAGCCAGTAAAGTCTGTCTGACCATCCAGCTCGATGGTGACACCGTAGTCAGCACCGAACTGGCTCGCAGCCCGCGCGCGCTCACGCTGGGCTTCGAGTTCGCGCTCGAAGCCAGCCTCGTCCAGCGTTACACCACGCTCGCGACAGACATCAGCCGTAAGGTCATACGGGAAACCGTAAGTGTCATAGAGCTTGAACACGGTTTCACCTGGCAACACATCGCCAGACAACCCCGCCAGTGCGTCTTCCAGCAAGCCCATGCCGTGATCCAGGGTGCGGGCAAACTGCTCTTCTTCCTTGAGCAACACACGCTCGATCTGTTCGCAAGCCTGATGCAGCTCCGGATACGCATCGCCCATTTCTGCATCAAGGGCAGTCACCAGGCGATGGAAGAAGGCACCCTTGGCGCCCAGCTTATGCCCATGGCGCACCGCACGACGAATGATACGACGCAGCACATAGCCGCGACCTTCATTGGACGGCAGAACACCATCGGCAATCAGGAAGGCACAAGAACGAATATGGTCGGCAATAACGCGCAAAGACGGCGTCTTGGTATCGGCATGACCAGTCGCTTCGGCAGCCGCTGCCAGCAGGTTCTGGAACAGGTCGATCTCATAGTTGGAGTGCACGCCCTGCATCACCGCAGCAATACGCTCCAGCCCCATGCCCGTATCGATGGACGGCTTGGGCAACGGGTTCAGGTTGCCCTGGGCATCGCGATCGTACTGCATGAACACCAGGTTCCAGATCTCGATGTAGCGGTCACCGTCTTCATCGGGGCTTCCAGGAGGGCCTCCAGCCACCTCTGGGCCATGATCATAGAAGATCTCAGAGCTGGGGCCACAAGGGCCTGTGTCACCCATCTGCCAGAAGTTGTCCTCGTCCAGCTTGGAGAAGCGTTCTGGATCGACGCCCATCTCGTCCTTCCAGATACGCTCGGCCTCGTCATCGCTGATGTGTACCGTGACCCACAGCTTTTCCTTGGGCAAACCCAGCACTTCCGTCAGGAAGGTCCAGGCAAAACGAATCGCATCGCGCTTGAAATAGTCGCCGAAGCTGAAGTTGCCCAGCATCTCGAAGAAAGTGTGGTGACGAGCGGTGTAACCGACGTTATCCAGGTCGTTATGCTTACCGCCAGCACGGACACAACGCTGCGCTGAAGTGGCACGAACGTAGTCACGCGGATCACGGCCAAGGAACACATCCTTGAACGGAACCATGCCAGCATTGGTGAACAGCAAGGTCGGGTCATTGCCCGGCACTAGAGAACTGGACGGTACGCGGGTGTGGCCGTGTTCCTCGAAGTAACTCAGAAAGGCCTGTCTGATGTCTGCGCTATTCATGAAATATCCGTGGCGATGAGCGGGGTACGCGTCGAGCCCACGGCACGCTGCCGAGGCACGCCGACGACCTCACGGGGGTGAACTCAGCAGGAAACGAGCCTGCGATTTCAGGACCCCAAGGTGTCGAAAGGGGGAATATTATAACGCAGATGTCAAGCGACTAAAGTGGCGGGGCCATTGAAAGTCATTAAAACACTCAATCGCGACGGCTGAGTGCCTTTCTCACTTGCTCGAAAGTGAAGCCGCGCGACGCAAGAAAGCGCTCTCGACGGCCCTTTTCCTTTACAGGCAACGTAGCAAAATCCTCTTCGCCGAAGCGCCGTTGCAGCACTTCTCGCGCCTGTTCTTCCCAATCGACGCCCAGGTCGCGCTCGATCTGCGCCAGGACCTGACTGGCCATGGATCGATCAATGCCTCGCAGAGAAATATCCGCCAGCATCTTCACGACCCCTTGGCCACGTTGCACCCGACCTCGCAGAAAGCTTTCAGCAAAACGTTCATCGCTTTGCAGTCCCTGCATCTCCAGATCGTTCAGCGTGTCGCTGATGACACTGGAGGCATGCCCCCTGGCCTTCAGGCGTTCCACCAGCTCCTGGCGCGAATATTCGCGTCGCGCCAGCAGCCGAATGGCGTCATCACGGGCAGTTGGCTGCGCTGGTGTCACAGCAGGTCGTCACCCAGATCATCCACACCAGACAGCGTGGCTACCGGTGCTTCCTCTTTTTCCTGCTTGGGCTCAGGCTGAGTCAACAACTGAGCACGAATCTGAGTTTCAATCTCGGCCATGATCTCGGGGTTGTCCTCGAGGAACTGGGCAGAATTGGCCTTGCCCTGCCCGATCTTGTTGCCGTTGTAGCTGTACCACGCACCCGCCTTGTCGACCAGTTTGCATTGCACCCCCAGGTCAATGACCTCTCCAGCATGGTAAATACCCTTGCCGTAGAGGATCTGGAACTCGGCCTGGCGGAATGGGGGAGCCACCTTGTTCTTGACCACCTTGACCCGGGTTTCATTGCCCGTGACCTCATCGCCCTGCTTGACCGAGCCAGTACGACGGATATCGAGGCGCACGCTGGAATAGAACTTCAGCGCATTACCACCGGTCGTGGTCTCAGGGCTGCCAAACATGACCCCGATCTTCATGCGAATCTGGTTGATGAACACCACCATGCAATTGGCATTCTTGATGTGGCCCGTGATCTTGCGCAGAGCCTGGGACATCAGGCGAGCCTGCAGGCCCACATGGGAATCGCCCATCTCGCCTTCGATTTCCGCGCGTGGCGTCAATGCCGCCACCGAGTCGATGATGATCACATCGACACCGCCGGAACGTACCAGCATGTCGCAGATTTCCAGGGCCTGTTCGCCAGTATCCGGCTGAGACACCAGCAGGTCGTCCAGGTTGACACCCAGCTTCTCGGCATAGCTGGGATCCAACGCATGCTCGGCATCGATGAACGCGCAGGTCTTGCCGTCCTTCTGGGCCTGGGCAATGACAGAAAGGGTCAGGGTCGTCTTGCCGGAAGACTCCGGACCGAAGATTTCGACAATACGGCCATACGGCAGTCCACCGATGCCCAAGGCAATGTCGAGACTCAGGGAGCCGGTGGAAACAGAAGGCATCATCACCCGCGGCGCATCACCCAGGCGCATCACGGTTCCCTTGCCGAATTGGCGCTCAATCTGGGAAAGAGCGGCGTTCAACGCCTTGCTGCGGTTGTCGTCCTGGGCCATGTGGGAGCTCCTGTCTTGAACTAGCGCCTGATTGCCAGCATTGATTAGTGGCGGCGGTCAGCAATCGAAAAATCGAGTAAGAGTACTGTATGACTGAACAGTAGTATGACGAAAAATACAGGCTTCGACCAGCCCTTGATTGAGCCAATTTCAGTGAGGCTGTGATAACAAGGGCGGCTTATGCGCCGGCTTCAAGCGCCTGAATCAGCCCCAGCAACGCATGGCGTACGGCCTGCTCGCGGACTTCTCCACGCCCACCTGGGAAGCAGCAGCTCTCGGTAGATACCCGGCCATGTGCTGACCAGGCAAACCACACCAGTCCTACTGGCTTGTCGGGAGTGCCGCCTGAAGGTCCAGCAACGCCGCTGACCGCCACACCGAGTTCGGCACCACTATCCTGGCAGGCTCCTTGAACCATGGCCTCAACCACCGCCTGGCTGACAGCACCATGTTGCTCCAGAGTCGCTTCTGGAACTCCCAGCAGACGAGTCTTGGCCGCATTGGAATAGGTGACGTAGCCTGTCTCGAAATATGCCGAACTGCCGGAAATATCAGTGATGGCGGCAGCCACACCTCCTCCGGTGCACGACTCAGCGGCAGTCACCGCCACGCCCTGGGCCAGACATACTTTCCCCAAGCGTTCAGAAAGCATCATCAACGGCGTAGAAGGAGCAGTAGAAGGAACATCAGATGGCATCGGGACGCTCCGGAAACTGTGTTTAAGCAGTCACAGCCCATGGGGATCGGAAGCTTTCCGGCCCCATGGGCATTCTGCTATTCAATGATTCGGTGGATGGCCGTATTCGACGATGATCAATATTTGGTAATAACCCAGATAGCGTGAATGATGCCCGGGATGTAGCCGAAGATGGTCAACAGGATATTGAGCCAGAACTGCAGGCCGAGACCAACCTGGAGAAATACGCCCACCGGGGGAAGCAGAATGGCCAACAGAATGCGAACGACATCCATATGCATGACTCCTTGGTAAATATCTACAAAGAGTAGCCTTGGCGCTCTTCGTAGAGCAACACTCAGCCAGCAATCATCATGCTATGTGCACGATTGCAAGTACTGGATTACGGATGCTGGGCAGTGTTTGCCCATGCTATTCTGAGCGGCCAAATGCGCCATCAGCAGAGCGCCACATCCATGTATCAGGAAAGTCCCTAGCCCATGAACGACATGGCCAAGCCCAGCGCCCCCACTCATACGCCGATGATGAGCCAGTACCTCAAGATCAAGCGTGAGCATCCCGAGGTGCTGCTGTTCTATCGCATGGGGGACTTCTACGAACTGTTCTATGACGACGCTAAGCGCGCTGCTGCGCTGCTGGACATTACCTTGACCCAGCGCGGGCAGTCCGCCGGCCAGCCGATCCCGATGGCAGGCGTGCCTTACCATAGTGCAGAAGGTTACCTGGCACGCCTGGTCGCCGCTGGCGAGTCCGTGGCCATCTGCGAACAGATTGGCGATCCAGCCAAGTCCAAGGGGCCTGTAGAACGCAAGGTCGTACGCATCGTCACCCCCGGAACCCTCTATGACGAAGCGTTGCTCGACGCCCGCCGCGACAACCTGCTTGTCTCGCTGGCACCACTGGGAGAGCGCCTGGGACTGGCGTGGCTGGAGTTGTCCAGTGGACGTTTCAGCGTGCTGGAGGTCGAAAGTGAAGCAGAAATGCTTTCCGAGCTGACCCGTCTCGACCCTGCTGAACTGCTGGTTCCGGAAAGCCAGAGCCTTCCGCCAAGCCTGGCCGAGCGTCGGGGATTGCGTCGCCAGAGTGACTGGTTGTTCGACCTGGAAAGCGCCACCCGTGCACTGTGCAACCAGTTTGGAGTCCAGGACTTGCGCGGTTTCGGCTGTGCACACCTGTCAGCCGCCATTGTTGCCGCCGGTGTACTGGTGGAATATGCCCGGGACACTCAGCGCAGCGCATTGCCTCATGTCACCGCCATCGGCGTCGAGAACCGCGATGATGCAGTCGTCATCGATGCCGCCAGCCGCCGCAACCTGGAAATCGATACCAATCTCAATGGCACTGGTGACAACACACTGGCCAGCGTCCTCGATACCAGCGCCACCGCCATGGGCTCACGCTTGCTCAAGCGCTGGCTCAATCGCCCACTGCGAGATCGTGCCCAGGTCCAGGGGCGGCAGGCGGCCATCGCGCTGTTGCTCGATCGTGATGATTACGAACCCCTGCGCGATGATCTCAAGGCCATCGGCGACGTAGAACGTATCCTGGCCCGCGTTGCGCTCTACAGTGCCCGCCCTCGGGATCTGGCTCGCCTGCGGGATGCGCTCAACGCCCTTCCCGCACTTCAGGCCAATCTAGCCAATTTCGATGACGGCACCGCGCTTGACGAGATTCGCCACCATATACGCCCTTATCCGGAACTGGCTGACACACTCAACCGGGCCTTGATCGACAACCCTCCGGTCGTGATCCGGGATGGCGGCGTCATTGCAGAAGGCTTCGATGCCGAGCTTGACGAATACCGCGGCCTGGCGGAACACGCCGGCGACTACCTTGTGCAACTGGAAACACGGGAAAAGGCTCGCACCGGCTTGAGTGGACTCAAGGTCGGCTATAACCGAGTGCATGGCTATTACATCGAAATTCCCCGTTCACAAGCCAAGGAAGCACCGGCAGATTATGTGCGTCGCCAGACGCTGAAGAATGCCGAACGCTTCATCATTCCTGAACTCAAGGAATTTGAAGACAAGGCGCTGTCGGCCAAGTCCCGCGCTCTGGCAAGGGAAAAGTTGCTGTATGAGGCCTTGCTCGACGAGCTCAATGCCGAACTCTCCCCTCTGCAGGCCACCGGCCGTGCTCTGGCGTCCCTTGACGTGCTTTGTGCTCTGGCCGAACGTGCTCGCGCCCTGGACTTCGTCCGCCCGACCCTGTCCGAAGAATCCGGCATAGCGATCTCCGGCGGTCGTCATCCCGTCGTGGAACACGTCAGCGATGGTCCCTTCGTGCCCAACGACCTGCGTCTGGATAACGAACGTCGCATGCTGGTGATCACCGGCCCCAACATGGGGGGTAAATCTACCTACATGCGCCAGGCCGCACTGATCACCCTGCTGGCTCACACGGGCAGCTTCGTACCCGCAGACGCAGCAACTGTCGGCCCAGTGGATCGTATCTTCACCCGTATCGGCTCCAGCGATGACCTTGCTGGTGGCCGTTCCACCTTCATGGTGGAGATGACCGAGACCGCCAATATCCTGCACAATGCTACTGAATGCAGCCTGGTGTTGATGGACGAGATTGGCCGCGGCACCAGCACCTTCGATGGCTTGTCACTCGCCTGGGCCAGTGCCGAACACCTGACCAGCACTCGGGCCTTCACCTTATTCGCTACCCATTACTTCGAAATGACCGCCTTGGCGGATCAGGCATCCAGCGTCGCCAATGTGCACCTGACCGCTACCGAGCACAATGACGGCATCGTCTTCATGCACCGGGTAGAAGAAGGTCCTGCCAGCCAGAGTTATGGCCTGCAGGTCGCCCAGCTTGCAGGCGTACCTCAGAATGTCATTGCACGCGCGCGAACCAAGCTGGCCAGCCTCGAGCAACAGGAAGTCGACCATAGCCGCCCCGCCGCTGGCGGCAATGTATCTCCGGATGCTCCTCAGCAGGCTGACTTGTTCGCCAGCGCTCCGCACCCGGTTGTGGAACGGATTGGCCAGTTGCAGCCCGATGAGCTCACTCCTCGCCAGGCATTGGTATTGCTGTACGAGCTGAAAGCCAACCTTTGACCCTGTCTTTTTCCGCAAAGGCCCGGGACAGGCATTGCAACGCTTGCCCCGGGCCCGACCCGGAGACTAGAATGTGGCAGCAAAGGACCGTGACTTATAAAAAGCCATTGGTTAATAACCAATGGCGATAAGAGAATGCTCGCCAGGTCACCTTGCGGCGAGCCCAGGCAAGCCCTCGAACGGCGTGAAAAAGGCCATGCGCCAAGGCTTTTGTGCTCAATCCTTTAGTGATTGGTCCTGAAGCATATCGCCCAATAGAGTGGATAATAGCCTGAAGAGTGAATAATAGCCTGAAGAGTGAATAGAGCCCCTTGATGAGAACTTCTGGCTTGATCGAGAATTTCTGACTTGATCGAGAGTTTCTGAAGAGCGGGCCTGTAGCGTACTTACCCATCATATTTGAGTATCACCGGCAGCCAATCCGGTGAGAGGAAGGGAGACTGGCATGGCATTCGTCGTCACCGAAAACTGCATCAAGTGCAAGTACACTGACTGTGTTGAAGTATGTCCGGTGGACTGCTTCTACGAGGGCCCGAATTTCCTGGTGATCCATCCTGACGAATGCATCGACTGTGCACTGTGCGAGCCAGAGTGTCCTGCCGAAGCCATCTTCTCGGAGGATGAATTGCCGGAAGGTCAGGAGCAGTTTGTCGAGATCAACGCCGAACTGGCTGAAGTGTGGCCGAACATCACCGAGAAGAAAGATGAGCTGAAAGACGCCAAGGAATGGGATGGCAAGGAAGGCAAGCTGGAGCATCTCGAGCGCTGAACCAGTACCCGCCAATGTCTCCCATGCAAAAAATCGCCAGGTTCATGCCTGGCGATTTTTTTGTCTCGAGATAGAGGTTGAGCTAGGAAGTGGTTGAACTAGGGCTAGTGACTGGACTAGAGATAGTGGCTGGATTAGAGAGGTTGATACATGACCGTCACATCTTCGCCACGATAGCTGAGCGCTTCGAGATCCCGCCAACCAAGTCGACGATAGAGCGACTGCTGGTCTGGCGTATAAAGATATAGCCGATTGACACCATGTTCACGGGCCTCATCCTCGACACGACGCACCAGGGCCGAAGCCAGCCCCTGACCGCGCTGCTCAGGCAACACGAAGACAGAAGCCAGCCAGGGAGAATATTCCCGGCGGATGCTCATGTCATCCGGCGACAGGCTGGCCGTGCCGACTGGCTTTCCATCACGCATGGCCACGAATACCGAAGGTACACCGCCATTGCCACAGAAGCTGGCCACTTCCTTGCTCCAGCTTTCGAAATCACTATCAGGGTGTAGATGCCCCCAGGCCTCATAGGTCCAGGCAGCCACCTTAGCCAGATGAGGAGAGTCAGCCTCCAGGCGCTCGATGGTCCATGCTCGCATTACTCGATTCCTCCTTGACGTGTCTTTGTCTTCAGCCGCGTCCAAAACGTTCAAGCTGCATTTCGCTGAGGCGGCTCAGGGTGCGTCGAAAGGCAAAGGCAAGATGGCCATCGGGATAGAGTTCGTCCATCGGCACTTGCGCTTCAATCACCAATGGAACACCGCGGTCATAGCACTCATCCACCAACGCGATGAAACGCCGCACACCATCATCCTTGGGCGATAGTGGCGGCAACTGTCGGTCACCGGCCTGAACCTGCTCGCTGGCATCTTCGGTACCCCGGGCAATACGTGCCGGCTGCGCACATCCGGCAAGGGCTGGTACCTGCCCCAGCATCAGCACATCGAAGCGGTCACACAGGGCAATGAAATCCAGGGCTGCCAGGGGCGCTTCACACAGAGCAGCGTAATCGCACCAGAGCACCTTCCTTCCCATGCCACGGGCCTCGATGGTACGGCTGCCCACCCTCAGCTCCACATCTCGACGGGCATCAGGATCAAGCGCGGCAAGCTGATCCGCCATCACGCTGGGTTGTCCTTCACGCTGAACAAAGTACCGCTGACAGGCAATACCAGGGTGCTCGCGATGGTCGACTCCCCCATCCAGGTGCACCAACACCATATGCTGTTCCATGGCCGCGATCGCCGGCAGCAGACGATCACGATTGTAACCATCGCGATAGAGCTCTGCCGAGGCTGATTGGAGGTCGCGATCACGACCAGGTCACGCTCAAAAAGCCGGATCAACAGACCACCAAGCAAGGTAGCATCGGCAATATCCTCTACATACAGCTCATCAAGGCACAGAACCTTGACTTCCGCGACCAGCTCTTCGGCCAGGGCGGCCAGAGGATCCGGCCGCCCCCGCCAATGAAACTGGCGCTGGTGTACCCAACGCATGAAATGATGGAAGTGCCAGCGCCGAACAGGAACCGGGCATGACAACACGAAACGATCCATTAGCCAGGTCTTGCCCCGCCCGACACTTCCCCACAGGTAGACACCGGCTATCGCACGGCCATCCGCCTTGAGTGACGAGCCCTTGAGGGCCTGATGACACTCATCCAGCATTTCGACGGCACGCCATTGAGCCGCATCCTCGACGATACGCCCCGCCTCCAGGGCTGCCTGGTATGCCTCCACGGGAGACAATGGCGATGTCACGCTGGTCAAAACGCTATCATCGGCTTGCATGACAACGGTGGGGCTCGAATTGGGCACGTATCTCCTCCTTGTTTGCTGCGTCACTACACCACAGGCATAGGCAGCACTTCGCGGGTCGCCTATAGTAGGCTGTCATATTCATTTGATCTGGCATTCACCGCCCTCATCCATCACTCCGCTTGAACGGCCTCTCGATGTTGTCACGCAGTGCTCGCTTCCAACGCTGGCTTGGCTATCTGGCCCTGTTCGCCATGCTGATGATGTTTATCGGCCCGGTGATCAGCCAGACCCAACGCCTGCTCCTGAGCGAAGCCAGCGCCAGAATGGCTGCAAGTACAGGCGTTGATGCAAGTCCGGGGGTTGATGCCAGCACAGGCGTTGGTAAAAGTACCAGGACATCACACGAGCATCACCACGGTCATCATGGTGATTCGCCATTCAGCAGTCTGCCTGGCAGTCCTGAATCAGGCTCTCACCACGATCTGTCCGCCTGTGGCTATTGTGTGCTGTTCACTCTGGTACCGGGGCAGGCAATCGCAGTGGTCCTGCCCGACCTGATTCCTCCTCGGAATGCCCCCCCCGTTGCCATCAATGGCACTCGAGCGCCGCCCTCACGGGCGTACACTCATCCTGAAACCCGCGCCCCACCTGCCCTCTTCTCCTGAATGATTTCGGCGTCTTCCATGACTCAGGCCTTTATCTGTGCCCAGTGACATGGAGAGACAGTATGCCTCCAGGAAAAGAGAATCCAAAAATGCACTCCGCTCATTCTCGCGAAGCCCCACCAAAGGCTTCCTGGGCACCTGCGCTTAAAGCGCTGGTGATCCGCCTGCATTTCTATGTCGGCCTGCTGGTCGGTCCTTTCATCTTCTTTGCAGCCCTCAGCGGCACGCTGTATGCGCTAACCCCGGCACTAGAGAAGATGCTTTACCAGCATGCATTATCAACAGGCACCGTGACGTCTGACGTCGCGCCTCACTCCCTGGCTGAGCAAATTGGTGCAGCACAGCAATATCTGGGACATGACGTTCTGCCCAGCGCCGTGCGTCCCGCTCCCGAAGCTGGGGCCACGACCCGGGTCATGTTCAGCGACCCAAAGCTGAAGTCAGGTGAGCATCGCGCCATCTTCATTGACCCGACCAACCTCGAGGTTCGGGGCGACCTGACGGTCTACGGTACCAGTGGCGTGCTGCCACTGCGCAAGACTATCGATCAACTCCACCGCAGCCTGATGCTTGGCGATCTCGGCCGCCTTTACAGTGAACTGGCTGCATCCTGGCTATGGATCGCTGCCCTGGGAGGGTTGGCCATCTGGTGGTTCAGCCCAAAGGTGCCCAGGCAAGATTCGAGCAAGCTTAGCCGTAGCGCCAGACGTCTACGCACACGTCGTCGTCATTCTACTCTCGGCCTGGTGCTGCTGGTGGGTCTGCTGGGGCTATCCGCCACGGGCATGACCTGGTCGAAATGGGCGGGAGACAACTTCTTCACGCTGCTCAAGATCGGCGGCTGGACGACTCCCCGTGTTTCCGTGGAGTTGGATGCCTCGGAGAGTGCCAGCACAGATCCCCATGCCGGGCATCATGATCACAGCGTATCTCATGCCGGCCACGCTATCCCTCTGGATGATTTCGATCATGTATTGACCCAGGCCAGGAGCGCAGGACTGGATGCAGGCCTTATCGAGCTGATAGTGCCAGGCGAGCAGCAGGCCTGGAAAGTGCGTGAAATCGACCGCAGTTGGCCAAGCCAGGTGGATGAGGTCACCGTCCATCCCAGCAGTTTCCAGGTGCTCGAACAGGTGGCCTTCTCCGACTACCCGCTGATGGCCAAGCTCACTCGCTGGGGGGTCGATGCGCATATGGGGGTATTGTTCGGCCGTCCCAACCAGTTGCTGCTGACCGCATTGGGTATCGGCATCATGACCATGGTGGCCTGGGGTTATGCCATGTGGTGGAGGAGGCGGCCTTCTGTGTCTCAACCCTTGTGGCACACCCTCGGCAGGCTGCCTTTCCCTGCTCTGCTGTTGACCGGCATCATCAGCCTCGGCCTTGGTTATGCCATGCCGGTGATGGGCGTCAGCCTGCTGGTCTTCCTGTTGATCGATGGCGTGCGCAGCCTGGCCAGTACACGTCAGGCCACAACGGCCTGACACCTCCTGGGCACATCATGAAAACGAGACGGGCGCCGAAAATCGGCGCCCGTCTCGTTTGTCAGCAACCCCTCATCGAAACCGCTCAATGTTTGCCACGTACCTTCTGCACCCCGGTCACGACGGCAACCAGGACAGCGCCAACCACCACACCGAAAAGGCCATTGCTGAGCATCGGCACGACACCATGCAAAATGGCATCAACGCCGGGAATGGACACATCCGCTTCGGCGATATCCTCGATCATGTGATGTACCGCGGGAATGCCATGCGCAAGGATCCCCCCGCCAACCAGGAACATGGCCAAAGTGCCGAAGATCGACAATCCCTTCATCAGTAATGGTGCGCCCTTGAGCAGCATCGCACCGATCGACTTGGCCACGGAGCCATCCTTGCCGGAAAGATAGAGGCCAAGGTCATCGAGCTTGACCAGGCCTGCCACCAGCCCATAGACACCCACGGTAATCAGCAGTCCAATGGCAACCATCACCGCAATCTGGGTCGTCAAGGGTGCATGGGTCACCGTACCCAAGGATATGACGATGATCTCTGCCGAAAGAATGAAGTCGGTACGAATAGCGCCCTTGATCTTGTCCTTCTCGAAGGCGCGTATGTCGGATTTAGCATCCGCCAGGGCCTTGAGGCGAGCCTCATGCTCCACTTCTTCCTCATGCTTGTGCAGGAACTTGTGAGCCAGCTTCTCGGCGCCCTCGAAACATAGATAGGCACCACCGATCATCAGCAGTACCGTCACCAACCAGGGCAGAAACGCACTGATCAGCAACGCTGCCGGAATCAGAATGGCCTTGTTGAGCAAGGATCCCTTGGCTACGGCCCACACCACCGGCAACTCACGATCGGCCTTGACGCCACTGACCTGCTGGGCATTAAGCGCAAGATCATCACCCAATACCCCAGCGGTCTTGTGGGCCGCCACCTTGGTCATCGCACCAACATCGTCAAGTAACGTGGCGATATCATCAATCAGCGTCAGCAGACTACTTCCGGCCACAGAGGCTCCCTCCTTGGGTTGCGAAGATATGAAGATTGAAACTCAGCATACCCCACAAATGCGAACCCCGCCGATAGCGGCGGGATTCGTTGGAACATGCAAACTGGCACGGCAAACTTTCGGATCAGGATTCAGCCTCGCTGGAATGGGTACACCGGCCCGATCTGCAGAATGCGTGTCAGTTCATCCAACGCCGCCAGGCATTCCTCGGCCAGCTTGGGATCGGCCAGGTCCTCTGGCGCCAGGCGCTCACGGTAGTGACGCTCGACCCAATCCACCAGTTCTGCATAGAGCGTATCATCAAGCATCACTCGGCCAGCAATGGCCTCTCGCTCGGCCTGGTTGAGCACCACACGCAGCCGCAGGCAGGCAGGGCCGCCTCCATTGCGCATGCTCTGCTTGACGTCCTTGACCACCACCTCGGAGATAGGATTATTGCCCGCCAGTAGATAATCCTGAATGAAGCGCCATACCGCTTCGCGTTCCTGGCATTCTCCTGGCACGACCAAGGTCATGCTGCCATCCGCATTGGACAGCAACTGGGAGTTGAACAGGTAAGTGGACACGGCATCCTCGAGGCTGACAGCTTCCAGCGGCACCCGTACCGGGATCAGCGGCGTAGACATCTTGGTGCGCAACTCGTCCAGCACAGCCTCTTCGTCGCGGAAAGCCAGCTCATGATAGAGCAGCACCGGTCCATTACCTACAGCAATGACATCGTTATGGAACACACCAGCATCGATGGCCTCAGGATGCTGCTGAGCATAGACCACCTGATCATCGCTCAAGCCATGCTGGCGAGCGATCGCCTGACTGGCTTCCAGCGTCTGGCGGGCCGGAAAACGACGGGGCTCAACCCCGTCGCCACCGAACGCCTGGCGTCCATAGACGAACAAATGCACACCTGGTTCACCATACTCACCGCACAAGCGGGTATGGTTGGCCGCGCCTTCATCAGAAAAGGCCGGAGTGGCTGGCAACGACGGATGATGGGCAAAATGCTCCTGGCTGGCAAAGATCGCCGCCAGAACGCGCCCAGTGGTTTCCGGCTCCAGATAACGATGGAAGCTGGACTGCAGGTTGGCAGGAGTGAAGTGCACACGAGCATCCTTCACATCACGGCTTGGCGTTATAGTCCCCGCATTGGCCGTCCACATGCTGGAAGCGGAACACACAGCACGCAACAACTGAGGGGCCTGCTCGGCAGCCTGCGCCAGCACCTGGGCATTATCACCACTGAAACCCAGGGCTCTCAGAGCCCCCAGGTCCGGACGCTGCTGAGGAGGCAGGACACCTTGGGCGTAGCCAGCGTCCTTCAGCGCCTTCATCTTGGCCAGCCCCTGGAGTGCCGCTTCCCTGGGATTGGATACCAGGCCGCCATGAGACATGGAGGCAACATTGCCATGGGCCAACCCAGAATAGTTGTGAGTCGGGCCAACCAGGCCATCGAAGTTGACTTCAATGTAATTGTTATCTTCGGCGTTCACAGACTGACTCCCGGAGGCAGCTTGTCGGGCAGGTTAAGGTCTTCGCTTTCCACGGAAGCCACCGGGTAAGCGCAGTAGTCAGCGGCATAGAAAGCGCTGGGGCGATGGTTACCACTGTCACCCACGCCACCGAAGGGCGCATCACCAGAGGCGCCGGTGGTCTGGCGATTCCAGTTGATGATGCCGGCACGGATGTGCAGCAGGAAATCGTCCCAGTCGGCACGCTCGCCGCCAATCAGGCCAGCCGACAGGCCATAACGCGTGTCATTGGCCAGTTGCAGGGCTTCATCCCAGCTCTTGTAACGGTATACCTTGAGCAATGGACCAAAGTGCTCTTCATCAGGCACATCGACGCCAGTGACATCGACCAGGCCTGGGCTCAACAGGCTTGTGCCTTCCTTGAGGCGCGTCATTCGGGCCAGCACCTTGCCACCGCGATTTTCCAGATCGTCCTGGGCAGCCAGCAGGCCATCGGCAGCAGCCACACTGACCAGGCCGCCATAGAATGGCGCCTCCTCAGAGAAGGGATCGGCGACACGCAGGCGCTCGATGGCCCGGGTCAGCGAGGCAACCAGGCTATCACCGCTAGCGCCTTCTGGAATCATCAGGCGACGGGCACAGGTGCAACGCTGGCCGCCAGACAGGAATGCGGACTGCAGAATGGTCAGTACTGCGGCATCTTCATTCGGCACATCCTTGACCACCAGCGGGTTGTTGCCGCCCAACTCCAGGGCCAGCACCTTGCCCATCTGGCCAGCGAACTGGCGGTGCAACAGACCACCGACCTTGGCACTGCCGGTAAACAGCAGGCCATCGATACCCAGGTCGGCTGACAGCGCCTGACCGACCTCGGCCGCGCCCTGAACCAGGTTGATCACCCCATCAGGCAACCCTGCTTCCAACCAGCATTGCAGAGTCAGGTCCGCTGTCTGCGGTGTCTGCTCGCTAGGCTTGAATACGACCGTATTACCTGCCAGCAGCGCCGGAATGATATGCCCGTTGGGCAGGTGGCCCGGGAAGTTGTATGGGCCGAATATCGCCATCACCCCATGTGGACGATGACGCAGCACCGCATGAGAGTCGCCGAGGTCACGCTCACGCTCTCCTGTACGCTCCTCTCGGGCGCGAATGGAAAGTGCCACCTTGCCGATCATCGCGCCAACTTCCGTGCGGGCTTCCCACAGCGGCTTGCCGGTTTCATGGGCAATACTGGCAGCAAGGTCCTCACGATGAGTCTCGAGCACTTCACGGAAACGTTCGACCAGGGCCTGGCGCTGTTCCTGGGGGCTGCGCGCCCATGTCGAAAAAGCCCGACGGGCGGCGGCCACTGCCGAAGCGACCTGCTCGGCACTGGCAGCAGCGCCCTGCCACAGGGCCTCACCACTCACCGGATCAATCTTGGTGAAGACATCTCCCTGACCGTCCTGCCACTGGCCGTCGATCAGAATTTTCTGGGTCGGCTTCATCACGCCTCCTCGTCAGTATCCAGGATGCGCAGGGTGTCGCCGGAGACGACCTCAAGCCTGCGAGCTTCATTTTCATTCAACGTCATGACGCCATTGGCGTCGGGACCACGTCCCACCCAAGCGGCACGGAACCCGGCCATGCTGGTGGTAGCCGCCAGCCACTGGGGTCGTCCTGTACTCTGTGCATTAGGGTCAATCTCGACCCGGGCGTGGTGCGACAGACGCACGCCCTTGACGTCATCGATATAGGCTTCCACGGTGGGGCCGCCATCAAAGATGTCGATATAGCCTTCCCAGCGCAGCCCCTGCTTCTTGAGCATGGCCAACGCCGGGCGAGTCTGGTCATGAACCTGGCCGATACAGGCACGCGCCTCTTCGGACAGGAATGGGGTATAGATCGGGAACTTGGGCATCAGCTCGCCGATGAAGCTCTTTTGCCCCATCCCGGTGAGGCGATCGGCTTCATTGAAGTCCATGGGGAAGAAATTGCTGCCCAGGCATTCCCAGAAAGCACTGCGCCCGTTCTCGTCGAAACGTCCGCGCATTTCGGCAAGCACCTTGTCCGGAAAGCGGTCTCGGAACTCAGCCATGAACAGCCAGCGCATCATGGACAACATGGCGCCGTTGCGTTCCTTGCGCCGATCATCACCACGGTATTGCGGACGCAGGAACAATGATGCGACTTCAGCGTCACCGGTATGATCGGAGCTCAGGAACAGCGTATCGATGGTGCGATGCAGATCGAGCTGCTTGGATGAGTGAGCCAGAGTACCCACGCGATAGTGGTAAAACGGCACTTCGCGCCCCACCTGGCCGTCGATGGCACAGCATCCTGCCAGCTTGCCCTGCTCTTCATCTTCAAGGACAAAGAAGTACAGACGCTGGTCAACCGGCGTAGCTTCAGTGAAGGAGCGGGTCGCCGAGGCAATCTTCTCGGCAAGAAATTCACGATTGTCCGGAAGTGAGGTAAAGCCCACACCGGTCTCTCTGGCCAGTGACTGCAGTTCGTCGAGATCGCTGTCGCTAATCGGTCGAATACGCATTACAGCTCTCCCTCATCGTATCCTGGATCCAGCTCACTGCCAGGAAGCGTCAGCGGCGCAACCAGCACAGCACGACCCTCTTCCACACCAAGCAGCTCTGCATGCTGCGGCGACAGCATCAACTGCCCCGTCGGCGACAACGCATAGCGCGCGACAATGCAGCGGAAGTCATCAAGACGCTGGTTGGCGATCATCGCTGGCTCGGCATCCGGCAAGGTATGCTCTGGCCGAATGCGTACTGGATGCCAGGCAGCACGACGGAAGCTCTCCAGACGCACTCTTTCGCCCTTGACGATGGGGCCTGCATCGAACAGGTCCACATGGCGCGAGCGCAGGAAGCCCTCGGCCAGCATCTCGTCCAGTGCCGGTTCATGAGCCGGGTGCTCACGGCCGATAGCGGCACGGGCCTGGGGAGTCAGCAAGGCAAGATACAGCGGAAACTGCGGCATCACTTCAGCAATGAAGCTCTTTGAGCGCACCCCGGCGATGTAGTTGATGTCCTGGAAGTCACGCACGAAGAAATGACGTCCGACGCTATTCCAGAACGGTGATTCATTGTCATCGTCCAGGTAACCCGGGAACGCCATCGCCAATACTTCAGCAAAGCGTTCCGGATACTGGGCGATGAACATCAGCCGTGCGCGACGCAGCAGGCTCTCGGCACTGGTGCCCTTGTAGCGGGCATCAAGTGATAGCGCGCACAGCAGGCTGGCATCGGACACCTCGTGGGACAAGGCCAGCGTCTGAACTTCACGGCGCACATTGAGCTGATGCGAGGCGTGGATTAGGGTTTCCTGACGGTAGGTATAATAGGCCTCGTTGGCACCTGCCAAAGCACGGATGGTAGCCGTGCCCACCACTTCGCCTCTTTGCGTATCCTCGAGCACGAAGGTGTAGTGCTCGTCACCAGGGCCATCAACCTCAGCGGCGAACGCCCGCTGGGAGCGCGCAATGCGCTCCTCAAGGCGGTCACGATGAGCGGGCAGATTGGTCAGCCGCGGCGTCGCACTCCCTGCCAGCCGTTCAAGGGCTGGCAGGTCGGAAAGCCGCGTGGGGCGAACGACCAGCATGGGGTTGCCTCCTCGCAAGGCGCTTGCATCCGATTGACTATCTGCCATCACTTGCCTGCGACCAGGCGTGCAATGGCACGCTCAAGACGCTGCATACCTTCGGCAATATCGGCTTCCGGAATCACCAGGGAAGGAGCCATGCGCAACACATTGGGACCAGCAACCAGCGCCATCAGGCCTTCTTCAATGGCCAACGGCAGGATGTCCTTGGCGCGATCCTTGTACTCCGGCGCCATCTCGGCACCAATCAGCAGGCCCATGCCGCGAACTTCCTTGAACACCCCATGCTTGCGATTGATGGCTTCGAGATGTTCACGGAACAGGTCATGACGCTTGGCCACGCCTCCGAGAACTTCAGGAGTATCGATGTGGCGGACAGCAGCCAGGGCCACGGCAGACGCCAGGGCATTGCCACCGTAGGTCGAGCCATGCGTTCCAATCGCCATGGCAGGGGCCACACGGTCAGTGGTCAGCATGGCGCCCACCGGGAAGCCACCACCCAGGCTCTTGGCACTGGTCATGATGTCCGGCGTCACCCCATAGTCCATATAGGCATAGAAAGAGCCGGTACGGCCAACCCCTGTCTGTACTTCGTCGAAGATCAGCAGCGCATTGTGGGCATCACACAGCTCACGCAGCCCCTCGAGAAACTCAGGTGTTGCCGGCTTCAGCCCGCCTTCACCCTGCATCGGTTCCACCATGATGGCGCAGGTATCGTCGTTGATCAGCTCACGCACGCTGTCCAGGTTGTTGAACTCGGCGTGAACAATTCCTCCCGGTACCGGGCCAAAGCCCTGGGAATACTTGGGCTGGCCACCAACGCTGACCGTAAAGAAGGTACGGCCATGGAAGGACTGGCTGAAGGAGATGATCCGGCTCTTCTGCTCGCCATAGTTGTCATGAGCCCAGCGGCGTGCCAGCTTCAGCGCAGCTTCGTTGGCCTCTCCACCGGAAGAACACAGGTAGGCCTTGTCAGCGAAGGTACGCTCGGTCAGCTCACGAGCCAGTTCCAGAGCAGGCTCATTGGTGTAGACATTGGACAGGTGCCAAAGCTTGTCGGCCTGGGCCTTGAGTGCATCGACCAACACTGGATGGCAATGGCCCAGAGAGTTCACCGCGATACCACCGGCAAAATCGATATATTCACGACCTTCCTGGTCCCACAGGCGACTACCCTCGCCGCGTACCGGAATGACCTTCTGCGGTGAGTAGTTGGGCACCATGTACTGATCGAAGTCGGCACGGGTCGGGGTATGGCTCATGTGGGCTCTCCGCTTGTTCGGTGATGACATCCGTTCTGGAACACTCCAGCGACGGGAGGTGTTTCATTGTGTCATTCGAGTATAGGGAGAGCCGGGATTTCAGGCTTTCAGCAATGGGACCCAGATTTTCATAAAGGCTGAAATCCGCCACTAGACAAAGGCGAAATGCTGGAGAAAACGCGTGCGCAAGAAAGACCGTCAGGAAGTCCTGCGGCGCTCATGACTGACAGCAGCGGCGCCGCCATACACCCGGCGAGTCCTGCTCGTAGCGTCCCCAGACCCGGCGTAGCTGGCGATCATCCTGCAACCCGACACGTTCAGCGATATCCGCAAGGCCAAGTGATGTTTCCTGCATCAAGCGCCGGGCCATGTTCAAGCGTAGACGCGCCAGATACTCCGGCAACGACATGCCAGTGAGCCGTTGAAAGCGCCGGCGCAGATGACGCTCGCTGAGTGCCACTTCTGCCGCCATTCGCGGCATGTCCCAATCCTGTTGCGGCGCTTCGGTCAGGCGGTCCTGCAGTCGATGAATACGAGCATCCACATGATTGCGCCCTTGCAGCCAGATGCCTAGTTGCGGCTCCTGACCGCTGCGACGCAGATAGAGCACCATCTCCCGGGCAACTGCCAGGGACAATTCATGGCCAAAGCGCCGAATCAGCCAATGCAGCATGGTGTCGATGCCGGTGGAAATACCGGCGCTGGTCAGTACCCGTCCATCATCGATGAAGATGCAGTCACGCTGGACCCTGGCAGCTGGCGCCAGCCTGCTCAGACGCTCGACGAGATCATGATGAGTCGTGCAGCGATGGCCGCCCAGCAGCCCCGCTTCAGCCAGCAGCAGCGTGCCGGAACAGATGCCCATGACCTGGCCCGGTTCATGGCCTCGCTGGCGTAGCCAGTCGACCGCTGCCTGCTGCATGCTGGGGTCGATGGCTGCCGCATACTGCCCCGGCACCACCAACAGGTCGAGGTGTTCAAGGGACTCCGGTAACGGCTGCATGCCACTCAAGCGCAAAGGGCCCAGCCAGTCTACCGACTCACAAGGCCCGAAATAGCTCACCTCGAAGGAGGATGACAGGCGCTGGGCGCAGTGCAATACCTGCCAGGGCCCGACCAGATCCAGCGGCACCTGCCCTGGCAACATCAGGATACCTACCCGACATCTTGGTGAATGTATTGCGGCCTCGCGAGCGGTCATGCGCCTCCTTCTTTCTATACAAACGGTGGCCAAGCGGGAGCGCGGTCCTGAGTACCACATTGATGTGCCGCGTCAGACCAAAGCACGTCAGACCAAAGCACTGCGGTACTCTTTCGCCAGTGTCGCCACATCGACAATTCGGGCAAAACGCCCTTCCAGCACCAACTCTGTACGCGCCTTGATCTCATCCGCCGACCAGGTTACGCCGTGTCGCGTCATGGCAAAGGTCAAGGTCGCCTCGCTGACAAAGTCCACCTCAAACCCGAGATCGCTGGCAACACGCGTGGTGGTCTCGCAACATTGCTCGGTACGAATACCACTGACCCATAGCCGGGTAATGCCATGTTCGCGCAACCAGGCCTCCAGTTCAGTATCGGTGAAGGCATTATGCACATTCTTGTGGAAAGTCACCGCGGCCGGATCCTCGAAGCCTGACAGAGGATAAATGAGCCCATGTTCAGGATCGAAGGGACCATCACTCCCCGGTTCCTGGTGAAAGATACGCACCAGCGGCATCCCCAGCTCACGAGCCAGGTCCAGCAAGGACCGCTGAGCATCCTGCCATGGGCCAGTCGACTCAGGCGTCCAATAGTCACGCGCAGTGAAAGAAGCTTGTACATCGACAAGAAACAGCGCTGTGGACATGAGAGTCTCCTAAGGGGTAGCAATGAAAGGAGCTACCACTCTAGCCGCTGGACTCGCTATCACCGAGGGGGGATTCGGACCCTGAGCGGACAATTTCGGACAACCCGCTGACACAGCCGTAACGACTACCCTATCGCCACATGAAAAGGGCGCATCCTGCGGATGCGCCCTGAGACTGCTGATAACCCACTCGGGCTATTCCGCCCTTATGCATCACGCCTCATTGAGGATATCAATACGATTCGCTCTGCGCTCCGCCTGCACGTTCTCCAGGCCTTCGAAATCGAACAACTCGCGATCGGCCAGCTGCGACGGAGCAACATTGGTCACTGCCTTGAACATGGTTTCCAGACGGCCTGGGTGCTTGGCTTCCCACTCTGCCAGCATTTCCTTGACCACCTGACGCTGCAGGTTAGGCTGGGAACCACACAGGTTGCAGGGAATGATGGGGAATGCCATCTGTTCAGCGTAGGAGGCGATATCAGCCTCACGGCAATATGCCAGCGGGCGGATGACAATGTTCTTGCCATCATCGGACAGCAATTTCGGCGGCATCGCCTTGAGGCTGCCAGCGAAGAACATGTTGAGAAACAGTGTCTCGAGGATATCCTCGCGATGGTGCCCCAGGGCAATCTTGGTCGCACCGATCTCTTCGGCAAAGCCATACAGCGAACCCCGCCGCAGGCGCGAGCACAATGCGCAGGTCGTCTTGCCTTCCGGGGTCTTTTCCTTGACCACCGAATAGGTGTCCTTTTCCAGAATGTGGTAATCCACCCCCGTGCCCTCGAGATATTCGGGCAACACATGCTCGGGAAAACCCGGCTGCTTCTGGTCCAGGTTGACCGCTACCAGAGAAAAGTTCACCGGAGCATTACGCTGCAGGCTACGCAGGATCTCGAGCATGGTATAGCTGTCCTTGCCGCCGGACAGGCAGACCATGACCTTGTCACCTTCCTGGATCATGTTGTAGTCGATGATTGCATTACCGACCTGCCGGCGCAGGCGTTTCTGCAACTTGTTGAACTCGCGCTTCTGCTTGGCCGTGGGTTCATTGTCCCCGGCTGCCGCTACGTGCTCCTCGGCGTCATCATCAGCACCGACCAGGGGCGCGGGCGTGCCTACCAGAGTAGAGGAAGGATCAAACAGTTCGGCGGGGGACGTCGCTGCGGACACGGTAGCTGCGGACATGATCGGAGAACATCGGCTGGAAAATGAAGGGGCGCCATTCTACCACTGCCCTGGCATTCTCGCGAAATAATGGGGCATGCCGACATGCCCCATCCCACCTCAATTCGCTTATTTCCTGAACCGCCAGATAGTTATATCTAAAAGTAGTTAGATCAAACCCAGCACCAACACATACCTCACCACAATCCCCAACAGCAGCATGACGATCCCCGCTCGTTGCCAGGCATGTTCGCCACGGCTGAGTGCCAGGCGCCTTTCCCAGAAACGCACCACCGCACGAAAATCCCGGGTGCGACGGGCATACTGGAAGTAGGCAAACAGCACCATGCCCAGGCCTGACAACAACAGCACGGGTTCAACGACAGAAAACACGTCAACTGGATTCATGAGTTTTCTCCAGCAAGGCGCCGCTTTGTAAACGCACATGCATCAGGGCCGTCGTCACTGCATCACCCAGTGCGGTGTGTCGTCCCATCACGGGCACATCCAGTTGCCTGGCAACTTTCTCGAACTCCGGCTGGATGATCAGCTCGGGGTGGCTGCGCCGCATGTGCTTGCGGTATTTCTGGGCCACATCCACCACGGCATTGGGTAGTGAGAACCCCAGGTGGGCCTTGAGGTAGCGATCGAGAATGGCCAAGTCAAAATCGATGCACCAGCCTACGAGAGGCCGATTGCCGATGAAGTCGAGCAGCTGCGACAGCGCTTCCTCGATGTCCAGGCCATCATCCAGGTCCATCTCACGCAGGTGATGAATACGAATGGAGTCCCCGGTCAGCGTCTCAGGCTTGGCCAGACGCAAATCGAGGGATTCGCTGGTCAGTACTCGATCATCACGTATACGCACAGCCGCGATCGATACCAGCTCCGCTGTCTTGGGATCGAGCCCGGTGGTCTCGCAATCCAGGGATACCAGTTCGTTGCCGGTATAAGGGTTGAACAGCCAGGCATAATCACCATTGGCCTGGCGGCGACGGTCAGCAACGCGTCTTAAAGCTCGCAGCATAGGGGTCTCTCCCAATCGTGATAGCCATCCTTGCCAAGGCGAGTCAGCACTCATGCATACTCCAGGTGATAGCGATGCGACAGTCTTGCCTTGAACTCCTTGACGATATGCAAGGCTTCTCGCAGCATGTCCCGCTCCAGCGATGACAATTTCTGCACCACAACCTTGTCATCAGCATCACTGGCATCATCACCATGTTTCCTGGCCTCAAGCTGCGCACGCAGGCGCAGCTCACTGAACAGCGCATGAGCCTCGCCCAGATCTTCCGCTGTTTCCCTTTCTATCCGCCCATCCGCCACCAGAGCATCCAGGCGCCCCAGTGTCGAAGTGGCTCTTATTCCGCGCTCCAGTGCCATGGTGCGCACACCATGAACAATGGGAAAAATGCCTCCTTTCTTGATGTCTATGCCATGCTCTGGCTTCTTGAGCGTTCCGAACAGGGTCAGAGGCGTAGAAAAACGCAGCACTCCCCTGGCGAAATGGGTCAACAACAGCTCGTTGCCTCGGGTTTCTTCAATCAATACGTCACGCAGATGCGCGCTCAGGCGCAGATCACCGGCCACTCCATCCGCATCCAGCAGAATTGCCAGGCGCATCAGGCTGTTCGCATCCAGGCGCTCGACCCAGGAGCGAATGCGTTGCCGCCATTGCACCAATGTCCCTACCCAGTCGGGATTCGAGACCATGATGTTACCTGGACAGCGTGGATAACCCAGATCAGTGAGCACCTCCGTGAAGCGCTGGGCATCTTCTCTCAGGCTTGACCAGTCATGGCCATCGGCCAGGATCAGTGCGTTGTCCTGGTCGGTCTTGAGCATCTGCTCCCCCCGACCTTCACTACCCATGACCAGCAGGCAGGCAGCCTGGCTCCGGCTTTCGCCCATGGTGAAGTCCCAGGCTTTACTGACAATGCGACCATTGAGGGCAGCCAACATGCCCATGGCAAAACGCATGCGTACGCCCTGGGCCAGCAATGCCTGAATCAGTTCCGGAGTACGCTGACTCGCCCGGCTCAAGTCCTGCAGACTCTGGGCCTGCTCCACTTGCAGGCTGACCACATAGCTGCGGCTGGAAAAGAAGCTCAGTACATCAGTGAGTTCGACTACGCCCACTAATGCCCCGTCCTGCATTACCACCACTCTGGCCACCTTGTGCCGGGTCATTTCAATCAGCGCTTCAAACAGATACTGGCTGTGCTCCACAGCTACAAGGCGCAGGTTGGCGATGTCTGCCACAGCACTGGTTGGTGGGCGTCCAGACGTCACCAAGGCTTCGAGCAGGTCGGTCTTGGTGATCATGCCAAGCCCCTCCGGCTCCTCCACCAGCAGGCTATCGGCCTGGCTATCGCGCAAGGTCTTCACGGCCTCATCAATACGCGTGGTGTGACCGACCACCAATGGCTCACGCATGCATTCACTGACTTTCGCCAACATGAAACCTGCCAGCGTGATACCACCTTCCGAGCGACGTTCGGCCAACATGCGCGTCTTTTCTGTCAGACGCTGACGGAAGTACTCGGCGAAAACCGTATTGCTGTCACACAACGACAGGAACAGCTCTCGCGACATCAGATAACAAAGGCTTTCCTGTTCGGCGACAAAACGATAGCGACTGCTGCCATTGAGCACGCTGATGGCACCAAACAGATCACCTCTGGTGTAATGACCAATTCGGGCTTCCCCTGGCCCGCTTTCGGGGTCCAGCTCCGCGACTTCGCCCTTGAAAATGACAAAGACGAACTCGCCGGACTGACCTGCCTCGAGGATCACTTCATCACGCGAGAAATACACCAGGTCGAGCCCCGCACGCACACGCTCTTGCTGAACATTATCAAGCAAGGAGAATGGTGGTTCGGACAGGTCGATGTCGACCATGATGCCCTCCTGCTGCTATCCCAAGCCCGCCTCCGGCCCAAAGGCCGGAGGCGGGTCATCCCTGGATGAAAGAAGTTCCCTTCCTTCTGTGTGGTCAGTGAGCGTGAGCTGTACCTGATCCGCGAGGTACACGTACATGCTCGACCAGATCCTGAATCTCCTCGGGCGGTGCTTTCGTCACACGAGACACCACGAAAGCCACGATAAAGTGGAAGATCATGCCCAGAGTACCGATACCCTCAGGCGAGATGCCGAACCACCAGATCGAAGGATCAGGGTTGATGAACTTGGTGTAGACGATATAGCTGAAGGTGAAGGTCAAACCCACGACCATGCCGACAATGGCACCTTCACGGTTCATGCGCTTGTCGAAGATCCCCATCAAGATGGCCGGGAAGAACGATGAAGCCGCAAGACCGAAGGCAAAGGCCACCACCTGGGCAACGAAGCCTGGCGGATTGATACCGAAATAACCCGCGATGACGACCGCTACCGCAGCGGCAGAGCGTGCCGCAATCAGCTCTCCCTTCTCGCTGAGGCCAGGGTTGATCTGCTTCTTGATCAGGTCATGCGACACCGCCGCCGAAATCACCAGCAACAGGCCCGCAGCCGTGGACAGTGCCGCAGCGATACCGCCAGCAGCCATCAATGCGACCACCCAGGCCGGCAACCCGCCGATTTCAGGGTTGGCCAAGACAATGATGTCGCGGTCGATATAGACTTCACCTGCACTATCTGTCGGAGTGTTGGTGATCACCCGCTCGCCATGCTCACCTCTGGCACCATCATCGAACGCCGGCTTGCCCTCGAATGGGTCTCCGGCCCCCATCTGCACCTTGCCATCACCATTCTTGTCCAACCAGCCGATAAGGCCGACGCCTTCCCAGCTCTTGAACCAGTGCGGTATTTCCTCATAGGAGGTTTCATTCACCGTATCGATGATATTGGTTCGTGCAAACACACCAACTGCCGGGGCAGTGGTATACAGCAAGGCAATGAAGATCAGCGCCCAACCGGCACTGATACGTGCATCACGCACACGCGGCACAGTGAAGAAACGCACGATGACATGAGGCAGGCCCGCCGTACCGCACATCAGTGCCGCAGTGATGAAGAACACATTGATCATCGGCTGGCTGCCATCGGTATAAGGCGTAATGCCCAGCTCATCGAGCAGCCCATCGAGACGGTCGAGAATGTACTGGCCTGTGTCATTGCCAGCGGCATCGACATAGGTAGACCCTAGTCCAACCTGGGGCAGGATATGACCTGTCATCATGATCGACAGGAAAACCGCCGGCACAATAAATGCGGTGATCAGCACGCAATACTGCGCCACCTGAGTGTAGGTGATGCCCTTCATGCCACCGAGGACAGCGTAGAAGAACACGATGACCATACCGATGACGACACCGACATTGACATCCACTTCAAGGAAACGGGCAAACACGATTCCCGTTCCTCGCATCTGCCCTGCCACATAAGTGAAAGAGACGAAGATCACGCAGATGACCGCAACGGTGCGGGCCACATTGGAGTAGTAACGGTCACCGATGAAATCAGGCACCGTGAACTTGCCGAACTTGCGCAGATATGGGGCCAGCAGCATCGCCAGCATTACATAGCCACCGGTCCAGCCCATCAGGTAAACCGAAGCGTCGTATCCCAGGTAGGCAATCAGGCCAGCCATGGAGATAAAGGACGCAGCTGACATCCAGTCAGCAGCAGTCGCCATGCCATTGGCAGCAGGGTGAACCCCTCCACCAGCGACATAGAAATCCTTGGTCGAACCGGCCCGAGACCAGATGGCAATACCGATATAGAGCGCGAAGGAGGCCCCCACGAATATATATGTCAGCAGCTGTACATCCATAAATTGCTCCCTTGATTGACATTATTGTTAGGGGAATCACTGCTCGTGGACGTCGAATTCTTCATCCAGCCGATTCATTTTCCAGGCATAGAAGATGATCAGGCCAATGAAGCAATAGATGGAACCCTGCTGGGCAAACCAGAAGCCAAGCTTGAAACCGAAGAAACGGATCTCATTGAGCTGATCGACCAACAGAATTCCAAAGCCATAGGAAACGACAAACCAGACGACCAAACAGCTGATGATCACTCTGAGGTTACGTTTCCAGTAGGCCTGTGCGCTCTTGTCTAGCATAAGGCTACCCTCATAAAGATGGTTTAATCACTAATTGCCCCTTTAAAGGCGACAGTTAAGCTTGAATCAAAGACTAGCCAAGAGCCTGCATTCGCATAACGAAAACTTTAGTCGAAAGCGTTATATGCATCGCAACACATATTTTAAAAATAATTAAAAATCATACAGATACACTTTATTTTAAAATACTATCCAATGGTCTATCGATACAAAGGTGCAATGCACCATAGTCGAATTGCTAGAGCAACATTATTAATTTCTAAACAAAGGTACTATGGCCAATATTCGACAAAAGGCGATAAGTAGCATCTTGCCTACCTCTATCGACAATCACTTGACTGAAGCGACTGAGCTGACGTATCTGCTTTTCCCGAGACGCGCTGCAATAGCGTAGAATGGCCGCTGATGTCGAGGAGATGCCCATGTTCGTCGGTTGGTTGTTGATTCTTGTCTCTCTGCTATATATCGCTGTGCTGTTCGCCATCGCCTGGCGTGGCGATCGCCATGCTCGGAAGCAGGGGGCCAGTCAACGCCGTCCTCTGGTCTACAGCCTGGCATTGGCCATCTACTGTACCTCATGGACATTTCACGGCGCCGTTGGCCAGGCCGCTACTTCTGGCTGGTCTTTCGCCAGTATCTTCGTCGGCCCGATCCTGACGTTCCTGCTATTCTGGCCGGTACTGGCAAAGATGGTGCGGGTTGCCAAGCACCAGAACGTCACTTCCATCGCTGACTTCATTGCCTCACGCTACGGCAAGACCCAATCCCTGGCTGCCTTTGCCAGCCTGGTAGCCCTGATCGGCACCCTTCCTTACATCGCCCTGCAGTTAAAGGCGGTGTCGACATCCTTTACCTTGCTGACCAGCGCTTCGGACATTACCCGGGCCCCGCTGTTCGGAGACACGGCCTTTTATGTGGCCATTGTCATGGCCATCTTTGCCATTCTGTTTGGTACCCGCCATACCGATGCCACCGAACACCATGAAGGCCTGATCCATGCCGTCGCTTTCGAGTCGTTGGTCAAGCTGGTGGCATTCCTGGTCCTGGGGGCCTATGTCACCTGGGGCATGTTCGATGGCCTCGGCGACTTGCTGTCCCGCGCCAACACTCAGCTGGAACTCCAGCGTCAATTGGAACAACAGGATTTTGGCCAGAGCTTCTGGGCCCAGACACTGCTGGCCATGCTGGCGGTCCTGTGCCTGCCTCGCCAGTTTCATGTCACGGTGGTGGAAAACACCCACCGCGACGATGCAGCCCGGGCTCGCTGGATGTTCCCACTGTACCTGGTGGCCTTTGCCTTCTTTGTTCTCCCCCTGGCTGCTGCCGGTCTGACACTGTTTTCCGATACCGATATTTCTCCGGATACCTATGTATTGATGCTACCGGTATCCGCCAATCAGACCTGGCTAACCCTGCTGACCTTCATCGGTGGATTCTCTGCCGCCACGGGCATGGTCATCGTCGCAGCGGTGGCGGTCTCGATCATGATCTCCAACGAGATTGTCATACCGGCCCTGTTCCGCCTGCGCTGGTTCGACACCAAGGCCAGGGACTATGGCCGCCTGGTACTGCGCGCACGGCGAATCACCATCGCTGTGGTGCTGGCCATGGCGTATGTCTTCTATCAATTGATCGGTGAGTTCACCTCGCTGGCCTCCATCGGCATGCTGTCCTTCGCCGCCGCCGCCCAGTTTGCCCCAGCAGTGATTGGCGGCCTGTACTGGAAACGCGGCAATCGCCTCGGGGTCATTGTCGGCATGAATGCCGGCTTTGCCATCTGGGCCTATACCCTGCTGCTGCCTGCCATGATCCATACCGGGGTTCTGCCCCATGCCTGGCTGGACGGTGGCCCCCTGGGCATGTCCTGGCTCTCGCCCACATCTCTGTTCGGCCTGCGTGTCGGCGACAGCTTCACTCACGGGGTCATGCTGTCCCTGGGCGTCAACCTGTTCGCCTATATCTTCATTTCGCAGGTCACTCCCCAGCGCGTGGTGGAGCGTATTCAGGCATCGTTGTTCGTCGACAGCGTCGAGACCCGCCAGACATCGGTCAACCGTCCCTGGACCGGGGCCACCACGGTGGGCGACCTAAAGGTACTGTGCCAGCGCTTTCTCAGCGCCTCTCAAGTGGATCGTGCTTTCAGTGACTATGCCCGGCGCAACGGCAAGGCGCTGGAGGACAACAGCCGTGCCTCGATCGACGTGATCCAGTTCACCGAGCGCTTCCTGGCGTCGGTGCTGGGTGCCTCCTCTGCACGCATCGTGGTTAACTCCGCCCTGCAAGGTCGCGGCATCGGGATTTCCGATGTCATTTCGATCGTCGATGAAGCCTCGCAGGTGCTGGAGTTCAACCGTGCCCTGCTCCAGGCCACCATCGAGAACATCAATCAGGGCATCAGCGTGGTGGATCAGAACCTGCGCCTGGTGGTCTGGAACCAGCCCTATCTGGAACTGTTCCGCTTCCCCGACCATTTGATCCGGGTCGGAGCCCCCATTGACCAGATCTTCCGCTACAACGCCCACAATGGCGAATATGGCCCCGGCGATCCCGAGGAACACGTCCAACTGCTGCTGGACAATATCCGCGAGGGCCAGCCGCATCGCTATGTGCGCTATCGTCAGGACGGCAGCGTGCTGGATGTCCAGGGCAACCCCATGCCCGGCGGTGGGTTCGTCTACACCTACCAGGACATCACCCAACAGAAGCGCACCGAAGAGGCCCTGATCCGCTCGGAAAACAATATCCGCATCTATACCGACAATGTGCCGGCATTGATTGCCTACTTCGATCGCGAGTGCCGTTACCTTTTCACCAACCGTGCCTATGAGCAGGCCTTCGGCATCGACCGAAACGATGTCATCGGCAAGCCTATCCATCAGGTGATGTCCGCCGAAATGGCTGACGAGCGCATGCCCTGGATCGAGCAGACCCTGCAGGGAGAACGGGTCACCTTCGAGGTGTCTCTATCAGGCGATACGACTCGCTATATGCTGGTGACCTATACCCCGCACTTCGGCGAGAGCGGCGCCATCCTGGGTTTCTTCTCTCTCTATCAGGACATCACTGAACGGCGTCTGGCGGAAATCGCCCTCAAGGAAACCAACGAAACCCTGGAAGAACGGGTGCGCGAACGTACCCAGGCACTTTCCGAGGCCAACGTCGCCCTGCGCCAGGAAAACCGTGTGCGCGCCGAGGCCGAACAGGCACTGCGCCAGGCCAAGCAGGTCGCTGAAGATGCCAATGCCTCCAAGACCCGCTTCCTCGCCGCGGCCAGCCATGACCTGCTGCAACCGCTGAATGCCGCCCGCCTGTTTACCTCGGCCCTGTCCCAGGAAATGGACGCGGCAGACATGAAACGCACCATCGGCCATATCGACAGCTCACTGCAATCGGCCGAGGAGCTGCTCAGTACCCTGCTCGATATATCCAAGCTGGATGCCGGCGCCCTGACGCCACGCCGCAGTCATTTCGCTCTGGCCGATATCCTGCGTCCGCTGCAGGCCCAGTTCGCCGTCATGGCCGAAGACCGCGGGCTGGACCTCAGGATGGTAGCGACCCAGCTATGGGTAGACAGCGACAGCCAGATGCTCCGCCGTATCATCCAGAACTTCCTGTCCAACGCTATCCGCTATACCCAGGAAGGCCATGTGCTGCTGGGTGTGCGCCGCCGAGGAGAACGCATATTGGTCGAAGTCTGGGATTCCGGCCCAGGCATCCCTGAAGCCAAGCAATCAGAAATCTTTCAGGAGTTCCGTCGCCTCGACCAAGCCACGCGGCACAAGGAAAGCGAGAAAGGCCTGGGCCTGGGGCTGTCGATCGCTGACCGCATGAGCCGGGTTCTCGATCACCCCATCCGGGTACGCTCCTGGGTCGGCATCGGCACCGTATTCTCGGTCAGTGTACCTCGGGTCGAAGCACGCGAGACGACAGCAGAGACAGAGACAAGCCCCGTACGCAAGGCCGGCAACAAGCTGGCTGGCAAGCGCATCCTGTGCATCGACAACGAAACGCTGATTCTGGAAGGCATGAAGGCCATGCTGTCAGGTTGGGGGTGCGAGGTGTTCACCGCCACCTCCATCGGAGGTGCGAAGTCGGTACTGCGTCACCTGGGCAGTGATCCGGATGCCATCCTCGCCGATTACCACCTGGATAATGAGGTCACCGGCATCATGGCCCTGGATGCACTGGCTGAACGCCTCGAGGATGCCGTACCCGGCATTGTCATCACCGCCGATCGCACGGAAGAAGTTGCCGAGGAAGTCCGCCGCAGCGGTTTCCAGCTATTGCTCAAGCCCGTGCGCCCCGCGGCCCTGCGTGCCCTGCTGACGAGGACACTGCAGGCCAGCAAGGCACCGCAATAGCGTGAGCCAAGCTGATCATGTGCCGCAGAACGTTCTCAACACTCGTTCTGCTGGCCGTGGAGGCTCGAGGAAACCTGGGTCATCAGGCATGGAGAAGGGCTGGGTGACCGCTTCAAGCAGGCGTTCGAAAGGCGTGAAATCATCGTCGTCAGCCGCGGCTCGAATGACCTTTTCCACCAGGTGATTACGTGGAATGACTAACGGATTGGTCGCTTCCATCCGGCGCCGGATCTCGCTTTCCGTCAGCACTTCGCGGGCCAGGCGCTGACGCCAGCGAGGCAACCAGGCCTCCAGTGCCTTGGCGCCTTCGCCCTGTCCATTGACGCCAGTGCCATCACTGAAGCCTGCGCGTAGCTCGTTCTCAAGATTGTTCTCAAGTGCAGAGCCGCCTTCAGGTGAGATGGCCCCGGCCAGGTGCCGGAAGGTCAAGGTGAAATCGGCACCGGCCTTGTCCATGGCATCCAGCAGGGCTTCGCCCAGCGCCAGATCATCACCATCTGCTATCTCGCTGGAAGCACTCAAGCCCAGCTTGGCCCGCAACACCGTCGTCCATTCTCGTTGATAGATGTCGCTGAATGCCACAATCGGCTTGGTCGCCAGCTCAATGGCCTTCTGCTGATCCTCGTCGATCAACGACAGCAGGGTTTCGCCAAAACGCGCCAAGTTCCATTGCGCAATGGGGGGCTGATTGATCCAGGCATAACGCCCACCTTCATCAATGGAGCTGAATACCGTGCGCGGATGAAACTCGTCCATGAAGGCACACGGACCATAATCGATGGTCTCGCCAGAGATCGCACAATTGTCGGTATTCATCACGCCATGAATAAAGCCCAGCCCCTTCCACTGCGCGACCAGGCGCGCCTGGCGGGCAACGACAGCTTCCAGCAGCGCCAATGCCTTCTCACTCCAGGAGGCTTCCTGAAGATCATCCAGCAGATTGGGGTAATGGCGCTCGATGGCCAGATCGACCAGAAGCTCCAGCGCTTCCCGGTCACTACGCACGGAAAAATACTGGAAGGTGCCGACACGCAAATGACTGCTGGCGACCCGGGTCAGCACGGCTCCCGGTTCGGGCAGTTGACGAAGCACCATTTCACCCGTGGATACTGCTGCCAATGCGCGGGTGGTCGGCACACCAAGGGCATGCATGGCCTCGGAAACCAGATACTCGCGCAATACGGGGCCCAGCGGAGCACGACCGTCGCCACCGCGTGAAAAGGGAGTGCGCCCAGCCCCCTTCAGTTGCACCTCGTATAGCCCGCCATTGCGATGTTTCAGCTCACCTAGCAGCAGCGCCCGGCCATCACCAAGCTGGGGCACAAAATTACCAAACTGGTGGCCTGCATAAGCCGCGGCAACAGGCTGGGCACTCTCAGGCACAGCATTGCCAGATAATGCTTCTGCGACACGTTTCCCATCGAAGGCATCGAGATCAAGCCCCAGTTCCTCGGCAAGGGCATGATTGAAGGCCAGCAAACGCGGGGCGGTCACCGGTGTCGGCTCACACTCGGCGCGCATGCGAGACGGCAGAGAAACATAGCGATGGTGAAAAGCGGGAAACATGGCGGGGCCCCATCAGGTAACAACGGATTCTTTAAAGCGAGCTCTTTTACATGAGACGGTATCAGTTGGTCGCAACGTCCGCACGCCGTTCCATCTCTCTCACACTGGACACAAAGTCACTGAAGCGCTCGCCCTGGATCAGGACATGATCACGCAGTGTCCGCTCAGCCTTTTCGGCATCACCTTCTTCTATGGCAGCAAGAATCTCGCTGTGTTCATTCAGCGAACTCTGCATGCGGCTGCGCACCTGCAACTGCAAGCGCCGGTAGGGTTTCAAGCGTTGCTTGAGCGAACGGGCTTCATCGGCGAGAAAGGCATTGTGACTGGAGGCGTAGATACAGGCGTGAAATTCCTCGTTCTCATAATAATACTCATCGCTATCTCCTGACTCGCAGGCCTCTCGACAGCGTTCGTAGGCCTGGCGCAACCCGGCCAGTTCCTGCTCGGTGATGCGCCGGGCCGCCAGCCGACCACACATGCCTTCCAGTTCGGCCATTACCTCGAACATTTCGATCAGCCGATCCAATCCTACCCGGGCAACGAACGTCCCTTTCTTCGGCGATACCGTGACCAGCCCACTGGCCACCAATTGCTGGATAGCCTCACGCACTGGGGTGCGGGACACATTATAGATACGGCACAAGGCTTCCGGATCCAGTCGCTCTCCTGGCGCACGACGTCCATTGATGATGTCATCCTCAAGCGAATCTCTCAGCCGCTGGGCATTGGACGGTTTCTTGCTCATGCCTCTTCTCCTGGCTCCTGACGTCCCTGCATCCAAGTGTTGTCCTGATGAGGTCGAAAAACCGGTGAGGCGCCACTGTGCACCTCATCGCTCACCACCTTGGTCTAACCCTCGGCGTTTGACACTGATATACACAAGGTCTATTGAAGTATACATCAGCACGCCTGATGCATTTTCACTTCAGTGAAAGATACAACAATAACACCCCTTTCCAGGAGTCACTCCTATGAAACGCCAAGCTCCTAAGAAACGCCAAGCTTCTACCCCAACCACTTCTGTCTCAACCACTGCTACCTCAGCCATTTCCATCTTGATCATCGCTGGTCTCACATTGGCAGCCCCTGCCCTTGCCACAGCAGAGACAGTGCTGCGTGTTTCCCACCAGTTTCCCGGTGGCAAAGGTGATGTCCGCGACGAGATGGTCCAATTGATGGCCAAGGAAGTCGCAGCTGCCGATGTCGACCTCAAGTTGCAGGTATACCCCGGTCAATCACTGTTCAAGGCCAGTGAGCAATGGGGCGCATTGGTGCGTGGCCGACTGGATATGACCTCACTACCGCTGGACTATGCCAGCGGCCGTCACCCGGAATTCTCCGCCACCTTGATGCCAGGCCTGGTGCGCAACCATGAGCGTGCCGAACGCCTCAACGACTCTGAATTCATGGGCATGATCAAGGAAGTGATCCAGGATGCCGGCGCTCGGGTCCTGGCCGATGCCTGGCTTGCCGGAGGATTCGCCTCCAACAAGCAGTGCATCACCTCGCCTGATAGCGTGAAAGGCCAGACACTGCGTGCCGCTGGCCCTGCCTTCGAGGATATGCTGAGTGCTGCCGGGGCCTCTATTTCTTCCATGCCTTCTTCCGAGATCTATACCGCGATGCAAACCGGCGTGCTGGACGCCGCCAATACCTCATCGGGCTCCTTCGTCTCCTATCGCCTCTATGAACAAGCCAGCTGTCTGACGGCACCAGGCGAGAACGCGCTATGGTTCATGTACGAGCCCATTCTGATTGCCGAGCAAAGCTGGAGCCGGCTCAACGAAGCACAACAGCAGGCACTGATCGATGCCGGCGAGAAGGCCGAAGCCTATTTCTCCGAACAGGCAGCGGAGCTCGATCAGAAGATGATCGATGTGTTCAAGGAAAATGGTGTCGAAGTGGTGGAAATGTCGCCTGAGGACTATCAGAGCTGGCTCGATATCGCTCAGCAAAGCGCCTACAAGAATTTTGCCGAGAACGTCGACAATGGCCAGGCACTGATCGACGCCGCACTGGCGGTGGAGTGACATCACTGGGTTGAAAGCATCAAGCACAACTTGCTCTCAGCCCACCGACAAGAAGCAGGCTCCCGCCCGAGGCTGCTGACAAAGGTCATGAACAATAGTTTGTCAGCAGGCTGGCCCAGGAGCCTTGTTACCGTCACCTTCGGAGGTTGCATGCCTCATTCCACCTCTGGTCATGCCCAGCCGAGAGATCCCCGCGGTCATGGGCAGTCCCTTGTGTGTCGTCTGATCAATGCCTATTGCCACCTGATGGATCGCCTGTCCATTGCGGCAGCGGTCCTGGCTGCAGCCCTGCTGGGCCTTGGTGTACTAGCGGTCTGCCACATGATCTTTGTCCGCTACATCTTGGGCGCAAGCACCAGTTGGCAGACCGAGTTCTGTGTCTTTTCCATTTCCGCTGCCATGCTGTTGGGCGCTCCCTACGTGCTGCTGACAGGTGGCCATGTTGCGATAACAGCCCTGCCCGACGTTCTGCCGCCATTACCTCGCTTCGTCATGAACCTGATCGCCTCGCTGGTCGGCCTGGGATTCTGCATTGCCCTCGCCTACGGCGCCTGGCTGTATCTGCTCGAAGCCTGGCATGCAGGCTGGACCACCGGCACGGTGTGGAACCCTCCTCTTTGGCCGGCACTATTGCCCATTGCCCTGGGTGCAACGCTGCTGGTGACCCAGTATCTCGCGGAGATTGCACGCGCCAGGATCTTGCCATCCAGCAAAGGCTTGTCACCCAGAAAAGGCTTGTCATCCACTGAAGACTTGCCACCTTCCAAAAATCAGGAGGCGCGATGATGGACCCAGTGACCAGCGGTATCTTCATTGTCGGTGCATTGTTCCTGCTGATGGCCATTGGCACGCCGATCGCCTTCGCCCTGGGTGGCGTGTCCCTGACAGCCCTTGTCATGACCCGCGGCATGAGTGAACTGACCTACTTCGGCGAAACCTTCTACGGCAGCCTGGCCTCCTTCAGTTTCGTGGCCATCCCCATGTTCATCCTGATGGGAGCCGCCGTTGCCTCTTCTCCCACCGGGCGTGATCTCTATCGCTCGCTCGACCTGTGGCTCGGCAAAGTGCCTGGAGGTTTGGCGATTTCCAATATCGGCGCCTGTTCGATCTTTGCTGCACTATCCGGATCCTCACCCGCCACCAGTGCCGCCATCGGCAAGCTGGGTATTCCGGAAATGCGCAAACGTGGCTATCCCGATGGCGTGGCTGCCGGCAGCATCGCTGCAGGTGGCACCCTGGGCATCCTGATTCCGCCTTCGGTGACCATGATCGTCTATGGCATTTCCACGGAAACGTCCATCGGCCGCCTGTTCATTGCCGGGGCCGTGCCCGGCATCATGCTGGCGTTGCTGTTCATGATCTGGACGCTGATTGCCTGCCGCATGGGGGGTTATGGCGCACCCAGCGCGACAATGGAGGCTGCCTCCCGACTCAAGAACCACTTGCAGGACAATGTGGAGGGGAACCTCAAGGCACTGGTACGCGTGCTGCCTTTCCTGGTCGTGGTGATGCTGATTCTGTTCGCGCTGTACGGCGGCGTTGCCACACCATCGGAAGCAGCAGGTGCCGGGGCCTTTCTGTGCCTGGCGCTGGCCATCCTGGTCTATCGCATGTGGCAGGTGAAGCCACTGAGCGGCATCATGCGTGACGCCCTGCGCGAAAGTGTGATGATCATGTTGATCATCGCCTGTGCTGAAATCTTCGCCTACACATTGTCGTCACTGTTCATCACCCAGACCGTGGCTGAATCGATTGCCTCGCTCGAGGTCAATCGCTGGGTGCTGATGGCACTCATCAACCTGTTCCTGCTGGTCGCCGGGTTCTTTCTACCACCGGTCGCCGTGATCGTGATGACAGCCCCGATCTTGCTACCGATCATTGTCGCAGCCAACTTCGACCCTTACTGGTTCGCCGTGATCCTGACCATCAACCTGGAAATCGGACTGATCACCCCTCCGGTAGGACTCAACCTGTTCATCATCAAAGGCATCGCACCGGATATTTCCCTGCGAGACATCCTGCTGGGCAGCCTGCCCTATGCCCTGTGCATGGTGCTCGGCATCATCCTGCTGTGTTTGTTCCCGAGCATCGCTCTGTGGTTGCCAGACCTGATCATGGGGGCCGGAGGTTGATCCTTCACGCTCTAGTGAATAGCGAATACACAGGGATCAAGACAACAACGGGGGCAATGGCAATGAAAGGAAAAGAAACAGGAACAGCAACAGGACAAAGGACAGGCGCAAGGCAAAGACCAGGTGCAGAGCAAAGACCAGGTGCAGTGCAAAGACCAGGTGCAGTGCAAAGACCAGGTGCAGTGCAAAGACCAGGTGCAGTGCAAAGACTAAGGAGCCAGACACCATGAACTTCAGCTTTCTCCAGGAGCTGTTCAGTAACATTACCCAGCGCGACGCACTGCTCCGAAGGCGTGGCGGTACGGGTTCCACCAGTCACCGCCAGGTGGTGGAAGCCTGCCGTCGCCTGCTCGACAGCGATGGTGAAGCCTCCAGCATCAGCCTGGCCAGCCAGGCCTTGAATGGTTACGCCCAGCTCGACGATAACGGGAAAAGTCGTTTCTTCCATTGCCTGACCGAAGATTTTTCCGCCGACCCTTCCGCTGTGGATGCCGCCTACGAAGCCTACAAGGCCACTCGCGGCAATACCGAACTGCAACACCTGAATGAAGCGAGCGAACCGCAACGCCAGGAGTTATTGCGCCGCCTCAACCTCACCGCTGGCGGCACTTATGACCTGGTGCGCATGCATGCGGACCTGCTCTCCCTGATCCGTTCTGAACCAGGGCTTCGCCCGCTGGATGCAGACTTCATTCATCTGTTCACCTCCTGGTTCAATCGCGGCTTCCTGGTGCTCAAGCGCATCGACTGGAACACCCCTGCCGCTATTCTGGAAAAGATCATTCACTACGAAGCCGTCCATGAAATCTGCGACTGGAATGACCTGCGCCGCCGCCTGGATGCCCGCGACCGGCGCTGCTTCGCCTTCTTTCATCCAGCCACTGGCGATGAACCCCTGATCTTCGTCGAAGTGGCCCTGACCAAGGGCCTGCCGGACCGTATCCAGCCGATTCTCAACGCCAGTCACGCAGCCATTGAAGCAGAGGACGCCGACACGGCAGCCTTCTTCGGCATCAGCAATTGCCAGACAGGGCTGCGCGGCATCTCCTTCGGCAACTTCTTGATCAAGCAAGTGGTCCAGGAACTCAGCAGCGAACTACCCGGACTCAAGAACTTCGTCACCCTGTCACCGGTACCAGGCTTTCGCGCCTGGCTTGATCAGCAGCGCGAGGAAAATCGATTCAACGAGGAGATCCACGAAGTCCTTGATGACCTCGACCAGGAAGGCTGGCAACAGGACAGTGATCGCCTCAAGGCCCTTGGCGATGTGATTCGCCCCCTGGCGGCCTACTACCTGACCAAGCAACGCAATCCTCACGGCCTGCCACTCAACCCCGTCGCTCGCTTTCACCTGGGCAACGGCGCACAGCTACACCGTATCAATTGGCCAGGCGATGTATCGCACAAGGGCATCACCCATGGCGCAGGCCTGATGGTCAATTACCTCTACGTGCCCGATGACATCGAACGCAACCACGAGCAATACACCACCGAAGGCAAGGTGGTCTGCTCATCGACAGTACGTGATCTTGGCCGACGTGCGCGCAAGCATCTCAAGGGAGAACCCGTTACATGAACCACAACCTCTTTGCGACCTTTGAACAACGTATGACAGCCCGGGGCCAGGCACCTTTCATTACGACAAGGAAAGACATAACTAAAGACATAACTAAAAACATAACTACGCGGGAAAGTCGCAACTATTCCTATGCCGAAGCCCTCAGTGTCAGCTCCAAGCTGGCCGGCGCCCTGGTGGCCATGGGCGTCGCTCCCGGCGACCGGGTTGCCGTTCAGGTCGACAAGAGTCCCGAAGCGATTCTGCTGTATCTGGCCTGTCTCAAGGTCGGTGGTGTCTATCTGCCCCTCAACACAGGCTATACCTCGGAGGAAATTCGCTACTTCCTCAGCGATGCTGAACCGGCCTTGTTTGTATGCCGCCCCGCTGCCCTGGATGCCGCTCGCACAGTCGCGGCCGAATGCGGCAATGTGCGTGTCGAAACCCTAGGCACGGCGGCGGAAGGCAGCCTGATGGCGGCGACGGCAAAGGCCACAGCACATGACACCATTACCCCGCGCGCCAGCGATGACCTGGCGGCCATCCTGTATACCTCCGGCACGACCGGCCGCTCCAAGGGTGCCATGCTGACCCATGCCAACCTGGGCTCCAATGCGCTATCGCTGGTCGAAGCCTGGCGCTTTACCGAGCAGGACCGCCTGATCCACGCCCTGCCCATCTTCCATACACATGGTCTGTTCGTTGCCTGCAACGTCATCCTGATGGCCGGAGCCAGCATGCGCTTCCTGCCCAAGTTCGACGTCGACGTGATCTTCGAGGAATTGGCCGAAGGCACGACCATGATGGGCGTTCCAACCTTCTATACTCGCCTGCTCAAGGATCCGCGCTTGACCCGAGAGGCCTGCGCCAACATGCGCCTGTTCACTTCGGGCTCAGCCCCCTTGACGGCAGAAACGCATCAGGATTTCGAGGCGGCCACAGGCCATGCCATTCTCGAACGCTATGGCATGACCGAAACCAACATGAACACTTCCAACCCTTATGATGGCGAGCGCATTGCCGGTACTGTCGGCATGCCATTGCCGGGGGTGGAAATTCGTATTACCGAGCGTGAAGGAGGACATCACAAGCCCCTGCCCCAGGGCCAGATTGGCATGCTCGAAGTGCGTGGCCCCAACGTGTTCAAGGGCTACTGGCGCATGACGGAAAAGACCCGGGAGGAACTGCTGGAAGACGGCTTCTTCATTACCGGCGACCTGGCCCTGGTAGACGAACGCGGCTATGTGCAGATCGTCGGCCGCGACAAGGACCTGGTCATCTCCGGCGGCTACAACGTCTATCCCAAGGAAGTGGAAGGCCATATCGATGAAATGGCAGGTGTCGTGGAGTCTGCCGTCATTGGCTTGCCCCATCCGGATTTCGGCGAAGGCGTTACCGCCGTTGTCGTTGCCGAGGAAGGTGCAGCACTCCAGGAAGATGCCATCATCGCGGCTCTGGCCGACAAGCTGGCCAAATACAAGCAGCCCAAGCGGGTGTTCTTCGTCGACAGCCTGCCACGCAATACCATGGGCAAGGTGCAGAAGAACCAGTTGCGCGAGCGATTCGCCACCACTTATCAGTAGTGAGGAAGCCACGTGACTCAAGCAAGGATGCGGATATTGGCGGCCGGTGCCATGGCGATGGCCGGGACACTTGCCTCTCAAATGGCGACAGCCAAAGTGGAAGAATTCGAGGTCATCGATACGGTCTCACCGGCCTTCGAAGGCGCCACATTCGGTAATGTAGGGCAGTACGAACGGATCAATGCCATTGCACACTTTGCCATCGATCCCGATTCGCCGCGAGGGCGCTCCATTGTCGATCTTGATCAGGCTCCCATCGATGATGATGGCCTGGTGCGCTACTCGACAGAGGTCATCATGCTTCGGCCTGTCGATGCGTCCCGCGGCTCAGGCGTGCTGTTCTACGATGTCCCCAACAGAGGCAACACCCTGGGCCCGATATTGATGAACCTGGCAGACAATTCGACGCCGCCAGTCAGTGCTGCAGATACCGGAGACGGCTTTCTGTTGAAACAAGGCTATACCGTGGTCTGGAGTGGCTGGCAAACCGGGCTTCCAGACGATGCCATCAATCTGATGTTGCCGCAGCTTGATGGTGTGACCGGGCAGAGTCGCGAGGAATTCATCTTCGACACGCCGGGTACACGCGATACGGTACCGCTCAGTTACCCCGTGGCCAACAGCGATCCAGACAAGGCAACGCTGTCGGTTCGGCTGCACCCTACCGAGCCACGCTCGACCGCCCCAGGGCTGAGCTTTCGCTATCTTTCCGACAGCGAAGTGGAGATCACCCGTCCGCAAGGGCTGGATGCCGGCGCCATCTACGAATTCATCTATCCTGCCAAAGGTGCCCAACCGACCGGGCTAGGGTTCACCGCAACCAGCGACCTGATTTCCTTCCTGCGCGGCAATCCTGGTCATGACACCGAAACTCCGCTTCAGGGAATCAAGGCCGCCATGGCCCTTGGCATTTCACAATCTGGCCGCTATCTGAGGGATTTTGTCTACCAGGGCTTCAACGCAGACGAAAGCGGAGCTCGTGTCTTTGATGGTGTCATTCCGCACATCGCGGGCTCGCGCAAAACCTTTACCAATTATCGCTTTGCCCAGCCAGGCCGCTATTCCCGCCAGCACGAGGATCACGATTTCCCCGGAGACCAGTTCCCGTTCAGCTATGCACAGGTGACCGACCCCATCAGCGGGCGTAGCGACAGCATTCTGGCCAATTGCACCGCGACCGATACCTGCCCGAAGATCATGCACACGGATACGTCCACCGAATTCTGGCAAGCGCGCGCGGCACTGGTTTCCACTGCCCCAGATGGCACCCCCCTGGCATTACCCGATTCGGTAAGGCTCTATTACTTGAGTGGCTTGCGGCATTTTGCTCCATTCTCGGAGAACATCGCTCTGGAACAGAGTTCCTCAGAGCAAAACCCGGACACCCCGCTTTGCCGCTTCTCTCAGAACCCGGTCAGCGCATCGCCTATCATGCGAGGGTTGCTGACAGCCATGAAAAACTGGGTAACCAAGGATCTCACGCCTCCCCCATCACGTTATCCCAGTGTCTCGGACAATACTCTGGTGGATCTCGCGGAACTTAACCTGCCAGAACTGCCCTCAAGCGATTTCATCCCGGCCTACAACGAACTGCGCCTGCGCGATCACGGCAGCCTGCCGCCAACCGCCGGGCCCACATATCCGGTGTTGGTCCCGCAACTGGATGCTGACGGAAATCCGCAGGGCGGTATCGCAACACCGAGGGTTGCCGTACCACTGGGTACTTATTGGGGCTGGAATCTTCGCAACGAGGGTTATGCTGGCGGAGACCTGTGCGGATTGGCGGGCAGCTTCATTCCCTTCTCTCAAGGCAAGTTTGCTCAAGGCACATCCGCTCAAAACACATTTGCTCAAGGCACAACGGAGGGAAACAGCCGCACCAGCCTAACCAAGCGCTATGCCAATCAGGATGACTATGCCCGTGCGGTGCGAGATGCCGCGTCAGCACTGACAAAGGATGGCTACATGCTCAAGGAAGACATCGACCTGGTGACGGAGAGGGCCTTGCAGGATTTCCAGGCCGTTGCCCCGTAACCATGCGCGCCCAGTAACACACGGCCCTGGTCCCTTCGCAACAGCCACCTCACGACATCCGCGTGCGCCCAGCGACATGGGCGCTTCTGGCATACAGGGTTGATGATCCAGTGCCGATTCCGGCTAGTCTTGTCAGCATGGCCGGATACACTGCTATCAGAATCCTGGATATCAGAACACGGGATATCAGAATCATGTATCTGGAGGCGCCTTCCATGTCTTCCTCGCTCACCCTGGCTCCCGACCAGTGCCGTCGCGCTCGACTGGCCAGGGATGCCCGCTTCGATGGATGCTTTTTCGTCGGAGTGGTCACTACTGGCATTTACTGCCGCCCTATCTGCCCGGCGAAAGCTCCTCTGGAACGCAACGTGCGTTACTTCGATACGGCATTCGCTGCCGCGGAAGCGGGCTTTCGACCTTGCCTGCGCTGCCGTCCCGACAGCGCCCCGGGCTCACCCGCCTGGCGCGGCACCGACACGACATTACGCCGTGCATTGCGCCTGATCGATGAAGGCGCTCTGACGGATGGCAACATGACCCAACTGGCCGAACGCCTCGGTATTGGTGAACGCCATCTGCGCGGTCTGTTCCAGCGCCGCTTTGGTGTCTCTCCCAAGGCCTATGCGCTGCATCGTCAGTGTCTGTTCGCCAAGCAACTGCTGCATGAAACTCAATTGCCCATCACCGAGATTGCCTTTGCCAGCGGTTTTTCCAGTGTGCGACGCTTCAATGACACCTTTCATTCACGCATCGGCCTGTCTCCACGGGAAGTGCGCCGACAGCAGAAGACTCACGACACGCCAGGTATCGAGCTCAAACTCAGCTATCGACCACCATACGCCTGGGAGACCTTGCGCGACTTCTATGCTCAGCGCTCGATCGAAGGAATGGAGTGGGTTGGCGACCATTACCTGGGGCGGCATTTCCAATGGGGCAGCGCCTCGGGAAAATTCACGGCCTATTTCGATGAACCTGGGCCAAACAATGAACCAAGCCAACGCCATGGACGCCATGCCATGCGTGTCGAACTGACACTGGATGACCTGCGCCAGTTGGCCCCCGTGGTCGCCAATATCCGCCGTGTCCTCGACCTGGATGCGGACCCTGAGGTTATCGCAACCGTCATCGAACCCACTATCGAACGCTCGTCAATAGAGGGGCTGCCCAAGCCATCCCTGGTGAGCGGATTGCGCCTGCCCGGTATCTGGTCGCCTTTCGAAGCCAGGATACGCGCCATTCTCGGGCAGCAGGTCAGCATCATCGCAGCACGACGCCTGACCCAGACATTGGTGAATACCCTGGGCGAACCCGCCAGCGACGGTGGTCGTCATTTCCCCACACCCAGCGCCATTGCCCAGGACGACCTAGCATTTCTCGGCATGCCGCAACGCCGCCGACAGACTCTGAAAGACCTGGCCACCGCGATCATGAATCAGCAAGATAGCGAGAGCATTCCAGGTATTGGCCCCTGGACTCGTGACTACGCCCGCCTGCGCGGCGACTCGGATCCCGATGTCTGGCTCCCGGGCGACGCCGGGGTGAAGCGAGCCTTGAAACAGTTGCCTTGCGTCGATCCGGAAAGTGCCACGCCATGGCGCAGTTACCTGCTACTTCAACTATGGAATCTCGATCATGAGCATCAAGCCCGCTGAATACGACACACTAAGCCAGTACGCCGGCCTCGATATCTACTATCCCCCCGAATCCGCCGCATTGGGCTGCCTGGTGATCGCCGCCAGTGGCAACGGCCTCGCGCACCTGGATTTTGCCGACGAAGAGCAGGTCCAGATGCTGTCCCTTCGCCCCAACGAACATACCGACACCTGCAAGGCCCAACTTGGCGAATATTTCCAGGGCAACAGAAAGGATTTCGACCTCAACCTGGACGCCGCCGGAACCGACTTCCAGCGTCAGGTATGGCAGGCCCTGACCACCATTCCCTACGGCGAAACCCGCAGCTATGCCGAAATTGCCGAGGGGCTTGGCCGTAAAGGCGCCCAACGCGCCATCGGCATGGCCAATGGCCGTAACCCCATTGCCATTGTCGTACCCTGCCACCGCGTCATCGGCAGCGATGGCCGCCTCACCGGCTACGCCGGCGGCATCGGCCGCAAACAGTGGCTGCTCGCCTTTGAAGCAGGAGAAGTCCCATTGGGATTGTGTTGATGAGCCAGAACTGGAAGACAAAAGAGGACACCTGAACTTCAGATGTCCTCTTTTATTGAAGTGTCTGAATGGTGCCTGAATGGCGGCCGATCCCAGGCTTTTACCTGCTTTCTGAGATGCTGCGGAAGGCATCGGCAGACACGCCAAATCGCTCAGAAAGTTCGCATATCTGACGCCAGTTCAATTGGCGTTTACCGGAGAGAATCGCCGACACAACCGATTGAGCACCTACCTCAGGTAAATCGCTCTGCGTGATGTCGTGTTCAGCCATGAGATAGCGCAAGACTTCCACACCGGATGCCTGCGGAATGGGGCGATTGGCTTCATCATATGCCTCAATGACATCACCAAGCCGCAGCGCCAGGCTGGCCAATGGATGGTCCTCGTCATCACCAACCACCTCAAGCAGTTCATCCAGGGCCGCCACCTTGGCATCATAGTCCTCTTCATCATGCGGCTCTGCGAGCAGTGGAGCAATGTGTGCCCAGTGTGCGGCAGCCTGATCAAGAATGGCATTCATGGGTCACTCCTCCATTTTCCTTTGTCGTACTCGGCATGATCGAGAATGTGGCGAATGAACACTCTCTTGGCCCGGTAGTGCACCGTGGCAATCAGCCTGATCTTGTTACCACCAATATCAAATACGTGATAACTCCCTACCTTGTCAGCAGCAGGGAAGATGCCCTTCATTGCAGCGAAGTCCTTAGGCTCCGAGGTTTTCATGAGTCGATACCATGAGTTCAGAGCCGTCGCCGCATGTGGCCACCTCTCCATGGCTTCCCAGATGCGCTTCTGCGTGATGATGTGCATGGAAACCTTCCCTGTCTTGACAGGGAAAGCGTATAGCACATTGCTATATATAGCAATGTGCTATGGCCAGCCTTTTAATTTCTGAGCTGCCTGTGCGGCAGTGAACGTACCGTCCGCGAAGTGTGCCGCTATCTGTCCTTTCTGAGCTGCCTATCCGGCAGTGAACGTCGAACACCTTGCCGTAGTCAGCTATCTTCTTTTCTGAGCTGCCTATCCGGCAGTGAACCGCCTCACATACTATCTCGAAGAGGAGCTTGATTTCTGAGCTGCCTATCCGGCAGTGAACGTCCAGCAACGCGGCCACGTTGACGATTCGACTTTCTGAGCTGCCTATCCGGCAGTGAACTTTGTTCAGTGCGTCGATCATGACGTCCGTTTTTTCTGAGCTGCCTATCCGGCAGTGAACGGTGGATTATGACCACTTTTGCGGAACAAATATTTCTGAGCTGCCTATCCGGCAGTGAACGAAGACGTGTCACGGATGTTGTCAATGTTTTGTTTCTGAGCTGCCTATCCGGCAGTGAACTAGGGCAACATTCTGCTAACAAGTTGATTTCTATGCAACAAGCTTGAACTTTATGGCATTCACCCTTTTTTGACACAGGCTCCTAACCCATTGTTTTTCAACAACCGAAAATGACTGCTGAAAAAAGGGTCAGGATTTGGGGCATAACCTTCCCTGGTATCAGCCTTGAATGCTGCCGAGGCTGTGCGGGATGAATTCCCGACACAGCCTGCGCGATTTAACGGTATTTCCCAGTAATCAAGACTTCCCGGCCAGTGCGGCACGTGCTGCATGCAGCTTCTTGTAGCTCTCGATCAGGCGCTGGTGCTTGTCCAGCCCCTCCAGTTGCATGCTGGTCGGGGTCAGGCCTGGGAAGCGCACCTCGCCATTCACTGAATCCACCACTGTCTGCATGGTGTCCTTGCCGAACATGCGCTCAAGGTTGAAAAGATAGTCGTCCAGTTCGAGCTCATCGTCGATGACGATCTCCAGTGCGGCCTGCATAGCCTGGTAGAACAGGCCGCGCTCGACGGTATTGTCGTTGTACTGCAGGAACATCTGGGTCCGTTCCAGCGCTTCCTCGTGCTGCTGCAGCGCCAGGTGAATCAGCAGTTTCAGCTCGAGAATGGTGAGCTGTCCCCATATGGTGTTCTCGTCAAACTCGATGCCGATCAGCGTGATGATATCCATGTGCTCATCGATCTGGCTTTCTTCCAGGCGTTCGAGCAGATCGGCGAGTTGTTCGTCACTCAGCGAGTGGATAGTGAGGATATCTTCACGGTAATCCAGGGCCATGTTGGTGTTGTCCCAGATCAGGTCCTCCACCGGGTAGACCTCGGAATAGCCCGGCACCAGAATGCGACATACCGGTGCGCCCAGGTCCGTATGGACAGCCATGTAGGCCTCCATTCCCAGCTCCTCCAGGATCCCCATCAAGGCACTGGCTTCCTCATCATTGGTGCCTGAAAAGTCCCACTCGCAGAATTCGAAGTCGTGCTTCGAACTGAAGAAGCGCCAGGACACCACGCCGGAAGAATCGATGAAGTGCTCAACGAAGTTGTTTGGTTCGGATACTGCCAGCGAGTTGAAGGTCGGTGGCTGAAAGTCGTTCAGCCCCTCGAAGCTGCGGCCCTGCATCAGCTCGGTCAGGCTGCGCTCCAGCGCCACATGGAAACTCGGATGGGCACCGAAGGAGGCAAAGACGCCGCCGGTCTTCGGGTTCATCAGGGTGACGCAGGCCACCGGAAAGCGCCCGCCCAACGAGGCATCCTTGACCAGGATCGGAAAGCCCTGAGCTTCCAGCGCCTGCACACCTTCGAGAAGATCGGGATATTGCTGCAGCACTTCCATGGGGACATCTGGCAGCGCGATTTCCTGTTCGATGATCTCGCGTTTCACCGCGCGCTCGAAGATTTCCGACAGGCACTGCACCTGGGCTTCGGCCAGCGTATTGCCAGCGCTCATGCCGTTGCTGAGATAAAGGTTCTCGATCAGGTTGGAAGGAAAATAGACCACTTCACCATCGGACTGGCGCACGAACGGCAGCGCAACGATACCGCGCTCCGCGTTGCCGGAGTTGGTATCGATCAGGTGCGAGCCACACAGCTCACCGTCCGGGTTGTAGATGTCCAGGCAGTAGTCGTCCAGCAGTCCTTCCGGCAGGGCATCATCCAGCCCCGGCTTGAACCATTCCTCGTTGGGATAGTGGACGAATTCGCTATTGGCGATCTCCTCGCCGAAGAACTGGTCGTTGTAGAAGAAGTTGCAGCTCAGGCGCTCGATGAACTCGCCCAGTGCCGAACACAGCGCGCTTTCCTTGGTAGAGCCCTTGCCATTGGTGAAGCACATCGGGGAGGCCGCATCGCGAATATGCAGCGACCACACATGTGGCACGATATTGCGCCAGGAAGCGATCTCGACCTTCATGCCGAGCCCTTCCAGAATGCCGGTCATGTTGGCAATGGTCTGCTCCAGCGGCAGGTCCTTGCCTTCGATCCAGGTATTGCTGCCACCCTCCGGTGCCGCCATCAGCAGCGCCTGGGCATCCTCATCGAGATTATCGACGGTCTCGATCTGGAACTCCGGCCCGGTCTGCACCACCTTCTTGACCGTGCAACGGTCGATCGCACGCAGAATGCCCTGGCGATCCTTGTCGGAAAGATCCTCAGGCAACTCGACCTGAATCCGGAAGATCTGGTTGTAACGGTTCTCCGGATCGACAATGTTGTTCTGCGACAGGCGGATATTCTCGGTGGGAATATCCCGCGCCACACAGTAGACCTTGACGAAATAGGCCGCGCACAGCGCAGAGGAGGCCAGGAAATAGTCGAACGGACTCGGCGCCGAGCCGTCTCCCTTGTAACGGATCGGCTGATCAGTAATGACAGTGAAGTCGTCAAACTTCGCTTCAAGCCGAAGGTTGTCGAGAAAGTTGACCTTGATTTCCATGGGCAGTGCACCGGATGTGTAAATTTTGGCGTTGCTGAGCGTCAGGAGAGCCGAACGTCAGGGAAAAAGCGACGATTGGATCGCTCAAGCATGTTTGCCGTGTTTCCGCATCCCGCCATTATCCAGCTTTTGCCCCGCCCCGTCTTGGGGCTCCGCGAGAATTCGCCCACCAGTCCCCTCGGCACGCCCTTCCCTATCCAGTCCGCCATCACTGGCTGTCAACTTGCCACGCCTGACACTCTCCTTATCGGCATAAATTTGTCATGTTGTAATCATACTTTAGACGCAGGAAATATGCCTTATTTTTACTATTTAGTTGATTATATTGATTTTTTGTAAATCACCAGAAAACCAACTTGTTTGACAAATTTTCATATCAATACCTAACCTTCCCATCCTCTGGTGGTTGACAATGATCAGCCCTATCACGAAGGAGGGTTCCGATGTCCAAGCAAGAATCACGCTCACGAGTCGAACAGGCCTTGGCGGGTGTATCTGGGGTACATGTGACCCCGTATCAGGAAGACGGTCGTATCAATCATCAATTACTGAGCAAGGTCGTTGACGATATCGCGCAATCAGGGGTTCACAACATCGTCACCGGGGGCAATACGGGAGAGTTCTATGCTCTGACCCTTGATGAGATCGAGACCGTCTATCGCCTGGCCGTCGACAGCAACAAGGGAAGAAGTGTCGTCACCGCAGGAGTCGGACGCAGCCAGGCTGACGCCATTCATCTGACCCACGCAGCCCAGGCAGCCGGCGTCGATGCCATCATGGTCCATCAGCCACCGGATCCGTTTGCGTCACCGCGCATGCTCACCTCATACATTCGCGGCATTGCCGATGAAACCGACCTGCCCATCATCGCCTATGCACGTAATCCGGGATTGACGCCTGGCGACTTTGCCACGCTTGCCGAAATCGACAATGTCGTTGCCATCAAATATGCCATTCCCGACCCACTGCGCATGGCCGAATGCATTCGAGCAACGCAAGGGACATCTCTGTTGTGGATCTGCGGACTGGCTGAAAGCTGGGCATTGCCCTTCTATGCCTACGGCGCCAGGGGGTTCACCTCGGGCCTGGTCAACGTCAACGCCAGACTCACTATGCAATTCCACCAAGCACTCGAAGACCAGCGCTGGGAAGAAGCCCGTCGGCTAATCGATCTCATCGCCGATTTTGAAGACATGCGCACGCTGGAACAGAACGGCACCAATGTCACGGTCGTCAAGGAAGCCATGCGTCTGCAGGGAAGTGACGTTGGCCCCGTGCGTCCCCCGGGGGTGGATCGACTCCATGCGCCCCAGGCTCATAGCCTGAACAACATACTCGAAGGATGGGCATCCACTCAGGCATAACCCGTCAATAGATTCCCAGCACCCATCAATTTCCAGCACCCATCAATTTCCAGCATCAATTGATTTTCAACGCCAATTGACTGCCAAGAACAGTAATAAACATGGAGATTCGTGCATGCCAACTCACAGATTCATGAACCGGCTGATTTGCCTTGTGGGCGCCTCTCTGCTGGCGTCATCCGCTATCGCGGCAGACTTCCCCCAACGCGACATCCGCTTGATCGTGCCCTGGGCTGCTGGCGGAGGTACCGATGGTATCTCGCGCAAGATCAGCAACCTCGCCGAGCAGGACCTGCCGGCTTCTATCTATGCCGAAAACATCACCGGTGCCGTCAGCGCCACTGGGCTCACCCAGATGATGCGTGCCCGCCCTGATGGCCACACGCTCAGTGTGCTGACCTACGACAGCGTGATCACCATACCTCGCGACGAACTGGTACCGGGCTACTCTCTCGACAAGATGACACCCATTGCGCGCATCACCCAGGAGGCTGATGCCATCGTCGCCTCCAAGCAGTCCGGAATCGAGAGTCTCGAGGAGCTCATCGAGACCGCCAAGGCCAAGCCTGGCACTGTCCGTATCGGGGTCATGCCCGAGGGGTCGGGTCCATATCTCGCCGCACGCCGCCTGGAGAACACGACCGGAGCCGACTTCAACATCATTACCTACCCGGGCGCCGCCGCTGCCGAATCAGAAGCCCTGCTGTCCGGCGAGATCGATGCTGCCATCGCCAGTCTTGGCGACTTCGCAGGACTGATTGAATCTGGAGACGTAAAGGGGCTGGTGGAGCTCTCCTCCGAGCAGAACCCGACCTATCCGGATGTACCACCGATCAGTGAAAACGGTATCGATCTGGAGTCCGGCAGCTTCATCGTTCTGGTGGCCCCGGCCAACACGCCCGAAGATGCCATTCAGACACTGGAAGCGGCCTATCGGAAAGCATACGACAGCGATGAATTCCAGCAGTGGATTTCCCAGATAGGCGTTACCCCAAGCTGGCTGGGGTCCGATGAGGTTGGCGACTGGATGCTTACTCGTCAGGAACAGGTGTTCGCGCTAATGGACGAGCTGGGACTTTAATTCATGCGGCCTGGCCTCCGCTCAAGGAGGCCTTTCCATCAGGATGACCCATCATGAACCAGTACAAGACCAGCAAGATACCTGAAGTCGCTTTCCCTGCTATATTGTTCGCGACCTCCCTCGGCTATCTGGCATATTCTCTTCTGCTTGGAGCACCGGTAAGCAAAGGCCTTCCTAGCCCTTTATTCTTTCCAACGGTTCTGGGAGCTGTTGCTCTTCTCCTCTCCACCACTCTGCTGTATAGAGCTATTCGTTCATTCAAGAACAGCTCGCGAGAAGCCAAGAAAGATGAAACCAAGAAAGATGAAATAGCGAAGGAGGAAACGACAGAGCTAAGGCCAGCATTGATCGTTATTGCAACCATTGCATATATCTCAATATTCAACTTCTCTGGATATTTCCTGTCGTCTTTATTCTACATTTTCTGCATTATTTCTATCTTCTCGGATCTCAAGAAGCCGCTCATCACAGCAGTGGGAAGCATCATTATAACCGCCATGGGACTTGTGGTTTTTGAGTATATCTTCCGCATCCGCCTGCCTGGCATTCTGGGGTGATATATGGATTTCACGCTTCTCGTCTTCAGTAGTTTTTCAGAATTATTCAATCCCGTCACACTTATATATGTTGTATCAGGCTTTCTGATAGGGACGGTCTTTGCCGCCATCCCCGGCCTGACAGCCACACTGGCTCTGGCACTCTTGCTGCCCCTGACGTATAGCCTCGATCTCACCACGGCCTTGATGGCCTGTGCCAGTATCTACATGGCAGGCATGTGTGGCGGCAGCATTACCGCAACGACCATCAACATCCCGGGCGCGCCATCATCCATGATGACTGCGCTGGAGGGGTATCCCATGCAGCAACGCGGACAGGGGGCCCAGGCTCTGGGCCATGCGTCGCTGGCCTCGATGATCGGTGGCAGCATTGGTGCCCTGCTCCTGATCATGCTTGCCCCCTTCGTCGCTCAAGCATCGTTGCTGGTGCAGACCGCCGGCAAGTTCTCCCTGATCGCCTTTGCCCTGATCGTCATTGTCATTGCCCAGCGAGGTCGCATTGTAAAAGCCGCCATGGCGGCCTGCCTTGGCCTGATGCTGGCAACGATCGGGCTCGACAGCATGGTTCCCATGGCGCGCTTCACCTTCGGGACAGAGGCGCTGACGGCAGGCATTGACCTGATGCCGGTCATCATCGGCACCTTTGCCATCAGTGAGTTGCTGATCCAGGCCAGAACCGTTGCCGAACACAAGCGTCTACGCCGTGAAGCTCTCCAGACTCCGACCATTCGCCGGCGGGACTTCGTGCCGCCACTGTCCTCGATTCGCGATATCGGCCTCTGGTGCTACATCAAGTCATCACTGATTGGCTATCTGGTCGGCACCTTGCCCGGAGCAGGCGGTTCCATGGGCAGTTTCCTTGCCTATGCCGAAGCCGTGCGCACATCTCGCGAGCCCGAGCGTTTCGGCAAGGGCAATCCCCAAGGCATTGCTGCAGCCGAGAGCGCCAACAACGCCGTCTGTGGTGGCGCCCTGGTTCCCATGCTGACCTTCGGTATTCCAGGCGATCCTATTACCGCCATCGTACTCGGTGTGTTGATCATCAATGGTATCCAGCCAGGCCCTCAGCTATTGGCAGATCAGGCTGGGCTGATTGCTCCCATGCTGGCCTCGCTTCTGTTCAGCGCCATTGTGCTCATTCCCCTGACACTATTTCTCATCGGGCCGTACTTCATTCGCATCGTCTCCATACGCAAGGACATGTTGTACGGTGCCATCGCCCTGCTTGCCGTGGTTGGCAGTTACGTTGCCACCTACTCGGTCTACCAGATGGGGCTGACCCTCGCGCTAGGCGTTCTTGCCTATTACCTTCGCAAGCATGGCTACCCCGTTATCACGCTGCTACTGGGCTTTATTCTTGCACCCAACCTGGAAGAGTTTCTCAGAAGATCGCTGACACTTTCCCAGGGAGATCCATCCATTTTCTTCACCAACATGGATAGTCTGTTCTTTATTGTTCTCACTTTGATTTTTGTCTACTTTCTCGCCATAAAACGCCCAGTTCAATATAATTCAGACAATAGAAGCACTAGCGGAATTACCAAATGAACCTTGATAAAAGCAGCATCCTCGGGACACCTCCCCGAAGAGAGAAACTGGCTGACAAACTTTATGGAAAACTTATGCAGGCCATCATTGATGGCCAGTTCAAGAAAGGCGAAAAGTTGCCATCAGAGCACCGCATATGTCAGCACTACTCGGTTTCTCGCCCTGTCGTCAGAGAGGCGCTGATGCGCCTCCAGGCCGATGGCATCATCATTTCTCGCCAAGGCTCAGGCAGTTTCATTCAACGTATTCCTCCCGCTGGTCTCATTCAGTACGCCGATGCCTCTGATGTCTCTCTTCTGCTCAAGAGTTACGAGGTCAGAATCGCGCTGGAATGCGAGGCCAGCGCGCTGGCGGCGGAACGGCGCAATGAAGGACAGCTGATCCAGCTGCGCGATGCACTCAAGGGAATGGAAGAAGACTTTTCACAAGGCCGCATCGCCAGCGAAGCGGACTTCACCTTCCATATGGTGATTGCAGAAGCCACCGGGAACGATATGTTCCCGAGCATTCTCGAATCCATTCACATCGATATCGAAAAGGCCATGACCATGGCCTTGAGCATCACGCAAAGCGCCAGCCAGGAACGTATCGACCGGGTCATAGGCGAGCATCGCATGATTCTGGAAGCCATCGAGCAGAGAGACAGCGACGGCGCTCGACTGGCCATGCGCTGCCACATCAACGGAGTCCGCAAACGCGTCACGGATAACCTCAGCGATACATGATGTGGCGACGGAAAAGCGCAGTGATTCGCACGCATAGGCACTTAAGCAGGCTTCCGATGGAAGCGCTGAATAAATCAGCCGAGCGTGATGAGGCACAAGGCGCACGGAGCACAACAACCGGAGCCTATGGGGTATAGGTGAGGATTGTGAGCACCGCGCAACACAGTAATTCGCACGCATAGGCATTTATGCAGGCTTCCTAATGCAGATGCCTCAACTTGTCAGGATTCCTCACCACATAGATGGCAGAGATCCTGCCGTCTTCAATATCGAGCGCTGTCGTCTGGAACTCGCCATCGGCTTCCAGCGTGATGAACCCCGGCAAGCCATTGACGAACCCGGTACGCACCAGTGTCGATCCGTGCTCCCGGAGCTTGTCCGCGAGAATTTGCTGAAACTTCATCACGGCATCAAACCCGAAAATGGGCGTGATGGCTGCAGCACGCTTGCCACCGCCATCGGCATGCACACTGATATCGGCAGCCAGCATGTCACCAAGGGCCTGCATATCGCCGCTGCGCGACGCGACGAAGAAGGCCTTGGCAATCTCCAGGCCCTGATGCCTGCTCACCTGATAACGCGGTCTCTCCTCACGCACATGGGTACGTGCACGGGCGGCGAGCTGGCGACAGGCGGCCACATCACGCTGAATGGTCGTGGCGATTTCCTCGTATGCCAACCCGAACACATCGTGCAGCAGGAACGCCGCTCTCTCGAGCGGCGATAGACGTTCCAATGCCAGCATCAAAGGCAAGGTAACGTCTTCTTCCTCCTCCTCTTCCACCACCGGCTCGGGGAGCCACGGGCCGACATAGGTCTCGCGCTGATGCCGTGCCGACTTGAGCTGATCGAGGCAAAGCCGTGTGACCGTGCGACGCAGAAACGCTTCGGGCTCCATCACCTCACCGCGGTCGACCTTCATCCAGCGGATGAAGGCCTCCTGCAGAATGTCCTCCGCGTCAGCGACAGAGCCGAGCATGCGGTAGGCAACGCGCATGAGTCCTGGACGCAGGGTATCAAAACCGACGACGGCATCTTCATGTCTGGCATCCGTCATCAGGCACTCACCCTGGCCACGCTGGCTTTCACTTCGGCAGGATCGACCCAGACACCGAACCCGGTAGCGATACGATTCCAGCCATTGATGACACTGAGTATCAAGGTAAGCTTCACCTGCTCCTCCTCGTTGAACTGATCCTGCAGGGCCTGATAGGCAGCATCCCGCGCATGCCCTTCCGAGAGTCGCGTCATCGCCTCGGTCCAGCCAAGTGCGGCACGCTCACGATCGGTATAGCAGGGAGCCTCACGCCATGCTGCAAGCAGATTGATGCGCTGTTCGGTCTCACCGTTCTCTCGCGCAAACACGGTATGCATGTTGAGGCAGTTAGCGCATCCGTTGATCTGGGAGGCGCGGATCTCGACGAGTCCGACAAGCGTCGGATCCATACTCTTGTTGATGGCAATTGACACACGCTGCCAATCCATCATCAGGGAAGGTGCGGCGGCAAAGGGGTCAACTTTCACCGTCATGGTTCGTCTCCTTCAGAGGGTTTCGATACATTCAGAGGGCTTCGATACATTCAGAACGTTTCGATACCTAGACGAGTGAAGAACCACTGATGTGACATCACATCGAAAATCTGCGGGTATCTACCGCATCACACATCACCATGACACCGAATAGAACGGGAGCTTGGGTGGATAGCACCATGGTCTGACGCGTACAATATGCGCTCCACTTTGGTCGAAGCGTCGGCCCAAGTCCCTCATTCATGTTCCTCCCGCGAGATTCTCCGCTGTGCTCTCTACCGCCAACATCACCATGCAGTTTGGCCCCAAGCCGCTGTTCGAGAACGTTTCTGTCAAATTCGGCCAGGGTCATCGCTATGGCCTGATCGGGGCCAACGGTTGTGGCAAGTCGACCCTGATCAAGATTCTCGGGGGCGACCTGGAGCCTACCAGCGGCCAGGTGATGAAAGACGCCACCACACGACTGGGCAAGTTACGCCAGGATCAGTTCGCCTTCGAGAACGAGCGTGTCATCGATACGGTGATCATGGGTAACGAAGAGCTGTGGTCTGTCGCGGCCGAGCGTGAGCGTATCTATTCGCTGGCCGAGATGAGTGAAGAAGATGGCATGGCGGTGGCGGATCTCGAAGTGCGCTTTGCCGAACTCGATGGCTATACCGCCGAGTCGCGTGCCGGTGAGTTGCTGCTTGGCCTGGGCATCCCCCTGGAACAGCATGATCAGCCGATGAGCGTGGTCGCTCCGGGCTGGAAGCTCCGGGTACTGCTGGCCCAGGCTCTGTTCAGCGACCCCGATGTGTTGCTGCTGGATGAGCCGACCAACCATCTCGATATCAATACGATTCGCTGGCTTGAGGATATCCTCAAGGCGCGTTCGTCGACCATGATCATCATCTCTCACGACCGCCACTTTCTGAACAGCGTCTGTACCCACATGGCGGACCTGGACTACGGCGAGCTGCAGCTGTTCCCAGGCAACTACGATGAGTACATGACCGCTGCCACTCAGGCGCGCGAGCGTCTGCATAACGAGAATGCCAAGAAGAAGGCCGAGATTGCCGAGCTCAAGCAATTCGTCAGCCGTTTCTCGGCCAATGCCTCCAAGGCCAAGCAGGCAACCTCGCGCCAGCGCAAGATCGACAAGATCCAGCTCAATGAGGTCAAGCCCTCATCACGCATCAGCCCCTTCATTCGCTTTGAGCAGAACAAGAAGATTCATCGCCAGGCGTTGGCGGTAGAAGCACTCTCCAAGGCCTGGGACGACAATGTACTGTTCGATCGCTTTGACCTGAGAGTCGAAGCGGGAGAACGCATCGCCATCATCGGGCCCAACGGCATCGGCAAGACCACCTTGCTCAACTGCCTGGTCGGCGCGATGGCGCCTGACACCGGCGAGGTAAAATGGACCGATGCGGCTGAAGTCGGTTATTTCGCCCAGGACCACGCGGCGGACTTCGACGGTGGCGAGACGCTGTTCGAATGGATGCAGCAATGGACGACCGCCGGTGAACAGACAGTGCGTGGCGCCCTCGGCCGGATGTTGTTCTCCAACGACGACATCGGCAAGTCTGTCAAAGTCATTTCAGGTGGTGAGCAAGGACGTATGCTGTTCGGAAAGCTCTCGCTGCAAAACCCCAACGTGCTGGTCATGGATGAGCCCACCAACCACCTGGACATGGAGTCCATCGAGGCGCTCAACCTGGCATTGGAGCACTATCCTGGCACCCTGATTTTCGTTAGCCACGACCGAGAGTTCGTCGGCTCGCTGGCCACGCGCATCATCGAGATGAAAGACGATGGCATCGTCGATTTCAGCGGCAGCTATGATGACTACCTGCGCAGTCAGGGCGTGTTCGGCTGAGGAATATCTGAATAAGTGCCTACGCTACTCAATCGCTGCGTTGCGCGGTGCGCGGAATCCTCACCTATACCCCATAGGCTCCGGTTGACCATCCTTTGGATGTTCTCTCCGCTACGCTTCGGGTCTGTGCTCCGGGCGCCTTGCGCTTGAGCATGCTCGTCGACTTATTCAGAGTATCCCTAAGCCTATCTCTCCTTACTTTCCTTCACTCATGAAGGGCAATCCTCGCTGCCCTTCATGAGTCATCAGCCCCAACTCCGTTCTTCCATGCCGAATCGTCGCATACTCGACGCGGAAGGCTGTTGCCTCGGCGTCAGTGACCCGGCAGGTCGTTGTTCAACGAGACGGTGATGCTTCCCGCCTTTCACAACACCGTGGTTTACGGCACCATTTCCCCAGCACAGTAACCTCAAGGAAGCCGCATGGCGCAGTCGACTGCCCTCACACCGGGATTCATGGTGATCCATGGCAATCACCTGGAAGCACTGCGCGACCTGGCGGTGAACTGGATGCGCCAGCATCCGCTGGGACCGCTGGAAAACGAGGTGCTGCTGGTGCAGAGCAACGGCATCAGCCAATGGCTCAAGTTGGCGCTGGCCGCCAATCCGGAGGACGGTGGCTGCGGTATCGCGGCGGCACTGGATGTCACCCTGCCGGCGCGTTTCCTGTGGCAAGCCTATCGCACGGTGCTGACACATTTGGATGGCCCCGATTCGGTGCCTTCCACATCGCCCTTCGACAAGTCACGCCTGACCTGGCGGCTGATGCGCCTGTTGCCCAGCCTGCTGGACGCCCCAGATACTGCTGAAGCGTTCACTCCATTGAAGCGCTTTCTCGATACCGACGATGACCAGCGCAAGCGCCACCAGTTGGCCGAGCGCCTGGCGGACCTGTTCGACCAGTATCAGGTCTATCGCGGTGACTGGCTGGAAGCCTGGTCCAATGGCGATGATGTACTGATCGATGCACGAGGCCAGTCCCGCCCACTGCCGCAAGACCAACACTGGCAAGCGGTGCTGTGGCGAGTGCTGCGTGCCGATATTGGCGAAGCCGGTATTGCCTCCAGCCGTGCTGGCGTCCACCAGCGCTTTGTCGCTGCCTGCCAGTCTCTCGATGATTCGACGCGTCCAGCAGGGCTGCCACGTCGAATCATGGTATTTGGTATCTCGTCGTTGCCCAGCCAGACCCTGGAGGCCCTGGCCGCCCTGTCGCGGATGTGCCAGGTCGTGCTGTGCGTGCATAACCCTTGTGAGTTCTACTGGGCCGATATCATCGAACACCGCGATCTGTTGCGTGCCGCCCGGCGTCGCCAGCAGCAGCGCCCCGGCATGCCACTGGATCTCGACGACAGCCAGATGCACCTTCACGCCCATCCCTTGCTCGCAGCCTGGGGCAAGCAGGGCCGCGATTACCTGCGCCTGCTCGATGAGTTCGATGAACACCAGCAATATGCCAAGCTGTTCGAGAACGATGCACTACGCATCGACCTGTTTGAACCACATGCCCTGCCCGATGGCCGCCAGCAACTGTTGCATCAGTTGCAGGATGATATTCGCGCCCTGCGCCCGCTGAGTGAAACTCAATCACTTTGGCCCGCGGTTGAAAAAGAAAAGGATGTTTCACTGACATTCCATATTGCGCACAGCCCATTGCGCGAAGTGGAAATACTCCACGATCAGTTGCTCGCCGCTTTCAGTGCCGATGAAACCCTCAGGCCACGAGACGTGCTGGTGATGGTACCGGAGGTGGATGCCTATGCAGCGGCAGTGACATCCGTGTTCGGACGTCTGGAAAGCGACGACCCACGCTACATTCCCTTTACCCTCTCCGACCAGGCCAGCCGCCATCGCCAGCCACTGGCCATCGCCGTGGAAACCCTGACCCGGCTGCCAGAGCTTCGCCTTTCGGTATCGAACCTGCTCGACCTGCTCGAAGTGCCAGCCGTGCGAGAACGCTTTGCCATCCGCGAGGACGATCTCCCGGTGCTGGAACGCTGGATCGCGGGTAGCGGTATCCGCTGGGGACTGGATGCCGAGCAGCGCCAGAGCCTCGACTTGCCAGGAGGGTTGAGCCAGAACACCTGGACCTTTGGCCTGCGCCGTCTACTGCTGGGCTACGCCGTGGGAGAAGGGGCAGCAGATGAACCGACACCAGCGCCAGGACAGGATACGGCCTGGCACGATATCGCGCCCTACGGTGACATCGGCGGACTGGAAGCCGCCTTGGCTGGCCCGTTGGTGCGTCTGATCGACACCCTCGAACATCATTGGCATGCGCTTTCCACACCGACGGATGTAGGCAACTGGTGCATCCGGCTGCGCGCGCTGCTCGACGATTGCCTCAGCCCGGTGGACGATAACGACAGCAACCTGCTCAGCCGTCTCGATCTAGCCTTGGAAACCTGGCATGAATCGGCTATCGAAGCGGACTTCGATGGCGAGATTCCCCTGGCGGTGGTGCGCGAGCAATGGCTGACGACCCTGGACGACGGCGGTCTGTCCCAGCGCTTCCTGGCCGGTGCCGTCAATGTTGCGACCCTGATGCCCATGCGCGCCATTCCGTTTCGCCATGTATGGCTGCTGGGCATGAACGATGGCGACTATCCGCGTACCCAGATTCCCCAGGACTTCGACCTGATGGGCCAGGACTATCGGCCCGGGGATCGTTCGCGTCGGGAGGATGACCGCTACCTGTTTCTCGAAGCCCTGCTCTCCGCCCGGGAGCGCCTGTCCATCAGTTGGGTAGGACGCAGCATTCATGACAATAGCGAATGTCCCCCATCCGTACTGGTCAGCCAGCTGCGCGATCACCTGGCCCGGGGCTGGCAACTGGACGAGAGCGATGAAAATGGCAGTACCGCCCTGCTGGAGCACTTGACCACCGAGCACCCGCTGACGCCTTTCAGCCCTCACTATTTCATGGGCCAGCCACACCTGTTCAGCTATGCCCACGAGTGGCGTCAGGTGCATGATCGTGATGCCCTCACGGACCAGGTCATTGCTCCCCTGCCAGCCTGGGAAGCCAACGCCCCCCTGACACTGGCTCGCCTGTCCCGGTTGCTGGACGACCCCGTCGCTACGTTCTTCAACCAGCGGCTTGGCGTCCGGCTGGCCTTGCCGGAGTCTGGCCGGCTCGACCAGGAGCCCTTTGCCTTGAATGGCCTGGACAGATGGCAGTTGCAAGACACGCTGATCCAGGCCCAGCGCAGGGCCGTCGACAGTACTGAAGGCGGTGAAGACGACAGGCACCAGGCTCGTCAGGATGCCTTGTACAGCACACTGGATCGGCTGGCCCGGGAAGGTCATCTCGCCATGGGGGGCTTTGCCGAACGTATGCGTCAGCACCTGGTCGAGCCCATGGATGAATTGTTCGAGCTATATGCCCGAACCTGCCAACGCTGGCCCCATGCCCATCAGGTCGCCACCCCGGTTTCCCTGACACTGGGAGGTCTGGAAATCGAGGATGTCATCGATGAACTTCGCCAAGACGCTGATGGCCAGCGCTGTCGAGTGGTATTGCTGACATCCAGCTTGATTCGCAACAACCGTTACCACTGGAAGCATTGGGTCCGCCCCTGGGTGGTGCATCTCGTGGCTCAGATCTGTCTCGGCCCGACCACCACCCGCCTGCTGTCCCGCGTGGGAGATGGCCATCTGCCCCCACTGTCCGCCGATGAGGCACAGTCCTGGCTCGGCAACATTGCCACCGTCTGGCATCAAGCGATGTGTCGCCCGCTACCCTTGGCCAGAGATTCGGCTTTCGCCTGGCTGCGCAAAGGCGGAACTCCTGCAGCCATGTCTCGTATTCTCGAGGGACAGTCTGAAAAAGCGGATGAAGCGGCCCTGGATGATGCCTGGAAAGTCCTGGTAGGCAATGAATTCCAGCCTGGGGAATTCCCTCGCAATGCTTACCTGACCCGTGTCTGGGCCGGACCAGAAGCCCTGATCAATGAGCATGGCAATGAATTTGCCGCTCTCGCCGAATCGCTATATGGGCCGCTCAGCCGTCTTGCGAGGTCCGGGGAAGCTGACAATGGAGGCAACCAATGACCACCAGCATCATGCTTGATCCGGTCACGCTGCCTCTCGACGGCAACCGGCTGATAGAGGCCAGCGCCGGGACCGGCAAGACCTTTACCATCGCCTTGCTGTACGTGCGCCTGGTCCTCGGCCCCAGACCCTGCACTGCCGATGGCGAACCGGATACTGCTGCCTTTCCACGTCCGCTGACACCGCCTGAAATTCTGGTGGTGACCTTTACCAATGCCGCCACACTGGAGCTACGCGACCGCATTCGTGCACGCCTGGTGGAAGCGGCAGAGCTTTTTCAACAACCCGTTCAACAACCAACTCAACAACAGGCGCCGCAATCAACAGAGCCGCAGGATGCCGACAACGCAGGCGATCCCCTGGTGCGCCTGCGCAACCAGTGGCCACAGGAACACTGGCCCGCCTGTGGTCGGCGCTTGCAACTGGCCGCGGAATGGATGGACGAAGCGGCCATCTCGACAATCCATTCCTGGTGCCACCGCATGCTCAGCGAGCATGCCTTCGACAGCGGCAGCCTGTTCTCGCTTTCCCTGGAAACCGATCAGAGCGAACTGGAACTGGACGTCGCCCGTGACTATTGGCGCACCTTCCTCTATGCATTGCCCAGCGAATATCTCGACCAGCTCACGAGTCATTGGGAAACGCCGGAAGCCCTGCACAAGGCCCTGGGAAGATTGTTGCCCCATGCTGAAAGCCTGGACGAAGCTCCAGTTCCTCTGGAAACCTTTGAGCATGTCAGTGCCGAAACCGAGCACTGCCTTGCCGAACTCAAGGCACCCTGGCCTGCCTGGCTGGATGAGATGGAGGCCGTACTTGAAGATGCTGCTTCGCGCAAAGCCTTCAATGGCCAGAAGTTCAACTCCCGGAGTCGCGCCAACTGGCTCGCCGCCCTGCGCCAGTGGGTGGAAGATCCAGGCCAGAAACAGCCTGTCCTGAGCGATGCCGCCTGGAAACGTCTCACCCCGCAAGGCATGGCCGATATCTGGAAAGAGGGTCCACCGCCGGACTTGCCCGCCCTGAATGCACTGGCCGAACTGCCTGCGCACTTGAACGACCTGCCCGACGCCTACCCGGCACTGGTCAGTCACGCGGTGCGCTGGATGGCGGAGCGCCGCCGCCAGGCCCAGGCCCGCCGGGCAGAAATTGGTCCCGATGACCTGCTGATTCATCTGGATCGAGCGCTTTGCGGAAGCGATTCCGCTCAGGCTGGTTCTCAAGCCGACTCTCAGAGCAAACGGCTGGCCGAACGTATCCGGCGTCAGTTTCCCGTGGCCATGGTCGACGAGTTCCAGGACACCGACCCGGTGCAATATCGCCTGTTTGATCGTGTCTATCGGCTCAGTGGCAATGACAGCCCCGAGGAGGAAATCGAGCCGAGCGCCGTATTGCTGATTGGCGACCCCAAGCAGGCCATCTACGCTTTCCGTGGCGCCGATATCCATACCTACCTGGAAGCCCGGCATGCCACCCAGGGACGTCATGCCACACTGGGCAGAAACTTCCGCTCCACCGAAGCCATGGTCCGCGCCGTCAACCACTGCTTCGCGCAGGCCGAAGGTTATGCCAGTGGCGCATTCCTGTTTCGGCATGGCACCGACAACCCCTTGCCCTTTGTACCCGTGGCAGCCAACGGTCGCGACGAAACCCTGATGGACAATGGCACGTCATTACCTGCCCTGACGCTGTGGTATCAGGACAGCGAAGACGACGTATCCGGGGGTAGCTATTCCAAGGGCAGCGACTCCAAGGGCAACTATTCTAAAGGCCACTACCGCGAGACCATGGCCGAAGCCTGCGCCAGCTATATGACCAGGCTGCTGATCGGTGCCCGCGAGGGGCGTACCGGCTTCAGCTCTCCCACAACCGACTCTTCCACAACCGGTTCTTCAACAGACAAGCATGCTGAGTTGCGGGAGTTGACACCGGGCGAGCTGGCGGTACTGGTCAACAATGGCAGCGAAGCGCGCGCCATTCGCCAGGCCCTGTCGCGGCGGGGAATAAAGAGTGTCTATCTGTCGGACAAGGACGGCGTCTTCGCGACGCCAGCCGCTGTGGAAATCGAAACCTGGTTGCGCGCTGTCAGCCATCCGGACGATGGGATGGCCTTGCGCGCCGCATTGGCCACCCCCAGCTTGGGGCTACGCCTGGATGAGCTGGATGCATTGTCCAGTGCGCGGGAGCAGGATGACCTGGCCTGGGAACGCCGGGTGCTGCAGTTCCGAGACTATCGCCAGCGTTGGCGGCGACAGGGGGTCCTGCCGATGCTTCGCCGCCTGCTGGGCGACTTCAATGTCGCGGCCCGCCTGCTGGCCGACCAGGAGCGTGGCGAGCGCCATCTCACCGATCTGCTGCACCTTGGAGAGTTGCTTCAGCAAACCAGTCAGGAGCTGGATGGCGAGCATGCGCTGATCCGCTACCTGGCCGAGGGCCGACAGGCAGACCCCGCGCGGGATGATCGCCACCGGCTACGCCTGGAAAGTGATGCTGACCTGGTGCAGGTCGTGACCATCCACAAATCCAAGGGGCTGGAATACCCCCTGGTGTTTCTACCCTTCATCGCCAGTTTCAGGGAACAGAAAAAGACCGATGTCCCATTGTGGTGGCACGACGGCCAGCACAAACGACTGGCCCTGCAAGCCAGCGACGAGATTCTCGAACACGCTGACCGAGAACGCCTGGCCGAGGATCTGCGCAAGCTGTATGTGGCCTTGACCCGGGCACGTCACGCCTGCTGGCTTGGGCTGGCTCCATTGCCGCAACTCGAACGCAGCGCCATCGGTTACTTGCTCGGCGGAGGCGAAGCCCTGGGGCCGAACAACCTGAAGATGGTGCTGTCGCGCCTGGCTGCCGGAGAAGCCTCCATTGCCCTGACCGCTTTGCCGGAAGCCGACACCACCCGGCTCACATCCGACACTGACAACGTACTGCTCGAACCTGCCCGAACCCCACGACGGGCGGCCAGGGAGCACTGGTGGATTGCCAGCTATTCCGCACTGCAGCTCGGCAGCTTGCGTAGCTCTACCTCCACCGCTCAGCACAGCTTGATGCTGGATGACCGCATCGATACGGCTTTCCAGGCTATTGAGTCTCCCGGCGATACACTGCAAGACAGCGAATCCCGGAAGCACGCCGAACCCACCACCGCCTTGGAAGCCAATGTCCGCGAGCTGGCCTTCGAGCCGGATGATAAACGCGGTGCCATGCTCCCCGCGGCCACCAGCTTGCACCGCTTTCCCCGCGGGCCCGCCGCAGGCACTTTCCTGCATGGTCTGCTCGAGTGGGCAGGCGAGCAGGGGTTTGCTAATGCCCTGGAGGAGCAACGCTTGGCCGACATGGTCCAGCGCCGCACCCGCCTGCGCGGGTGGGAAGACTGGGCCTCCCCCCTGTGCCAGTGGTTGACCCAGCTTGTCTCGACCCCGCTACCTCTTCCTTCGGCGCCCCCTATGGCACTGCAAGATATCCATGGCTACCAGGTCGAACTGGAGTTCTGGCTTGCCAGCCACAACGTCGACACCCGGCGCCTGGATGATCTGGTCAGCGCCAATCTGCTACCCGGCCATCCTCGTCCACGCCTGGAGGCCGATACCCTGAACGGCATGCTCAAGGGGTTCATTGATCTGGTGGTGGAGCACCATGGTCGCTTCTACGTGGTGGATTGGAAATCGAACTACCTGGGTGATGACGACTCGGCCTACCATGCCGATGCCATGCGCGATGCCGTCCTGAGCAAGCGCTACGATGTCCAATACGCCCTTTATCTGCTGGCCCTGCATCGCCTGCTGGCTGCGCGACTGCCTGACTACGATAGTCAGCAGCACCTTGGCGGTGCCATCTACGTGTTCCTGCGTGGTATCACCGCCAGCAGCCGCGGCGTTCATGCCGAGTGTCCAGCGCCCGCCTTCATCACGGCATTGGATGAGCTGTTTCGTGGTGCACCTTCAGTGACGAAAGAGCCTTCAGCCAAAAAAGAGCCTTCAGCTAAAGAAGAGCCTTCAGCTAAAAAAGAGCCCTCAGCTAAAGAAAAGCCTTCAGCGATAAACGAAACGCCCGCAGCCAAAGGAGAACATCGCCAATGAGCCAGCATCACCCCGCCCTGAGCGATCGCGGCACGTTGCTTGCCCTGCTCGATCGTTGGGTGACACGCGGCTGGCTCAAGGAACTGGACCGGACGTTTGCAGAGTTCCTTGTCCAGGAATGTCCCGATGCCCCGCCGTTGTTGCTGCTGGCAGCGGCGCTGACCAGCCATCAACTGGGCCGGGGCCACTTGTGCCTCGACCTGGCCGAGACCTTGAACGTTCCCGACCTAGCCCTGTCCTTGCCACCGGAAGGAGATGGGCTGGAGGACCTGCCACCTCTGCCAAGCCAAGTGCTGGCCGAATTGAGCACGGACGAATGGGCTGCGGCTCTGGCACACCCGCAACTGGTCGGTCATGGGCACGGAGTAACCCCCCTCGTCGCAGAGAGCGTCGGGCATGACGCTAACATCACGACACGCCTGTATCTGCGCCGCTACTGGCAGCATGAGCAGGATATTCGACATAGCATCTCTGCCCGTCTCGAAACGGCAGCATCGAATCCTGACGACTTTGCCACGCCCCTGGATGCGTTGTTCCCCCGCGCCACAGACATCGATTGGCAACGCCAGGCCTGTGCCCTCGCTGCCCGCTCGCCATTCGCCGTCATCACCGGGGGACCCGGTACCGGCAAGACCACCACCGTCGTCAAGCTGCTGGCCCTGCTGCAGAGCCATGCTCTCAAGCAAGCCGGCCGAGCCTTGCGCATTCGCCTGGCAGCCCCTACAGGCAAGGCAGCGGCCCGGCTCAATGCCTCCATTGCCGCCCAGGTGGAAAACCTGATGCTGGATGGTCTCAGCGAGGATCCCCAGCGATTGCGCGATGCCATCCCCAGCGAGGTTGTCACATTGCATCGCCTGCTGGGCTCACGCCCGGACACTCGGCGCCTGCAGCACAACGCACAATCGCCTTTGGCACTCGACATGCTGGTGGTGGACGAAGCATCCATGGTCGATGTAGAGATGATGGCAGCGTTGCTCAAGGCTTTGCCAAACCAGGCACGCCTGGTACTGCTTGGCGACAAGGATCAGTTGGCTTCGGTGGAAGCCGGAGCCGTGCTGGGAGACTTGTGCCGACGCGCCGAGGGCGGCCATTATCTCCCGGAAACTGCCGCCTGGCTTCGCACCGCCACCGGCCAGAGCCTGCCGAATGATGTCATCGATGCCAACGGCCTCAACCTGGATCAGGTCGTGATGATGCTGCGTGTCAGCCACCGCTTTGACGCATCAAGCGGCATTGGACAACTGGCCAAGGCCGTCAATGCCGGGGCTCCAGATGCCGCTCGGCGCATTCTCAACCAAGGCTTTCCGGATCTGGTCGGCCTGTCGCTGTCCGCCGATGATGCAACCACGGGGAAACGGCTTGAACAGCTGGTTGTCGAGGGGTCGGCTCACAAGGCAGGCAATGCAGCAAAAGGCTACCGTCATTATCTGGATGTCATGCTCCGGACACGCCCTGCACATCAAGCCGCCGGCACGCCTGACATGAATATCGACGGCAATGTCAGCCACAGCAATGCCAACGACGGCAACCTGGTGTGGGATGACTGGGCCAGGCGTGTGCTCCACGCTCATGGCAGTTTCCAGTTGCTGTGTGCCTTGCGCCGGGGACCATGGGGAGTGGAAGGGCTCAATATCCGGATTCGCCAGGCCCTTTCCCGTAGCGGCTGGTTGCCGGGCTGGACCGCCGAGGTGTCGGAGGAAACCTGGTATCCCGGCCGGCCTGTCCTGATCACTCGTAATGACTATGGCCTTGGCCTGATGAATGGCGATATCGGCATCACCCTGGCCCTCCCTGACCCGGAGCATGCTAGAGGTACCACGCTTCGAGTTGCCTTTCCGGCGACGGATGGCAGTGACCGCATTCGCTGGGTGCTACCCGCCCGCCTGCGCGATGTCGAAACAGTTTTCGCCATGACAGTGCACAAGTCACAAGGCTCCGAGTTCGAGCACACCGCCCTGGTCCTGCCGAATGCCCCCAACCCCATCCTGACTCGGGAACTGGTCTACACCGGCATCACCCGAGCCCGACACTGGCTGACACTGGTGGAAAACGGGCACGGCATCCTCGACCAGGCCATCACCCGTCGGGTGATACGCGCCAGCGGCCTGAATTGGGAGCCTTCTCTATTCCCATCATGACCCTGTCATATGAACGCGCCAGGATGATCGCTCAATGAACACCAGCAGATGACGCTACATGACGACCTCTTCCTCGTATTCATCCTTGCGTGAAATTTTCCGCGCCTTCCTGGTGTTGGGGCTTACCTCCTTCGGTGGCCCCGTGGCCCATCTTGGATATTTTCGCCAAGCTTTCGTCGCTCGCCGAGGATGGCTGAGCGAAAGCAGTTATGCCGACCTGGTGGTGCTATGTCAGTTCCTTCCCGGTCCGACAAGCAGCCAGGTAGGGTTATCCATCGGCCTGATGCGCGGAGGACTCAAGGGGGCACTGGCTGCCTGGTTGGCTTTCACCCTGCCTTCTGCCCTGGCCATGATGCTATTTGCCCTCGGAGCTTCCGCCATGGGCGGGCCACTGGGCGAATCGCTGATACATGGTCTCAAGCTGGTAGCAGTGGTGATCGTGGCCCAGGCCGTGCTGGGCATGGCGCGCAGTCTTTGCCCCGATGCCATTCGGGCTTCCATTGCGGCCCTGGCCATCGTAATGATCGCCATGGCTGATCACATTGGTGCAGCAGTATTTGGCCAGGTCATCGCCATCGCGAGTGGTGCCCTGATCGGGTGGGGCCTGTGGCGTGATGAGAAGGAACATGACGCCTCTGCCCACAAGGACCTTCAGATGGTGTTTGGCGTCCCGCTCCCACCCTGGTTGCCTGCCCTGTCGTTGAGCCTGTTTGTCGTGCTATTGGCAGGGCTGCCGCTGCTGGCTCTGGTGAGTCAACACCTGGGGCTGGGGCTGGCAGATGCGGCCTTCAGAGCCGGTGCTCTGGTGTTTGGCGGTGGCCATGTCGTGCTGCCCCTGCTGGAAGCCGAGACAGTCGGGCCGGGCTGGGTGACACAGGATGCCTTTCTGGCGGGATATGGTGCAGCACAGGCAGTACCCGGACCGTTATTCACCTTTGCGGCCTACCTGGGAACCGAGGCAGGAGATGGCAGCCTGTTACTCGGCCTGGTGGCGCTGATCGCGATTTTCCTGCCGGGAACACTGCTGGTCACAGGATTGCTGCCACTATGGCAACAACTCCGTACCCGTCGTGGTCTACAGGCCGCCATGCGTGGGGCCAATGCAGCCGTCGTCGGCCTGCTGGGGGCGGCACTCTACGACCCGGTATGGAAAACCGCCGTGACCTCCATGAGCGACCTGTCCATCGTCGTCATCGGGTTCGTCATGCTGGTGGCCTGGCGCCTGCCACCCTGGACTGTCGTGCTGTTGTGCCTGGGCATCGGACTGATCCAGGGGCTGATCTGAGTGCACTCAAACCTGGCCCCGAGGATTCAGGCAGAGACCGTGTGGGCTGCCTTGAGGCGATAGAACTCACTGACGATATCGTCCATAGCCTCGGCATCATAGGCGCACAGGCCACTGACCACGAGTTTCTTGGAGCCCACGCCGATATCCTCTCCGTCGGCCTTGATGCCAAATTCCAGGCTGACATCCCCCCGTTTGCCAAGCACGGCAAGCTCGGAGTCGCGAAGCTGCAGCTCGGGTTGCAATGCATCGAGCCTGTCCAGTGAAAAGCCCATGCTGTCGTAGATCACCAGCGGGCGCTTGGGATTGAACATCACGCCATGCTGCTGCATCAGCGGCTTGAGGTAGTGAGGAAAGTTCTTGCCCGAAAATGCTACATAGCAACGTGTGAAGGCTTCGATCACGCTGGCGTCCTGAGTGGTCTCACCGCGCCGCATCACTTCGAGATAGCACTTGCCTTCGTCATCGAAGACGCGAATCACACCATCATCACTAGAAGCAAAGGTCAGCGAGCGGTCTGCTCCCACCATGGCCAGGAAACGAAAACTCATATGCTGGGACAATCCGAAACGCGATAGCACCAGGGCGAACAGCAGGTCGCCAGGCACGCAGAAACGCCGTGCCCCCGGGGTATGAATGGGGTTGAAATCACCCGCGATGCGCTTGGCAAAGCGGCTTGCCTGGTCGGCCGAAATCAGAATGCGATCGTCGACACAGCGGTGAAATTCGTCGAGAAACATGTGACAAACGCCTGGCTGGATCATGAGAGAAGGAGAACGTTCCTGCTCCCCCGAACCCGCATAATGCCATAGAACATGCCCTCTGAGCAGGCAAATGGCGTGACCGAGCGACGCACAATGGGCGTATTGCCTTATTCAGCGTACTTTGCTTTGCACTTTTGCCTTCGCCTCGCGCCTCTCATCGACGCCCTTCAGATGAACATTAAGGCAGGAGTCCTCCCCCACCTTTTGCCGCATATTGCGCCGCAAAAGCCTGTGCTAGGCTCAATCTCGATTTCTCACCTTTTCCATACACTTAGGAATCGCTGAATAAATCAGCCGAGCGGAATGAAGCACAAGGCGCACGGCGCGCAACAACCGGAGCCTATGGGGTATAGGTGAGGATGGTGAGCACCGCGCACCAATTCGCAGGGAGCGAATTGGAACATCCTTCGGATGGCCCGAAGGGTAGCCGCCATGGATGGCGGCTATAGCACAGTGATTCGCACGCGCAGGCATTTATACAGTGTTTCCCTTACTCGGGACTCGTCGTCATGATAACCAACAACGCGACACCTGAACGTCCAAGCCTCAGGATGACATATTCCTGTCAATGGCCGGCCCTCATGGCTACCGCTCTACTATTGCTAGGGTTCAGCGGTGCCAGTCATGCCGTTACCGGTGAACTGAACCTGACAGGCTCCACGACAGGCTTCCTTGCCGTGGCCGTTTTCGTGGTGGCCTATGGTCTGGTCATGGCGGAAGAAAAACTGCACATGCGCAAGTCCAAGCCGGTCCTGGTGGCTGCTGGCATCATCTGGGCATTGATTGGTTGGGTTTATGTGCAATCAGGACTGCCGGATGAGGCGGAGCATGCCTTCCATGCCACCTTGCTGGAATTCTCGGAGTTGATGCTGTTCCTGCTGGTCGCCATGACCTACATCAACGCCATGGATGAACGCCAGGTATTCGATGGACTGCGAGCCTGGATGGTGCAAAAAGGCTTCAGCTATCGCAGCCTGTTCTGGCTGACCGGCGGGTTGGCATTCATCATCTCGCCTGTCGCCGATAACCTGACGACCGCCTTGCTGATGTGTGCCGTGGTCACCAAGGTGGCCGAGGGCGACCGCAAGTTCATCAACCTGTCCTGCATCAATATCGTCGTTGCCGCCAATGCTGGCGGCGCCTTCAGCCCCTTCGGCGACATCACCACATTGATGGTGTGGCAAGCGGGCCTGGTCCAGTTCCAGGAGTTCTTCGAGCTGCTGGTGCCATCATTGGTCAACTTCCTGGTCCCGGCTCTGGCCATGACGCTGTTCATTCCCAAACGCACGCCTGAAAGCCTGGATGAGGCGGTGGAACTCAAGCGCGGTGCAAGGCGCATCATTCTACTGTTCCTGCTGACTGTCGCCACGGCCGTTGCCTGCCATACGCTGCTGCATCTGCCACCGGTGCTGGGCATGATGACCGGCCTCGGTTACCTGCAGTTCTTTGGTTACTACCTGCGCAAGAGCTTGCCTCGGTCCCTGGATCGCAAGCGTACCCAGTATGTTCAGCGAGGCGACTGGCGGAAGCTGGAGCAGTTGGGCAGCGTCGTGCCTTTCGACGTCTTCAATCGTATCGCTCGTGCCGAGTGGGACACCTTGCTGTTCTTCTATGGCGTTGTCATGTGTGTTGGCGGGCTTGGCTTCATGGGCTATCTGGGGCTGTTGTCCGATGTCATGTATACCCAGTGGAACGCAACCTGGGCCAATATCGCCCTGGGCATCATGTCGGCCGTCATCGATAACATTCCCGTCATGTTTGCCGTGCTGACCATGGAGCCCGACATGTCGCATGGCCACTGGCTGCTGATCACACTCACCGCAGGTGTTGGCGGCAGTTTGCTATCCATTGGCTCTGCTGCCGGCGTGGCCCTGATGGGGCAGGCTCGTGGCTACTACACTTTCATGGGCCACTTGCGCTGGACGCCCGTCATCGCACTCGGCTATGCCGCCAGCGTGGCCACGCATTTATGGCTTAACCAGGCCAGCTTCACTCTCCCCTGATCCCCTCCGTTCCTCCCACTGACGCTGGCTTTTCGCCAGCGTCAGTCATTTTTTCGCCGTCTTTTTTGAAGATTATGTCGTTTTATTAGATATTTACCTTGTAAAGATGTGGTATAGACTAATCTTTTAATCACTAAAACAACGCAACCACCAAGAATAACTCTGCAGCAGGGAACCTCTCCCTATCCGGGCAAGGCCCATAAGCCCCGGCTCAGTGGAGAAGTGGAGTCACTATGGCCTGGCAGTCGTCGCTCCTGGCGCAAATGTGGAAGCAGTACACATCCGGCCTCTCCGAGAGAGGCGGACCTAATCTATTGCGGCGAGCAGCCTTGCAAGGGCTATTCGTCGCAGGCTTGGCCTATCTGGCAATCTCGCTCGGAAGCACACCTGCCGTTGCTCAGGTGAGCTCGCGACAGGACATATTGGTCATTGCCCATCCCGGCGTAGCCTCACGCAGGCTCGACCGTGACACGCTGCGCGCGCTGTTCGCCATGCGCCAGCGCACCTGGCCAGACGGTAATGCGGCTCAGGTCTTCGTATTACCCAATGATTCATCCACTCATGCGACATTTGCCAAGGAATGGCTGTCCGTTTACCCACATCAACTACAACTGGCCTGGGACCGCATGGTCTTTTCCGGGACAGGTCAGGCGCCCCACCGTGTCCGTACACAGCGGCAAATGGTGGCTGCGGTGTCATCCACACCAGGCGCTATTGGTTACATCAACAGGGAGTACCTGGATGAAAGCGTCCAAGTCATCAACGTGGAGTAGAGCCGCAGGCGGCACCCTCGCCGTAGCAATCTCTGCGCTTGGCGTCTCGCCATCCATGGCAACGGATACCAATGCTCTGGACTCGCTGCAGTTGCATGGCTTCCTCAGCCAGGCCTATATCGTTACCGATCACAACAATTTCTTTGGCTCCAGCAGCGATGGCAATGGCAGTTGGGATTACACTGAACTCGGCTTCAACGCTTCCTTGCGTCCAACCAAGAACCTGCTGATCGCCGCCCAGGCATTGAGCCGCCGTGCAGGCAAAGACGATGATGGTTCGCCGACACTCGACTACGGCATCATCGACTGGCAGATGCTATCCACGGCAGACCAGACCTTTGGCATCCAGCTTGGCCGCTTCAAGAATCCCCTCGGCTTCTACAACCAGACCAGGGACGTAGCCTTCACTCGCCCCAGCATTCTGCTTCCTCAATCCATCTACTTTGACCGTACACGCTCCGTTGCCATGTCAGGTGATGGCGTGAGCCTGTATCACGAAGCGCGCCTCGACAATGGTGGCCTGCTGCACAGCCAGTTTGGCGTCGGCAGGTCTCAGGCCGGCGACGACGCGGAAAGCAGTCTGGGACTGGACGACCTGCCTGGCTCTCTGGAAGGAGACCTTTCGGTCATTGGCCAGGTTCGCTACGAACATGACGGGGGACGTATCGTGCTGGCGGTGAGCGCCGCATCCGTGCACGAGAAGTATGAATCTCCAGGCGACTTTCCCGGTGACGGTGAATTCTCCTTTCAGCCAGTGATTCTCTCCGCCCAGTACAATGCAGAACGTTGGAGCCTGACAGGCGAATACGCCCTGCGCAGAGTAGAGACCAGCGGCTTCAATGCCTTCGATGACATCAGCCAGACCGGGGAAAGCTGGTACGTACAATACACTCGTCGCTTCCTGGATGACTGGCAATGGCTGGTGCGTTACGACACTCTCGTCCACAACCGCAACGACCCCAATGGCCACAAGTACGAGGCGGCAGGTTTCGGCCCGGCGTATTCCCAATATGCCGATGACCTGACCTTTGGCGTGCAGTGGACACCTCATCCCAATGTGATGTTGTCAGGTGAATACCATCACGTTGACGGTACGGGATGGTTGTCATTGCAGGATAACCCCGACTCATCTCAGACCGAACAGATCTGGAATATGTGGCTGATGCAGCTGTCGCTGAGGTTCTGATGAACATGGCCAAGGATCATGATGCTCCCCGGCGCCCTCGCCCCAGCCTGACCTGGCGGGTGGTCATGCTGTCCAGTCTGCTCCTTGTCGCCTTGGCAGTACTGATCACTTATCTTTCCTGGGCGAACATGAACAAGCAGCTCGACAGCGACCGCCAGGAGCAGGTCGAGCAACATCGACGTGAACTGCACTTTGCCCTGTCCCGAGCGGAAACCAGTCTGAAGCAACTTGCCGGTGTCGTCGCCGCCGCACCCCAGCTTAGCCAGGCCCTGGAAGCCTCCGATGCCTTGGCAGTAGACGCAGCCCTGTCGTCACAGTGGCCTACGCTGCAGCTGGAATCCGGCATCGAGGAAATCCGTGTTTACGATTCCTCCAACCACCTGTTGTTCAAGCAGGGGACACCAACCCTGGAGGATGAAAAGGACTTCCGTGCCTGGACTGCTCAGGTCATGGGCCAGGAAAGGCCGCTGTCGACACTGCGCTGCACCCCGCAGTGCTTCCACTATGCAGCGGTCCCCATACTAGGTGATGGTGGCAGCGTCGGTAGTCTCGTGATATCCAGTTCCCTGGCTTATGTCACTCGCCAGGCCAAGGAGTTATCGAGCAGCGAAACCGCGCTGGTCGTCAATCATACTCGTGGCCCCGTGGATGCACGGCCCGAGAGGCACATCGATTCCTGGAACGCCTGGGTCATCGCGGTGACCAATCAGGATGTCAGCATGCCCATCCTGCATCAGGCAGCCCCCAAGATTGCATTGCAGGACCTGGAAACTACGCCTTGGCGCTTGACTCACAGTAGCCGGGAACTGGAAATATCTGCCATACCCATCCTCCCTCAACCAGCTCGCGCATCATCAAACAACGCAACCAGCGCCTATTTTCTCCTGGTCTCGGATGTCACTGCGCAGATCAACGCCATCCGCCTCGATACCCGCACGCTGATGCTGGCCAGCCTGTTTGGCTGGCTATCAGCAGAGTTGCTGCTGCTGGCCATCCTGCTCAATCCCATGGCCCGGTTACGGCGCATAGCTGCCGTTCTGCCCCCTTTGGCCAGCGGCGGGTTCGATCAGGTACGCGCGGCCTTATCCCCCAAGAACAAGCTGTGGCCTGACGAAATCGATATCCTGGAGCACAGTACCCTGTCCCTGGCCAACCAGCTTGACCTTCTTCAGCAGGAAGTCCAGATACGTGGTGACGAGCTGGCCCAGAGGGTCAACGAACTGGCCCGAGAGCGCGACTTCATCAGCAGCCTGATTGACACAGCCCAGGTCTTCATCGTGACGCTGGATGATGAAGGGCGTATCAACCTGGTCAATGCCCACCTCGAAGAGAAACTGCAGACCCCCGCTTCAACACTGCTTGGCCGACGGTTCGATGACGTCTTCCCTGATGAAGGCGCAGCACAACCCTCCTCCAACGTGACTGAGCTGCGTTATGAAGAGCGGGAACTGGTCATTCCCAGTGGCGAATGCCATACCATCATCTGGCATCACAGCCCTTTCCCTCGTGATAACGAAAACTCCCAGGCACGCATCTCAGTCGGCCTGGATATCACTGAACGCAAGGCTGCCGAGGCCCGGCTGACCTGGTTGGCGGAACGCGATCCACTGACGGAACTGTATAACCGGCGCTTCTTCCAGGAAGCACTCAACAAGGCACTGGCCCAGGGCCATCATGGCTCTGTACTGCTGTTCGACCTGGACCAGTTCAAGGAAGTCAACGAGCTGAGTGGTCACCATGCCGGGGACCGCATGCTGCATGAGGTTGCCCGCCTGCTGCAGCAGGAGTATACCCACCGTGGTACCGTGGCCCGGCTTGGAGGCGATGAATTTGCTCTGCTGCTGACAGGCGTCGACAGCGACCAGACCATCAGTGTCGCCAAGCACCTCAATCAACTGCTGGACAGCTTGAGCTTTGTGGCGGAAGGCCACCGCCATCGTATCTCGGCCAGCATCGGCATCGTGCAGTTCCCTACCCACGGCACGACACCTGCAGACCTGATGGCAAGCGCCGACATGGCCATGTACAAGGCCAAGGAGAATCCGCTACAACGCTGGCATCTGTTGTCGGCACTGGCCAATGCCCGCGATGAGCTCAATGAGCGTGTCTACTGGTCCGAACGAATTCGTCGCGCGCTGGACGACGATGATTTCGTACTGATGGTGCAACCCATCGTGCATATGAAGAGCCATAGCATCCGCCACTACGAAGTACTGCTGCGCATGCGCGATGGCGACCGCCTTATTCCCCCTTCACGCTTCATTCCGCTTGCCGAGCACAGTGGCCAGATCATTGCCATCGACCGCTGGGTGCTGCATCACTGCGTACAGGCTCTGGCGCACCTGAAAGGCATCAGCCTGGCAGTCAACCTTTCGGGACAGTCACTGCATGACGAAGGTCTCAATCAGTTCCTCGCCGACGAGCTCGCTGAATATGATGCCGATCCTCACCATCTGATTCTGGAAGTGACGGAAACCGCGGCAATTACCGACTTTTCCACCGCACGCGGCGTACTGCAGAGCATGCGTGACCTGGGTTGCCATACAGCCCTGGACGATTTTGGTGTCGGATTCTCAAGTTTCCATTACCTGGGTCAGCTACCCGTGGACTACATCAAGATCGATGGATCATTCATCCGTAGCCTGGCGGTCAGTGCCGACAGCCGAGTGATCGTCAAGGCGGTGGCTGATATTGCCTTCGGGTTCGGCAAGCAGGCCATTGCCGAGTACGTCGATCACGAAGCATTGATTCCCCTGCTGACTTCCTACGGAATCGAGTACGGACAGGGCTTCCACCTCGGTCAACCTGTGCCGATGGAAGAAGCTTTCGGCTTCGACCCGGTCAAGCTTTAGCCAGTCACGCTTTCGTCAGTCAAGCCATAGCCAACCATTTCGAGCCTCGGCCAGGAAACGGATAACCACAGAAATGGACGAAAACAGGAAATAAATAGGTATCCGCCTTACGATTGTAAGGTTCAACATTTATAAAACTAGCGAACAAACACCAGGGACACCCCATTCATGTCACAAAATACGAGAGCTGAAGAGAGGCACGTCAAGGGTGAACAGTTGTGCAAACGCTTTGCCAAGGAATTTCGCTGTTCTCTAGCCGAAAGTGATCACGACCGACAACGTGTCTATGCATTGCGCCATCAAATCTATCTCGGCGAGATGCACTGCAACTTGCCGGAAGACCCAGAGAAACGCCTGGAAAGTGATGAGTTTGATCAGCACGCGCTGCATTGCATGATCGAACACCGCGAAAGCGGGCAACTGGCTGGTTGCATGCGCCTTGTCATCCCACACCCGGACCAGGACAACCGTATGCCGGTGGTCCACGTGGCCGGCCCGCAATTCACCCGGCCAGAACTCCACCCCAGTCTCTTTCCCAGCACGACTATTTGTGAAATCTCCCGGCTGGCCGTCGCCCCTTCCTTTCGCAAACGGGCGGTCACCTTCCCCCTGGTCATGATCGGCCTGTTCCTGAGCAGCTCCGCCCTGGCGGGTCTGACCCATCGCCGCAACATCTATGCATTGATGGAACCCAGGCTGCCACGTCTGCTGGCACAATCCGGATTCCGCTTTCACACCGTCAGCGAAGGAATCCATTACTACGGCATACGCCATGCTTACTACATTGATCATGTTCAGGCAGAACAGGAGATGCACCACGAGCTCGATGACCTGTACCAGTACATCAGAGGTCTCCTGGCTGACCAGCTACAGGCCCGTGCCAGCGTCACGGGTGAAAGGCAGAAAGATCCACACTCCTGCTCAGATCAGGTCCTGGAGTTAGCTCAGCCCCCCAGCCAAATACCATGATCGCCAGTACATTGCGATGCTCGCCGAGCTCCAGGTCGACATCGTCCGTGGTGGAAGGAATGATCCCGGAAACCGGATCCCTGGCAGCGGCAAGATGTGCGCGAATCTGCTCTACCAAAGGGTGATTTTCATTACCGGTGAGTAGAAAACACAGCGCCACTTCCGCCAGGATATCCTCCTTGGCTCGGCCAATCAGGGACGGAGCTTCACGCTCGAAGTCCTCCAGTATCCACTCGACCTGATTTTCAGGGACCAACCGCTGATAGTAACGACTGCGAGCAATGATGATGTGGGTGAGCCCATACAGCCAGTTGCTGTACTCATCCTCATCGAGCTTGGCGACGCGCTGCGGCGAGTATTGTTCCTGGAATGCGCCCAGCACCTCTTCACGCAGGTCCATCAGGCCAAGGTGATAGAGGAAGGCCACCTGGTTGGCGACCTGCGCGGCATACACCGATATCACCTCAGGGTCCGTCAGGAAGCTACGCCAGTCCACCGCCATGACAGCCGCATTCAGCGACTCGCGGGTTTCCTCGGGGATCAGCGGCAGAATATCGTGGTACTGGGCCTGGGCCAGACGGAACAGCAGACGCCGGGGCAGCATCATTTCGGTACGGCTGGCAAACATCTCCTTGCGCTGACGATCCCTGACAGAATCCGTGGGAAAGCTCTCGTACAGTTCCTGGTTACGCTGTGCCACAAGAGCGGGGTCTTTCACCAGCTGCGCATCACTGGCCAGGTCTGCCAACAGGCTCTCACCATATTCGCGATTGAGCGGCAGATACTGCGACTCTCCGGTCAAACGCCATAGGCGCTGGACATAATGGCGTTGCTTGTCCTCGGAAAGCTGATCCAGATTGTCTTCATAGACATCGCGCATTTCAGCGGCAATGCGTGCGTAATCATAGGACTCTTGCGCACTGCCGCTGGCCTGAACCTGCTGATCCAGAGGCGCAGTTGCTTGGCTGACCGCCTGTGCGGATGCAACATCCGCGACCTGGGCTTGCCCCGTTACCTGCTCGGCAATTGCCACACCCTGTGCAGCACTGAAGCACAGGGTAAAAAGCAGGATGAGCCTGGCTGATGACCGTCCCTTGATTTTCATTGTCATTACTCCTGGACTGACCCTATGTCGAGCCTACCCTAGCGGGAACTCTCTTCATCATTATCCGGCCACAGGCTTTGCGCCTTGCTGCGGGATACCATTCTCACTCTCAGCTTGGGACGGGAAGCTGGAGGAGCCGAAGTTTGAACGACATTGGTCGTTGGTGCATCAACATCAGGTTCTGTTGCCTCGCTTGTCTCCCGCGGAAGCTGTGGCTCAATCACCACCCAAGCGAACAACGGTAATGCCAGGTTCCAGTAAATCGCTGCCAAGCGTAAGCCCAGGGTCGTCACCAACGACAGCACAATGGCCAGGGAGCCAACACCAAGGTTGATCAACAGTACGTAGACCATGCCACCTGCTATCGCTGCCGTGGCGTAGATCTCCCGGCACAGCACCATGGGCACACGCTGGGCCAGCACATCACGGATCACACCACCGACCACTCCCGTGAACAGCCCCATGGACACTGCCACGACGCCGGGCATGCCCATCAGCAACGCCTTGTTGGCACCGATCACGACAAACAAGGCAAGACCAAAGGCATCTGCCACCGGCAGGATACGGCGATCGAGGCGATGAATATAACGAAAGCCAATCAACGAACCGATGACAGTCGCCAGCACCACCCAGATATAGGTCGGGTCAGTAATCCAGAACACCGGTAGAACACCCAGCACCAGATCCCTGACCGTGCCACCGCCAATTGCCGTCACGGCAGCCAGTATCAGCATGCCAATGGGATCCATGCGCGAACGACATGCCAGCAGCACCCCCGACAGAGAAAAGACCACAGTTCCCGCCATATCCAGCCAATAGACAAGTATGCTGTCCACGACAACTCCATACGTTGCCAAGTGATATACGCTGCCGACCTAATAAATCAGCATGTTATGCATGCATGAGCAGCATAACCTCATCCTGCTCCCATACAGGGTGACTTACGACCAAGGTCGCCCCTGAAGCGTGCAGGCCCCAAACTATTCTTGATACTCCCTGATCTTGATAGCGCATTCCTGATCGAGCATGGCAGCCTACCGCGCCATCCTGGCTGCCGTGAACAGCAGACTGGATGGCACGGTAAGAGATAGAACGGTAAGGGATGGGGTGGTTCAGCCGCGCGGCAGAAGATATGGCGAGATAAGCAGCAATGTCTGTCAAGAACCTTGCTGACAAGGCCGCGATCTCTGGTCTCAGGACTTCTCGGCCAACAGCGCAATCAACTCCGGCACCAGGCGCTCGCCATGCCCTGCATCCACCACTTGCCGATAGAGCGAGACGATGGCATCGGCCACTTCCTTCGAAGCGCCCAGGTCCGCGGACATCTGCTGGTAATAGCCCACATCCTTGAGTGTATTCGACAGACTGAAACGAAACCCCGATGGATCATGGTCACTGATGAACGGGCGCATGCGCTCCAGCACCACCCCACCGCCACCGCCATTACCCAGCACTTCGAGCAGTACGTTATCGGCGATATCCGCCCGCCGGGAAGCCGCGACGGCTTCGGCCAGTACGCTGGTGAAGCCCAGGGAGACGAAGTTATGCAGCAGCTTGAGCGTGTGTCCTGACCCTACCGGGCCGCCATGTGTGATGTGTTCGGAGAAGCTTTCCAGTACAGGCCGCACTTCCTCAAACAACGTATCCGGGGCACCCACAATCAGGTTCAGCCTTCCTTCAGCCGCTTCCTTTGGCGTGCGCGTCATGGCGGCATCCATGAAGCGACCGCCTGCTGCTTCCACACGCTGAGCAATCACCTGGGTAGAAGCAGGAATTGCCGTGGAACAGTCGATGATGACCTGCCCGGGACTCAGGCCTTCAAGCACGCCACCGGTCTCGAACAACACCGCTTCCACCTGAGGCGTTCCGGTGACACACAGAATCACCACGTCGGCCACTCTGGCCACATCGCATGGACTCCCCTCGGCACTGGCGCCCGCTGCCATCAGGTCTGCACAAGGTTGATTACCGGGATGCTCCAGAAAACTCAGCCGGTGCCCCGCTCGCAACAGGCTCTGGGCAATACCGTGCCCCATCAGGCCAACACCAATCAGACCGACATGTGTTTGTGACTGCATGATCTCTCCCTGGAAAAGTCTGGTTCAATGCCTGAAGGCCAAGCGGCGATGACTGCCACAGGTCTCTCAGGCAATCATCCCGCGGCCAGCTCAAGGGCATCAGCCGTGACGAATCGCGACTGTCTTGATTCGGGTATAGCTCCTGAGTCCTTCGAAGCCCTTCTCGCGCCCATGACCTGAGCGCCCGACACCACCAAAGGGCAATTCGACGCCACCGGCAGCGCCATAGTTGTTGATGAACACCTGTCCACTACGGATAGCCTTGGCCAAGCGCAACTGACGTCCACCATCACGGGTCCAGACGCCCGCACACAGGCCAAAATCCGTCGCATTGGCCAGGCGAATGGCATCGGCTTCATCCGCAAACGCCTGAACCACCAGCACCGGCCCAAATAGCTCCTCGCGACTGACCACATGCCCTTGCGGTACTTCCGTCAACAGATGCGGTACGACGAAATGGCCATCCAGTGGGGCGTCATCCGCCAATTGCCCCTTCGCCGTAATGGTGATGCCGTCCTTCACGGCAGCATCGATCAACGCCACCACCTTGTCCTGCTGCCGAGCGTTGATCAGCGGACCACAGTCAGGGTCGCGCTCGCCGACATCGCAGCGCAGAGCCTCGAAGCGCGCCTTGAGCTGCGCCACCACTTCGTCATGAATCGAGGCTTCCACCAACAGCCGGCTCCCTGCAGAGCAGGTCTGTCCCGCATTCTGGATGATGCCTCGTACCACGGCCTCTAGTGCGGCCTCTCGATCGGCATCGGCAAATACCAGTTGAGGCGACTTGCCTCCCAGCTCCATGGTCACCGGTACATGGTGCTCAGCACAGGCCTGAGTCACACGAGTGCCGGTCTGCGGAGACCCGGTAAAGGACAGGTGGTCGATATCCGGATGCTCCGCCAGGGCAGCCCCCGCTTCACTACCAAGCCCAGGCACCACATTCAACGCCCCCTCAGGAAGGCCACTCTGTACTGCCAGTTCCGCCATGCGCAGGACACTAAGGCAAGCATCTTCGGCCGGCTTGAGCACACAGGTATTGCCTGCGGCCAGGGCAGCCGCGACGCAGCGTCCGAAAATCTGTGCGGGATAGTTCCAGGGAATGATCTGGGCACAGACTCCCCAGGGTTCGCGCAGCGTCATCACAGCATAATCATTGGCGAACGGCAGCGTTTCCCCATGCAACTTGTCGGCAGCCCCGGCATAGAAGCGAAAGTATTTCGCACAAGCGGCAATATCCCCTTTGGCCTGGGTCATGGGCTTGCCAGTGTCGGCACACTCCAGCCTGGCCAGATTCTCGGCATCCGCTTCGATAGCATCGGCAAAGGCATACAACCACGCTCCACGCGTACCGGCTGACCAGCTCGCCCATGCCCCCAGCTTCCCTTCGAAGGCGGCTCGAGCCGCCGCCACGGCAGCGGCAACGTCATCAGCCTGGCAACGTGCGATAAAGGCGATGGTGTCACCGGAGGCCGGACGCTGGACAGCCAGGGTTTCGGAGGTATCACGCCATTGCCCGCCAATCAGGGCTCCACAGGGAGGTGTGATGGGTAGTGAGAACATTGAACCAACTCCTTTGGCAAAACGTAGGATCCTCAGACCAACTGCCTGTTAGGGCCAATCACGACGACTTACAGAGGCTCCTTCATGAATTCAATACAACAGCTCAACCAGCCCGAGCGAAATCCACGGCAGATAGGTGATGGCCATCAGACAGGCAAACACCACCAGTACGAAGCGCAGCAGCCAGGGCATCAGCTCGTCAATGGACAGCTTGGCCACGGCACAGGCAGCAAACAGGTTGACCCCGAGTGGTGGGGTGAACATGCCCAGTGCCAGATTGACCACCACGATCAGGCCGAAATGTACGGGGTCGATACCGTACTGCACCGCAATCGGTGTGAAGATCGGCGCCAGCACCAGAATCGCGGCGGATGTCTCGACGAACATCCCGACCACCAGCAACATCAGGTTGACGGCCAGCAGAAAGCTCACCGGGCTCGCAAACACTTCCGTCACCCAGGCCGCCACATGCCCCGGCAGTCCTGAGCGACTGATCAGGAAGCTGAACAGTGCCGCCGCAGAGATGATCAGCATGACCGTTGCCGTGGAGATGACGCTCTGACGCAGAATCGGCAGCAACTCCGCCAGGCTCAATTCACGATAGACGAGCCCACCGACCACCAGAGCATAGACCACGGCAACCGCCGAGGCCTCAGTGGGAGTGAAGACACCGCCATAGATACCGCCGATGACAACCACCGGCATCAACAGCGCTGCCCAGGCACGGCGAAAGGCCTGGGGAAACGCCGCTCGGTCTTCACGATCACGCAGCCCATAGCCACGCAGTTTGCAGAACACATACAGAAACAGCAGCAGAGCACCACCAATCAACAGCCCCGGACCGACACCGGCAATGAACAGCCGACCGATGGAGGTATCGGTGCTCACACCATAGAGAATCAAGGGAATCGACGGCGGAATCAGTACGCCCAGTTCCGCCGACGAAGCCTGGATCGCAGCCGCCAGAGGACGAGGATAGTCATGCGACACCATGGCCGGAATCAGGATCGAGCCAATCGCAAAGGTGGTCGCGACACTGGAGCCTGAAACGGCAGCAAACAGCATGCAGGTCAACACACAGGTCATCGCCAGGCCACCCTGCAAACCGCCGACGATTGACTTGGCCAGGTCCACCAGGCGCTGGGAAATGCCACCCGCCGACATCAGGTTGCCCGCCAGGATGAAGAACGGAATCGCCATCAGCGGGAAGTTGTCGATACCAACGAACATCTGCTGGGGCACCATCAACAAGGGAAAGCGGGTGAAGAACTCTATGCCGATGATCGACGCCAGCAGGATCGACACGGCAATGGGAACACCCAGGGCAAACAGAATGATCAGGGACAGACCGATGGCAGCATTCATGAGCGCACGTTCTCCGTATCATTCTTCATGTCATCGTGCTGCACGGAGGAGTCCTGGACGTCGATTTCCGCTCCTTTCGATGGCTCTCGGCCATTCAACTGAGCCAGCAGCCTGGCCACCACCGACAGTGATGAAAACGCCGCCCCTACCGGAATGGCAGCATAGATCCAGGCAATCGTGATCCCCACACCGGACAGTGTTTGGGAACTGACCCTCAAGGTCATATGGGTGCCGTACACCACCAGTACCATCAGGACGATGAGACAACATATGGCGATGAACACTTCGATCCACTTGATCGCCTTTTCAGGTACCAGCTTGTAGATCGCCTCCACCGCCATCATGTAACCGCCGCGAAAGCTGGCCGCCGCCCCCAGAAACACGCACCAGATCATGCTTGAGCGGGCCATGACTTCGGACCAGGTAGATGGCGCATCGAGGACAAAGCGCGTCAATACCTGATAGAACGCCAGGCTGACCGAAGCGATCAACATCAGCACCGCCACATACAGAGCGCACTGCGATAGCGTGCGCTCGAAGCGCAGGAACAGGTCCAGCATCAGCACTCCCTCCAGAAAACGCTTTGCCGGGCACGAGGCTCAGCCATCTCGTGCCCTGCCTGTTTCAGGATTCGCTACACTCGCTGCCACGAATGCGGTCCAGCCATTCGCTGCCGTACTCGTCGGTGTAGATCTTGTAGGCCGGCTGAACCGCCTCACGGAAGGGTGCCTTGTCGATGTCACGCACCACGCTCATACCTTTGCTTTCAAGCTCGTCGACGCCTTCGGTTTCCAGCCGGGACACCATCTCCCGGGTTGCTTCAGCGCCAGCTCGGGCTGCTTCGATGAACCAGCCTTTCTGCTCATCGTTGAGCCCATCCCACAATATCGGGGAACCCAGCATGATGGCGGGTGAATAGACATGGCCCGTCAGCGACAGATGATCCTGCACTTCCCACAGGTTGCTGGTGAGAATCACCGAGATAGGGTTTTCCTGGCCATCGACCGTACCCTGTTGCAGGGCGGTGAACAGTTCCGGGAACGCCATTGGGGTCGGATGTGCGCCCATGGCCTTGAACGCCGCCATGTGCACTTCGTTTTCCATGGTCCGGATCTTGAGACCAGCATCGTCCTGAGGTGTCTTGATGTCGCGCACATTATTGGTCATGTGGCGAAAGCCATTCTCACTCCAGGCCAGGCCGACAAGGTCATGTTCGCCGACCTTGTCGAGCAGCTCCTGGCCTATCTCACTGTCGAGTACGCAGCGGGCATGGTCGTAGTCATCGAACAGGAACGGCAGATCAAGTACATAGGATTGTGGAACGAAATTACCCAAAGGCCCGGTGGACGTGATCACGGCATCAATGGTGCCGATCTGCAGCCCCTCGATCATGGCCCGCTCACCTCCCAGTGATCCCGAGGTGTGCTCCTCGACCACAAACTCGCCTGTGGAAAGTTCTTCCAGCTTGGCCTTGAAGGCATCGACACCCGCGGAATAGTGGGAGTTGTCCGACAGTGTGTGCCCGACATTGATGGTCTGGACCGCCAGCGCCGGAAGCGACAGGCAAAACAATGCCGGCAGCGTCATGCCCGCCAGCCTCTGGGGCAAGCGCAGGGCGGAGGAAGTAGCTGGGCGTGCTTGTATTGTCATTGTTATATCCTTTTGGCTTTATTGCTCAGGGAACACGAGGCTGCGGACAAGCTACTGCGCTCGACCATCTGGCATTGACATTCGCCTTGCCTGGCCATTGCTCGTCACCTTTATCAGTCGCCTCTCACTGCATAAATACCTGCTGCGTGCGTATCAGTCGGTTATCCCGCTTGTTCTGAAATGAAAGCATCCACCACCGCGTCGAAGTCGTCGTCAGCTCGGAAACCCAGGCGCAGCGCCTTGGCGGTATGGAAGCGTCCTGGCCAACTGGCAACGATAGCCGTCACACCTTCATCAGGTTCATGGTGCACTCGTGACAGCGCCTCCTCACCGCCCTTGCGCTGCAAGGCATCGAGCATATCGGCAACGGTTACCGTAATACCGGGTAGCATCAATGCACGGCATGCGCCCAGCTCAGCAGCATCCACTTCAGCGCCATGTACCAGGCACTCGACCACCCGAGCGGGCGACATCACGAACAGTTCAAGATCAGTGGGAACCGGGCATATTGCCTCTTCGTCGTTGAGCGGCTCACGCAGAATGCTGGACGCAAAACTGGAAGCCGCTGCGTTGGGCCGGCCAGGACGAATGACAATGGTCGGCAGGCGCAGCACCCGACCATCGACCAGACCTCGGCGACTGTAGTCATTGATCAGCAACTCACACATGGCTTTCTGGGTGCCATAGCTGCTCTGTGGCATCAAGGCGGTCATGTCATCGAGCACATTGGGCAATTGGCCGCCATACACTGCCACGGAGCTGGCCATGATCAGGCGTGTCTGGTTCAGGCCTCGTGCCCGACAGCCTTCGAGCAGGAAACGGGTGGTATCGAAATTCACTCGCATGCCCAGGTCGAGGTCGGCCTCGGCAGCAGAGCTGACGACAGCAGCCAGGTGATAGATGACATCAGGGCGCTCGTCCAGCAGCGTATCCCAGGCGTCGGGGGCACTCAGGTCCCGCGAAGCGGTGGTAATGGCAAGCTCTGGCGGTGTCGTGTGATCGACCGAAGGCGCCACCTGATCCACCAGTGTCATGCGTGTCAGCGTGCGTCCATTGAGCTCGCCCCTGGCAATCAGGGCCTTGATCAGGCGCTGACCAAGAAATCCGGCTGCTCCAGTGATCAGAATATGCATAAGTGCGCCGCCTTGTAGTTACAGAAATAAGTTACAGAGATAAGTTACAGGGATGGGTTACAGAGATAGGTCACGGGAATAAGCCTCGGAGATGCGTCACAGAAAATTACCCGCAGCGGAACTGCCTGCGACTGGCGTCGCAGACTCCAGACCATAGGCACGCCCCCAGCCCAGTCCTGCCAGCGTCTCGCCCGCGGGACGATACTCACAGCCAACCCAACCGCCGTAGCCAAGCGCTTCGAGTCGCTCCAGCACTGCCGGATAGTGGACTTCGCCCCGGTCAGGTTCGTGGCGTTCTGGCACGCCAGCGATCTGGACATGCCCGATGCGTGAAAACTGGGTTTCAAGGTGACGGATCAGGTCCCCTTGCACGATCTGACAGTGATAGACATCGAACTGGACCTTGAGATGGGAAGAAGCAATCTCGTCCACGATGTGGCGCGCCATTTCCTGGGTCTGGAGAAAGTAACCTGGCATGTCACGCCCATTGATGGGTTCGATCAACAAGGTGCGTCCCGCCTGCTCGCAAGCCCTGGCAGCGTGACGCAGATTGCCGAGATAAGTCTGCAGGTGTGCCTGCCGAATGCCTTGATCGGCACCATCAGGCAGCACTCCGGCCATGGCATGCAGGCGCGGACAGTCCAGGACAGCGGCGTATTCCAGCGCCCGCTCGAGGCCCTCTCGAAACTCGGTTTCACGCCCCGGCAAACTGGCCAGGCCGCGCTCTCCTGCACCCCAGTCTCCAGGCGGCAGATTGAACAGCACCTGTGTCAGGCCATGAGCCTCCAGACGCTGCCGAATCTCCTCTGCGTCATGGGCATAGGGAAAAAGGTATTCGACGCCCCGGAAACCGGCTTCAGCCGCTGCCGCAAAGCGATCGAGAAAGTCATGTTCCTGGAACATCATGCTGAGATTGGCAGCCAGGCGAATCATGTTTGTCCTCAACGATAAGAGCGGCTCTCAATCCCGTGGAAAGCGGGCTTCAAGCTCAGCAATCTGTTCATGGGTCAGGCAGCGCGGATTGTGTCCTCGCAACAGCAGAAACAGCTTGGCCGTTTCTTCCAGCTCTTCGGTGGCATATACCGCTGCCTCCAGTGACTTACCCGCCACTACCGGGCCATGGTTGGCCAGCAATACCGCACTGTGCTTGCCCGCCAGCCCTTTGACGGCATCACCCAATTTCGGGTCTCCCGGGACGTGGTAAGGCACCAGCGGCAGTTTCCCTACGCGCATGACGTAATACGCAGTCAGTGGTGGAATACAGTCGTGAGGGTCGACATCCGGCAGGCAGGACACCGCCACGGAATGCGTCGAATGCAGATGCACAATGGCCTGAGAGCGCGGACGCTCGGCATACATTGCCATGTGCAAGAAGCTTTCCTTGGTCGGCTTGTCACCATCGACCCACTCGGCAGAGGAAGAAAGCCGCGAGATACGCGCAGGGTCCAGATGTCCAAGACAGGCATTGGTTGGTGTCATCAGCCACCCGCCATCTGCCAGGCGTACACTGATGTTGCCACTGGAACCCATGGTCAGGCCGCGCTCGAACAGAGACTTGCCATACTTCACGATCTGCTCACGCAGCAGATTGTCGTCGCGATGCTTGAGGATCTCGCTCATGCCGTATGCCCCTCCAGGTCCGCGGCATCCAGAGATTGAAAGGCGCGGCTAAAGATATCGACGCCGCCAAAATTTCCGGACTTGAGTGCCAGGGATAGCGTGCGGCCATTGACCTGGGCCTGTGTCCAGGGCACCCCCACATCGATCTGCGGGCCAATGCGCAGCTCGCTCAGGGCCAGAGCCGACACAACCGCGCCAGAAGTCTCCCCACCCGCTACCAGCAGACGCCCGACGCCTTCCTTCACCAGCGTGACAGCCAGCCTGGCCATGGCGGCTTCGACCACGGCTCCCGCCTTGGCCACACCCAGCTTCTGCTGAGCAGCCTTGATGCTCTCCGGGGCAGCCGAGGCATAGATCAACACCGGCTTATCCGGGTGCTGGGCATAATGATCGCGAGCAAAATCCAGTGCTGATTCAATGGCAGCATCACTGGCAGCCAGTTCCAGGGGATCCAGCGCCAGCCCCGAATGGTGTTCAAGGAAATGCGCCACCTGGCCCAGGGTTGCCCGGGAGCAACTGCCGGACAGCACCAGTTGATAGCCTTCGGCACGAGACAGTCGAGCCGCATTTTCCTGCGCCATCAGCCAGCCCTTGCGGCGATACTGTGCTGGCAGTGCCAGCCCAAGCCCCGAGCCTCCGGTGACCAGTTCATGGTCTACACAAGCCTCGGCCAGCACATCGAGATCGGCATCATCCAGCGTATCGCAAATCACATGACGCACCTCTTCATCGTGCAGTCGCTCCAGGCGTTCCCTGACAGTGCCAGCACCTGCCGCGATGGCAGCATGTGACACGGCTCCTACTCGATGCGATGTCTGGCGCCCCAAGACCCTGACCAGATCAGCATCGGTCATGGGATTTAGCGGATGGTCCTGCATGCCGCTGTCATTGAGCAGGCGATCCCCCACAAACAGGTGTCCTTGATACACCGTACGCCCGGTGGCGGGAAAAGCCGGCACCATCACGGTCTGTTCGGCGTTAAGTCGATCCAGCAAGGCATCGGCCACCGGGCCGATATTGCCCTGACCGGTGGAATCGAACGTCGAGCAGTACTTGAAGAAGATCTGCTTCGCGCCCCTGGCCTTGAGCCAGCCCAACGCAGCCAGGCTATCGGCAATGGCCTCGTTGACAGGGCAAGAACGTGACTTCAGCGCCACGACCACGGCATCCACGTTATCCGGCAAGGCCCTGTCTCCCGGCACCCCCAGCACCTGGACCGTACGCATGCCAGCACGTACCAGGTTGTTGGCCAGGTCAGTGGCCCCGGTAAAGTCGTCGGCGATAGCTCCCAGTACCAGGCTCATGATGTCTCTCCCGCCTCAAGGCAGGCATCATTGGCTGCTGGCAGCGAAAAGCCTGCCGTTGCTTCATAGACCTTGATCACGGCAGCATCGTCCTCACGCCCCAGCCCCATGCCGCTGGCAGCAGTGAACTGCTGCAATGCGCTTGCTGCCAGCGGCATGGCAAGGCGCAATTCACGCCCGGTGTCATGCACGATGTTCAGGTCCTTGACGAAGATATCCACCGCAGAGAGCGGGGTGTAATCGCCATCGAGGATGTGCGGCACTCGGTTCTCGAACATCCACGAGTTGCCTGCCGACTGAGTGATGACCTCATAGAGACGACGGCCATCGATGCCCATTCTCAGCCCCAGCGCCATGGCTTCGGCCGCTGCCGCAATGTGCACGCCGGCCAGGTGTTGATTGACCAGCTTGACGCTGGAGCCGGCCCCCGGTGCATCGCCCAGGTGGTGCACGGTAGCAGCCATGCCCTCAAGTACCGTGGCCGCCTTGGCAAAAGCCTGTGAACTTCCGGATGCCATCACCGATAGCTCACCACGGTTGGCCTTGGCGGCTCCCCCGCTGATCGGCGCATCCAGACACTCCAGCCCCATCCCGGCCAGGCGCTCACCCAGCGACGCAGCATAGGCCGGAGCCACAGTGGCACACTGGACCACCAGGCTGCCGGGGGTCAGTCTGCCTGCCAGCCCTGGTTGCTCTTGGGTGCCAAACAGTACCGCTTCAACCTGAGCGGAATTGACCACCACCAGCAGCACGACGCTACACGACTCCGCCAGTTCCTGTGGAGACGCCACGCTGCGCCCGCCCTCGGCCTCGAAAGTCCTGCAGGCCTCGGCCGAGACATCGCAACCCACTACCTCGAGCCCGGCCCGCAGCAGGGAGCGGGCGATACCCATGCCCATGGCGCCCAGGCCAACAACCCCGACCCTCTCTCGGCCTGTCATCGACCTGCTCTTCATCGATGCAGGTCTTTCAGAATCAAGGGAGGGCGGCGAGTCGTGGCTCATGGAAAAGTCCTCAGTCGCGTATAGAAGGCTTGGCGTCATTGCCACCGGCGTGTGGGTGAACGGTGGCATCGATTAAATGTTAGCGCTAACATTTTGTAGCCAAGAACACCGGACATCGCAATACTCAAATACCAGTCATCGACCAAGGTATAAGCAAGTAGAGCACTCCGGTATACCATCAGGGAAGTGCAGAACAGAGACACCAACACATGACCGACCAACCATCTACGGAACGCAGGCGGCGCAAGGGACTGGACAGCCCGACGCTCAGCGATGTGGCCAGAGAAGCCGGGGTCTCCTCGATCACCGTGTCACGGGCGCTCAACGATCCTGACAGCGTTCGTGCCAACACACGCAAGAAAATCGAAGCGGCCATCGACAAGGTCGGCTATGTGCGCAACATGGTGGCAGGAAGCCTGGCCTCGGCCAGTTCGCGTTTCATTCCCGTCATCGTGCCGTCACTCTCCAACGTGGTTTTCGTTGAGGTGATCCAGGGATTGCAGGCCACTTTTGAACAGCATGGTTACCAGATATTGTTGGGCAACACCGATTACAGCATGAAGCGAGAGGAAGAGCTGATCCGCACTTTCCTTGGCTGGTCGCCGACGGCCCTGGTCACTACCGGCCTGCGCCACCAGGAAAGCCTGAGCAACCTGCTCGCACGCTATCAGCGACCACTGGTAGAGATCATGGAACTGGGCGATGCCATCGACATGAACGTCGGCATGTCCCACTACCAGGCCGGGCACTGCATGGCCGATCACCTGGTATCCCGGGGCTATCGCCGCATTCTCTATGCTGGCACCCAGATGCAAGGCAACTATCGCACACGACAGCGGTATGAAGGCCATCGCGAGCGCCTGCTGCAAGCCGGGCTCGACGCCCCCTTGATGGAATGGCAGAGCCCAAGCCATTTCGAGCTCGGTGCCACAGCACTGGATGCCGCGCTAAGCGAATATCCCGATATCGAGGCTATCCACTTTACTGATGATGTCATGGCCTCCGGCGCCTTGCTCCACGCCACGAAAAAGGGCCTCAAGATACCCGAGGACATTGCCATTGCCGGCTTCACCGGCCTACCGTTCGGCCAGGCACTGAGCCCCCGCCTGACCACCGTTGTTTCCCCACGCGAAGCTATTGGCCGGCTTGCCGCCACCCAGATCATCACACGACTGCAAGGCCAACAACCGAAACAACGCAGCATCGACGTGGGTTTCGAACTGATTGTTGGAGAAAGCAGTTGAGATGATGCCGAGTTTCGCCTGCCATGCCAGGACTGGATTCGCCCATGGCCTGAATGATGAATGGCCGCTGCAATAGCGTGACGCATTCGATGGCACTTGCACTACTGAAGAGAAACTTCCCAAACCACGATGGGAAAGCTCTTGTTCGGATCACTCCCCATACCAGAACCATTAAGAGGCTTCTATGATTGGCCGACAAAACTCCTTTTACAACGAGATAACATCATGGAAGGCATGCTATTTCTCAAATCCATTGGTGCGCTTTTTGCCATCATGAACCCATTCATCGTATTGCCACTTTTTCTGTCAATGACAGACAAGATGGACATAAAAACCCAACGATCAACTGCCGTAAAAGTTGCCATTTCCAGCACAATACTATGCATAGTAATTGCTTTTTCCGGACAACGTATTCTAGAATTCTTTGGCATTGAAATTGATGATTTTCGTGTAGCAGGCGGCATTGTCCTGATGCTTATTTCGCTAGGAATGCTGAATGGAAACAATGCTCCATCGCACTGCGGATCTTCAGAGGAAGATGTTACCAAGGCAGTGGTGGATGATATTTCTTTTTATCCGCTGACATTCCCCATGACGATTGGTCCTGGGACCATTGCCACCATTATCGTATTTACTGGATTGGTACACGATACACGTGATGCGATAGCGCTAGGCGCGTCGCTGGCTATTGTGCTGGCAGCCATGGCCATCGTGCTGTGGTTTTCATCTGATATCGGCCGCCATATGTCCCAGAACCTACGCGTCATAATGACTCGCATAATGGGAATGATCCTTGCAGCAATATCGGTCGAGATGGTAGTAGAAGGGCTACAATCCCTATTCCCTGGCCTTATGGGCTAAACTTTCCCCTTCCATTCAGGTTATTCGGTCATGATCAATCGCATGGCTCAGACTACCCTAGGGGTTCTGTGATCAAGACCTGTGATTGAAGATGATCAGCGGGGTATCGAAGCGGCCATCGACACAAACGCTGGCATACCCCGCTCCCAGGTCGACCACTGCAAAGGCGTTCATGGATACCCTGAGAAGCTGTCGTCATTGCCGACTTCACCGACCTGCCATTCGGTCAGGCCCTCCCCCTCGCCTGACCACCCTGACCACCGTTGTTTCCACTCGCTAGGCCACAGGATGGTCTGTCGGTGCACAGGACCATCACACGCCAGGAAGATCAGCAATCGACACAACGCAGTATCGATGTGGGATTCGAATTGATTGCCAGAGAAAGTTGATTGCCGGAAAGAGTAGCTCCGCCGCCTCTCACCTCCCCCTCATCTCCCTTGCCTCTCATCTCCCTTGCCGATCAAACGAACACATCCAACACATATGAACAAAAGATGCCGGAATGAAATATTGTTCACCTACTGAACAAGGACAATATTTTTTATATAAAACAATGAAAACAATATTATATAGACTAATGTCTAGGCAATGGTCACGATCATTTCTTTGACTCAATAGGCCAAATCCACCATACATAGGCTCACACATTGAACATATGAACAATGGTGGATCATGAGTTCTCCTTACCTCCTGCATGCAGAAGGCATCCGCAAGTCTTTCTCTGGAGTCCCTGCCCTGATGGATGGCCGTCTGGCCCTGCGCCACGGTACCGTACACGCTTTATGCGGTGGTAATGGTGCCGGCAAGTCCACCCTGCTCAACACCTTGATGGGCATCCTTGAGCGCGATGCAGGCACGGTCAGGATGGATGGACATGAAGTCCACTTCAGCAGCCCTCACGATGCACTGAAAGCAGGCATTGCCATGATCAGCCAAGAGCTGGAGCCAGTTCCCGAGATGAGCGTGGCAGAGAACATCTATCTCGGCCGCGAACCTCGCACACGCCTCGGGCTGGTCGATCATCGCACCATGCATCGACAGGCACGCGAGTTACTCACCTCCCTGGAACTGGACCTGGTGCCTGAAGCCAAGCTGGGTAGCTTGAGCATCGCGGACATGCAAATGGTGGAAATCGCCCGCGCAATTTCCCAGGATGCCCGCGTCATCATCATGGATGAGCCGACTTCTGCCATTGGAGAACGGGAAACCGAACTGCTGTTTGCCGCCATCGAACGCCTGAAGCAGCGAGGAGCAGGCATCATCTATGTTTCCCACCGCATGAATGAGCTATATCGCATCGCTGACGACTACACCATCATGCGCGACGGCACCTTCATTGAATCCGGCGCCATGGCGGACATAGACCGCCATCGCCTGATCACCACTGTTCTGGGCAAGGAATTGGATGAAGAGTTTGCCAAGTTCAACCGCCCCAGCGACACCCCCCTTCTCGAAGTCGATGGATATGGGCGTGGCAATGTATTCCAGCAGGTATCTCTACAACTGAGGTCCGGGGAGATTCTCGGTATTTTCGGGTTGATGGGCTCCGGGCGCAGCGAGTTTCTCGACGCCCTGTTTGGTGCCACCCCTGCCGAACACGGCGAAGCGCGCCTGGAGGGAGTTCCATACCACCCGCGCCACCCAGGTGATGCCATGCGCGCAGGCTTTGCCTATGTCACCGAGGACCGCAAAGGCAGCGGCCTGGTGATGGATGCCAGCATCAAGCGCAATGTCACTCTGGCTTCCATTGCCGAAGTCGCACATTCCGGCCTGATCAATGAAACCCGGGAAAACCTCGCGACCCGTCCTTTCATCGACAGGCTGCAAATCAAGGCCAGCTCCATCGACATGCCGGTACGGCAGATGAGCGGAGGCAACCAGCAGAAGGTCGTGCTGGCCAAGTGGCTACAGACCAACCCGCGAATCCTCATGCTCGATGAACCTACTCGAGGTGTCGATGTAGGAGCCAAGCGCGAGATTTATGCCTTCATGTCGGAGTTTGCCCAGGATGATCGCGCCATTCTCATGACGTCATCGGAAATCCCGGAAGTATTGGGCATGAGCGACCGCGTGATCGTATTCCGCAAAGGCCATGTCAGCGGCGAATTATCTGGCGCAGAACTGACGCAGGAAAACCTGGTACGCCTGTCTTCCTGACGCTTACGGCAACTCACCTGCAAGCACTACACAACTTCTACAAAAACCCAAGAAACGGCGAGGAACCTTGCCATGTCACAGTCTTCATCCCTGACCTCCGCCCCGCCTTCCAAGGGCAAGCCAAATCATAGCCTGGCATCCTTCATGAGCAACTATGGCATCGTGATTGCCTTCGTCGTGCTGTGCCTGGTGCTGTCCGTGGTCTCGCCATATTTTCTTGGCGTCAACAATCTGCTCAATGTGCTGCGCCAGGTATCGATCAATGGCGTCCTGGCCATCGGCATGACCTTTGTCATTCTGACCCGAGGCATCGACCTGTCCGTCGGCTCCATGATGGCCTTTTCCGCCATGGTTGCCGCCAGTTTCGCCGGGGCCGGCGCCGACTATTCCCTGATCCTGCCTATTCTTCTCGGCCTGGGAGCCGGCTTGGTGCTGGGCAGCATCAATGGCGTGATGGTGGCACGCTTCGCCATTCCGCCGTTTGTCATGACATTGGGCATGCTAAGCATGGCGCGCGGACTCACTTACATCTACAACGACGGCATGCCGATCTCCAGCCTGTCATCACACTTCCTGTGGCTCGGCCAAGGCACCGTGGCTGGCATTCCCGTACCAGTCCTCCTGTTCGCGACGGTTTTCATCCTTGCCTGGTTCGTCCTGCGTTACACCACCTTTGGCCGCTACGTCTATGCCGTGGGCGGCAACCCCACTGCCTCTCGCCTGTCGGGGATCAACGTGCGCCGCATCACCTTCTCTGTCTACGCCATTTCCGGTGTCCTCTGCGGGCTGGCCGGCCTGATGATTGCTGCACGCACGTCCGCCGCCCTTCCCCAGGCAGGGGTGGCCTATGAGCTCGACGCCATTGCCGCTGTTGTGATTGGCGGCACCAGTCTGGCGGGAGGCAAGGGGCGCATCATTGGCACCCTGTTCGGCGTGCTGATCATCGGTGTCATCAACAACGGTCTCGATCTTCTCGGTGTGTCGTCCTTCTATCAGCAGCTGGTCAAGGGCGCCATCATCGTCATCGCCGTCATGCTCGACCGCTCGCGCATAGCAAATGCCTGATGCTCTGTATCTAAATCACATAGCGGAATCACGCAGCCGAATAAGCCGCTGCACGACACGCAGGCGATCCCCTGCAGCAATCGCAACGAACCGCAACGACGAACCACGATACGACAGCTCGCAAACGAGGTAGATCACAATGAACAAGCTTCTCGCAGGATTCGCCTTTTCCGCCCTCGCAGCCGCCACCTCAACCGCCGCCCTTGCCGCAGACCCCATTCGCATTGGAGCGGCAACCTACGGCCTTCAAGGTGAGTTCATGCAGTTGTGGAGCAACGCCCTGCAGGATCATCCGGCAGTCAAGAGCGGCGATGTCGAAATTACCGTGTTTGACGGCCGCTACGACGCGCTGGTGCAATCCGGCCAGTTCGACAGCATGATCACCCGCCAGTACGACGCCATTCTCTTCGTCCCCATCGATGCCAATGCTTGCGTCGGCCCTGTCATCCAGGCCACCACGGCAGGCATTCCCGTCATCGGCTCCAACACCCGCTGCAATACCGATCAACTTGCTGCCTTTGTCGGCTCCGATGACGTCCTGGCCGGCCAGATGGTGGCAGAGGAAGTCATCGACAAGGTGGGCGATACAGGAAAAGTCGTCGTCATCGAAGGGCCTATTGGACAGTCTGCACAAATTGATCGTGGCAAGGGCATCGACAATGTCCTCGCCGAACACCCCAATGTCGAAGTCCTGGAGCGGCGCACGGCCAACTGGTCCCGCGCAGAATCCTTGTCACTGATGGAAAACTGGCTGACGGCTCATCGTGGAGAAATCGATGGTGTCATTGCCCAGAACGATGAAATGGCCATCGGTGCCATTCAGGCCATTCAAGCCAGCGGCCTCTCCCTCGACGACATCAGCGTGGCTGGCGTGGATGGCATCACCGATGCACTGAAAGCCGTGCAACAAGGCCAGATGGCCACCATCCTGCAGGACGCTACTGCCCAGGCACAGGGAGCACTGGACGTTGCCTTGGCAAAATTGGGCAAGGCTGATGAACTGCCGCAATCCGATACCTGGACTCGATACCCCGACCTTGCCTGGAATGATGGTGAAAGCGATACCTACAACATTCCCTGGACAGTGGTAAGCAATGACAATGTCGAATCACTGCTCGCTCAGCGCCAGCAGTGACAGGCTGCCCATTCACAAGGTAACGAGGAGCCTTATCCATGTCCTTCCATTACAGCCTGTCACTCAACGGCAAGGTAGCGTTGGTTACCGGCGCCGCTGCCGGCATAGGCAAGGCCATTGCCGAAGCCTATCTCGACCAGGACGCAAAGGTCGTGTTGATAGATCGCAACCCTGATATTCAGGGCATTGCTACTCAGCTCTCCCACCAGGCAGGAAAGACTGGGAACGCTGTCGGCATCGTCTCCGACCTGACCGATAAGCAGAGCCTGGAAAGCGCTGTGCAGGAGGCTATTTCAGCATTTGGCAGGATCGATATTCTGGTCAACTCTGCAGGCGTCGTGGAGCTTGAACCAGCGGAAACCATGTCTGAAGCCAACTGGGACAAGACGTTGTCGATCAACCTCAAGAGCGTTTTCATGATGTGCCAGGCTGTCGGTCGCCATATGCTTGAACGCGGAACTGGACGCATCATCAACTTGGCTTCCCAAGCTGGTCTGGTTGCCCTGGACCAGCACCTGGCCTACTGCGCAAGCAAGGCTGGTGTCATTTCCCTGACTCAGGTACTGGCACTGGAATGGTCTCCTCGGGGCATCAATGTCAATGCCATCTCCCCCACCGTGGTACTTACTGAACTAGGCCGCAAGGCCTGGGCAGGGGACGTCGGCGAAGCCATGAAACAGAGGATTCCTACCCGCCGCTTTGCCGAGCCAGAGGAAATCGCCATGGCGGCACTGTATCTGGCCGGTCCTGGCTCCGGCATGATCAGTGGCGAAAACCTGGTGATAGATGGTGGCTACACGGCTCAGTAAAACAACACCGCCGTTACGCTCACAAAGAGACAAGGCCACCAGCAAGGTGGCCTTGTCGCATCCGAACACCCGGCTTCCTGCCAGCAGGAGTCCAGCGATAACTCACTCTTCCGCCAGGTTGCTTGGCACCTGGCTATAACTCATTCTTCCGCCAGGCTGCTTGGCACCTGGCTATAACTCATTCTTCCGCCAGGCTGCTTGGCACCTGGCTATAACTGCGCATCGTCTGCTGGTTCCAGGTCTCGAAGTGCTGATCCATCGCCTGGCGAGCCATCTCACGGTTGCGTGTCTTGACAGCAGCCACAATGGCGACATGGGTTTCGTTGGTCTTTTCCTGAGAAACAGGAGACTGGCGAGCCAGCACTCGGCGTTGATGAAGCACTTTCTTCAGCACCGATGAAAGCCCCTGAAAGATGATCAATATGGCCGGGTTCTTGGCCATGATGGCCAGCTGTTCATGGAACTCATAATCCGCCTGAAGCCCTTCCATCACATCCGTGGAGTTGACGATCTTGTCACATAGAGCTTCCAGGCGATCCAACTCATGATCCTGATGATTGACGGCAGCTGCCTGCACAATTTCCCGTTCAAACATTTCCCTGGCAGTTTCCAGATGATCCACGGAAATGTAATTGAGCTTTAGCGCCAGTTCAAAATACAGTTGGATAAAAACAGGCTCAGGCATTTTCAGGAAGGTACCACTTCCTTGCCTGCGTTCGATAAACCCAAGACTGTGCAAGACAGAGAGAACGTTTCTCACTGAAGTCCTGTGCATATCGAAATGCTCACACAAGGCTCTCTCTGGAGGTAGCTTCAAACGACCATCTTTGGAGAGCTCGGAGACAGAAACAAACTCTTTTAGTCTGTCCAACAGATTCGGATCAATATCACTCATACCATTATCCAATACTGCCCCTGGCGAGGCGCACAGTGGCAGCATAGCATTACTCAGTGAATGTGCATGCCACCATTCACATCTATGGTAGCACCGGTGATATAGCCGGAAAGGTCAGACGCCAGAAACAGGAAAGCCTTGGCGACATCTTCCGGGGTGCCGAGGCGGTTGAGCGGAATACCTTCCAGAATCTTCTGTTTCATGGCGTCATCCAGCTTGCCCCCTGTGATATCCGTGGCGATCAGGCCTGGGGTCACGGAGTTGACGCGTATTCCATAAGCACCAAGCTCACGCGCCATGGCCTTGCCCAACCCCAGCATGCCAGCCTTGGCAGCGCTGTAGTGAGGCCCACCAAAGATCCCGCCTCCGCGCTGCGCAGAAACGGACGACGTATTGACAATGGAACCGGATGCCTGATGTTTCATCTGCGGGGTAACAGCCTGAGACATGTAGAGCATCCCCCTCAGATTGACGTCAAGGATTTTATCATAATCCTGGGGCTGAATTTCATCGAATTTCACAGGTTGGGTGATCCCCGCATTGTTGACCAGGACATCAATACGGCCAAATTTTTCCACTACGGCATCAGCCACCTTCTGGCAGTCTTCCTTGCTGGTGACATTACTTACCATGACAAGGCATCGGCCAGCTTCGAACAAAGCACGAACCTCATCACAAGCCTGTTCATTGACATCGGTAATCACGATATTGGCGCCATGCTCATAGAACAATTTTGCGGTACGCAGACCAATGCCATTGATACCCGCCGCCCCAGTGACAATGCATACCTTATTTTCAAGCAATTGTGACATTTTCATATCTCCTGATTTATATCGCTCACCCACTCAATAGAGTGTTTTATTTTGTCTTCTATCTCTGACATTGGCACACAGAAATCCAGGCGCCATGGTTGTGCATCCGCGTCACGCCTAAGACGAAAAGGAAGCTCCAGAGAAAATGGAATACTCCTACTGAACAGTTCCTTGACCAGCGGCGCCTCATCGATGTCGCCCATTCCCAGAGAAGTAAAGACAATGCCGTCCTTCACTCTGGAACAGGACTTGATATGGAAATGGTCAACATCAGAGATTGCGGCAAGCGAATCCGTCAATGGATCCAGGTCAGGACAGTGGGAAAGAAGGTTGCCTACATCGAAGTTGATTCCGAAACTTTCGGACGCCAAGCGCTGTATCATCGGGCGAAGATCACTCGAGTTGTCGATCAGGTTTGCCACCCTGTTCCCCGGATTCTCCAGCAGAATGCGAATACCGTGGGCTCGTGCAATAGCAGCCAACTGGTCCGCCTGGGCCAGAAAAGTGTCGCTGGAAGCCATGGACGCTGCATTGGTGATCACATAGCGGGCACCCAGCTCGGCAGCAAACCGGCAACGCGCCTCCAGCCGCTGGCAGGCATTGCGCTCGCCAAGGTCGATGTGACCTGAAAAATACCGGCATTCCTGATCGTGGCGACGCATCTCCGCTTGCAGTTCACGTGCATAGGCGACACTGAGATCGTCATCGGTAAAGGCCTCGACATAACCTTCAATGAAAGCGACCTCGACCTGCCTGACGCCACAACGGGCCAATGACGGAAATATCTCTTCGAAAGCGTAGCCATCATAGGCTGCCGTACTGACAGACACGTAACTAGGCATCACCTTCCCCAGCCTGAGCGGTTGCATCCGAATCCTGTTCATTCAACAACTGCCCATTCAACAACTGATAAGTGCGAATGACCTGGCTGTCGTCGAGCCGGCCTTCACCACGCTCGGAAGAAGCGACAAACAATTGATAGGCGGACTGGGCCAGAGGCGTATAAGCCCGCGACTGCCTGGCGGCCTCGCAGACGATGCCAAGATCCTTGCAGAAGATATCGACGGCGCTGGTCACCTCACCAGGCGGCAGGATCATGCGCGGGCCGCGATCATTGATCATCCAGCTGGAGGCAGCAGAACCTCCGAGCATGCGCACCATCACATCCAGATCGAGACTATTCTTTTCGGCCAGTGCCAACGCTTCGGCCGCCACTGCAATATGCACACCACACAACAGCTGATTGACGGCCTTGAAGGCAGAGCCCTGCCCCACCCGATCACCGGCATGGAAGAGATCACGCCCCAGTACTTCAAAGGCTCGCTGGCAGGCGGCCAGGGCTTCGGGCTCACCCGCAGACATGATGGTCAGGCTCCCGGCCCTGGCTCCCACAACACCGCCGGATACCGGCGCATCGACATAGTGCAGGTCGGTACGCAAGGTCTTGAGGTCGGCGTGAATAGCAGCAGCGTCTCCCGGCGCGATGGTCGACATCTGAATAATGCAGGCTCCGGGCTTCAGAGCTTCAGCCATGCCCTGGTCAAACAATAACTGCCGTACCTGATCGGCATTGACCACCATGATGAGCAGAGCATCCGCTTCGCCCAGGCGACGGACGGTATGCGTCAGCGCATCTTCATTTAATGACACATCACCATCGCGATAGAACACCTCGACACGACCAGCATCGACATCATAGGGCAGTACTTCGAAGCCCCCTTCCCGGAGGTTGGACGCCATGGGCCAACCCATGGCGCCAAGTCCGGCGAAGACAATCGTTTCCATGTCAGCTTCCTCAGTAGATGATCAGGGCAGGAACGTAGGACACCAGCAGCAACACGATGAGAGCCACCAGATAGAACGGTACGAGCTCCTTGACCACCGTGCCAATCCGCTCCTTGGCAATAGCCGAGGCAACAAACAGCGTGGTTCCTATGGGCGGTGTGAACAGACCGATACTGAGGTTGACGCACATCATGATGCCCAGTTGCACCAGGTCCAGGCCGATGGCATTGGCAATGGACACCAGGGTCGGGCCCAGCAGCAGAATGGCAGCCGGCAGGTCCAGGAACATACCGATGAACAGCAGCAACAGGTTAATGGCCAGAATGATCAACAAGGGATGCTTGAGATACTCCACCGCCCAGTTGGCCACCGCTTGAGGGACGCCACCGGATGTCAGGATATAGCCGATGATATTGGCCGCCGCGATGATCAGCATGACCACACCGGTGGTGATCACCGTATTGGTGAGAGCCGCCATGACCCGGGCACCAGTCAGGTCCCGATAGAGCAGTGAACTGACCACGATGGCGTATGCCACGGCGATGATGCTGACTTCCGTGGGCGTCGCAATACCGGCTCGCAGCAGCACCAGGATGAACACCGGCATCATCAGGGCAGGCAAGGCACCGAGGATGGTCGAACACACCTGGGCCCGAGTGTATTTCATCTGCAGGCGTGGAAAGCCCCTGCGCTTGCCGGTGAAGTAACAGGCCGCCATCATGCCGAAGGCCAGCAGCAGCGCCGGTATCACGGCCGCGATGAACAGCGAGGCAATCGAAGAGTTCGATACCACCGCGAACAGGATCAAAGGAATCGAAGGCGGCATCAGTCCGGCAATCACCGATGAAGAAGACGTCACTGCCGCACCAAAGGCGCCTGGATAACCTTCCTTCTTCTGCCACGGAATCAACATTGAGCCCAGCGCAGAAGCCTCGGCAACAGATGAGCCGGATACACCACCGAAGATGGTGGAACCAACGACGGAGACCTGCCCCAGGCCACCGTGATACTTGCCGACCAGCATCGAAGCCAGGCCAACCAGCTTCTGCCCCAGCTTGCCGGACATCATCAGGCTGCCGGAGAGGATGAAAAAGGGAATGGCAAGCAAGGGAAAGCTTTGCGTCGGCTGAAAGATCTTCATGACCGCCATGCTGGATGGCAGGGAGCCAAACACGGAAAGTGCCGCCCAACCACTGATGACCAGGGAGTACCCCACCGGCATGGCCAACAGCATGAAGATGATGAAGCCAAGCAACATATTGATGGTCATAGCCCTTCCTCCCCATGGGATACCTGGGACTCGGAGTGCCCGGTCAGCAGCAACCCAATGTTGATCAACGCCACCAAGGCCAAGGCAGCAAAGCCGATCACCACCGACCAGTACGCCCACGACATGGCAATATGCGTGATGGGCAAGCGCTGGCCGCCAGCGATCTCAATGACATTCAGCCCATGGAAGGCCATGGTCGAGAAGGCCACCAGCGCCAGGCCATCAACGGCCAGGGTCACGAGCAGCTTCATCGATGCCGGCAGGCGCGCAATCACGATCTCGACGCCGATGTGCTCATTTCTGGCAGCGGCCGCGACAATGCCGCACATGGTCAACCACGGGAAAAACAGATTGGGAACCTCGGCCACCCAGCCCAGGTTGGTCGACAGCACATATCTCACGATCACTCCGGCCATGAGTGCCAGGAACATGACCACAATAGAGACGATGGCACCCCATCTGGCGACCTGATAGATCAGTTGTTTCGAGCCCAGCATCAGTGAAGCGACCGCAGCCACTTCACTGATGCGGCTCTCCTCGGAGAGCTTCATCACTGCCACCTCCCGCTCACTGAGCGTCACCACGGGCTTCCTTCACGACCAGGTCGACGAGTTCTGGATACTTCTCACGCCAGGCGTCATACACACCAGCAGTCGCCTCGACAAAAGCGGGCTTATCGATGTCATTGAACTTGACCCCAGTCTCTTCCATCTTGCCGCGAAGCTCTTCATCCGCCGCGAGCGATGCCTGGCGATTGAATTCCCCTGCCTGCTCAGCAGCGTCCACAATCACTGCCTGGTACTCAGGGGATAGGGTGTCCCATACCATCTTGCTCATGAGCACCGGGGTGGACTCATACTTATGCCCCGTCATGGAGATGTATTTCTGTACCTCATGCAGTTTGGATGAATAGATATTCATCAGTGGATTTTCCTGGCCATCCACCACACCCTGCTGCAGAGCGATATATAACTCGGAAAAATTCATGGGTGTTGGATTGGCACCCAGAGACTCGAAGATATCCACTGTCATTTCATCTGGTGGAGTGCGGATCTTGAGTCCTTTCAGGTCTCTCGGTTCATTGATAGGGTGTTTGTTATTACTGACGTTTCGGATGCCATTATCCCAAAGTGCCAGTAACACCAGGCCCTTTTCTTCAGCCATCTTTTTCAGCTCATCTCCGACTTCTCCATCCATGACTCGCCACGCATCCGGCAGGGAGTCAAACAGAAAAGGCAGGCCGAGAACTGCAAACTGCGGGACCACTGAGGATGTCGTTCCCTGGGAATTGGCACTGAATGCCAAGGTTCCCAGACGCATCTGGGTCAGCGCTTCTACATCATCTCCATATTGCGCATTCCCTCCCACATCAATCTTGATCTCGCCATTGGTTCCTTCTTCCACCAATTGGGCGAACTTCTCGGAGGCCTCCCACTTAGGGTTTCCTTCAGCGGCATTGTGCGCCATTTGAAACGTCTGGGCTGCAAATGCTGATGAACCGACAAGCACTGAGCTGGCAATTAACATACTGCTGATCAATTTCATGACAGTAGCTCCTATTTTCCACTGCTCTTGTATATTTATTCTTGAATATCGATCTTAAACACCCACTTACCACCTACAAAAAATCAAACCGCCTACAGATAAAACACTTCAGATTTAAAACAAGACAACAATTTCGCAGAAAGCACATCACCTATAAGTTCAACACACCATTTACCCTTCTCAACTTACCTCTAACCGATTACAGCCCGACATTTCACAAAAGCCTGATACAAGCTCTATCCTCTAACGGAGGCTTCCACTCTTTTCACGACTTCCTTTGTAGAAATTCCGTAGCGGTCGTGAAGCGTGGGTAAGGCACCGGCTTCCAGGAACTCATCCGGCAACCCAATCTGTTCGAGATTTGCGTTGAGCTTGCTGCGCATCAGCAGCGCGGCAACAGACTCTCCCAGGCCGCCTACCACGGAATGGTTCTCTGCAACGAAGACAGGCTTGCCACTGTGACGGCGCACTTCATCCACAATTGTCTGCCCATCCAGAGGCTTGATGGTCGGGCAGTGAACCACCGTTACCTTGATGCCCTTTTCCAACAACTCATCCGCAGCTTCCACGGCACGCATGGTCATGAGGCCGGATGAAATGATCAGCGCATCCCCGCCATCAATCAGGCGCTTGGCCTTGCCAATTTCGAAGCGATAGTCATCGAAACGATCCAGAACATTGGGCACCTTTCCGCGCAGCAAGCGCATGTAGACAGGCCCATCGAACTCGACCATGGCAGCGACCGATTGCTGAATATCAATCGCGTCACAGGGGTCAATGATGGTCAGGTTAGGCATGCCGCGGAAAATGGCGATATCTTCCGTCGCCTGGTGGCTCGGTCCATAGCCAGTGGTCAGGCCTGGCAATGCACAGACGATCTTGACGTTGAGGCGCTCTTCAGCAATCGCCATGCAGATGAAGTCGTAGGCGCGACGAGAAGCAAACACGCTGTAGGTCGTGAGGAACGGAATAAAGCCTTCACGAGCCATGCCCGCGCCAGCGCTCATCAGCAGCTGCTCTGCCATGCCCATCTGATAGAAGCGCTCAGGAAACTCCTGGGCGAAAATATGCAAGTCGGTATATTTGCCCAGGTCCGCTGTCATCCCGACAATCTTGTCGTTATCGCGCGCGGCTTCCACCAACGCATGCCCGAATGGAGCCGATGTCGTCGGCTGCCCTTCTGCGGCAATGGATGCAATCATTGCCGAAGTTTTCAGTTTCTTCTTGGCCGCCATCTCTGCTCTCCTCACTTGATCCCGTAGACTTCGTCCAGCTGCTCCAGCGCCAGGCTCCACTCGTTTTCATCCACACGAATGAAGTGCGTCTTGTCACGAGTTTCGAGCAGCGGTACGCCACACCCCATCAAGGTGTCGCAGATAATGACGCGGGGCTTGTCGGACGAACTGCCAATGGCAGCACTGAAGGCGTGCATCAAGGCGCCAAGATCGTTGCCATCCACGCGCCAGGTTTCCCAACCGAAAGCGGCCCATTTATCGGCAATCGGCTCGTAGTTGAGCACTGTCGAGGACTTGTCATCGGCCTGCTGATCATTCACATCGACAATGGCGATGAGGTTGTTCAGCTGCCAATGGCCAGCGGAAGCCGCCGCCTCCCAGGTAGAGCCCTCGTTGAGCTCGCCATCCGACAGCAGGTTGTAGACCAGTGAGGTGCTGTTCTTGCGCTTCAGCCCCAGCGCCATCCCTACCCCGATGCCCAGGCCATGCCCCAGAGACCCACCGGTGATCTCCATGCCAGGGGTATAAGCTGCCATGCCTGACATGGGCAGGATGCTGTCGTCACTGCCGTAGTTCTCGATTTCGCTCTCACTGATGATTCCCGCTTCAATCAATGCGGCATACAGCGCAATGGCGTAATGGCCGATGGACAGCAGAAAGCGATCACGGCCTTCCCACTCAGGGTCATCGGCCTTGAACTTGAGCGCCTGAAAATAGGCAACGGCCAACACATCAGCCACACCCAGCGCCTGGCCGACATAGCCCTGCCCCTGAACCTCTCCCATCAGCAGCGCATTGCGCCGAATGCGATAGGCATGCTGCTTCAGCTTTTCAATGTCCTTGGCGTCACTATCTGACAACGAGGCATTCATTGGACATCCCTCTAAATTGGTTGACCAATTCAAGGTAGCCTCGTTGAGGGAAATTAAAAATGCCACTTTGGTCTATGCACAACGAACACACTAACAACATGTTTTTATTATAAATTCTTGCAAAAATCCCTTTTATTTCAATAGAAAGCACATTCACTGAAGATAGAAATAAATTTGTTGACCAATCAGATCAACTCACACGAAACAGGCGGATACGCTGCGTGCTCACTGCTCAGCAACCGGCGATGCGCACGGACGCACGAACAGCAAAAAGCGCACCAAAACCAACAACGGGAAGGCCGGGAAGATCAACAAAAGGAAGGGAAAGAAAAACAAAAGCCACCTGAGCGGTGGCTGGATGCTGGCAAGCAGCGCCTATCATCGACAGTGCTGCCCAGAGGGGCTAGAGCCTATGTTTCATCATTATCCCGGACGGATCTCACTGCGGTTGATCGAGAAGCGTCTCGGCGACCCTGCTCAAAGCATGAAACTTGGCTTCACTAATATCCATCATTTGCACAGTGGAGAGTGCCTCACCAAGCAGGCCTACCTTGGCTTGCACTTCAGAAACGTCCAATAGAATACTGTTCCTGGTACTATCATCAGCAATGGATTTCGCCATCGCTATGACAGACGAAGACGTTGTGCTAACCGCATCTTTCTGCCCCTTTTCAGCCTGGGCAGTAGCGATGGCAACAAGCACTTGACTGGGACTGAAGTTAATATACGTCACACGCTGGGCAACCTTTTCAGCCTCAGCCAATGCCTCATTCGCGGCATTTTCTCGCCCCACCATGGCCTGGGCAATAGCAAGGGCTGAAAAACTATCCAGCTTTCCATAGCCATCTTCAAGGGAATACGCCACCTCTGAGGCAGCCGCAAATGTTGCATCAGCCGCTTCTTCTCTACCTGCTTCAGCCTGCGCCTTTGCGAGCTCCAGAAGACTACTCAGCCTGGACTCATCATTCCCAATGGCGTCAATGCTCTGTGCAGCAGCCGCAAATGTTGCATCTGCAGCATCCTCTCGCCCTGCTTCAGCCTGGGCTTTTGCAATAACGGCAAGCATGGATGACTTATCCTTGCCATCTGCTATAGCCTGCGCGGCTTTTTCAGCATTGCTAAAGGCAGTATCAACCGCACCCTCTCCACCCGCTTCAGCTTGAGCCAATGCAATGACGGTAAACACATAAGACTTCACCGCATCATCCGATATCGCTTCTGCCGTTGAGAACGCCTCAGCAACCTGGCCCGCTTCGGCCTGAGCCTTCGCAACACGCATAAAAGCATCGTACTTCAACTGTTTTAGATCGTCCGGCATCCGAGCGACAGCTGAAAATGCATCAGATAACCGGCCCGCTTCAACCAGCCCTTTCCCGATAGAGTAAAGTGCGTAAAGCTTAAACCTACCATTTGATATCTGTTCTGAAGTTGAGAGTGCCTCATTCAACTGGCCGGCCTCGACCTGAATACTCACTATATAATTCAGTGCAGCGGACCGTTCTATATCATTCGACACCCGGCCCTGAATTTCGGTCGCATCATCAAGTATTCTACTCAGGGCTTCTTTTTTCCCCACCAAGGCATACGCTTCCGCGGTATAGTCCAAAGCTTCAAGCTTTGACATGCCAGCAGGCATAGCGCTCACAATTCCCTCGATGTCTTCAAGCGTCTCAGCCGCCGAATCCAATTGCCCGGCCTTTTCCTGTAGCTTTACGATACCCACAAGACCACGAACCTTATATAAATCACCTTTCAGCTCGTGAGACTCGTCAATCGCCATCCGGATAACACAATCAAAGCCATCAATTGCACACAGGTCCTGCTGGATGATATCAAGTGACAGTATATTTCCATCGGCCACTTCCAGCTCGCCACCTTCTGCCAGCGTCTTGGCGAATACGCTGCCAGGGTAAGTCTCAATAAGCTCTTTCAATACTTGCCTGGCTTCGATCAGCTTTTCCTTCGCGTCATTGCCATCGAGAGTTCCTGCACTGGTATAAGCCGTTGCTGCTTTTTCAAGCAAACCCGCCTCATCAGCCACAACCGAAAAAGGCACTATCAAAACAGCACCCAGCACTAAAACTCGTAGAAACTTCCCTGCGAAATTAATCATAGGCATCCTTTAAAACAAGCCATATGCAATAATTTTCTCGACCATGTCACCAACAGGTCTCGAAGTATTGGTTATTGTGACGACACCTTCACTGGGCTACACGGCAAGCCAAATAATGTCATGAAAGCCTCGGAACAAGTTTTCCTCGCCACTGAATAATCTCTTCCTCGGCACCAAGTTCAGACGAATATCTGTGCTCACGCATGAAGTTATTGATCCGACTTATTCTTCATTCACGAGCCATGGCATTGCCAAAGCCGTCACAGTCAACTGTGAATAGTCTTGAACGAGACAGCAACGACACTTACAGAGGTTATTGACCACAGGCAGGAAAACACAACTACCCCAGCTCCACCTCTTCCCCCCTCTGAGTGGCTTCATCAAGGCGAATGATGGTATGGGCATTGGTCGCGCTAGTGGCAAGGGTGTCAATCACGCCGGTGCGCAAGGCACCGAGAATACCCACTGCCTTGGTGTGCTCGCTGGCAATGGCGACCACGTCGGGAATGCGGGTCAGGTCCTGGATATTAAGGCCGATGACGCGCCCCTGCATCGGAGTCACGGAGGGACGACCATGGATGTCGATGAAGTCATAGCCCATCATGTCGCCGACCGTGCCTGACAAACGCGCCTCGGCGATTTCCTGAGGCGTGAACCAGCCCATGCGCACCATATTGCTGTTCTCGCTGACATCGCCCACGCCGATCAGGGCAATATCAGCCCGGCGTGCACGATCCAGAGTCTGGCGCACAGTAGAATTCTCATACAACGCATCACGCAGCTCGCTGTTCTGCACCAGGGCCGGTGCATACAGTGTTTCGCTCTCACAGACGCAGCGCCGACCGCCGATGGCACAGACGCAGGGTGATCAGCACCGCACCCAAGCCGCCATTGCCCATCATGCAGATGACCAGGCTCCTGACGCTGTTCCCCACTGCCACGAGTGCACGCTTGAGCAGACGTGGATAGAGTCACGTACAAAGCGATATCGGCGGAGTCCTGACGCTCATTCATGTTGTGTTCCCGACCTGGCTTTCAGCGCGTCACCTTAGCATAACCTGAGCGGATACCTCTCAGTCTGAAAAAACCTGTCTGAAAACTCAGTCAGAAAGCTCAGTCTGAAAAACCTGCCTGACTAAATCCCACCCGACTAATCCAGCCCGATGACTCGATGAAATGCCGGCAATGCTTTGAAGCACACCCTGAAGTAACACTCACGAGCAGCGCTGAATCACCGGCACCAGCGCCGTGACAATCAACGCCAGTGATGTAGCACCTGCATCTGGCGTGCCGAGGCTCTTTTCCGCCAGGGGCCGAGCACGCCCTACCCTGGGCAGCAGTTCCGCAGTCGCCTGGGCCGCTTCTTCCGCCCGCTGAGCCGCTCGCTCCCAGGTCACCGCGACACCATCAGCAGCATGTTCCGCCACGGCCTCGGCAAAAGGCACCAGCACGTCTACCAGTGTCTTGTCTCCGGGCACCGCCTTGCCGAAGCTCATGACGTTATCACTGGCAGCAGACACCCCTCGCACCAGGCGATCGACATTGAGCGGAAGGTCATTACCCAAGGCCTCACCGATGGAAGACAGAATGACACCCCAGATCGCACCGGAAGTTCCGCCTGCCCGATCAGCCCAGCGCTCAGCAGCAAACGACAGCACCGTTTGCGCACCAGCGCCTTCTGCCAGGGCCTCTCGGGCCGCCTCGAGACATGCCTTGCTGCCTCGCTGCATACCGATGCCATGATCGCCATCACCCGCTATGGAGTCGATGCGCCCCAGCTCTTCCGCATGCGCATCGACAGTGGCCACCAGCGTTTCCAGGGCAGATACCACGCCTTTGGCCAACTGCCTGGATGCCTCGCTGGCAGGCGGTATTTCCTGTCGCTCCATCGCTTCCAGTTCGGCAGGATCCAGCGCCTCAGCCGCCGCCACACTGCCCTTGCGATAGGCCGGAGTGTCGGCAGGCGCTTTCCATCGTTGTTCCATCTCATCATCCAGCCAGAACAGGGTCAACGACACACCGGCCATATCGAGACTGGTGACCATTTCCCCTACCTCTGGCTCGATGATGGTCAGGCCCGCCTCATGCAGCAATTCATCGACACGCCGATAGACGACAAACAGTTCTTCATACTTGACCGTACCAAGCCCATTGAGGATGGGAACCACCCGAGCACCCTCACGCTCGATGCCTGCCGGCACCTCCTCAAGCAGGCGCGACACCAGGGCCTCGGCAAGACCATCCGCCGTGGGAATATCCTGCTCGCTGACACCAGGCTCACCATGAATCCCCAGTCCGATGGCCATCCTGCCCGTTGGCACATGGAATAGCGCGTCTTCCGCCCCTGGCAACGTACACCCATCGAATGCCACACCGAAGGAGCGCGTCCGGCGATTGGCTTCCTCGGCCACTGCCACTACTTGCTCAAGCGAGGCACCAGCCTCTGCTGCTGCTGCAGCGGCCTTGAACACCGTCAGATCACCTGCGATCCCCCGACGCTTGTCGAACTCTTCCAGTGATGCACTGGCCACATCGTCTGTAATAGTGACGATTTCGCAGGGAATGCCTTCTGCAATCAAACGTTCTCGCGCCTGGCCGAAGTGCAATACATCACCGGCATAATTGCCGAAGGTCAGCAGCACACCACCGCCGTTATCAGCAGCCTTGGCCACGGAATAGACCTGCTGGGCCGAGGGTGATGCAAACAGGTTGCCCATGGCCGCTCCGTGAGCCAGCCCCTGCCCGACAAGGCCGGCAAAAGCCGGATAATGGCCACTGCCACCGCCAATGACGACAGCCACACTACCCGGTTTGCTACGCGTGCTGCGCACGACGCCGCCGTACACCGCCATCAGCTTGTCGCGATGAGCGGCCACCAGCCCCAGGCGGGCCTGTTCAGGAAAATCACTGGGATCGTTGTACAGAATGGTCATGGGATATTCCCCCTGGACAGAGCGGCTGCCGAACCTGGCTGCAGGTGGCCAATGCTTTTTTGTGTCATGGACGCCATGTCATGGGCATGGCGTCACTGAAGAAGCGTATTACTGAAGAACCTTATTCCTGAAGAGCTGTAGCACCCGCAAACTTATGCCTCTGGTGAAGGTGCTCCTGATGAAGAAGGCCCCGCGAGACGCTCTTCATATTCATGAATCTTGGCGACCTTCTCGGCGGATGGCCCACCCGGAAATGACTTGCCGAGGAAGGTGGTGACGATATCCTTGGCCAGCTCCGGCCCTACGACTCGAGCCCCCAGCGTCACGATCTGGGCATCATTGCTGGTACGAGCCTTGCCCGCCGAATACGTATCGTGAGCCTGGGCCGCACGAATGCCTGGCACCTTGTTGGCCGAAATCGCCACGCCAATGCCCGTGCCGCATACCAGCACGCCGCGATCGAAGCGCCCTTCCTTGATCGCAGTCGCCACCTCGATGGCCACATCGGGGTACAGGATCGGCTCAGCATTGAAGGTACCAAAATCTTCAACCTGGTAGCCCTGCTCCTGCATATGCGCAATCAGAATTTCCTTGAGAGCGAAGGCCGCCTCATCACCACCAATGGCAACCTTCAAGGAAGACGCAGTATCAGACATAGGGTTTCTCCTCCGGTGAACGTCTCGGATCCTGCCGAACATATGCTCAAAGTATCACCAGACGAACATATGTAAAACCTGTTGCACAAAAGAACAGTGAAAGAGAGCAGCCTCCACACCTGCTACGCAGCAACCAACCTCACTTAGAATCGTTTAAAAACAATCATATAACCACAACATCTTCATAAACGCTGGACAATTACACCTTTGGTCTAATGATCACAACCAGATCATTCGTGCATTATTCTTTGACTCTCTCAGGCCAACACGCTATTCATTTGATCAGGAGATGATCAGATTCCCACACAAGGAGTCTCTGCCATGTCATGCCTCGATGCCCTGCGCCAGCATTCCCTCGTTGTCGCCGACACCGGCGACCTCGACGCCATCAAGCGTTATCAGCCGCAGGATGCCACCACCAACCCATCGCTGATCCTCAAGGCCTTCAAGCTCCCCGGCTATCAAGAGCTGATCAATGACGTTCTCGGCCAGATAGACAACAGTGGCACTCTGGCGGACAGGGCAAGCCGGGCGGTGGATCACTTGTCCGTTGCCATGGGCAGCGAGATTGCCGCCCACATCCCTGGTCGCATTTCCACCGAAGTCTCGGCACGGCTTTCCTTCGATACCCAGGCCAGCATTCGCAAGGCCCACGAACTGATCGAGCGCTATCAGCAGCGAGGCATTGGGCGTGATCGGGTACTGATCAAGCTGGCCTCCACCTGGGAGGGTATTCGTGCAGCGGAGGTGCTGGAGAAGGAAGGTATTCAGTGCAACCTGACCCTGCTGTTCAGCGATGCCCAGGCTCAGGCCTGTTTCGATGCAGGCGTGTTCCTGATTTCTCCCTTTGTTGGCCGGGTCAGTGATTACTACAAGCAGGCCACAGGCAAGACATTCCAGGCTGACGAAGATCCCGGCGTGCGCTTCGTGCGCAGCGTATGCCAACGCGCCAGCAGCGGTGGCTACTCCACTGTCTTGATGGGCGCCAGCTTCCGTAGCGTGGAGCAGGTCCTGGCTCTGTCTGGCTGCCCACGACTGACGATTGCGCCGGAACTGCTGGAGCAGCTGGCCTCCAGCCAGGGCAATGCCGCTCGGGCCATCCCCTCCACCGAGCCCTTCTCACCGCTTGCTCAACCTATCGGACACAGCGACTTCCTGTGGCACCACAACGCCGATGCCATGGCCGTGGACCGCCTTGCCGACGGCATTCGCCGCTTTGCCGAAGACCAGAGCAAACTCGAAGCCCTGATCGCAGAACGACTCGCGAAGCCGTAAGCCATGAACACAAGCCGCGAGCATCGAGCTGCGAGTAACGAGCAGTCCAGTGCCGCTTGAAGCCCGTAGCTCGAAGCTCGAAGCCCGTAGCTCGAAGCCCGAAGCCCGTAGCTCGAAGCCCGTAGCCCGTAGCCCGTAGCTCGTAGCCCGTAGCCCGTAGCCCGTAGCTCGTAGCTCGTAGCTCGTAGCTCAAGACAATGGATTTCCCATGACGATTCGATTCCAGCTTGCCAATGCCATTCGCGCTCTATCCATGGATGCCGTCCAGAAGGCCAACTCCGGCCACCCTGGCGCCCCCATGGGTATGGCTGACATCGCTGAAGTGCTGTGGAACGATTACCTTGTCCACAACCCGAACGATCCCAAGTGGGCCGATCGTGACCGCTTCGTGCTGTCCAACGGCCACGGCTCCATGCTGTTGTACTCCTTGCTCCATCTGACCGGCTATGAGGACATGAGCCTCGAAGAGCTGCAGAACTTCCGCCAGCTCCATGCCAAGACCGCCGGTCACCCCGAATACGGCTACGCCGGTGGCATCGAAACCACCACCGGCCCTCTCGGCCAGGGCCTGGCCAATGCCGTCGGCATGGCCATGGCCGAACGCACCCTCGGCGCTCAATTCAACCGCCCTGGCCATGACATCGTCGATCACTACACCTACTGCTTCCTCGGCGATGGCTGCCTGATGGAAGGCATTTCCCACGAAGTGGCTTCCCTGGCCGGAACCCACAAGCTGGGCAAGCTGATCGCCTTCTATGACGACAACGGCATCTCCATCGATGGCGAAGTCGAAGGCTGGTTCACCGACGACACGGCCAAGCGTTTCGAAGCCTACGGCTGGCACGTGGTGCCTGCTGTCGATGGCCACAAGCCGGAAGAGATCAAGGCCGCCATCGACATGGCCCGGACTCAGGACGACCGCCCCAGCCTGATCATCTGCAAGACCGTGATCGGTTTCGGCGCACCCAACAAGCAGGGCAAGGAAGATTGCCATGGCTCGCCGCTGGGCGAGGCCGAAGTCGCCGCTGCACGTGAACAGCTCGATTGGCCCCATGCGCCCTTCCATATCCCCGAGCCGATCTACCAAGCCTGGGATGCCCTGGAGAAAGGCCGGGCGGCCCAAGAGGCCTGGCAGACCCGCTTCGACCGCTACGCCGAAGCGCACCCGGAATTGGCCAAGGAATTCCTGCGCCGCATGCAGGGCAAACTGCCCAGCGAACTGCCTACCGAGGCCATGCTGCAGAAGGCTCAGGACGACGCGGAAAGCATCGCCTCACGCAAGGCCTCGCTCAACTGCCTCAACACCTTGGGCCCGGCCCTGCCCGAGCTGCTCGGTGGCAGTGCTGACCTGGCACCGTCCAACCTGACGTTCTGGAACGGCGCCAAGGCCATCACTGGCGAGCTTTCTACACATCCTGCCGCAGGTTCTTCCCAAAACCCCGCCGCAGGCGCTTTCGACGGCAACTACCTGCACTACGGGGTACGCGAGTTCGGCATGGCGGCGATCATGAATGGCATCGCCCTGCATGGTGGCTTCATCCCCTATGGCGCGACCTTCCTGATCTTCATGGAATACATGCGCAACGCCGTGCGCATGGCGGCGCTGATGGGCAAGCAGGCCATCTATGTGTTCACCCATGATTCCATTGGTCTGGGTGAAGACGGCCCGACTCACCAGCCCATCGAGCAACTGACCAGCCTGCGCACAACACCAAATCTCAGCACCTGGCGTCCCTGCGATGCCACCGAGACCGCCGCGGCCTGGGGGGCGGCCATCAAGCGTCAATCCGGCCCCACCGCCTTGATCCTGTCGCGCCAGAACCTGCCGCATCAGCCGCGCACCAAGCAGCAATTGGCCGACATCCAGCGCGGTGGCTATGTGCTCAAGCACGAGGCCGATACACACCAGGGCAAGCCGGAGCTGATCCTGATTGCCACCGGTTCCGAAGTGACCCTGGCCATGGACGCTGCGGCCGAACTGGAAAAGCAAGGCCGTGCAGTGCGCGTGGTGTCGATGGCTTGCTGCGATGTGTTCGATCAGCAGGATGCTGGCTACCGCGAATCTGTAATGCCTAACGCGGTACGTGCACGCCTGGCCGTAGAGGCCAGCCACCGCGACTACTGGAGCAAATACGTCGGCCTCGATGGCGATGTCGTGGGCATGACCACCTTCGGTGAATCCGCCCCAGCGGGCGAACTGTTCAAGCACTTCGGCTTCAGCGTCGAGAATGTAGTGAAAAAGGCGCTAGCCCTAGTGAGCTGAGCCTCCTTGGCGCAGACTGATAGCAAGAGACTCGACGCGAACTGGCACACTCTTTAGAATGTGGTGCGTCGCAATATGTGCGGCAAATGGGTCAATAAGCTCGTTGGCATGACTCGTAAACAGAGTTTATGCACTCAGCTTGGCGACATAAGTTCTCAGGGCGGGGTGAAAGTCCCCACCGGCGGTGATCTCTCGAACGGCGCCACTTCAAGCGCGCCAGAGAGTCAGCCCGCGAGCGCCCTTCTGCCACCATGATGAACTGGCGGAAGGGGTCAGCAGATTCGGTGAGAATCCGAAGCCGACGGTGATAGTCCGGATGGAAGAGAACGGTAGCAAACGCTTGGCATTGCCTGGACAGGCGGTGTCAGCGTCGGCGTCCGCTTGCCCTGATTCTGGTGATTTGTAGAGGAAAAACCATGAATCAGCCTAATGCTAGTCAAACTCCCCGCATCGCCTTCATCCAGGCCAGCTGGCATGACGATATCGTCGGCCGTGCACGGGAATCCTTCATTGCCACCCTGGCCGAAAAGCATGCCATCGACGCTTCCCAGGTCGATGTATTCAGCGTTGCTGGTGCCTACGAGATTCCGCTTCAGGCCAAGATGCTGGCCAAGAGCGGCCGTTATTCCGCCATCGTTGGCGCCGGCTTCGTCGTGGATGGCGGTATCTATCGTCATGATTTCGTCGCCCAGGCAGTCATCGACGGCATGATGAAGGTCCAGCTCGACACCGAAGTCCCGGTGCTCTCCGTGGTGCTGACTCCCCACCACTTCCATGAGCATGCCGTGCACACCGAGTTCTTCCACGAGCACTTTGTGGTCAAGGGACGTGAAGCCGCCGATGCCTGCGCCTTGACGCTGGAAAACCAGCGCAAGCTCCAGCAGCTGTTCGTGTGATACAAGCTCGGGTTACTTTTCGGTACACCTGAAAAACGGCGCCGCAGGGGTAACCCCTGCGGCGCAAAAGAAGGCGTAAAGGTTATTCACTGACCACGCGCCTTTTCTCCTTTATCGTTACCCTATCAGCCGCACTTTTCTGTGCTTTCGCCCAAGCCCTGACCCGGGCAACCTCTTCATCATTCATTACCAGGTACAGCTTGGTGCGCCGCTCAAGCATGTCTTCTGCCGTGCAAGCCCACTCCTGCTCCATCAGGTAGCGTGCTTCCCGCGCGTATAGATCCGCCCCGAGCTGCTCCCCGAGGTCCTCATAGCCCTTGGCTTCCCCCAGAATCTGCCGGGCGATAGTGCCATACAGGCGCGCATAACGCTTGAGCGTGGCATGCTCAAGCCAAGGGTAATCATGTTCCAGACCAGCAAGAAAGGCGTCGAAATCAGCCCCGGGCATGTCGCCGCCGGGCAAAGGAGAAGCGTCATTCCAGGCCTCGCCCATCTCCGGGAAATAGGGGCGCAGTTTTTCCAGGCCATGCTCTGCCAGCTTGCGATAGGTCGTGATCTTGCCGCCGAACACTGACAACAGTGGCGCTTTACCGTCTTCATCGGTGATATCGAAGACATAATCCCGAGTCACCGCCGAGGGGTTCTCCCGCGAGTCATCGAACAAGGGACGAATGCCGGAGAAGCTGTCGAGGATATCGTCACGGCTGTATGGCTCGGCAAAGTAGCGGTTGACCACCCCCAGCAGGTAGTCGATTTCATTGTCATCGATCGCCACCTTGTCCGGATCACCTTCATAGACAATATCCGTGGTGCCTACCAGAAGCTTGTCGCCCTCGTAGGGATTGACGAAAATCACCCTCTTGTCATCGTTCTGCAGCAGGTAGGAGTTTGCGGTGGCATAGCGCTTGGGCACAATGATGTGACTGCCCTTGACCAGCTTGACGCGATCTCTGTCGGCTTCGCTCTTGTCCACACGCCCTTTGTCTGCATTGCCCTTGTCTATATTAACTTTGCCTGTATTAACTTCGCCTGCACTAACTTCGCCTGCATCGACTTTGTCTACGTTACCCAGGGCTCCCTTGAGCACCTGATCCACCCAGGGTCCCGCAGCATTGATCACCGCTCTGGCGCGTAGCCGAATGGTCTCTCCATTTGATTCGAGACCTCCGTCAGGATGACGGCAGCTCAGTTCGACCTGCCAGTAGTCGCCCTGACGCACGGCAGAAGCACAGGACGCACGGGTATGAACCTTGGCCCCTAGGCGCTGGGCATCCAGGGCGTTGAGTATCACCAGCCGAGCATCATCGACCCAGCAGTCCGCATACTCAAAGCCCTTGGGAAAATCGTCCTTGATCGCCTGGCCTTCGGGGCAGCGCAGCATGTTCAGACTGCGACTGCCGGGCAACAGGTCATCCTTGCCCCCCAGGTGATCGTAGAGAAACAGGCCTGCGCGAATCAGCCAGGCGGGGCGCTGTTCGGGGCTATGAGGTAACACGAAACGCATCGGCCAGATGATATGTGGCGCTTTCTTCAACAACACACTGCGCTCTCGCAAGGCCTCCCGCACCAGTCGAAACTCGTAGTATTCCAGGTAACGCAGCCCGCCATGCACCAGCTTTCCGCTACGTGATGAGGTGCCCTGGGCCAGGTCGTCCTTTTCACACAACACCACGGAGAGCCCTCGCCCTGCCGCATCCTGGGCGAAACCCGCACCGTTGATGCCTCCGCCGATCACCAGCAGGTCATAGAGAGGATCTTGTTCGCTCATCCACATGTCTCCTTCCGGACGCACATCCGGTTCTAAAACTCGGCAGTAACGCGCTCGAAATGGCGCCAGAAACCATCGGCATTGGCATAGGAACGGCGATAGACACCGAACATGCGCTCATAAAGGTTCTGCAGGTCGGGATCAGGCATGACCCTTTCTTCTGCCAGGAACGGCGTCACCCAGGTCTGGCAGGCATCCGCCAGAGTGCGGTGATGGCCCAAACTAAGGCTGGCCACCATGGCGGCTCCCGCCGCCCCCGTTTCATCCCGGGTCAATGTCCGCACCGGTACCCCCATGACAGCAGCAAGGATGCTGCATAGCGTCCGGGAGCGTGCCGCACCCCCGGTCAGACGCAGCTCCTCCGGGTGTGCTTCCAGTGCGTGATAGCAATCACGGGCAGCAAAAGCGACGCCTTCATAGATGGCACGCACCATATGCAACTGATGCGTACCACTGTCGAGCCCCAGGAATTGGGCCCGGGCGCGGGGGTTGAAGAATGGACCCCGCTCACCATTGGTACTTATGAAAGGGTGGTAGATGACCCGCCCTGGTTCCGTGCGGGCCAGAGCATCATCCAGGCGCGGCAGCAGACCCTCCGCATTGAGCGGAGTTTCCCCCAGGGCCTCGAGCATCTCGTTCAAGCCCTTGAGGAACCATTCAAGATTGAGCGTCGCCGCCATGTTCGAGCACAGCTGAACCCAGGTTTGCGGCGCCACACAGGGCATGGTGTAGCAGGACTGGTTGCTGAGCACGACATCACGCATGTCCTCGCGCACGGTGAGATGCGCCCCGGTGCTGCCGATGATGCTGCAGGCCACACGCTTGCCCGGCTCATAGACACCGGCACCCAATGCCGTAGCCAGCATGTCCACCGGCGCCAGCACCACCGGAAGCCCCGCTCGTACGCCAATGGCTCGGGCCACGTCAGCATTCAGCGCAGCATGCTCCTGACTGCCATCGACGATGGGAGGCAACAGGTCGCGATAGCGGGACAGGCCGAAGCCTTCCAGCACCTCTTCGCTATAGTCGCCACTACGGTAGTCGCCATAGGTCCACAGCGCTTCCGCCGGATCGGTGGCACGCTCTCCAGTGAGACAGAAGTACAGCCAGTCCTTGCAGTGGAAGACCGTGGCGGCCTTGGCCATCTGCTCAGGATGATGTGTCTCGAGCCAGGCCAGTTGGCCGCTCTGCAGTGACTGGTTGAGCCCTGTTCCCGTGCGCCGATAGGCTTCGGGGCCAGTCCGCGTGGCACGCCAGTGGGCAACGATGTCGCTGGAACGCTTGTCGAGCCAGAGCAAGGCATTCCCCACAGGATGACCTTCGGCGTCGATCATCCAGGTGCCATCGCCCTGACCGGTCACGGCAATGGCTGCCAGGCGAGGCACCAGTTGCGGATGCTCCCCGAGCAATGTGGTGAGCGTGGTCAAGGCGGCATCCCAGGTGCCGGAAAGGCTCTGCTCCACCCCGCCCGAAGCGGACTGATGAAGCTGATTACTGCATTGAGACTTGGCCAGTTCCTTGCCCTGGCCATCAAAAGCCACGGCCTTGATCACCGAGGTACCGGCATCCAGGCCGATGATCACATCGGTTTCCAGCGAAGCTGGCACTGTGCTTGGCATGCGCGTATCTCCCGCTTGTTTTTATCGCTGTCATTCTTTGTCGTCGTTCTAGTCGTCGTTGTTGTCTTTATCGCTTAATGGCTATCGTTCTGCTGACTGTCACGCTGATGACTATCGTTGCCTGCCTGGCATCGTTGCCTGCCTGACATTGCTGTCGCGCTCTCGGCGCTCCCCGGTCTTTATAGGGAGTCTGATGAAGCGTCTGCTGAGGCGAGAATCCGGCGAGCAACGGCTTCGTCGGTGATCAACCCCTTGAGCAGACCGCTGGCCAGCACTGCGCGGATCGCCTCGACTTTCTCTTCTCCCCCGGCTACCGCAACGATGTGGTGGCGACGGAGTTGCTCCATGGACAATCCCAGAGCACGCTCATTGATGCCGCACTCGACACGCTGTCCATGCGCATCCAGAAACTGGCCCAGGATCTCGGCCACGGCTCCCGCTTCGCGCAGGCTCTCCGCGGCGGCCTCGTCGATCTCCCCCAGTTCCATCAACAACGAATGCCCCATGTCCGGTACGGCACCGAGCCCGACCATGGTCAAGTCAGCCTGCACAGCAACCCCCATCACATCCTGGACACTGCGCTGAGCCATCAGCACTTCGCGATGCTGGGCGGTATCGGCGAACAGCGGCACGGGCAGCAGATAGCCTTCGCCACCGGTCTTGTCGACCAGCCGGTGGATGACGTCATAAGGGTTGAGGGACATCTTGCGCACCACGCTGCCGAGCACTGGCACCATGCGTACGGCGGAGCAATCCATCACCGGCAGGCAATTGACCATCTCTGCCAGACTGCGCCCCCAGCCCAGACCCAGTACGTCCACACCCCCAGATTCCAGGCGAGATTTCAGGTAATGCGCGGCAGCACGCCCCAGATTGGCCTGGGCATTTTCTGCCTCGGCAGGCAGCTCCGGCACCACGATGCAAGTTTCGAGGTCCATCTTCTCCTTGAGTCCATCCTCCAGGAGGATCAGGGCTTCCGGCGATCCTTCGATAAAGACCTGCACGGCGCCCATGTCATGGGCCATGGCCACCAGGCGGTGGACCTTCATCCGCGATACCCCAAGGCGATCCGCAATATCGGCCTGGGTATAACCCCCTACATAGGACAGCCACGCAGCACGCAGTGCCAAGTCGGCTTCGCTATGGTTTTCAGGTCTCGGTTTCACGTTCTTTAGTCTCGTTTTTTTCTGCTGCTTTGAAATTTTGTTCATTGGCTGTTAAAAATCACGTTAGTGAATCTTTGATAGCGAGTCAACGCCATCATCCATACCTGCACGGGGAACCCTGGACGGAGACCACCATGCTCAAGTTCGCCACCAACCTCACCTTCATGTTCACTGAGGTGCCTTTCCTGGAACGCTTCGCCATGGCGCGCGAGGCCGGTTTCCGTTATGTGGAGTTCCACAACCCTTATCCATTCTGCACAGACACCGACACCATCCGCGCGGCGGCAGAAAGTGCCGGTGTCCAGATAGCCCACTTCAACCTGCCTGGCGGAGACTGGGAAGCAGGAGAGCGTGGCATCGCGGTACTGCCCCAGCGCAGCGAGGAGTTTCGCCAAGGCGTCTCCAGCACCATTGCGACAGCCCAGCGCCTGGGTTGTCGCCAGCTCAACTGTCCGCTGGGCTATCCCGATGGGCAAACCTCTGCACAGCAACAGCAACACACCTTGATCGACAACCTGCGTTACGCGGCTCAAGCCACACAGGACGCGGGTATCACACTGCTGGTCGAGCCACTCAACCCGATCACCCACCCAGGCTATCCCCTGGTCAATACGACCCAGGCCATTGCGCTGCTCGAACAAGTGGATCACCCCAACCTGATGATTCAGCACGATTTCTATCAGATGCAGCGCTCTGAAGGGGAACTGACCGCCACCTTGAATCGTTACCTCGATCGCATCGGTTTCATTCAACTGGCCGACAACCCTGGGCGCCACGAACCCGGCAGCGGGGAAATCAACTACCGCCACCTGTTTGCCGAACTTGAACGGCTCAAGTTCGACCGGCTGATTTCTCTGGAATACAGCCCACGCACCAGCACGCTCGAGTCCCTGGGCTGGATCGAGGAATACGGCCTGTCACTCGCCCACTGATTAGCGGAGATTGCCCATGACAACGCCAAACGCAACATTTTGGATCGGCACCAGCTGGAAGATGAACAAGAACCTGAGCGAGGCTGCCCACTATGTCGAACAGATAGCCCAGGCCAGGATTTTCCATGATCCACGCCTGCAAGGGTTTGTGATCCCGCCCTTCACTGCCCTGGCCCAGGTGTGCCGTGATCTCGCTGGCAGTCCGATAAAAGTTGGTGCCCAGAACATGCATTGGGCAGAGAGCGGCGCCTTTACCGGCGAAGTCTCGCCAGGCATGGTCGCCGATTGCGGCGCCACGATCGTCGAGCTGGGCCACAGCGAACGACGCGAGTACTTCGCGGAAAACGATATCGACCTGAACCGCAAGGTCCACGCCGCCCTGAACAAAGGGCTGACCCCCTTGCTGTGCGTCGGTGAAACCAGCGAAGAAAAAGCCCTGGGCGCCGCTGCCGAAACGGTGGTACGCCAATGCCGCATGGCGCTGGCGGGTGTCGATGGCCATGACCTGGACCGGGTGTTGATTGCCTACGAACCCGTATGGGCCATTGGCGAGAACGGCGTCCCAGCCAGTGCCGAATATGCTGCCCACATGCATCGCCAGATCCGTCAGTCACTGCCGACCAACTCCCGGGGTGAACCGCTGACCGTGCTCTATGGAGGCAGCGTCAACGCCGAGAATTGCGAGGAACTGGCCGCACTGGACGATATTGGTGGCCTGTTCATCGGCCGTAGCGCCTGGCAGGCGGAAGGCTTGGTGGATATCGCCACCCGGGCATTGGGTGCACGTTTCGGTGCCCACAATATGCCCACGACCAACACAGCGTAATCCTGGGTCTGAAATCCAGCTCAGCCTCAGTAACTGGATGCATTGGCGAACCTGACAACCCAATCCATCACTCATTTCATAACTCATTTCATAACAACAGAGGTCGCAACATGAGCACGTACGCCAGTCTCAGTCCGCTGCCCACGAAGAAGCGTCGGCGAGTTGTCGGAATCGCCATCGTTGCCGTGCTCCTTGGCGCCATGGCACTGGACACCAAGATCGTGAAAATCGGCTCCGAAGCAGATAGCCGCCAGGCAGGCTTTTCCGCCGAGAGCTTTGGTGCCGAACAGTTTCCATTGATTCGTGACGATGTCAGTTCCCGCGCGGTCGATGCCGTCACCCTGGCCAATGCCATCAGCACAGACCAGCAGGCCGCCAGCGAGCAATACGGTGTCGCCACCGATATCGGTCCTGTCATGCCGGTGTCATTCAACGGCGTCGTCGGAGAAGGCAAGTCCGGTATCTACAACATCGAGGTCGAAGGCCTGCCGGATTCCCTGGGCATTCGTCTGCAGACCGGCCCTGCCATCAACGGCACGGACCTGCGCGATGCGACCGGCACCATCAAGTTTGGCCAGTTCACCAACCAGATCGAGTATCAGAACGCCGGATCTGCCATCAACAACGAGATGAAGAAGCAATTGCTGGCGGACATTGACACCTCAAGCCTGAGCGGCAAGAGCATCAGCGTCATTGGGGTATTCAAGTTGATCAACCCAGACAACTGGCTCGTCACTCCGGTCAGTCTCGAACTCCAGTGAGGCCTTCGATCATGACCCATGCATCCTTGACCGACCCACAGCAGAACGATTCGACCCAGCCCTCTTTCCTCGACGAAGGCAAGATCGGCGACCCTATCCTCTCGGCACGAAACATCGCCAAATCCTTCGGTAATGTGCATGCCCTGAAGACGGTGAACTTCGATATCCATCGTGGTCAGGTCACCACGCTGTTTGGCGAGAACGGTGCCGGAAAGTCCACCTTGATGAAGATTCTTTCCGGTGTCATGCAGCCCACTTCCGGCGACATTCTCCTCGAAGGCCAGCCGGTGCACTTCGCTTCCACCACCGAAGCCCAGCTCCATGGCGTGTCGATCATCCACCAGGAACTGAGCCTGGCACCCAACCTGAATGTACGCGACAACATCTTCATGGGACGTGAGCTGATCGGCCCCATGGGCGTGGACTTTGCCGAGGAAGAACGTCAGACCCGCCTGCTGATGGAAGAGCTGGACGAGCCGATAGATCCGCTGACGCCAGTGGAGGAACTGCGCCTGGGGCAGCAGCAGATTGTCGAGATTGCCCGTGCGCTATCGACCAAGTCTCGCATCCTGATCATGGACGAACCCACCTCTGCGCTGTCTGCTTCGGAAGTGGAAGTGCTGTTCCGGGTCATCGCCGACCTCAAGCAACGCGGCGTGTCCATCGTCTATATCTCTCACCACCTGGAAGAGGCACTGCAGATCACCGACCACGCTGTCGTGTTGCGCGATGGCAGCATGACGGCCTACGCCCCGCGCCAGGACATCGACCTCGAGTGGATCGTGCGCAACATGGTGGGCGAAGGGTTTGATCTTGGCTCTCCACCCAGTGGCTACGACATGGGCGAGATAGCCCTGTCCCTGCAGGACATCAGCGTGACCGACCCGACAAATCCTGATCGAGCCCTGGTCAACCAGCTGTCACTGGACCTGCGCGCGGGAGAAATCGTCTGTATCTACGGCCTGATGGGTGCTGGACGCACCGAATTGCTCGAAAGCGTCGCCGGACGCATGCCCATCAGTGGCGGCAGCGTTCTGCTTGGCCCTCACGATGTCTCCCAGCTGACCATCGCACAGCGTATCGAGCAGGGCCTGGTACTGGTACCGGAAGATCGCCAACGCGATGGTCTGGTGCAGACCATGCCAGTGGGCCAAAACCTGTCGCTGGCCAGCATTGGCGCCTTCACCCGTGGGCTTTTCACTTCCGTGGCTCGGGAAATGGAAGTGATCGAGGACTCCATTCGCAACGTGCATATCAAGACCGACGGTGGCAGCGCCGAGATCGGCAGTCTTTCCGGAGGCAACCAGCAGAAGGTGGTGATCGGCAAGATGCTGGCCACGCATCCGCGCGTGGTGATGCTCGATGAACCCAGCCGCGGCATCGACATCGGCGCCAAGGCGGAAGTGTTCAAGCTGCTGGCCGAAGGTGCCAGGCAGCAAGGCCTGGCCGTGCTCTATTCCACCTCGGAAGTCGGCGAGTGCCTGAGCATCGCCCACCGCATCCTGGTGATGAGTCGCGGAAGTATCGTCGCCGAGTTCTCGGCCGACGTCACCAAGGAACAGATCATGGCTGCCTCCGGTGAGTCCGTGGCCGCCTGAACCTTTGAATCAGCGGAGTGCAAGACAATGTCCAACAACAGCCCAGCCGCAACCCACGCGAAACCGTCCACGACACAGGCGCGCCCTCAGAAAGGTTTCGACCTGGCCCGTCTGCTTCTTGATGGACGCGCCTTCTTCGCCCTGATTGCGATCATCATCATTTTTTCCGCGCTATCGCCGGTTTACTTTTCCGCCAGCAACTTCCTGACCATGTCGTCCCATGTGGCGATATTCGGCCTGCTGTCCATCGGCATGCTGCTGGTCATCCTGACCGGTGGCATCGATCTCTCGGTGGGCTCGACCCTGGGGTTGGCAGGCGTCTTCGCTGGCTTTCTGATGCAGGGTGTGTCCTTCGAAGCTTTCGGCGTGATGGTCTATCCGCCGGTGTGGGTTGTGGTCATCCTGACCTGCGCGCTTGGCGCCTTCATCGGTGCCATCAATGGCGTGCTGATTGCCTATTTCAAGGTGCCTGCCTTCGTCGCCACCCTGGGGCTGCTGTATGTCGCCCGTGGTGCTGCACTGCTGATGACCGATGGCCTCACCTACAACAACCTGAGCGGAGACCCGGCCCTGGGCAATACCGGCTTCGACTGGCTCGGTTTCAATCGCCTGCTGGGCGTGCCGGTAGGCGTCTGGGTACTGGCTGCCGTTGCCATCCTGTGCATGCTGGCACTGAATCGCACCCCCTTCGGCCGCTGGGTCTATTCCACCGGAGGCAATGCCCGTGCCGCAGAGCTGTCCGGTGTGCCGGTCAAGAAGGTCAAGGTCACGGTCTACGTGCTATCCGGCATTTGCGCAGCCCTGGCTGGCCTGGTGCTGTCCTCTCAGTTGACCTCTGCCGGCCCGACTGCCGGCACCACCTATGAACTGACGGCCATCGCAGGCGTGGTCATCGGCGGTGCCGCCCTGACGGGCGGGCGCGGCAATATCCGCGGCACTCTGCTGGGTGCTTTCGTCATCGGCTTCCTTTCCGATGGGCTGGTGATCATCGGTGTGTCGGCCTACTGGCAAACCGTGTTCACCGGCACTGTCATTGTGCTTGCCGTCATGCTCAACAGCGTCCAGTACAGCGGCCGCAAGGCCAAGAACTCGTCCAAGGACACCTCGCAGAAGACACCACAAGACGAGGAACCTGGAACGACACATGCCCACCACGGCAGTAGTCAGGCAACGTCACGGACTGCCAAGGCAACGTGACCCCTCGACCACTGTCATCACTTGCATCATGTGTACGACCACTGACAACCACAAACCAGAAGGTGTATCGCTATGCTCATGAAAGGAAAGCGTCTGCTGATCGCAGCTCTCGCCATTGCCACCCCACTGATGGTGGGTACCGCCAGTGCCCAGGACAAGGGGCTGATCTCGATCATCGTCAATGACTCATCCAATCCCTACTGGTTCACCGAAGGCGAGGTGGCCAAGAAGACGGCCGAGGAACTCGGCTATCAGGCCCATGTCAGCTCTCATGTCGGTGATACCAACAAGGAAAGCAACCAGGTCGACACCGCCATTACCAACCAGGCCAAGGCCATCATTCTCGATCCGGCCAATGCCGACGGTTCCATCGGCGCGGTACGCAAGGCAGTGAATGCCGGTATTCCCGTATTCATCGTCAATGCAGAAATCAACCAACAGGGGCTGGCCAAGGCGCAGTTCGTTTCCAACAATGCCCAGGGTGCAGCCATCGGGGCCCAGCAATGGGTCGAAAGCGTCGGCGATGAAGCCAACTATGTGGAACTGAAAGGAGCACCCTCCGACAACAATGCGGCGACCCGCTCCAATGGCTTTGAAACCGTGCTCAGCCAGTACCCCGACCTGACCAGAGTCGCTGGAGACGTAGCCAACTGGGACCGCACCCAGGGCTATAACAAGATGCAGAGCATGCTGCAGGCCAACCCGGATATTCAGGGGGTGATCAGCGGCAACGATGAAATGGCCTTGGGGGCCATCGCTGCACTCAAGGAGTCTGGCCGCCTGGATGGCGTCGTGGTCGGTGGTTTTGATGGCTCTCCGGATGCCATCGAGGCAATCAAGTCCGGCGAACTGGCCTACACCGTACTGCAGCCTGTCGCCATCTTTGCCGAGGAAGCCGTGCGCCTGGCCGATACCTTCATCAACACCGGGGAAACAGGCCTGGAGAATGAGAAGAAGCTGTTCAACTGCATCCTGGTCACCCAGGACAACGTGGACAAGTACAGCTCACCTTTCGTGCTCGACCAGTAGCACTGAGACAGCAGTGCTCGATCAGTAGCACTGGGACAGCAGTGTTCGGTCAGTAGTTTGTCAGCAGTCTCGAACGCCCCCGATTGGGGGCGTTCTTCATCTGGATTCAGCCGACATAGCCGGCGAACGGGCTCAGGCTATGCGGGTGCCTTAGCCAGGCGTGCAAGTTCTCGATATCCCGGTGCAAGGGATGTTCTTCCATGTAATAGGCCACCTGTTCACGGATCAGTCTCCGCGCCAGCTCCGTTCCCGAAGCAAAGCCCGGTGCTTCAATCAGGTCGAGCGCCTGGGCAGCAAGCAGCATTTCGATGGCGAGGATCTGATAGGTGTTCTCCAATGCCTGATCCAGCTTCAGCGCTGCACTCTCGCCGAAGCTGAGATGGTCTTCCTGCAGTCCTGATGTCAGGAAGTTGTCGACCACTGCCGGCTGGGCCAGGCGTTTGTTGTCTGCAGCCAGGGAAGCTGCCGTGTATTGGGCAATCATCATGCCCGACTTGATACCGCCTTCCCGCGTCAGGAAGGCAGGCAGGTCATTGGCCTGGGGAGTCACCAGGCGATAACTGCGGCGTTCGGACATCGAGCCCCACTCGGCCACTGCCATGGCCAGCACGTCACAGGCCATGGCCACGGAAGCACCATGGGGGTTGGCCTGGGAAACAATTCGGTAGTGGCCATCTTCTGCGATGACCAGGGGATTGTCGGTCGCTGACTGCAGTTCAAGATCGATCTGGCGCGTGGCATGCTCCCATTGATCTCGGCAGGCACCATGTACCTGGGGCATCGAACGCAGGCTGAGCGCATCCTGCAGATGGTCTCCCTGGCACTGCTCCAACCATGGACTATCCGTCAGCAGACGGCGCAGTATCCCTGCGGAATGCTGGACCCCGGGGTGGCGCTTGAGCCCTGTCACCGCCGGGTCCAGTGCATCACGCTGGCCGCGCAGTGCCTCGAAGCTCATTGCCCCGGCAACCTCGGCCCAATCCGCGACACGCGCCGCATCGTCCAGCACCAGGCAGGCCAGCCCTGTCATGGCAGGCGTCCCATTGACCAGACTCAGGCCATCTTTCGGCCCCAGTTCCAGTGGCGTGATAGCGTGTTGACGCAGCACCTCGGACGCCGCCATCCGCCCGCCTTCGACCAGCACTTCTCCCTCGCCGATCAGCACCAGGCCGATATGGGCCATATGCGTGAGATAACCTACGGAGCCTCGGGACGGCACCCACGGCACGATGTTGGCATTGAGCAGCTGGACAAGCCTTTCGACCAATGCCGGACTGATACCAGAATGGCCATGAGAGTAGTTGATGACGGCACAGCACATGATGGCGCGGACCTGATCCTCACGCAGGGGGGCACCGACACCGCAGGCATGGCTCATCAACGTATGCTTCGACAGGCTCGATAGCGCTTCACGTTCCAGCACCACATGGCACAGAGCACCAAGCCCGGTGTTGATGCCATAGTGAGGCACTGTACTGGCCGCAACCTGCTCAACGACGTCTCGGGCTTGCTGCACTCTTTCCCGACAAGCGCGAGACAACACCAGGGGAGCCGCATGGCGGGCAACATTCACCACATCCCGCCAGGACAAGGGAATATCGCCAATCACAACCTGCTGGTCCATCCGCTCATACTGGTCCATCTTCTTCTGCTTGCCCGACATCATTTGCATGGATACATCACTCATTGCGAGCTCCTTGCGTCGCGACGCGGCCGTCTGGCTCAGCATCCGCCTCGGGGACGCCCTTGATATGTCCGTGGAGCACCTTGGCTGCCGATATCAGGATCAGTGCAAACAGGAACACCACCGTAAAGCCACCGGCTGCCGCCAGGTACTTGATGCCATCGACACCTTGAGCACCACCGCCAAAGGCCACCATCAGATAGGCAATGGCGCTGATCGACAGCCCCCAGATGACCTTCTGGCTTCTGGGTGATTCCTCATCCGCGGTGATGTTCCGCGTGCAGATGGTCGCAATGGTGGCCGACATGGAGTCCGCTGCCGTGGCGAAGGAAAGAATCAACGTGAATATCGCCATCGGCACCAGCAACCCGGACAGCGGAATGTTCTGCAGAAAGCCCCACAACCCCGACACCGCGCCATGCTCCTGCACCACGGAGATCAGGTCGAGCGTGCCATCGAGCTGCCACTTCAATGCCGAGCCACCCCAGATGGCGAACCAGACGATGCCAAAGGCGGAAGGCAGCACCCAGTTGATAATCAGGAATTCACGCAGGGTTCGGCCGTAGGAAATGCGCGCCAGAAACAATCCCATCAATGGTGCGTAGGCGACCCAGATGGCCCAGTCATACATCGTCCACCAGGTCACCAGCGCTTCACCACCGGATTCCTTGGTGTCGAATGACCAGCTCAGCAGATGATTGAGCCAATAGCCGAAACTGGTCGTGGATAGGCTGAGAATGTAGGTCAGAGGCCCCACCACGATCAGGATGGCCAGGAATGCGTAGAACACATAGGCATTGATCGATGACAGCCAGCGAATGCCTCGCTTGAGCCCTGATACTGCGGAAATCACGAAGATACTGGTGATCACCAGCGTCAGTACCAGCCAGGTGACAGGGTTGGAGGCAATGCCGTATTGCGCCTGGATGCCGGAGCCGATAAGCGCCAGGCCAGCGCCCATGGAAGATGCCAACCCCAGGGTGATAGCCAGCACCGAAATCACATCGATGAGGCCTCGCACCCAGGGTGCATCGCCGTGGCGGCCAAGCACTGGAGCGACCGTGGCGGATATCGAGAAGCGCATGCCACGGTTGTAGTGCATGTAGCCAATCATCAGGCCAACGATCGAGTAGATGGCGTAGGGGATGAAACTCCAGTTGTGGAAGCTGCGAGCCATGGCAAAGACGGCCGCGTCATTGCTGCCGGCGGCAAAGCTCTGCTGGCTGAGCTCACCATAGATATTGCCCAGGTAGATGACCGGCTCATTGACCGCATATGTCACCACACCGGTGGCAATCCCTCCGGTCAGTGCCATGGCGAAGGTCGCTGGCATGGAAAACCGGGGCTTGGCGTGCTCTCCCCCCAGGCGGATGCGCCCTGCCCGGGAAAAGAAGAACACGCAAGTGATCACCAGGGCCGATACCGCGATCAGCTGATACAGCCAACCGAAGTCGGATAACGATATGTAGAAAATCTTCCGCGTGATTTCCACCAGCAACTCGTTATTCGTCATGCCGACAATCACGGCCAGGATGACGATGGAAAAGACCGGAAAAAACACCTTCTTGTTGAGAGATTTCTTGTCGGGCAGCTTGTTGTCATTGTTCGGCATGCGAAGGATTCCTTGCAGCACGGCCGAGAGGCGTCGTCGAACCACCCTCGGCATGGGTCAGTGGGCCTGTCGATGCTACATACGCAGCACAATATGTATATACATTAAGATGAAATCGACCGCCATTATTTTTTCCTAGACACAAAATCGGCAGGAAACACCCCGGGAGACCAAGGGCGGCATGCTTGAGCCCGCACTTATGTATATACATATAGAGGAGAATCCAGAACATCTCTCTGGATTCGTCAGATGGGGAGATCACGAAAGACCATGGAATCGACGTGCGTCAGTCGTTATGGCTGCAGCATCATTGATTCAGCTGTTTCTGATTCGTCCGTTACTGGCTCATTCGTTACTGGGATAGCGCAAGTGAATCAGCGGATAGGGGCGCCCCTGATCGTCGGTAGTGGAACGCCCCGTACGCTGAAATCCCATGCGCTCATAGAAACCCACTGCCTGGACATTCTGTTCATTGACGTCAGTGCTCAGCGCAGGACACAGACTCAGGCCATGCTCGACCAGAGCTCGCCCCACACCGGCCCCGCGGTGCTCGGGATCCACAAACAAGGCATCCATGTGGCAGTCCGTGAGCAACATGAAGCCAAGCCCCCTATCCTGGCTGTCGACGGCCAGCCATAAGGGAGCATTCGGCAGGAATCTCTCCAGCTCCTGCTCTATATCGTGTCGGTCCTGCTCGGAAAGGAAATCGTGAGTCGCATCCACGGCTCCCCTCCAGATTCGCATGGCGCATTGTCCATCCGCAGCAGTCGAGCGACGAAACTTGATAGCCATGGTCTTCATTCCTTGAAGCTTCCTCAGCGTCAATGGGTGGTAATCCTGGCTGGCAGTAGTCCCGGCGGGTGGCAACCCCGGTTGGTGGCAATCAGCGGAGCAAGAATCAGCCCAGTCGCTCTTCCCTTGGCGTCATGCCAAAGTGGTTGCGATAGGCGGTGGAGAAATGGGCAGCAGAGGAAAACCCTGTCTGCAGGGCAATTTCTCCAGCCGGTCGATCACTTTCACGCAGCATGCGCCGGGCTTTCTGCAAGCGCAGATCAAGATAATAGCGACTCGGCACTGACTTCAGGTATTTCTTGAACAAGCGTTCCAGCTGACGGCGGGAAATCCCGAGGTGTTCGGACAGTTCATGGGTCGTCAACGGCTCTTCAATGTTGGCTTCCATCAACTGGACCGCCTCGATCAAGCTCTCCGGGGCATGAGCCAGGCGTGAACGCAAAGGCACCTGCTGAGGCTCATCGCCCATGCGGATGCGTTCCATGACGAAGTATTCCGAGATCCGCGTCGCCAGCGCCGGACCATGCTGACTTTCCACCAGGGTAATCATCATGTCCATGGCCGCAGTACCTCCCCCGCAGGTAATGCGATCACGATCAATCTCGAACAACTGCTGGGAAAGGCGCACCCGGGGATGAGCCTGTGCGAAAGCCTCAAAGCGCTGCCAGGGCAAGGTGGCATGATAGCCATCCAATAGCCCAAGCCGCGCCAGTGCCTCGGTGCCGCCCCCAATTCCCCCCAGCACGACGCCAGCCGCGGCCAGGCGCTTGAGCCAGGCTGCCAGCTCGTCGGGTATTCCTGCCGGCAGCTTGGCCGGCCCGCAGACCAGCACCATGTCAGGCTGCACCGGAGAGTCATCAATGGAGGCTTTAGGTTGCACGGTTTGCTGTGAAGCACTGGTCACCGTCTCGCCAGAACAGGAATAGCTGGTCAGACGATAGAGTGTCTTGCCATACAACAGGTTGGCCACATGCAGAGGTTCAGTGGCGCAGGCATGAGCCAGCAGGGAGAACCCGGGCATCACCACAATTCCCACCTGGCGCAACAATGCCGGTGAACGAGTGGTGATCGAAGGGTTGGGCATGGGAAAATCTCAAAATAATGCTGGCGATAAACCCATTCTACGTTAGCCGAGCGCATACATCAGCGCTGATTCACTTTGTGCATAAGGTACACCGCCGGAGGCATATCCGGCGGCGTACAGGAAGCGTTGCATAAATGTCTGCGCAGCCCAATCACCACGTTGCGCGGTGCGCGGAATCCTCGCATATAACCCATATGCTCCGACTCCTGTGCTCCGTGCGCCTTGCGCTTGGGCATGCTCGTCGATTTATTCGCGCTTTCTTAGCGTGGCGCTATCGATATCGGTCACGAGCAGATTGTGCCATCAGCGCTTGCCATGATGCGTTTTACAGCTGGACGACGTCGAAGTTCACCTCCGGATTGACATCCGCGTCGTAATCCACGTCCTTGCGCTCGAAGCCGAACAGCTTGAGGAACTCATGCTTGTAGCCGGAATAGTCGGTAATGGTGGACAGGTTCTCGGTGGTGACCTTGGCCCACAGGTCCTTGCAGGCCTGCTGAACATCGTCACGCAGCTCCCAATCGTCCAGGCGCAGGCGGCCATGGTCATCGGTCGCCAGGCCCAGGCCGCCATAGAGACGTTCGCCGAACAGGCGATTGAGCTGCTCGATGGTACCCTCGTGGATATCCTGTTCCTTCATGATCTTGTAGACCATGGCGATATATAGCGGCATCACAGGAATGGCGGCACTGGCCTGGGTCACTACCGACTTCAGCACGGCCACGTTGGCACCGCCGCCACTGGTCTTGAGAGACTCATCGATGGCAGCAGCAGCACGATCGAGGTCTTCCTTGGCTTTGCCCAATGCTCCATGCCAGTAGATCGGCCAGGTGATTTCGGTACCGATATAGCTGAATGCCACACTGCGGGCGCCTTCAGCCAGCACACCGGCCTCGGCCAATGCCTTGATCCACAGTTCCCAGTCCTCGCCACCCATCACCGCGATGGTATCTTCGATTTCCTGCTCGGTAGCCGGCTCCACCGATGCCTCGATGATGGTGTCCTTGTTGGTGTCGATGGCGGTCGCGGTGTAGGTTTCGCCGATGGGCTTGAGGCTGGAACGCTTGAGTTCTCCTGTATCCGGCAGTTTGCGCACCGGAGATGCCAGGGAGTAGACCACCAGGTCGATCTGTCCCATATCCTGCTTGATCAGTTCAATGGCCTTGTCACGAGCTTCATGGGAGAAGGCATCACCATTGATGGACTTGCTGTACAGTCCTTCGGCCTTGGCAAACTTGTCAAAAGCGGCAGAATTGTACCAACCCGCAGTACCCGGCCTGCTTTCGGTGCCAGGCTTTTCGAAGAACACCCCGAGCGTGTCAGCTCCATAGCCAAAGGCGGCAGTGATACGCGCAGACAGACCATAGCCACTGGATGCTCCGATCACCAGCACCTTCTTCGGCCCCTTGGACGTATCGAGACCACGGGCACGTGTCGCCTCGATCTGCTCGAGAACATTCTTCTCGCAGCCGACAGGATGGGTTGTGGTGCAGATAAAACCGCGGACCTTGGGCTTGATGATCACGACATACCTCTTCGTTCTACGCGGTTCCCTGCGAGAACCGCTTTACTCAAATAGGAAGTGGAAACCGCTTCCCTCTGTATTGGTGCAATAACGTATTGATGCAATAACGCGTTAATGCGTCATTCTAGCGAGCCACGTCCACGCTGTCCGCACTTGTGGTGACAAAGCCTCTGGTGCACCATCCCCTCCACCGTTCGAGGAGAAGTCTATGGACGCACAAACCCTGGTCGATGAACGCGGCGAATTGTGGCTGGCCCTGGCCCCGCTGTGGCTGGAGCGAGAGCCTCGCGAGGCCGATTATGCCCGCATGGTGGAAGTCATCACCCGTCACGACATCAGCCTGAAGGAACTGGAGTGGATCTTCCGCCTGGAACTGGCGCCTGTGCTATCGCGCTCACAGATGTCAGTGGCAGGCGAATGGAGAAAGTTTGACGACCTGCAGCTGATGAAGCGCCTGGTCGCCCATAACCTGAGACTCAAGGGTTGGCGACGCAAGACCTGGGCACTGTTCTCGGGGCTGACCACCATGATGACACGCCACCGCTTCAACGAGCTGGTAGAACGTGTCGCCGTTGCGCGTGGTGAGGCCGTTTAAGCGATAGGCTCATCCAACGCTTCCTCCAACACCACCAGCATGGCATCCGCACCATCTTTTGGTGCAAAGCGCCGTATTACCCGGCCGTCACGTGCCACCAGAAACTTGGTGAAGTTCCACTTGATCGCCCGGGTCCCCATCACGCCCGGTGCGGCTTCCTTGAGCTCACGAAACAGAGGATGCGTCAGGGAACCATTGACAGCCACCTTTTCCATCAAAGGAAACGTCACGCCGTATTGGCGTTCACCAAAAGTACAGAACATTTCAGCAGACTCTGGCGATTGACGACCGAACTGATTGCAGGGAAACCCCAATACCGTGAAGCCGCGTTCACGATGCTCACGGTATAGCGCTTCCAGCTCAGCCAATTGCGGGGTGAAACCACATTTGCTGGCCACATTGACGATCAACAGCACTTGTCCCCTCAAGGCCCGCAAGTTGAAGGGCTCGCCGCTATGGGTGCGGCATTCATGATCATGTACGCTCATCTGAATCACCACCTTTCCCGCTCGCGCAACCGGCGCACGGCAAGCAGAGTATCCGGCGTCACCCCAGGCAGGGCCATGGCTTCATCAGGCTCGACCCAGAACACCTGGGCCACTTCTTCTTCTTGCAGCTCCAGCGGGCCATCGTGGACCACTCCATAGACACTACCGAAGATATGATGGCCATCCTGGCGATAAACAAACGCCAACTCTTTACCCAGTTTCACTTTTCTGATGCCTAGCTCTTCAGCCAGTTCCCGCTCTGCAGAATGACGCACTGCCTCTCCGGCACATACCACCCCCCCTGCTGCCAGGTCGATACCACCGGGAAAAACTTCCTTCTGCAGCGTCCGGCGCTGGGCACACAACAATCCTGCAGAGTTACGCACCACAATATAGGTTGCACGGTGCCAATAGCTCATGCGTCGCATCTGCGCACGCCATGCACTGCCGCACGGCCGGTTGCGGGCATCGACCAGCTGGATCCGTTCCCTGGCGGTCACCTGGCTGACAGATGCCTCAGCGACGTTGGCGGCAGCAATGCTATCCATGGACATGGTAAGGCTCCGTGCAAAAGCCATCAGACTACCCGCGCTGCGCAAATGCGTCACCTGCTTGTATGCAGGATCACTTTGACCTCTCGTAACTCGCAACCCATGCTCAAGAAAGCACAGTCAAGAAAGCACACCTACATCTAGACAGCATACTTAATATCCAGGAAGGGCACTTATCCAGAAAGCGTACCTATATCCAGAAAACATACTGATGAAAGCATGTCCTCATGAAAATGCACTTCCATAACAGCATAGTTCCAGGAGGGCTCCTCCATGTCCAAGGATGCCGACCGAGCCATCAGTCGTGAAACGCATGAGTCGGGCGACCATGCTCCCCGCGAACGTCTTGCCACGCATGAGGTGGTCAATCAGCCCTGTATTGGCGGAGACTTCAATGCTTTCAGTGACGATATGCCCTTGCGCCACCTAGCGGCCAGGGAGGCTCCGGAATGGATCGTCCAGCACCTCACCACTCTGGGACAGCAGGTCGGCAGCAGTGACGTTCAGGCTCTGGGTGAAACCGCCAACCGTCACCCTCCAGAACTTCACCTGTTCGACCGTTATGGCCGACGACTGGACGAAGTGTACTACCACCCGGCCTATCACGCGCTGATGCGACTTGCCATCGGCCATGGCATTCATTCTATTGCTTGGCGGGAAGAAGGTCGCGGTGGGCATCAGGCCCATATAGCAGGCCTTTACCTGATGACCCAGGCAGAAGCTGGTGTATGTTGCCCTGTCACCATGACCCACGCGGCATTACCCGTATTGCGCCAGGACACCCGACTCCCGGCTCTCTGGACACAGGGCCTGATGTCGACCGACTACGACCCTCGACCACTACCCGCTACGGCCAAGAAGGGACTGACCTTCGGCATGGCAATGACCGAGAAGCAAGGAGGGAGCGATGTTCGCGCCAACACCACCCGGGCCGAGGCCTGCGAGGATGGCTGGAGGCTCGTTGGTCACAAGTGGTTCTGCAGCGCCCCCATGTCCGATGCCTTCCTGACCCTGGCCCAGCATGATGAAGGCCTGAGCTGCTTCATGGTGCCACGCTTCTCCCCGGACGGTGAGCGCAACCCCATGGAGATCCAGAGGCTCAAGGACAAGTGCGGCAATCGCTCCAATGCTTCCGCCGAAATCGAATACCTCTACGCTTGGGCACAACCCATTGGCGAGCCCGGGCGCGGCATTGCCACCATTCTGGAAATGGTGCAGCAGACTCGCCTGGATGCTGCCACCGCCCCCATCGGCATGATGCGTCAGGCATGGCGCGAAGTCTGGCATCACCTCAACCAGCGCAAGGCCTTTGGCACGACGCTGACAAGGCAACCTCTGATGCGCATTCTGCTTGCCGATATGGCTGTGGAAATTGAAGCAGGCCTTGCCTTGTGTCTGCGCACCGCACGCGCCTTTGATCGCGCCAGCCAGGGCGACCGTCACGAAGCAGCCCTGGCCCGACTGCTGCCTAGCCTGGCGAAGTATTGGCACAACAAGCGCGGCCCAGGATTCATGGCGGAGGCCATGGAGTGCCTGGGCGGTATCGGTTATGTCGAGGAGGCGCCACTGGCACGGCTGTATCGAGAGGCCCCGGTCAACTCCATCTGGGAAGGTTCTGGCAATGTCATCTGTCTGGATGTACTGCGTGTGCTGGCACGTCATCCTGAGTCTATCGATGCATTACGCCAGGAATTCGCTCCCATTCACCATCAAAGCTCGGTACTGGACCGTGCACTCGGCGCACTTGAATGCGAGCTCCCGGCTCCAGTGGAGGATCTGCTGCCACGAGCACGCTGGATCACTCAGCGCCTGGCACAATGCTTCCAGGCCAGGTTGTTGCTCGAGCACTCGCCGTCATGCATTGCCGAGGCATATTGTCGTTCGCGCCTCGGCAACGAGGCCAGTCCAGCTTATGGTGTGTTACCGAGGGGCACTTCGGTTGACGAGATCCTGCAGCGCGCCATACCCGCCGCTTGAGCGACTCATCCCAGCACGACCCGAATGGCAATACCGAGCAGCAAGACGCCTGTAATACGGTTGATCCAGTGAGCCCGGGCCTGCAGCCATGGCAGGACACGAGAATGAGACAGGCCCAGCGCCACCAGGATGTACCAGCCGCCATCAATGAGCATGGCCGTCAGCACAATGATCGCGCGCTGCCCAGCCCCCATGTCAGGCGTCACAAACTGGCTAAGCAGCGCCACGAAGAACAGGATCAGCTTGGGGTTGGCCAGCGCCACCATCAGCCCATCCCTGGCGGCATGCCCCATGCTGGTCTGTGCAGCCTGCGCATGCAGCGCTCCCCCACGTCCTGCCCGCAGAGCCTTGATGCCTAGCCAGGCTAGATAGGCGGCACCGCCCCAGGTGATCACCTGAAAAAGGGCAGGATGACGCTCGATCACTGCCCCCAACCCCCAGACCGTCAGCAACGCGTAGAAGCCGACGCCAAAGGCATGGGACACCCCCGCGATGACCCCTGGAGCTCGACCGCCCCCCAAGGTGTGGCGCAATACCATAGCCAGACTGGGACCTGGCGACATCGCTCCCATGGCACAGATGGCAGCCAAGGACATCCACAGTGATAGCGGCATGAACATTCCTCGTCAGTTCCCTATAACGGAAACGAAAATGTAAGCGTAACACCACTTCACAGACATGCAGATCATCACAAGGTCATGATGGCCCTTAGCGGTGATATTCATGCTCTCGCTCGGGCTGCCACAGGATCTCTTCCAGACGCCAACGACGCACACCAGACGTTGTTCTAGGGCCATCCCATTGCTCTCCAAGGCGCCGCCCCAGCAATGATGCTCCCAACGGTGCCATCACCGAAATCGCACCTGGCGTCGATGCCAGGGCATGAGGATAGACCAGTGTGCGTGCCAGCGACTCGCCGCTACTGACATCCGTGATGCGCACTTGGCTGTTCATGCTGACGACATCCGACGGCATGTCTTCTGGATCCATCACTTCCGCCATCAGCAGATATTCTTCCAACGTCTCGGCGACCGCTTCATCCTGCTGCTCGACAGCGTCGATCAGCCGCTGCAAACGCTCGACATCCAGGCGATTGATGACCCTTGGTGAATGCATACGACCTCCTAACCCGGGCCTGGCATGGACCGGGACAACAAGAAAAAAAGCCCTCCTCCACAAGGGAGAAGGACTCGTTCACTTGATGAGCATACTGCAGCCAACAAGATTAAGGAATGGGGGTAATCTCGGCTCTACCAGTCAGTGGCGCAATGCGATGAGAGGAATCCGTTTTGCCAGGCAGGTGACGTTCATCTCACGCGGTTCTCTACACCGGAAATCGATCTCGGGTGTTGTTGGCAATTCGCACCAGAACCAGCATCAAAGGCACCTCCACCAACACCCCGACCACCGTGGCCAATGCCGCTCCGGACTGCAGGCCAAACAAGGCAATGGCGGCGGCCACGGCTAGCTCGAAGAAATTGCTTGCTCCGATCATGGCTCCCGGCGCAGCAATACAGTGACGCACCTTCCAGAGTCTTGCCCAACCGTAGGCGATGAAGAACACCAGAAAGGTCTGGACGACCAGCGGCACCGCGATCAGGGCAATATGCAGGGGATTGGCCAGGATGACCTCGCCCTGGAAGGCAAACAGGAGCACCAGGGTGACAATCAGGGCCGCAGGAGTGATTGGCGCCAGACGCTTGAGAAAGACCGACTCATACCACGGCTGACCATGACGATTGATCAGCGTGCGCCGCACCAGATAGCCTGCACTCAGGGGAATGACGATATACAACACCACCGACAGAATGACGGTATTCCAGGGCACTTGAATATCTGAAATCCCCAACAGCAGAACAACGATAGGAGCAAAGGCAAACAGCATGATCAGGTCATTCAGAGAGACTTGCACCAGAGTGTAGGCAGCATCCCCTCGGGTCAGATAGCTCCATACGAATACCATGGCCGTACACGGCGCAGCACCCAGCAAGATAGCTCCCGCCAGATACTCACTGGCAAGTGACGGCTCGATCCAGGGCTTGAACAGCACCATCAGGAAAAACCAGGCAATGGCAAACATAGTAAATGGCTTGATCAGCCAATTCACTACGGTCGTGATCGCCAGCCCCTTGGGCTCCTTGCGCACGCCTGCCACGGCATTGAAGTCGATCTGAGCCATCATCGGAAAGATCATCGCCCAGATCAGCATGGCGACAGGAATGGAGACCTGAGCATATTCGAAGCGTGCGAGAGCATTGGGCACCGATGGTGCAAACTGCCCAAGCGCGACACCCGCGACAATGGCCAGCGCTACCCATAGAGACAGGTAGCGTTCGAACAGGCCCATACCACCGGACGTTTCCTCTGCTTGTGTGGCCATATGCTGCTCACTCATGATGCCGCCCTATACAGAGCCCTGGTTAACGCGCTGAGACACTTGTTCAGCACTCTCTACCCGCTCGGAATAACGGTCGGTCAGGTACTCGCTGCGCCCCCGAGTCAGCAAGGTAAACTTCACCAGCTCTTCGCATACATCCACGATACGCAGATAGAGAGGCGAAGACTTCATGCGACCGTCGTCATCGAACTCGGTGAAAGCCTTGGGTACCGAAGACTGATTGGGGATCGTCAGCATGCGCATCCAGCGCCCCAGAATGCGCATTTGATTGACCGCATTGAAACTCTGGCTTCCGCCACATACCTGCATCAATGCCAAGGTCTTGCCCTGGGTCGGACGTATTCCACCAAGAGACAGAGGAATCCAGTCTATCTGGGCTTTCATGATGGCCGTCATCGCCCCATGCCGTTCCGGGCTGACCCACACCATGCCCTCTGACCATGCGGCAAGATCGCGCAGCTCTTGAATTTTTGGGTGATCGGCGCCAGTGGCATCGGGCAAGGGAAGGTCCCTTGGGTCGAAGGTCCGTACTTCGCAGCCAAACCAGCGCAGCAAACGCCCCGCTTCCTCCGCGACCAACCGGGAGTATGAACGTTCGCGCAAGGAACCATACAGCACCAGAATTCGCGGAGCGTGCTGCGCCTCCCCCGGGGCGACCAACATGCCTTCGTCGATGGGACGAAGCTGCTCCGGGTCTATATTGGGAAGGTCATGATTGGGAAGGTCATGCGGCGTTATCGTTGTCAGTGTCATTGCCCGGCTCCAGCACGCTGCACCACTTCCCCATCTTCCTTCACGAAGCGCTCGACAGGGTTTTCCAGCAGGTCCAGTACTGTCTCCGAGGGGCGGCATAGCCTGGCCCCTTTCGCTGTCACGACAATGGGGCGATTGATCAGGATCGGGTGCTCCATCATGGCATCAATCAGTTGCTCATCGCTCAGCCCAGGGTTATCCAGCTTCAGTTCGTCATATGGCGTGCCCTTGCGACGCAGCAAGTCCCGAGGAGCGATTTCCATCATCGACAGGAGCTCCACGAGACGCGCTCGACTCGGAGGGGTCTGGAGATACTCGATCACCTCCGGGACTTCACCGGAAGCCTTGAGCATTGCCAAGGTATTGCGCGAGGTACCGCAGTTCGGGTTGTGATAGATCTGGGGATTCATAACCGCCTCATCTAGTCTCTTGGTCCGGAATGCAATCGCTCAATGACATGCCTAGAGGACCGCACACTTCTGGGTGGCCCCCACAGCAATCACGTACTAGAAAGCGGATCGCTTCCTGCATATGCTTCAGGTTGGCCCTGTAGATGATCGACCGACCTTGGCGCTGCGACGCTGCCAACCCTGCGCGTGTCAGCACCGCCAGGTGCGCTGACATGGTGGCGTGGGGCACAGACAGTTGCCGTGCTATTTCCCCGGCCGGAAGCCCTTCAGGTTCGTGCCGCACCAACAGGCGAAAAGCCTCCAGTCGCGTTTCCTGAGCCAGGGCGGAAAAGCTTTCGATGACGTTTGAAATTTCCATATTTCCAAAAATATGGAAATATTGATTCAACGTCAAGCATCCAATGACTTCGTCATTCCCTGTTTGGAGGGTTATCCGTGAAGGCTCGCCATGCGCACGGGAATGGACGAGAAGATCAAACACTAATTTAGGTCAAGTACTGACCACTTAGGTCAAACACTGACTAACTAAAGCAGAGGGGTAAAAAAACAAAAACAGCCGCTCGTAAGCGACTGTTTTTAATGTGGTACCGGTGGTCAGACTCGAACTGACAAGGGCTTGCACCCGGCGGATTTTGAATCCGCTGCGTCTACCAATTCCGCCACACCGGCAATGGGCGATGATTATACTCAGGACTCATTCCAGGTCAATGGATTTGCTGAGGTTTTATGACATTCACCGATCTCTTGTTAAGCCTGCTAAGATGCCGCGCAAGCTGGAACATTCCCGTAGCAAGGAAAATTCCCATAACAAGTAGCTACCAGCTCGATCTACCTATCGATGCCCCCTGCCCAGGAGACCGCCATGGCAGCTTCTCGTAATCACGCTGTACCCAGCTCATCCGTGGCCAGCCGTATTGGCTTGGTGCTTGGTCCGCTGTTTCTTCTCATCACCCTGCTACTTCCAGCCCCCACGGGCATGGCGCCAGCCGCCTGGCACTGTGTGGGCATGGCATTGCTGATGGCTTGCTGGTGGTCCACTGAGGCGATTCCCATTCCCGTCACCTCTTTGTTACCCATCGTGCTGGCACCTGCCCTCGGCATTTCCGATATCAAGACAGCCTCGGCGGCCTTTGCCAACCCGATCATCTATCTGTTTCTCGGTGGCTTCCTGCTCGGCATCGCCATGCAGACCTGGAGCCTGCACCGACGTATTGCCCTGCATGTGCTGCAGGCTGTAGGAAGTCAGCCACGCCGTCAGGTGGCCGGCTTCATGATCGCCACTGGCTTTCTGAGCATGTGGGTGTCCAACACGGCAACCGCCATCATGATGCTGCCCATCGGCATCTCCGTACTGAGCCTGATGGAGCGCTCCGATCCGGCTGAGCTCCGCCGTTTTGCCACTGCCTTGCTGCTGGGTATCGCCTACTCGGCCAGCATCGGCGGCGTAGCCACGTTGATTGGCACCCCGCCCAATGCTTTGCTGGCTGGTTACCTGGCCCAGGAGCAGGGTATCGACCTTGGCTTCGCCCAGTGGATGCTGGTGGGCCTGCCAATTGCCGTGGTGATGATGGTGACGGCCTGGTGGTGGCTGACTCGTCGCGACTTCCAATTAGTGATTGGAGATGATGAAGGCGGAAACATGCATGACATGATTTCCAGGCAGCTCCACGACATGGGACCGATGAGCAGCGCCGAACGCCGTGTGGCCATGCTGTTTCTTGCCGCCGCAGCGGCCTGGATCGCGCGACCGTTGCTCAACAGCACAGGTTTGTCCTGGCTATCAGATACTTCCATCGCCATCGTGGCCGGCATGGCCCTGTTCCTGATTCCCAGCGGTCGTAACAAGGGCGAGAAGCTGATGGTATGGGAAGATGCCGTCAAACTGCCCTGGGGCATTCTGCTGCTGTTTGGGGGTGGCCTGGCACTGGCAAGCGCCATCAGCAGTTCAGGACTGGCAGAGTGGATCGCCAATCAACTATCGATGCTGGGCGCCTTGCCGTTGCTAGCCGTCATCACTGGTGTGGTGCTGGTAATCATCTTCCTCACCGAGGTAACGTCCAATACCGCGACAGCGGCTGCTTTCCTGCCACTGCTCGGCGCATTGGCCCTGTCACTGGATATTCCGATCATGCTGATCACGGTGCCTGCCGCCATAGCTGCCAGCTGTGCCTTCATGATGCCCGTGGCCACGCCCCCCAACGCCATCGTGTTTGCCACTGGGCACATGAAGATTCAGCCCATGATCCGCGCCGGCTTCGCACTCAACCTGCTGAGCACAGTGATCGTCACCTTGATGGCCTATGCATTGATTACCTTGTTGTGGTGAACGCCTGCGGATGAGGGCGCCCTGCATTTTTCCTGCTGAGACGCCATCCCGCGTGTTTCGGGGCCTTCAGGGCCCCGAAAATCCTGACGCGGCGGTCAGGAAAGGGTATCCTTGTGCGCCGCAACCTTTTCTACCCCATCGTTAAAACGACTTGCGAACCTCCATGCAGCGCTCCGATTTTCACTTCGAGCTTCCTGAAGAGCTCATAGCCCGCTATCCGTCCGATGAGCGCAGCGACTGTCGTCTGCTGTGCGTCGACGGCGCCAGCGGCCACCTCGACCATCGCCGCTTCCCTGATCTCGTGGATCTTCTCGAAGAAGGCGATCTGCTGGTGTTCAATGACACTCGCGTGATCCCCGCCCGCCTGCATGGCCACAAGGCCAGTGGAGGCAAGGTCGAGATGCTGCTGGAACGCCCGCTGGATGCCCATCGTGGGCTCGTGCACCTGCGCTCCAGCAAGTCACCCAAACCTGGCACGGAACTCCATTTCGAAGGCGGCATCCAAGCCGTGGTCGAAGGGCGCCACGACGCGCTGTTTGAACTGCGTTTCCTGGGTGATACACCGATGATCACCCTGCTTGAGCGTCACGGCCACATGCCGCTGCCGCCATATATCACTCGCCCGGATGAAGGAAGTGATCGCGAACGCTATCAGACCGTCTATGCCCGCCGTGATGGTGCCGTCGCAGCTCCCACTGCCGGCTTGCATTTCGATGAAGCCCTGCTGGAACGTCTTGCGGCCAAGGGGATCGAATCCGCCTTCGTCACCTTGCATGTGGGCGCAGGCACCTTCCAGCCCGTGCGCGTCGACGATATTCGCGAGCACAAGATGCATAGCGAATGGCTTGAGGTCGGCGACGAAGCCTGTGCCAAAGTGCGCAAAGCCAGGGCGGCTGGCAAAAAGGTGATCGCCGTAGGCACAACCAGCGTGCGCTGCCTGGAAACTGCCAGTGCCGGCGGGAATATCACCCCCTACAGTGGCGACACCGATATCTTCATCTATCCGGGCTATCAGTGGCGCTGTGTGGATGCACTGATCACCAACTTCCACCTGCCGGAATCGACCCTGCTGATGCTGGTGTCGTCCTTCTCCGGCTACGATACCGTGATGACGGCATACAAGGAGGCAGTAGAACAGCGTTATGCCTTCTTCAGTTATGGCGATGCGATGTTCCTGACTCCCGCGTCGCCACGTTTTTGACTCCCGTTTCTGGATGCCAGACCAGCCGTTCTTGAGCCCCCGCAGACCCGGGCATGGAGTAACTTCAGATCATGCGTAAAGAATGTTTCATGAGCTTCGAACACCTGGCCAGTGATGGCCGGGCACGCAGGGGCCGTATCACTTTTCCTCGGGGCACCATCGAAACCCCGACCTTCATGCCTGTCGGCACCTACGGCACGGTCAAGGGCATGACGCCAGACTCCGTCAAGGAAATTGGCGCCGAAATCATCCTTGGCAACACCTTTCACCTATGGCTGCGCCCGGGTACAGAGGTGATCGAGAAGCATGGCGACCTGCACGATTTCGCTCAGTGGGACAAGCCAATCCTCACGGATTCCGGTGGCTTTCAGGTATTCTCCCTCGGTGAAATGCGCAAGATCACCGAGGAAGGTGTGCATTTCCGATCCCCCGTCGACGGCTCCAAGGTCTTCATGGGGCCCGAGGAGTCCATGGCCGTACAGCGCTCCCTGGGATCGGACATCGTCATGATCTTTGACGAATGCACGCCCTACCCGGCGACCCACGACGAAGCTCGCAAGTCCATGGAGATGTCCCTGCGCTGGGCCAAGCGTTCGCGCACCGCCCACGCCGATTCACCTTCAGCGCTGTTCGGTATCATCCAGGGCGGCATGTATGCAGACCTGCGCGAGCAGTCCCTCAAGGGACTCGAGGACATCGGCTTCGACGGCTATGCCATCGGTGGATTATCAGTAGGCGAGCCCAAGGACGAAATGATCAAGGTCCTCGACTATCTGCCAGAGTGGATGCCCGCGGACAGGCCTCGTTACCTCATGGGAGTCGGCAAGCCAGAAGACCTGGTGGAAGGTGTACGCCGTGGCGTGGACATGTTCGACTGCGTGATGCCGACCCGCAATGCGCGTAACGGCCATCTGTTCACCTTCGAGGGAACCATCAAGATCCGCAACGCCAAGTACCGCCATGACACTCGTCCTCTCGAAGAGGACTGTGACTGCCATACTTGTCAGCATTTCTCCCGCGCTTACCTGCACCATCTTGACCGTTGCGGTGAGATGCTCGGGGCAATGTTGAACACTATCCACAACCTGCGTCATTACCAGCGCGTGATGGCCGGTTTGCGCGGTGCTATCGAAGCGGGTACATTGGCGGACTTCGTGGAAGGGTTCTACGCGCAGCGCGGGCTGCCGGTACCCCCTGCTCCGAATTGATCCACGGTCGGCATATGCCGGCCGTATCCATACTTACCCACGAATCCTTTCAGGAGAGTTTCATACATGCTGGATTTCTTTATCTCCCCGGCCATGGCAGAAGGTGGCGCAGCTGCTGGTGGTGGCATTGCTCAGATTGTGATGCTGGTCGGCTTCGTACTGATTTTCTATTTCCTGCTGTGGCGCCCTCAGGCCAAGCGTGCCAAGCAGCACAAGCAGCTGATCGCCAGCCTGTCCAAGGGTGACGAGATCGTCATCGGTGGTGGCCTCATGGGTCGCATCACCAAGGTCAGCGAAGATGGTGATTATCTGACCATGGAAATTTCCGAAGGTACTGAAGTTTCCGTTCAGAAGAGCGCCGTAGCCGCCGTTCTGCCCAAGGGCACCATCAAGTCCATTTAATCGGCTGCCTGACCCCGCACACGGTGTGGGGTCTGCCCATGTTGATGCGGGGCCAGCCCGGCTGCCTCGCGTCGGCCTAGCCGTCTTTTCGTCAGCAAATTGAGGGCAAAGCCCCGATGCTCAATCGTTACCCCCTATGGAAGTACCTGCTGATCCTGGTAGTGCTTCTTGTCGGCCTGGTCTATTCCCTTCCCAATCTGTTTCCTGCCGACCCTGCCGTTCAGATCAGCAGCGACCGAGGCGAACTGACCCTCGACGAGTCCCAGCGAATGGGCCTCGAAGATGCCCTTTCTGCTGCCAACATTGAGGTCAAGTCTGTCGAGGAAGAGCCTAACAGTCTCCTCATTCGCCTCAGGAAGGCCGACCAGCAGATCAATGCCCGAGACCTGATCAGCCAGAGCCTTGGCGAGGATTATGTCGTGGCGCTCAACCAGGCTGAATCCACTCCCGACTGGCTGTCTTCATTGTCCGCCTCGCCCATGTCCCTTGGTCTCGACCTGCGTGGCGGAGTGCACTTCCTGCTCGAAGTCGACATGGATGCCGCGGTCAAGCAACGCCTTGAAGTCAACGCCAGCGCCATGCGCGAGAGCCTGCGCAAGGAACGCATTCGCTATCGCAACAGCGAAGTCGATGGCGACACCATTTCCATGGACTTCATGGATGCCGAGGATCGTGATACTGCTCGTCAGTTGATCAGCCGCGAGTTCCCCAACTTCCAGTACCTGAATGTCGAACGTGAGCGTGGCGCTGGGCTGTCCATGACCATCAGCGAAGCCGCGATCAAGGAAATTCAGGATTATGCGATCAACCAGAACCTGACTACGCTGCGCAATCGTGTCAACGAACTGGGAGTCGCCGAACCGCTGGTCCAGCGCCAGGGCCCTGATCGCATCGTCGTCGAGCTGCCGGGCGTACAGGACACTGCTGCGGCCAAGCGTATCGTGGGCGCCACCGCCAACCTGGAGTTCCGCCTCGAGGCTCGCCCCGACACTCCAGACAACGAGACCGAGTCCCTGTCCTTCCGCAACGAGCCCAATCGCAGTGCGGACCTGATGCGTGATGTCATCATCTCCGGCGACAGTGTTTCCAGCGCCAACCGTGGTTTCGATGAAAATGGCCGCCCTCAGGTCAACATCAACCTGGACGGTACTGGTGGCACGCTGATGAACCGCGCCACCCGCACCAATATCGGGCGCAACATGGCCGTGGTGTTCATCGAGCACAAGACGCATGATCGTACTGTGATCAAGGATGGCAAGGAGGTCGTGGAGCGCGAACCGTATACCGAGCGCGGCATCATCAGCCTGGCCACGATTCAGAGCGCCCTGGGCAACAGCTTCCGCATCACCGGCCTGGATTCGCCGACCGAAGCGGGCGAGCTGTCCCTGTTGCTGCGTTCCGGCTCACTGGCGGCACCGATCTACTTCGTTCAGGAACGCACCATCGGCCCGAGCCTGGGTGCCGACAATATTGAGCGTGGTCTGCTTTCCGTTCAGGTCGGCCTGTTGCTCGTCGTGCTGTTCATGCTTATCCGCTACAAGGCCTTCGGCCTGATTGCCAACGTTGCACTGGCTTTCAACCTGACGCTGCTGGTCGCCGCCATGTCACTGCTCGGGGCCACCCTGACATTGCCCGGCATTGCCGGCATCGTCCTTACCTTGGGCATGGCCGTGGACGCCAATGTCTTGATATTCGAGCGGATACGGGAAGAGCTGCGTAGTGGAATGTCGGTCCAGCAGGCCATTCATGCAGGCTACGAGAAAGCTTTCACCTCGATTATCGATGCCAACCTGACCACCTTACTGGTCGCCGTGATTCTGTTCTCTATCGGCACAGGGCCGGTCAAGGGCTTCGCCGTCACCCTATCACTGGGCATTCTGACGTCCATGTTCACTGCCCTTCTGGTGACCCGTGGAATGGTCAATCTGGTCTATGGCGGCCGCCCACTGAAGAAGATCTGGATCTAGTCCATGGCCCATTGTAATCACTACAGGGAGAGGACATGAAAAACCTCACCAACCTGAATATCGACTTCATGGGCCGTCGCCGACTGGCTTACGCCTTCTCGGCGCTGACCCTGCTGATCTCGATCATCTCTCTGGCCGTGAATGGCCTGGCACTGGGCTTGGACTTCACTGGCGGTACTCTGGTGGAAGTGCATTACGCTACAGCTCCGACCCTGGACAGCGTGCGCCAGGCATTGCAGGGCGGTGGTTTTCAGGATGTTTCCGTGCAGACCTTCGGTGCTGCCAATGAAGTACTGATCCGCCTGCAGCAAGCCTTTGACGCCAGTGTCGGCCAGCAGGTCACCAGTCTGCTGACCCAGGACGGCACCCAGGTAGAGCTGGTACGTGCCGAGTTCGTTGGTGCCCAGGTCGGCGACCAATTGCGCGACCAGAGCGGCCTTGGCATGTTGCTGGCCATGGGCGGCGTCATTCTCTATGTCGCCTTCCGCTTCCAGTACAAGTTCGCCCTCGGCGCACTGCTGTCACTGGGTCACGATGTCATTGTCGTGCTCGGCGTCTTCTCGCTGTTCCAGCTCGAGTTCGACCTTACCGTGCTGGCGGCGGTATTGGCGGTGATCGGCTATTCACTCAACGACACCATCGTGGTCTACGATCGCATCCGTGAAAATATCCGCAAGTCACGCATCGATGACATGCCGCAGATTTTCAATGAAGCGATCAACCAGACCCTGGCACGGACCCTTGCCACCTCCGGCACCACCATGCTGGTACTGGTGGCACTGTTCCTGCTCGGTGGCGATCTGATCCACAACTTCTCCATTGCCCTGCTGGTCGGTATCGGCCTGGGTACATTCTCTTCCATCTACGTCGCCGCAGCACTGCTGATTCAGCTCAATCTGCAGCGTAAAGACCTGATTGCGGAGAAGAAGGAAGATCCCGAGGCTGAAGAGCTGCCATAAGCCAGCCGCTCAGCTCTGAATAGCAATCAGCTCTGGAAAACAGTCAGTTCTGGAAAACAGTCAGTCCTGGAAAATAAAGAGCCCCGCTACCTACCCGGCAGCGGGGCTCTTCCGTATTCGGTGCTGCACACTGGTCGCTCAATATCCCTTGCCTTGAAGCACACAGCTGTCAGATGATAGCGGCGATGCCGCAAGCGGCATCATCCCTTGGTCACCTATAGAGGCTACATGTTACTCCTGGCTGCATTTGCCACCATCTCCATCGGCGTATCCTTCCTGTGCTCCGTTCTCGAAGCCGCACTGCTATCATTGACCCCGAGCTACATTGCCCAGCTCAAGGACAGTAACGAGCGGTTGCATCGGCGCCTTGCAGCTCTCAAGCAGGACATCGACAGACCACTTTCTGCCATACTCACGCTCAATACCATTGCTCACACAGGCGGTGCCACCGGCGTCGGGGCCCAGGTAACGGTTGTCTTCGGTGAAGCCTGGCTGGGTATCGCATCAGCCGTGATGACACTGCTGATCCTGGTACTGTCTGAAATCATTCCCAAGACCATCGGTGCCGCCTACTGGCGCCAACTGTCGCACTGGCTACCAGCCTTTCTGGTACCCATGGTCTGGATATTGCGGCCTTTCATCTGGTTGTCCGAACTGATTACCCGGCGTATCACGCACAGTGCCAATGACACGGACATGCGCGGGGAGATCAAGGCCTTGGCAAGCATCGGACTGGATGAGCAGGCGCTGGATCGCGATGAAGCCCGCACTATCATCAATATTCTGAACCTGCATGAAATCAAGGTGAGCAGCGTGATGACACCTCGCACGGTGTGCGCCACGGTTCGTCCCTCCATGACGGTCGCCGAGTTCGACCAGGAACTGTCGCGCTCGCCGTTCACCCGCTTTCCGGTCATGGATGGTGGTGAACAGTCGCTGGGCTACGTGCACAAGGCAGACACTTACCATGCCGACGACCAGGCAACCATGAAGGATGTCATGCACGCCGCGCCATCTATCAGTGCCAACGACAGTGTCGAAGGCATCTTCATCATGATGCAGCGCGAACGGCAACACCTGGCGGTGGTCTACGATGACCTGGGCACCTGGGTCGGTATCGTCACCATGGAAGACGTCTTTGAAACCATCCTGGGCCAGGATATCGTCGATGAGACGGACAACATCACCAACATGCGCAAGTATGCCAAGCAGCGCTGGACGCAGCGCAAACAAATGGCTCAGCCTACACAGCAACCGCCTGTCGACTGATCGAATAGCCAGGGCAATATATAGCCCGAAAATAAAAAACCGCCCCGCAGCCAAGCTGCGGGGCGGTTTTCATGTCATCAGTAACTTAATTCATCAGTAACTTATCGTCACTCCTGCTCATCTCGCCCAGGGGTGTGCGCAACATGAGGGGCAAGGGTCTTGATCAGAGCCTTGAACAAGCGCGGATTGGCTGCCATCAACGGCCCATCGGCGCTTACGCTGGGGCGACCATCCGGCGTACCAATCAAGGCGCCAGCTTCCTTGAGGATCAGGGTACCGATATCCAGGTCCTGCTCATCGATGCCAAGCACGAAAACGGCATCGGCCCGGCCAGCGGCCACATGGGCGATATCAAGCAGACCACAGGCACTGGACTGGAGCTGATCCGCAACCGGACCAAGCTGCTGGACCAACGTCATGTAGGTCGGCAGATAACGGGAACGCAGGTGATTTTCAGGCAGGCTCATGGACAGACGCGTGCCACCGGTGGTGTGAGTCTTGGTGACTCGCAGACGCTTGCCATTGAGTTGGGCACCACGACCACGGCTGGCCAGGTACTCATCGTCGCTGAAAGGACAGATCACCACCGCATGCTCCGGCCGGCCCTTGACCAGACACACCACGGAAATCGCAAACTCAGGAGAAGCCACGCTGAGATTGGAATAGCCATGGAAAGGTTCAATACGCCACAGGATGTCGCGCCCCTCATCTTCACCGGAACGATGAGGCGTGTAGCGGCCGCTGATGCCGTGCTGGGGGTAACCACGAGATAGCTGACGAACGATCAGCGCCTCTGCATTACGGGCACTGTCCTCGAGAAGACGATCGAGGTTGTGTTCTTCATGGGCATTCTCGATTCGCTCGCGAATGCGCAAAAACTGCTCGCCGGCACTACGTGCTGCACGTAGGGCGTACTGGACCATCGGATGCATGATCAGGCCTTTGGAGTCGGTGGTGTTAAAGAACGGAGTCGCTATCGGGAACGTCGCTGTATCAAGGACGATACCGTGTCATGAACAAGAGGCAAAAAGGACTCGGCGCGAATCCTAGCAGAAGCTTGTCACTAACGCCACGCAAAGTGGCACCTCATGATAGACTTTTGGCCTTATCGTTTTCCCAGCACCACAGGGCCCAGCATGCTTGATCGAATCCGTATCGTTCTCATCGGTACCAGCCACCCCGGCAACATCGGCGGAACCGCCCGCGCCATGCATAACATGGGGCTCGCAGACCTGGCCCTGGTTTCCCCGCGCTGTGAAGTCGTCACCGCGGATAGCGTATCGCGTGCTTCCGGCGCCGATGCGCTGGTGCACCAGGCTCGCGTCGTCGATAGCCTGGAGGACGCCGTCAGCGACTGCTCTCTGGTCGTCGGCGCCAGTGCCCGCTCCCGCACCCTGCCATGGCCAATGATCACTCCGCGCGAACTGGGCGCTCGACTGCCCAAGGAGCTCGCCCAGCCACAGGCTCGGATTGCCCTGGTCTTCGGTCGTGAGGACAGCGGCCTGTCCAACGCTGAACTGCAGCGCTGTCACGCTCACGTGCACATCCCGACCAACCCGGACTTCAGCTCCTTGAACCTGGCCGCGGCAGTACAGGTGCTTGCCTATGAATGCCGTCTGAGCTGGATAGAGCAGCCGGATGCAGCGCCAGAGCAGAGCGATGAAGAACTCTCTCAACCACTGGCCACCCACGAAGAGCTCGAACACTACTTCGCTCACCTGGAGCGCACCCTGGTCGGCATTGGCTTTCATGATCCGGCCACGCCACGCCAGTTGATGGCCCGCCTGCGACGCATGACCCTACGCTCGCGCCCCGAGCGCATGGAACTCAACATCCTGCGCGGCATTCTCAGTGCCACTGAAAAGGCAACCGGCCAGAAATCCCTGGGAGGCAGAACAGGGAATTCTTCTTGTGATGCGGAAGATGATGCGCCGCACAAGTAAATGAAAACTTGAATAGGGTCGCCACAAGCCTCATATAGAAAGGCTAATCTTATAAATACCCCGCGACCCAAGGACCGCCACACATGTTTCAACGCCTACGCGAGGACATTAACAGCGTATTTGCCAGGGATCCGGCGGCACGCAATTTCCTCGAGGTTCTGACCAACTATCCGGGGCTGCATGCACTGATGCTGCATCGACTGTCCCATTCGCTGTGGAAGCACAACCTCAAATGGCTGGCGCGCACCCTGTCGACGATCGGGCGTTGGCTGACCGGTATCGAGATTCATCCAGGTGCCACCATTGGCCGGCGCTTCTTCATTGACCACGGTATGGGTGTGGTGATTGGCGAAACGACGGTAGTCGGTGATGACGTGACCCTGTACCAAGGCGTTACTCTGGGCGGCACCAGCTGGAACAAGGGCAAGCGCCACCCGACCCTGGAAGACGGCGTTATCGTCGGCGCCGGCGCCAAGATACTGGGTCCTTTCACTGTAGGTACCGGTGCCAAGATTGGTTCCAATGCCGTGGTGACCAAGGAAGTCCCGGCCGGCGCCACAGTGGTAGGCATCCCTGGCAAGGTCGTCAAACGTGCCGAGCCGGACACCGAGCCGACGCTGGAAGTCGACCCCGAACGCCGCGCCGCCATGTGCCAGAAGTTCGGCTTCGATGCCTACGGCATCAGTCAGGACATGCCCGATCCGGTCGCAAAATCGATTCAAGCCATGCTCGACCACATGCATGCCGTCGATGAGCGCATCAACACCATGTGCCAGACACTGCGCAAGGTCGATGAGAACTATCGCTCCAGCCAGATGCCGGAACTGCGCGACGAAGATTTTGCCGACATGCTGGAAGACCTGGACTGCGGTGCCCCGCAGACGCCAGCCAACGCTGACAGAGATGCATCGACAGATACACCACAGCCGTCAGCCAAAGCTCCACAAACACCAGAGGCGCCTGAACAGCAGAAGCCATCTGAAAAGCAGGCAGGCAGCAAGCCATCGGCAGCAGAAAAAGGCAAGCAGACCGCCGATACCTTGAGCGATGGCGATGAACCTCGGGAGAATGGTTGACCGTTACACTCGGTCTTTCTCATAATACCCTTTCCGATCATCCAAGCTGTCCACGTTGTGACGACAGCCAAGGTGTTGCCTCATGCGCCTGACCACCAAGGGACGTTACGCCGTTACTGCCATGCTCGACATGGCGGTCAATGATGATGGCGACCCCATTTGTCTTGCCGACATCGCCTGCCGTCAGCAGATATCGCTGTCGTACCTGGAGCAGCTGTTTGCCCGCCTGAGGCGTGCCGGCCTGGTGGAAAGCGTGCGTGGCCCTGGTGGCGGTTATCTGTTGACCGAGTCTCCTGACGCCATTTCCGTGGCCCGGGTTATCGAGGCCGTCAACGAGTCTGTCGATAGCACACGCTGCGGCGGCCAGAGCGACTGCCAACAAGGCAGTACCTGCCTGACCCATCATTTATGGTTCGAACTGTCCGAACGCATCCAGGACTTTCTCGATAACGTCACGCTTGGTGAATTGGCCAAGCGCCAGGATGTGACTGACATTGCCGTTCGCCAGCGCCACCGACAAGTGGATAACGGTATCCTGGCTTCTGCTCCTTGACCTTTATGCCACACAGTCTGATTGCTGCGAGCCTATGAAAGCACCTGCCTATCTCGATTATGCCGCCACCACTCCCGTCGACCCGCGTGTTGCGGAAGTGATGAGCCGCCACCTGACGATGGACGGCATCTTTGCCAATCCGGCGTCACGCAGCCATATGCCCGGCTGGACAGCCGAGCAAGCCGTGGAGAACGCCCGTCGTCAGGTAGCAGACCTGATTCAGGCCGACCCCCGAGAGATCGTCTGGACCAGCGGCGCAACCGAGTCCGACAACTTGGCCATCCTCGGCTATCTGCGCGCCAACCGTGAGCGCGGCCGGCACATGGTCACTTCGTTGATTGAGCACAAGGCTGTCATCGATTCGGCCAAGGCTGCAGAAAAGGAAGGCTTCGATGTCACATGGCTGACACCGCAACAGGATGGCCGCATCACCCCAGAACAACTGGCCTCTGCCATGCGTCCGGACACCGTCCTGGTGTCGTTGATGGCCGTCAACAACGAGCTCGGCACGATCAATGACATTGCCGCCCTGGCCAAGGTGGCTCATGAACATGGCGCAGTGCTGCATGTAGACGCCGCCCAGGCCTCTGGCCGCATTGCCTTGAATGTGCGCGAGCTGGGTATCGACCTGATGTCCCTGTCCGGACACAAGCTCTATGGCCCCAAAGGCATTGGCGCACTCTTCGTCAAGCGCGATCCTGACATGCGTATTGAAGCGCTGATTCATGGCGGTGGCCACGAGCGCGGCATGCGCTCAGGAACGCTGGCGACGCACCAGATCGTCGGCATGGGAGAGGCATTTGCCATTGCCTCACGGGAAGGCCCGACAGATCAGGCACATATCACTGCTCTGCGTGACCGGCTGCTGGATGCCCTGGCAGGACTTGATGGTATCCATCACAATACGGACATTCAGACTTCCGTCCCCAATATCATCAATCTGGGATTCGATGGTGTAGATGGCGAGTCGCTGCTGATGGCACTTCGCGATATCGCCATTTCCACAGGATCGGCGTGCAACTCCGCCAGCGTGGAACCATCCTACGTTCTCCGTGGCATTGGCGTTCCTCGACGCCTGGCCCTATCTTCCCTGCGCTTGAGCTTTGGACGTTTCACCACCGAAGACGATATCGACCGCGCAGCCCAGGCACTTCGCCAAGCCCTGATCGGCCTGCGTGAACGCGCTACACAGTGAGGTTTTCATGGCACAACTGACTATCACACCTTCTGCTGCAGACCAGATCCGCCGTGTCCTCGATGAAAGGGGCCATGGCCTGGGCCTGCGCGTATCAGTGAAGCCCAGCGGTTGTTCAGGCTACAGTTACGTTCTCGATTTTGCCGACGAAGCCGACGCCAATGACGTGGCTTTTGAAGATCATGGCGCTTGCGTCTTTGTCGCGCCAGATGCGCTCGAAATGCTCGATGGCAGCGAAGTCGACTATGTCAACGAAGGACTCAACCGCTTCTTCCGCTTCAACAACCCCAACGTCAAGGATCAGTGTGGTTGCGGCGAAAGCTTCAGCGTCTGACCCGGTCAGGAAAGTCCCTGGGATGGCAAATGGTTATCGAGGCACTGGAAGACTCGGAACAAGGTTTGAAACCTTGAGACAAAGGGACTTGAGGCCTTGAGACAAAGGGACTTGAGATAAAGGGCTCAAGATAGTAAGTCTCGATAGTGTTCAATGCCTCTGACTAAGGCTATAATGCGCCCGCCTTCGGCGAAGCGGGAAATCCCCACGCCGCATCCCAAAATTGCAGTGTCGCGCCGCTCCCGCATAGCGAGAGCGGCGCGCCGTTATCTCTCTGAACAAGTCTGTTCAACATAAAACTGGAGCTTTCCCATGGCCCTCGAGCGCACTCTGTCCATCATCAAGCCTGACGCTGTCGCCAAGAACGTTATCGGCGAGATTCTCACTCGCTTCGAAAAGGCTGACCTGAAGATCGTCGCTGCCAAGATGATCCAACTGTCCCAGGAACAAGCCGAAGGCTTCTACGCCGAGCACAAGGAACGCCCCTTCTTTGGCGATCTGGTATCCTTCATGACATCAGGCCCGGTCGTCGTTCAGGTTCTCGAAGGTGACAATGCCATCGCCAAGAACCGTGAGCTGATGGGTGCCACCAACCCGCAGGAAGCCGCTGCCGGCACCATTCGCGCCGACTTTGCATCCTCCATCGATGCCAATGCTGTTCACGGCTCCGATTCTCCGGCTTCTGCCGAGCGTGAAGTGGCCTACTTCTTCGCTGCTGACGAGATCACTTCTCGTTAAGGCTTATTTGCCCAGAAAGCCCTCCGCGGGGAGGTACCTCACCTTCCCGCCTCTTCTGCCCCGACCCACCGACTGCCTATGACCACCACCGCCCCCCTACGTACCAATCTGCTCGGCATGACCCGCGAGGAGCTGGAAGCCTTCTTCGTCTCCATCGGCGAGAAGAAATTCCGTGCGACCCAGGTAATGAAGTGGATTCACCATGAAGGTTGCGATGATTTCTCGGCCATGACCAACTTGTCCAAGGCGCTACGTGCACGCCTGGCTGAGACGGCTGAAATCCGTGGTCCCAAGGTGGTCTACGAAGGAACGTCCAACGACGGTACGCGCAAATGGGTCGTTGAAGTCGAGGATGGCAGTTATGTAGAGACGGTGCTGATTCCTGCCGACAACGGCAAACGTCGCACCCTGTGTGTCTCTTCCCAGGTAGGTTGCTCTCTGGATTGCAGTTTCTGCTCCACGGGCAAACAAGGTTTTCAGCGCAACCTGACTGCCGCCGAGATCATCGGACAGGTCTGGGTTGCCTCCCGCAGCGCGGGCCCCTGCCGTGATACATCTCAGCGCCCCGTCACCAATGTGGTAATGATGGGCATGGGGGAGCCGCTGCTCAACTACGACAATGTCATACCCGCCATGAAGCTGATGCTGGATGACTGTGGTTATGGTCTGTCCAAGCGTCGCGTGACACTCTCCACCTCGGGTGTCGTTCCGATGATCGACCGCCTGGGCGACGAACTCGACGTCAGCCTGGCCATTTCTCTGCATGCAGCCAACGATGAGCTGCGCAACGAGCTCGTGCCGCTCAACCGCAAGTACAACATCCGCACGCTACTTGACGCCTGTCAGCGCTACCTGAAAAAGTGCGATGACACTCGCCTGGTCACTATCGAGTACACCGTGATCAAGGAGGTCAATGATCAACAGGAACATGCCCAGCAGCTTGCCGAACTGCTGCGTGAGCTACCTTGCAAGATCAACCTGATCCCGTTCAATCCTTTTCCTCATTCCGGCTACGAAAAGCCTTCCCGCAATCAGGTGATGCGCTTTCAACAGTGGCTGTATGAGCTGGGTTACACAGCACCGATCCGCTCCACACGTGGCGACGATATCGATGCAGCCTGTGGCCAGTTGGTTGGACGAGTCAAGGACCGCACACGACGTCACGAGCGTTATATCCAGTCGATTCAGATCGATGCCGACTGAACCTCTGCCAGCTTGACTTCGTGAGGGTGTAGCGCTTTGATGGTCGGGCTTTTTCTCCGCCTCTGGAGAAATACCTGCCTTGTGCTGACGATGGGGCCAGCACGGATGACACCAGTCCGACATGAAGAGGATGCCATGACGCACCGACCGAGCACACCCAGGGTACTTGCCTGCGGCCTTCTCGCTGCGTTGGTATTGTTCGGTGTATCGGGTTGTGCCAGCACTTCATCCACCAGTTCAGACAATAGTCCCGTCATGGCCTACCGGGAGTTGGGCGAGGCATACCTGCAGGATGACAATCTGGTTCGCGCTGCAACTGCACTGAACCGAGCCCTTGCTCTCGATCCCAACGATCCTGGGGCACTTCAGGCGATGGCGCTTGTCTATCAACAGCAGGGCGAGAACGAGCTGGCTGATGAGTACTTCCAGCATGCTCTGGACGAAGACCCGAACTTCACCCGAGCACGCAACAATTACGCCGCCTTCCTGTATGATCAGGGGCAAACGGAATCTGCCTGCCATGAATTGGAGCAGGCTGCCATGGATATACACTACGACCATCGCGCCCAGCTGTTTGCAAACCTGGGGCGATGTCAGTGGGAACTTGGCCGACTGGCGCCAGCCCGGGCAGCCCTTGTACGGGCACAGGAGATTGATCCGCGCCAGCCACTGAGCTTTCTCACCATGGCAGAGCTGGAATATGCACAGGGCAACCTCGAACATGCCCAGACACAATTGAATCGCTATGTTCACCTCGTCGGGGTGACACCGGACTCCCAGCATCTGGCGACTGCCATTACTCAGGCTATAGCTGCGGAGCAGGGCAAGAATTCTTGAATGATGTTCGCCACTAAACACATGTTGATAACTGTTTTCAAAATGAAGGATGCTCAGCCATGAGCGACACCCCACACAGCGAACCCGATGTCATCCCGTCTCAGGCTCCCGCATCCCCCGGTGCCATTCTGCGTCACGCACGCGAAAGCCAGGGGCTTTCATGCAGCGAAGTAGGGACAGCGCTCAACCTGCGTGCTGCTGTGATCGAAAGCCTGGAAATGGACACCTACGACGAGGTGCCAGTGGCGGCCTATCGTCGCGGCTATCTGCGCAGCTACGCACAACTGCTGGGTGTCGACGTCAAGCAGGTGATGGACCTGTACCAGGCACGCATGGGCAATGAAGAAATAGAGCGCAAGGTCACACCGGTATACATTGCCAAGCCTCCCTCGCGCTTAGGTGCCTGGCTGTTCCGCCTGATGACCCTGGTCGTCATTGCTGGTGTTGTTGGCCTTACCTTGATGTGGTGGCAAAGCCGTGGTGGCAGCGAGCCCCCCACTGTCGGGGACAATGGCCCTGTATCGGTAGACAGCATCGATGGCAGCCGCACAGAGACCAGCCCTGAGCCAGACGAGGCACAGCCACAGCCCACGCCTGAGACTGACAGCGCCGCTGCGGTGGCTGAAGAAGCTGCCGAGACTGAGACTGCAGAACCACAGACCTCGGCCATCGTCGCGGCAACCGAAGCGGCCGCGGAGCAGGAAGCAGAGGCACAAGCGGCAGCACCCGACGCCAATGCCGAGGAAGAAGCCAATGCTACTTCAGCGCAGGAAGCTGGCAGCGACGCTAGTGCGAATACCCTGCAGCTGTCGTTCAATGAGCAGTCCTGGACCGAAATCTATGATGGTACCAACACCAGAGTCCTGAGCGGACTGCAAGGTGCCGGCACCAAGGCCACAGTAGAAGGCGAACCACCCTTCCGCCTGGTCATTGGCAACGCTTCCGGCGTTGAGCTGAACTACCGTGGCGAAACTGTTGACCTGCGCCAGCGCGCCGGTGCCAGCAATGTCGCCCGCTTTACTCTGGGGGAGTGATTTCACCGCCATGCATTCACACTCACCGATCCAAAGACGCCAATCCCGCCAGATCCATGTCGGCACTGTTCCGGTAGGAGGTGGAGCCCCCATCTCTGTGCAGAGCATGACCAACACCGACACCCTGGATGTGGAAGCGACTCTTGCCCAGATTCGCGCCCTTGAGCAGGCCGGAGCGGACATTGTCCGAGTATCGGTGCCCACCATGGAGGCGGCCGAAGCCTTCGGCAGAATCAAGCGCGGCACCCAGGTTCCTCTGGTAGCCGATATCCACTTTGATTACCGCATCGCCCTGCGTGTAGCCGAACTTGGTGTCGACTGCCTGCGCATCAATCCAGGCAATATCGGTCGTGAAGACCGGGTCAAGGCAGTGGTTTCAGCTGCTCGGGACAACGGCATTCCGATTCGCATCGGCGTCAATGCAGGCTCCTTGGAAAAGGACCTGCAGAAGAAATACGGCGAACCAACACCACAGGCTCTGGTCGAATCCGCCATGCGTCATATCGATCACCTGGAGCGCCTAGATTTCCCGGATTTCAAGGTCAGCGTCAAGGCGTCTGATGTGTTCATGGCCGTCGCCGCTTATCGCGACTTGGCACAACGCATCGAGCAACCCTTGCACTTGGGTATTACCGAGGCAGGCGGGCTGCGCTCAGGAACGGTGAAGTCCTCCATCGGGCTGGGCATGCTGTTGATGGATGGTATTGGCGACACCATTCGCGTGTCCCTGGCCGCCGATCCGGTCGAAGAGATCAAGGTCGGCTTCGATATGCTCAAGAGCTTGCGCCTGCGCGCCAAGGGCATCAACTTCATCGCCTGCCCCAGTTGCTCGCGTCAGAATTTCGATGTCATCAGCACGATGAACGCCCTGGAAGAGCGCCTGGAAGATGTACGGACGCCACTGGATGTGGCCGTCATCGGCTGCGTCGTCAATGGTCCAGGGGAAGCCAAGGAAGCCGACCTCGGCCTTACTGGCGGCAGCCCTAACAACCTCGTGTACATCGATGGAAAACCGGCCAGCAAACTGCGCAACGATCATCTCGTCGATGACCTGGAAGCGCTGATCCGCGAGAAGGTTCGTGAAAAGGAAGCTGCCGAACAGGATGTCATCGTCCGCCAGGGCTAGTCAGTTCGCCAATAGCGGTCGCCGACAACATGGCGAAGCACGCATCGCGAATCGCATGAGAAGGCCCCCAGAGTGTTCAGGAAGTGCCCGATAGGGCATTTCCTTTAAGGAGTCAGCATTGAGCAAGAAGATCCAGGCCATCCGTGGCATGAATGACCTGTTACCGGACCAGTCTCCGGTATGGCAGTACTTCGAAAGTCAGGTTCAGGCGTTGATGAAACGCTATGGCTATGACGAGATCCGCACGCCCATCGTCGAGCAGACGGCTCTTTTCTCGCGCTCCATCGGCGAAGTCACCGATATCGTCGAAAAGGAGATGTACACCTTCGAGGACCGCAATGGCGACAGCCTGACACTGCGTCCTGAAGGTACTGCCAGTACGGTGCGGGCCGCCATGGAACATGGCCTGTTGCACAACCAGACCCAACGCCTGTGGTACCAGGGCCCGATGTTCCGGCATGAACGCCCGCAGAAAGGCCGTTATCGCCAGTTCCACCAAGTCGGTGTCGAGACTTATGGCCTGGACGGTCCGGACATCGATGCCGAGGTCATACTGCTGTCAGCGCGGCTGTGGAAGCAGCTAGGCCTGTTCGAACATGTCACCCTGGAGCTCAACTCCCTGGGTTCCAACGAAGCACGTGCCGCCTATCGAGACCTGCTTGTCTCTTACTTCGAGCAGCATCATGAGCTGCTCGACGAAGATTCCCGGCGTCGCCTGACCAGCAACCCTCTGCGCATTCTGGACTCGAAGAATCCGGACATGGCAGAGATGCTGGCCGGTGCCCCAAGGTTGATGGACCATCTTGACGCAGAGTCCCGCGAGCACTTCGAAGCCCTCACTGCCCGCCTCGATACCGCGGGTATCGACTACGTCATCAATCCGCGCCTGGTACGCGGGCTCGACTATTACTGCCGCACCGTGTTCGAGTGGACCACCAATGCGCTCGGCAGCCAAGGCACAGTTTGCGCCGGTGGCCGTTATGATGGGCTGGTCGAACAGCTGGGCGGAAAACCGACCCCAGCGGTAGGCTTTGCCATGGGAATCGAGCGCTTGATACTCCTGCTCGAGACGCTGGACATCGTACCGGCAGAAGCGCGAGCCCCCCTGGATATCTATGTACTGGGCATGGACGAGTCCGCAGATGGTGCCGCCATGGCGCTGGCCGAACACCTGCGTGATGATTCGCCGAAGCTGAATGTACAGCTGCACTGCGGCGGCGGCAGCTTCAAGAGCCGTATCAAGAAAGCCGACCGCAGCGGAGCCCGTATCGCCTTGCTGCTGGGAGAAAGCGAGCTGACAAGCGGACAGGTAGCGGTCAAGTTCCTGCGTGACGACCGTGAACAGTGTCTTGTCGCCCAGAGCGCATTGGCTACAACCTTGGATTCCCTGCTGTCCACAGCGACCGCATGACGACAGATCAAAAGGAGACCGCCCGTGGCGGACCTGAGAAGCGAAGAAGAACAGCTTGATGCTATCAAGCGCTGGTGGAAGGAAAACGGTACGGCCCTGATCGTTGGTGCAGCCCTGGCTGCAGCAGGTGTGTTCGGCTGGAAGTACTGGCAGGATTATCAGCACAACCAGGCCGTTGCTGCCTCAGTGACATATCAGCAGCTACTTGACCTGGCCAGCCGTAATCAGCTCGACGACAGTGCACGAGCCCAGGCCAAACAACTGAGTGAGCAACTCGGCAATGAGCACGGTGACAGCCTCTATACCGATCTCGGCCTGCTGCTGAATGCACGGGTCCAGGTGGATGCTGGTGAGTTCGAGGCTGCCAAGTCCAGCCTGGAAACACTGATCAACGACGACAACGATGCCTACATTGTCGGCATTGCCCGTCTGCGTCTGGCCCGATTGCAAAGTGCTCAGGGTGAGAATGATGCCGCCCTGGCCACATTGGACGGAGACATTCCCGATACTCTCGCTGCTCAGCGCGCCAATATCCGTGGCGACGTCTACTATGCCAACGGCCAGCAAGACCTTGCTGGCGAAGCCTGGAATGAAGCCCAGAACCTGTCAGAGCAAAGTGGTCAGCCGTTGTACGGCATCGCCCTCAAGCTTGATAACCTGGGTGACAAGGAGGTCACGCTATGAAGCCCATGAAAGCCCTGGCAGCCAGCGCCGCCATTACTGCCCTTCTGGCCGGCTGTGCCAGCGATGTGGAGCCCCGTTTCAAGCCCAAGGAGCTGCAATCCATTTCAGCTTCCACCCAGGTGGAAGAACGCTGGAGCGAAAGCGTCGGCAAGGGCCTGGGCAATGCGACCTACCCCATCGAGCCTGCGCTTGATGGCAACACTCTCTTCGCTGCCGATGAAAGAGGGCTGGTTGAAGCTCTCAACACCTCGAATGGCGACACTCGCTGGGAAATCGAACTCGATAACCCGGTATCCAGTGGCCTGACAGCACGGGAGGGTGTGCTTTATCTGGCCACCCGCAATGGCCAGGTGGTTGCTATCGATCAGTCCAATGGCAAGGTCAAGTGGCGTACCCGCGTATCCAGCGAAGTGCTGGCAGCCCCTCAGCCAACGACCAACCTGCTGATCGTGCAGGCCGTGGATGGCAGCGTCACCGCCCTGGACCGTGTCAGTGGCGATCGCCAGTGGACCTATCGTGCCAACATGCCAGCACTGTCACTGCGCAGCGTCGGCACCCCTACTGCCATCGACCAGGTCACGTTTGCCGGCTTTGCCAACGGCCACCTGGCTATCCTGGATAACCGCAGTGGGCAGCAGCTTTCCGAGCGCACCATCGCTGTCTCCACTGGGCGCAATGAAGTCGACCGTCTGGTTGATGTCGCTGGCCAGCCCGCGTTGACTCCGGATGGTCGCCTGTTCGTGACCAGCTATAACGGCCGGACAGTGGCTCTCAACGCTCAGAACGGTGAAACCCTGTGGTACAAGGAAATGTCCAGTTACCACACTCCTGTTCTGGTCGGCGAGACACTCTATGTGGTCGATGAGGCCAGCCGCCTGACGGCCTTCGATGCCGGTAGCGGTGGCGAACTGTGGACCATGGATGATCTCTATGGCCGCTCCCTTACTGCCCCCGCCTATGCCGATGGACGCATCGTAGTCGGCGACAACGAAGGGTACGTGCACTTCATCGACGCCGACAGTGGCCGCTTGGTGGGACGTACCCGTATCGATAAATCTGGTATCAGCGTACGCCCTGTTACCGATGGCAAGCGCGTATATGCTCTGGCCAATGACGGAAGCCTGGAGGCTCTGGACATCCGCCCATGACCCCCGTGATCGCCCTGGTCGGCCGCCCCAATGTCGGCAAATCGACCCTGTTTAACCGCCTGACCCGCTCGCGGGATGCCCTGGTTGCTGATTTCCCTGGTCTGACCAGGGATCGCAAGTATGGCAATGGCATGCTTGGCAACAAGGCCTATACCGTCATCGATACTGGCGGTATCAGCGGCGATGAAGAAGGCATCGATGCAGCGATGGCGGAGCAGTCCCTGCAAGCCATCGATGAAGCCGATATCGTATTGTTCCTGGTCGATGCTCGGGCCGGCCTCAATGTGGCTGACGAGGCTATCGCCAACCACTTGCGCATCAACCAGAAAAAGACCTGGCTGGTGGTCAACAAGACAGATGGCCTGGAAGAACATTCCGCCATGGCCGACTTCTGGCAGTTGGGGCTGGGAGATCCTCGCCCCATCGCCGCAGCCCATGGCCGCAATGTGACCACGCTGATAGACGAGGTGCTCGCACCTTTCCCCGAACGCGATATGGACATCCCTGCCGACACCGGTACCAAGGGTATTCGTATCGGGGTGATCGGTCGCCCCAATGTGGGCAAGTCGACGCTGGTCAATCGCCTGCTGGGCGAAGATCGTGTTGTCGTCTTCGACGAGGCTGGCACCACTCGTGATGCCATCGAAATCCCCTTCGAACGTCACGGCAAGCCATATGTGCTGGTCGATACTGCCGGTGTCCGCCGCCGCAAGAACGTTCACGAGGTGGCCGAAAAGTTCTCGATCATCAAGACCCTGGATGCGATCAAGGAATGCCATGTTGCCATCATGGTGTTGGATGCTCGCAGTGGGCTTGTCGAACAGGATCTGCACCTGCTCGACTACGTGCTGACGACCGGTCGTGCCCTGGTACTGGCAGTCAACAAGTGGGACGGACTGGAACAGGAAGCCAAGGAAAAGATGCGTGCTGAGATCAAGCGCCGTCTAGGCTTCGCCGACTACGCCGAGCTGCATTTCATCTCTGCGCTACACGGTACGGCGGTGGGTGATCTTTACCCGTCCATCGAGAGAGCTTTCGCTTCAGCCAACAGCCACTGGTCCACCAACCGCCTGACCACACTGCTGCAGGATGCCGTCGAACAGCATCAGCCGCCCATGGTCAATGGTCGCCGAATCAAGCTGCGCATGGCCCACCAGGGTGGCTCCAATCCGCCGATCATCGTGGTCCATGGCAACCAGACTCATCAGTTGCCCGAAGCGTACAAGCGTTATCTGACCAATACCTTCCGTAAGGTATTGAAGGTACGCGGCACCCCGATACGCTTCGAGTTCCGTTCCGGCAAGAACCCTTTCGACAGCATGGCAGATGCTTCAGACCGCGAGAAGGCCAAGAAACGCGAGCTGAACCGCACCAAGGATGCCCGCAAGTCCCGTCGTTAATGGCAGACTGGCTAGAGCGGCTTCTTTAGAAGAAAGAATCTCGCCAGAGAAGCTCTCCATCAAGAGAAGCCCTCCATCAAGAGAACCTCTCTACCAAGATAAGCCCCCCCACCAAGGGGAACAGCACTACCCTATAAGTGCTGTTCCCCTGGTTCACGACTCGTCTTACTCTAGTACCCGATCACCAACTGTGCCGAACAGGGCACCCTGACGCCACGACTCCTCTGACTGGTCGGAGATATCCTTCATGCTGAGCCGTTCTACGCGCCGTGTACGGCGTATCCGTCTGCTTGTCCCTTTCTGCCTGACCTTCATGCTGGCAGGCTGCTTCACGCTGCCCACGGCAGGCCTGTATGCCTTTCGGCTTGCCGTGACCTCTCTGGGGGTGGAGAACGTCAAGATCGGCCCGCTTTCCATCAATGCCGGCCTCGATACCAGCGATATCACCTCTCTGGTGTTATCCAGCCTTGGCGCAGGCAGTCTACCGGTGCAGGCCACCATGGCATTGGGGCTAGGCTTGCCTGTCGGCATGCCTGCCGTGGAAATGTCCGGCTTCAAGTGGACGCTGGACATGCCCGGTGTAGAGCAGGTCAGCGGTGACTATCAGGAAAACGTGACGCTTACTTCAGGCAAGGATGCCAATCTGCGCCTGCCGATCAGCTTTGACATCTTTGGCGACAGAGAAGAGCTAAAGCCCATGATCGAAATGGCTGCCCAGTTGGCGCGCCAAGGAGAACTGCCCGCCGGCAGCCAGCTTGCCATTACCCCTGGCGATCTGACGGGACTGGGCATGACCCTGCCTTCAGGGTTGCTTACCCCCACCATTCGCCTGAATGTGGGTGAGGATGGCAGCCTGACCCCCCAAGGCTAGCCTCCACGATTACCTGAACAGCCCTCACAGCAACGCACCGCCAATAGGCGGTGCGTTACTGTGAGGAGCGGCAATATTTCCCGCTGTCAGAGGCCCTCATGCAGCCGACGCTTACCCACCCAGTCAGTAGCAAACTGATAGGCACAGCGCCCGCTGCGTCCACCACGCAAGGTAGCAAAGCGCACGGCAGCCAGTTGCGCCTCTTCGTTCCAGTCACCCGAGCGCCCCAGACGCCCAACCCAATGCTGGCAGGTATCCAGATAGCTCTGTTGATTGAATGGGTGAAAGGCCAGCCATAGGCCGAAACGGTCTGACAGGGAGATCTTCTCTTCCACTGCATCACCATGATGCAGCTCTTCTCCATCCGAGGTGAGATGGGATGCGTCGTTATCGCTCATATGTTCAGGCAGCAGGTGACGACGATTGGACGTGGCATAGAGCAGAACATTGTCCGGCGGGCCGGTCAAAGTACCATCGAGCACACTCTTGAGCGCCTTGTAAGCATCATCCGAACCTTCGAAGGACAGGTCATCGCAATACACCACAAAACGTGCAGGCTCCCGGCGCAACTGCTCTACCAGCACTGGCAGGCCAGCCAGGTCATGGCGGTCCACCTGTATCAGGCGCAACCCTTCATCCGACAGGCTGTTCAACAGTGCGCGCACCATGGATGACTTGCCGCTGCCACGAGACCCCCACAGCAACACGTGATTGGCCGGCAGCCCCTTGAGAAAGGCCCGAGTATTGGCCAGCAGGGCTTCTTTCTGACGTTCAACACCGACCAGATCATCGAGACTCATGGCGTCACGAGGCGGTACGGGAACCAGATGCCCTCCCAGGGCATGTCGTTGCCATAGCGCGGCAACATCCCGCGTCCAATCGACGCGCGGTGGTGTATCTGGCAGCCAGGGCTCGAGCCGGTCCAGAACCTGCATCAAGCGCTGGGTGAAGTCGGTGTCCATGCTGTTTTCTCCTTACTCTTCCGCAGTGCTTTTGCTCGCACTGTCTTGATTCTGAATTGCATTGCGGCGGCCAGATATCGGCCAAGGGCCACAAGCGTAGGGCATTGGCGACAGATTGTGCATGCTTTTGCGATTGACCATCGCCACGGGACAGGTATCTTGACAACATTACTCGCCTTTCCTGTCGGAGCCACCGCCGCATGCTCACCCCATGATCCGGTGTTTCCGCAGTTACTCTCAAGGAGTCGATCATGAGATTGATGAAATCCCTCGGCGTGTGTGCGCTGATGGTGTCAGTGGCTGCCTGTACCACGTCTCCCACTGGACGTAGCCAGTTGCTGATGATGAATGATCAGGAGCTCGACCAGATGGGAGCTCAGGCCTTCCAGCAATACCAGCAGGAGCTGCCCAGCGTAAATGGGGCTCCGCTCGAGTATGTACAGTGCATCACCCGCAATATCGTCGCAGTCTTGCCTCCGGAAGAGCGCGATCAGAATTGGCAGGTCAAGGTTTTCAAGTCTGATGATGCCAACGCCTTCGCCCTTCCCGGCGGTTATGTAGGGGTGAATACCGGGCTGCTCAAGGTCGCCACCAATCAGGATCAGGTAGCAACGGTCATCGGCCACGAAATCGGCCATGTCCTTGCCCATCACGCCAATGAGCGAGCCTCTACCCAAGGCCTTACTCAGTTAGGCATGTCTGTGGGCGGCTCCCTGCTCGGTGCTGGTGGCGGGGCTGGAAGTGATGCGGCCATGGCCGCCATGGGCATGGGTGCCCAATACGGTATCCTGCTGCCCTTCTCTCGCAGCCATGAAAGTGAAGCCGATACCATCGGTCTGGATCTGATGGCCAATGCAGGCTTCGATCCTCGTGCGAGCATCGACCTGTGGCACAACATGGCGGCTTCCGGCGGTGGCCAACCGCCTGAGTGGATGTCCACCCACCCGAGCAACAGTGGCCGTATCTCCGGCCTGGAAGCCCACATGTCCGAGGCCATGGCACTCTACCAGCAAGCCCAGGCGGCAGGACGAGTGCCTCAGTGCAAGGCTCCCTCTGCCTGAGACCATGCAGGCTGAGTCTGGCCAGCTAAACAAACAAAAGGAGAGCCCTCAGGGGCTCCCCTTTTTTTCTGGTCGAAAGCTTTGCTGACAGAGAACTTTTCTGACAGAGAGCTTTTCCTAACAGAGAGCTTTTCCTGGCAGAGCTCGAGACGCGGAAATGATGCCGCACCACAAGCCGCATTACTCCTGCTGCCTATAATGGCTGCTGTAGCGTTCACAACGTCTCTGCGTGACTGTCGGCTGTCGATATCACAGGGCTTTCTTTCGGCAAAGGTAACGCTGCTCTATCGCCAACCCCAACCAGATACCGGCAATCATGCTGGCCAAAGCAAGAGCGGCAGCAGGAGAACCGGAAGGCAGCGCCAATAGTAGCTGGCTATCATTGCCACCAAGAGCCAGAGCACTCCCCACGCCCATGACACTACCAGCAAGAAGATGCTTGGCCCAACGTGTCGGGCCGCTCTGATACTGACGCCAGGAGACCCGCGGAGTTGCCGCGAGAATCATTCCGGCCACCAATGCAATACTGATCAACACCCGTTGCATATCCGGCCATGGCAGTCTTCCTGTCAGCACCCGGGTACTGACCTGCTCAATCAGTTGGCTGGGAGACCAGGAAGGCTCCATTATCCCGAGAACCCCAGCTGTTGCCCCGAAAACCATCACACCGGCATAGATGCGACGATGACTTGGCGCCAACCGCCAGATGATCAGTACTGACCCGACTGCGGCAATACCAATCAACCACCATGGTGGAGGGTGGGCACCACCGAGAGATTGATATTCGATAACAGGTGACAGCCAACCCAGCCACCACCAGCCCAATACCCAGCCGGCCATGGTGGCCAGCATATGATAGTGACCACGTGACAGTGCCGTCAGTGTGGAGAGGGTACATCCCTGATTGAAAGCAGCCGCAATGCCAAAAAGTCCTCCACCAAGAGCAAATGGCCACGTACTGGCATAACGGGTGATGCCTTTGCTCCATGGCGTATCGGTAAATACCGGTGTTGCCAGCCAGAACCACACACCACATCCCAGTATCACAATAAGCAGCCCCGGCTGCCTGGTTCTCAAGCGTTGTACGGACTTCACCATGCATAGTCCGGTGCGCTGTGCCAATATTCCCAGCAATGCGGCCAGCAGCAATATCATCAGTAGCTTCTCCTCGGCTGTACTCCCAGAGCTTCGATGATCTGGCGAGTCTACTTGAATCAGGTCAGCCATTTGTGGCCTGAATGTCTGTCTCCGCTTGTGACTGCCAACCAAGCATCGAAGCCCTGGTCGGTTCAGCTCTGGTAACCAAGCGCTTTCGGCAGGCCCACCAAGGGTGAGGACATTCCGTCACTGGCAGATGGCTTAGGGGCATGCACAGATCACGCTTGTCTTAGACGGCCTTACACTGCAGAACTTTCTGCAACTTCGACCAATGTCCAGCGCCAAGCAGTCACCGTGGTACAGGAAAACCGCACCGCCGGTGTGTGGAAATCGAAACGGTACGAGTTTTCTCTTTTATGGCAACATATTGAGTCAAGCATCAATAACGAAATAAATGGCTTTCGAGAACCAAGCATTACCCACTCATGAAGGGACGACAGGGAACGCCTCCATGCTGAAACGATTACTGATGATTGCCGTGTTGGCCATTGCCGGGTTGGTGATTTACGAGGACCCTGGGCATTGGCTGGGAGACACTGCCCAGGACTCGAACACCCAGACGATCGAGCAGACCACACCACAAGCCGACAGCCAGCAGGCAGGCTCAGGGCATCTGGAAGGCCAGGCGCAGATCGACGCCACCATGCGCCTGATCGACAACGGAGGCCCATTCCCCTACTCACAGGACGGCACGGTCTTCCAGAACCGTGAAGGACGCTTGCCGAATGAGCCTCGGGGCTACTATCACGAATATACCGTCGAGACACCTGGACTCGATCACCGTGGTGCACGGCGAATTGTCACTGGAGGCAATCCACCGGAAATCTTCTACTACACCGCGGATCACTACGATTCCTTCATTGTGCTGGAAGAACGCTGATGAGCATTCAACTTCCTCAAAATGGCGTCTACCGGCTGTCGGCCCAAGCAGCCGAAAGCCTGGACGCGACCGTCGTTCCACAGGTCGTCGTGCTGAACTGGCACAAGCTGCCGGTAACGCAATGGAGCAGGGATGAGCTTCTGGATGGGCTGGCCCGGGGACTGAACTTCCCGGATCACTTTGGGCACAACTGGGATGCTGCCTGGGACTGCCTGACAGAATTGACCTGGCAGGCCGGCGAACACAAGATCATTGTATTGCCCAACACCGACCAGTCCTCGCACGACACTCAGGCAATGACCACCTTCCTCAACCTGATGGGAGAGGCTTGTGAGCATTGGAAGGAACAAGGACAGCAGTTGCTGGTATTGATTGCCTGGGATGAAGGCAGCCCTGTCCCCGAGTGGTTGTCAGGCGTGCCCGTCTTGGCGGATGAGTGAGTCTTCACCATGCTTCGCCTTTCCAGTAACGTGACCATCCCCGCCCGAGAAATCGAGATCACCCAGATTCGTGCCCAGGGCGCGGGCGGGCAGAACGTCAACAAGGTGGCTTCAGCGGTTCATCTGCGCTTCGATGTACCACATTCCAGCCTGCCCCCCTTCTACAAGGAACGGCTGCTGGCCATCACCGACAGCCGCATCACACAGGATGGCGTGATCATCATCAAGGCTCAGCGTTATCGTACTTTCGAGCTCAATAAGGCCGATGCCCTGCAAAGGCTGCATGACATGATCACGGATGCCACCAAGACACAGAAGACACGCCGGGCAACCAAGCCCAGCAAGGGCTCCCAGAAACGGCGGATGGACAGCAAGACCCGCCGCGGTAATACCAAGGCGCTACGCGGCAAGATACGCGACTAGGGGAATGTCGGAATAAGTGTCTGCGCTTGCTCAAAACCAAATTTACGCCTTGAGCTGCTCGCGCAAGGCAGACAGCACAGGGGCCGTGGAAGGCACCACTCCACGCCACTGAGCAAAGGATGCTGCAGCCTGCTCTACCAGCATGCCCAATCCATCAACGCAACGTGCCCCCCTGGCTTCGGACCATGCCAGAAATACCGTAGGCTCAGCGCTGTACATCATGTCGTAGGCAAAGGCACCATCATTGAACAGCGTCTCTGGCAAGGGTGGCAGATCCCCCGCCAGACTGGCACTAGTACCATTGATCACAACATCGTAGCGGCCGCCAATCGCATCGAACCCGCTACCCAGAATATTGCCCAGATCCGTGAAATCCGCTGCCAGTGACTCAGCCTTGTGTGCAGTGCGATTGGCAATATGCAGTTCACTGGGTGATTCTCCAAGCAGAGGCGCCAGCACACCTCTTACGGCTCCTCCAGCCCCCAGCAGCAGCACTCGTGCTCCTTCAAGCTGAACGCCATGGCGCTTGAGGTCCGCTACCAGTCCAACACCATCCGTGGTGTCACCATAGACACGGCCATCCGCTTCCAGCTTGAGTGTGTTCACTGCACCTGCCCGTCTGGCCTGGTCACTAAGACGATCGCACAGACGATAGGCATCTTCCTTGAACGGCACTGTGACGTTGGCTCCTTTGCCTCCATCCGCGACGAAGGTACGCCAGGCGCCGGCAAAATCATCCACAGGCGCTTCAATGGCGATATACATCATGTCCTGGGCGGTTTCCGCAGCAAAAGCCTTGTGAATAGCCGGGGACTTTGAATGGGTTATGGGGTGGCCGAATACACAGTAACGATCGGTCATCGAGATTCCTCATCAGGGGCTGAACACACGTCAGTCCATCATTCATTTAACCAGTCGCGAGGGCGCAGGTAGTCATCGAGTTCAGCCTCGGCGGAGCCCGGCTCGGGGTGATAATCGTATTCCCAGCGAGCAAGAGGAGGCATCGACATCAGAATGGATTCGCTACGCCCCCCGCTCTGCAGGCCAAACAGCGTGCCACGATCCCATACCAGGTTGAACTCCACGTAACGCCCTCGGCGGTATAGCTGAAAGTCCCGCTCGTTCTCTCCCCAGGGCTGGTGACGACGGCGTTCGATGATCGGCAGGTATGCCTCGAGAAAGGCGTCTCCCACCGCGCGCTGAAAGGCAAAGCAACGCTCGAAGCCCCACTCATTCAAGTCGTCGAAGAACAGCCCCCCTACGCCTCGGGTTTCACCACGATGCTTGAGAAAGAAATAGTCATCGCACCAGGACTTATAGCGGGTATAGACATCATCACCAAAGGGCTGGCACAGACCTTGGGCGACCTGATGCCAGTGGCGGACATCCTCCAGATGCGGATAGTAGGGGGTCAGGTCAAAACCACCGCCAAACCACCATACCGGCGGCTGGCCTTCGGCTTCGGCAATGAAAAAGCGCACATTGCCATGGCTGGTGGGCACATGTGGATTGCGTGGATGCAGCACCCAGGACACGCCGACGGCGTGGAAGCCGCGACCGGCCATCTCTGGACGCGCCGCTGTTGCAGAAGGCGGCAGCTTGTCGCCATAGACATGGGAAAAGTTCACCCCGCCCTTCTCGAACAGAGCACCCTCCTCGATCACCCGCGTGCGACCACCACCGCCGCCTTCACGCTGCCAGGCATCCTCATGAAAGTTGGCAGAGCCGTCGGCCCCGGCCAAGCCCTCGCACAGGCGATCCTGAAGATCGAGCAGATAATGTTTCACCGCATCAAGGTTAGGCTGGGTCACAGGACCTCCGATTGGCTTTCAACTTTCACTACATTCAAGCACGCCATTCAAGCTTTCATCAGAGGCATTTTACTGCCGCCTGATGCTCGCCGACTGCGACTCATGCACGCAGTACGCTGCCGCTCAACAAGTCCCGAATAGTACTGGGACGAGGATTGCCACCCAGCGCACCGGGAACGATGGCATCAAGCTGTCCGGCAAAGATCTCGCGAATATCGGCTTCGCTCATTGCAGGGTCCTGCCCAGCGCGATTGGCAGACGTAGACACCAGCGGACCGCCAAATGCCTGGCACAGTTGACGCACCCCCGGATGATCACTGACGCGCAACGCTACCTTGTCATGCTCTCCACGCACCAGCGCTGGCGTGCGGCCATTGTCCGGTACCAACCAGGTATTGGGACCCGGCCAGCTTGTTTCCAGTATCTCGCGTTGCGGGATGGTCAGTTGATCGAGCCAAGGGGCAAACTGCTCAATGCTGGCAGCTACCAGAATCACTCCCTTGGCAGGATCACGTTGCTTGAGCTGCAGCAGCCGGGTCAATGCATCCGGGTTATCCGGATCGCACCCCAACCCCCAGACGGCTTCAGTGGGATAGGCAATGACACCGCCGCGCTGCAGTGCCTGCACCGCGGTATCGAGAACGGCAGAATCGATCATGACGACTCAATCAGGGCTTAAGTGATGGGCCGTTATCCTAACATGTGCATGGAAGGAGCCTAAGGGGTCTGTGCATGAATTCCCGCGCGCAGGAGGAAAGATCAAGCCGCCTGTCGCACCCAACCTCCCGGCACCAGCGCTACCAGCCCTTCCATTTCCAACTGGGTCAGTTCGCGCTGGCAAGTGGCGACATCACAGCCCGCCAGCTCGATCAGGACATCCACCGGCGTCGGTGTCTGACTGAGCCAACGCAGCAACGGTGATGATGCTTCCATCGCTCGGGCATGACGGCTCGCCTCATCATTATCTTTCTGGCTTGCCCGGACAGTACCACCTCCCCAGCTATCGGCAGCCTCATCTTCCGCTCTCTCGATGAATGCTGCATGCCCCAACCGGGGACCCCAGCCGGACAACGCCTCAATGACATCATCCATGTCACGCACCAGAGCGGCACCTTGCCGGATCAGATGCAGGCAACCACGAGACTGGGGCGCATGAATCGATCCTGGCAACGCCATGACTTCCCGCCCTTGTTCCAGCGCCAGGCGAGCACTGATCAGCGAACCACTCTGTTCTGCTGCCTCAACCACCAGCACGCCACAGGACAATCCCGTCACGATGCGGTTGCGGCGAGGAAAGTCGCCCGGATAAGGCTTATAGCCGGGAGGGCGCTCCGCCACAATCAGGCCGTTCTCACGCTGCAATCTTTGATAGAGCCCAGCATGACGGGGAGGATAGATCACGTCGACGCCGCCGGGCAGCACGGCAATGCTGGCCCCCCCGGCATCCAGTGCTGCCTGCTGGGCTACGCCATCGATTCCCAGCGCCATGCCGCTGGCGATGCACCAGCCCCGCCCAGCCGCTGCTGATGCAAAGCTCTTGGCGCTCAATAGTCCCTCTCGGGTCGGCCGACGCGACCCTACGATGGCCAGTTTAGGAGAAGGCAGAACGTTGATGTCACCGAGGGCCCACAGGACCGCAGGTGGATCGGCTATCTGCTCCAGCAACGCTGGCCAGCATGGATGTTCAGGGCTGAGTAGATGGTGATCGAGCCCCGCAGCTTCCCATTCCAGGGCATTCTGGACACTGGCATACAGCGGGCTGCGTTTCGGGTGATCAAGCCACAGGCGCAGGGCTGTCGCCGCTGCCGTCGGCATATGGGCCAGCCATCCGGTTGGCCATGGCGGGTTCTGCTGGCGCAAGGCCGCCAGCCTGACCAGGCCCAGCCGGGGCAAAGAGCCGAGCACCAGCCATTCAACACAAGTGAGCGTCATCCTTGAGCACTCCATATGGCAGCTTGATGAATTATCGAGACAATGACTGAATTCGACTGACCATTGGTCAGTTGACGATAACTCGACTGACTATAGAACGTTGATGGATAGCGCTCTTGAGGTAACTACGCTGTCTCAATCATCCCCAAGGACTCATGCGTGTTATGCCATATGCGTGTTATAGTGAACGGCTATGACAAGGATTGAGGGAACCCTATATTCCTGAACCGATCCAACGTCATACAATGCATCCATTCTCTATTTTCCAGCGACGATGGTAATGACGTCATGGCCAAGCTCCCCATTCTCGAATTTCCCGACGAACGCCTGCGCACCAAGGCTGCGCCGGTAGAAAGCGTCGATGACGAGGTCCGCAAGTTGGTCGACGATATGCTGGAAACCATGTACGCGGCCCCGGGTATCGGCCTTGCTGCAACCCAGGTCGATGTACACCGCCGCATCATCGTCATTGATGTCAGTGAAGACCAGTCCACACCGTTGGTACTGATCAATCCTGAATACACTCCCATTGGTGAAGAGCGCGAACCGATGCAGGAAGGTTGCCTGTCGGTACCAGAATACTTCGCCGAAGTCCCGCGCGCGCTCAAGGTCCACCTCAAGGCCCTGGACCGCGATGGACAGCCTTATGAGATCGAGGCTGACGGCTTGCTCGCTCATTGCATCCAGCATGAAGTGGATCATCTGGAAGGCGTACTGTTCGTCGATTACCTGTCACCACTGAAGCGTGACCGGGTGATGAAGAAGATGCAGAAACGTCATCGCATGATGCAATCTGCCTAAATAGCTACCTGAATACCTAAATAGCTACCTGAATAATTGCGACAGATCGAAACCAGGGCCGGCAAATGTGATTTGCCGGCCTTCGTCGTTTGGGCCACTCTCCGTTAACATGTACCAGCACTTCTTCCGCCAAGGCTCCAAACATGACTCAACCGCTGCGCGTGATTTTTGCTGGTACCCCTGACTTCGCTGCCGACAACCTGGCAGCACTACTGGCAAGCCAGCATGATGTGATTGCTGTTTATACCCAACCCGATCGCCCTGCAGGACGTGGCCGCAAGCTGACACCGAGCCCAGTCAAGGTCCTGGCCCAGAAGCATGGCATCGAGGTCTTTCAACCTAGTAGCCTCAAGGGTGAGGGCGAACAGCAAGCACTGGCAGCCCTTGATGCGGATATCATGGTGGTCGTGGCCTATGGACTGCTGCTGCCCCAGGCAGTACTCGATATTCCGCGCCTTGGCTGTATCAACGTCCACGCATCATTACTGCCCCGCTGGCGAGGAGCCGCCCCCATCCAGCGAGCTATCGAGGCAGGCGATACACAGAGTGGCGTCACCATCATGCAGATGGATGCGGGCCTGGACACCGGTGATATGCTGATGATCCGTACTACCCCGATCACGAAGACCACCACTGGCGGCGAACTCCACGACACTCTCGCCAAGCTCGGCGCAGAGGCCCTGATCGAAACCCTGGATGCCTTGACCGCAGGCGGGCTTGCACCAACGCCACAACCAGAAGCAGGCGCGACCTATGCCGCCAAGCTATCCAAGGCCGAAGCTGAGCTGGATTTTCACCAGGATGCCTCGGCACTGGCCGCCCGGGTTCATGCTTTCAACCCCTGGCCGGTCACCTGGTGTGCCCTCGGCGATGACCGCCTGCGCATTCATCTTGCCCATGTGCTGGATGATGGCGAAGCCACTGTTCCCGGCACCCTGGTCAGTCATCAAGGTGGCCTGATCGTGGCCTGCGGCAAGGAAGGCCGCGAGCGTCTGGCCATTACCCATGCCCAGTTACCTGGAGGCAAGGCACTACCCGTAAGCGAGCTGTTGCGCTCCCGCGCTGACCGCTTTCCTATTGGATCGACTTTCGGTCACCCCCAAGCTGATGGCAAAGCCAACACGGAGGCACCTTCATGAGTGATGCCGACATTCGTCACATGACGACATCCAGATCCGGCCGTCACCAGAACCGTGCGACCAATGCTCGTAACGACAAGGGCGAATGCGTACGTTTCTCGGCCGCCAAAGCCTTGGTGCCAGTCATCACAGGCAAGGGCTCCCTGGCTTCCATGGATGAGCATCAGGTGGTTGCCAAGGACCGCGCCCTGTTCAAGGCCATGTGCTTCGGTGTATGCCGCACCCTGCCCCGACTCGAGGCCATCGCCTCACAGTTGCTGGAGAAACCCTTCAAGAGCCGCGATGCCGATGTACAGGCGCTGTTGCTGCTTGGCCTCTTCCAACTGCTGTACCTGCGTATACCTGCCCATGCTGCCGTAGGCGAGACAGCCGGAGCTGCACGCTTGCTGGGCAAGTCCTGGGCGACCCGCGTGCTCAATGGTTGTCTACGCCGTTTTACTCGGGAATCCGCAACGCTGCAGGCCGAAGCGGACCGGGATCCTGCCGTGGCACTGTTGCATCCGCGCTGGTGGGTGAAAACCATGCGCCAGGCCTGGCCGGATGATTGGAAGGACATTCTGGAAGCCAACAATCAGCCCGGTCCCATGACCCTACGAGTCAATCGTCGTCTCAGTGACCGCGAGGCCTACCTGGAAGAACTCGGCGCTGCGGGAATCTCGGCACATCTATGCGCTCATGCTCCGGATGGCCTGACTCTGGAAACGCCGATTGATGTGGATAGCCTGCCCAATTTTCGTCAGGGGCATGTCAGCGTTCAGGACGAAGCTGCACAAATTTCGGCAGTACTGCTCGGTCCCGCCATCGCTCCACGTCCCGGCGCCAGAGTGCTGGATGCCTGCTGTGCCCCAGGCGGCAAGACAGCGCATCTGCTGGAGTTGTTCGATATTCAACTCCAGGCCATCGATTCAGATTCCACTCGTCTGGCCCGCGTCGAAGATACTCTGACCCGCCTGGGGCTGTCAGCCACCCTGGCCCAGGGAGATGCCACCGAGCGTGACTGGTGGGATGGCACTCCCTTCGATGCCATTCTGCTTGATGCCCCTTGTTCCGGAAGTGGCGTCATCCGGCGTCATCCGGATATCAAACGCCTGCGCCGCCAGGGCGACATTACCCAACTGGCCGAGTTGCAGGCCAAACTGCTCGATAATCTCTGGCCATTGCTCAAGCCTGGCGGCACGCTGCTGTATGCCACCTGCTCGGTGCTGCCAATGGAAAACAGTGAGCAGATAGCAGCGTTTCTCGAACGCACACCGGATGCCCGTCCGCATATGCCAAGCGGAATCAGTTGGGGACGTGAAGCCGGAGCCGGACGCCAGCTGTTACCCGTGCCCAACAGCCACGATGGCTTCTTTTATGCCAGACTCCTAAAAGAAAGCGCATAACGGGACATAATGGAATTTGAATGATGGAAGATAAATAGGGGGAATGTCATGAGCCAACATGTCTACAAGCAGGTCGAGTTGACGGGTTCTTCCGAGACCAGTATCGAAGATGCTGTCCAGCGAGCGATTTCCAAGGCTTCCGAGAGTATCCACAATCTACGCTGGTTCGAGATCACCAATACTCGTGGCCATATCGAGAATGGCCGAGTGGCTCACTGGCAGGTAACGATGAAGGTGGGCTTCACGTTGGAATGACCATCTGACATGCCGCCATCATGGGCAGGTCAATGCTCCTTGCTGCCCTGATGGCCTCTCTCTCACAACCCTGTTGCCCAAACGGGCAGCTGAGTTATGCTGCGATTTCATTGCAGCGCATCATACGCCCCAGACAGGACAACGATGAAGATCATCATTCTCGGTGCTGGCCAGGTCGGCGGCACCCTGGCGGAGCATCTGGCTCGCGAGGATAACGACATTACGGTGGTGGATACCGAAGGTGTTCGCCTTCGAGAACTGCACAACCGTCTCGACATCCGCACTGTGGCCGGCCCGGCTTCCTATCCCACAGTACTGCGCCAGGCAGGCTGTGAAGATGCTGATATGTTGATCGCGGTGACCAGCTCCGATGAAGTCAACATGGTGGCCTGTCAGGTTGCGCATACCCTGTTCCGTACTCCAACCAAGATTGCCCGGGTACGTGCCACCGCCTATCTCGCTCGCCAGGGGTTGTTCGCCCATGAGGCGATACCTGTCGATGTACTGATCAGCCCTGAGCAGGTAGTCACCGACCACATTCGCCGCCTGATCGAGCATCCTGGCGCATTGCAGGTACTGGAATTCGCTGGCGGCCTGGTTCAGTTGGTGGCTGTACGCGCTTACTACGGAGGTCCGCTGGTCGGTCAGGAACTGGGCTTCCTGCGCCGCCACATGCCCAATGTCGATACTCGGGTTGCTGCCATCTATCGCCGCAACCGGGCCATCATTCCACGTGGTGATACTGTCATCGAGGCAGATGACGAGGTGTTCTTCATCGCCGCGCGCAAGGACATTCGAGCAGTAATGAGCGAACTGCGCCGTCTCGATCGTGACTTCCGCCGAGTGATCATCGCCGGAGGCGGTAATATTGGCGAGCGTCTGGCCGAGCACCTGGAGCACAGCCATCAGGTCAAGATCATCGAGTTCAACCTGGAACGCTGTACCCAGTTGTCCGAGCGTCTCGACCGCACAGTGGTCCTTCATGGCAGTGCCACCAACAAGCGTCTGCTGGAAGAGGAAAACATCGAGGACTGCGATATCTTCTGTGCACTGACCAACGACGACGAAGTCAACATCATGTCGTCGATGTTGGCCAAGCGCATGGGGGCCAAGAAGGTGCTCACTCTGATCAACAATGCCGCCTATGTGGATCTCGTGCAAGGCGGCGAGATCGATATCGCCATCTCCCCCCAGCAGACCACCATTTCCAGCCTGCTGACCCACGTGCGCCGTGGCGACATCGTCAATGTCCACTCGCTGCGCCGGGGAGCTGCCGAAGCCATCGAGGCCATCGCCCATGGCGACAAGCAGTCCTCCAGGGTGGTGGGTCGTGCAATTGGCGAGATCAAGCTGCCTGCAGGCACCACCATTGGCGCTATCGTGCGCGGCAAGGAAGTGTTGATCGCCCATGATGACGTGGTGATCGAAAGTGGTGATCACGTCATGCTGTTCGTGGTCGACAAGCGCAAGATCAGGGATGTCGAACGCCTGTTCCAGGTCGGCTTGACGTTCTTCTAAGCCATTCAGCACCGATACGATCAGCATGAGGAGAGTGCGAGCCGCCTGCTGATCATGGAACCTGGAGGGTATCTCCAGAGTCTTAACAGTCCTGTACTTGATTGGGGCAGGTTGGCCTGCCTCGAGCGTTCGTGGATAATCGATCCTTCATTTGTTTCAGGCCCTGAGGCCCATGTCCGAAACCGAAGATACTCTGATCGCCGAGCGGCCACAGACTGACGGTGGTCCGCGTCGCGATGTGCAAGTGGGTGACACCACCTTTACCCTGCTGGGAACCGCTCATGTCAGTGCCGAAAGTGCCAATGAGGTGCGAGCGCTGATCGCCTCTGGCGAGTTCGACGCTGTCGCCATCGAATTATGCGATGCCCGCCATCACAACCTGGCCAACCCTGATGCACTGGGCGAACAGGATCTGTTCCAGATCTTCCGCCAGGGCAAGGCTGGCATGGTGGCCGCCAACCTGGCTCTGGGCGCATTCCAGCAGCGCATTGCCGAACAGTCCGGCATCGAACCCGGTGCCGAAATGCGCGCCGCTCTGGAAGCCAGTCAGGAAAAGAACCTGCCACTGCTGCTGATCGACCGAGACGTGGGCGTCACCCTCAAGCGTATTTACCAGAATGTCCCCTGGTGGCAGCGCTTCAATCTGATTTCAGGATTGCTGGGCAGTGTGCTGTCGCGGCAGGATGTCTCCGCAGAGGAAGTCGAACGGCTGAAGCAGGGCGATGTACTGGAGTCCACCTTCAGCGAATTCGCGGCTGAATCGGAGACGCTCTACACCCCACTGATCAGCGAACGTGATCGTTACATGGTCATGCGCCTTGCCCAACAGTGCCCTCCTGGCGAGTACCAGCGTGTACTGGTCGTCATCGGTGCGGGCCATCTCAAGGGTATGGCGGAGCACCTGGAGGGGCCTGCTCCTGTCGATCCTGCCGCCGAGATCGAAGCGCTGGAAAGCGTCAAGCCGCGTTCCAAGGTATGGAAGCTGATTCCCTGGCTGATCACCGCCCTAGTACTCACTGGTTTTGCCATCGGCTTCTCGCGCAACACTGACCTTGGCTGGCAGCTGGTAGGCGAGTGGTTCGTGATCAATGGCGTGCTGGCAGGCATTGGAGCACTGATTGCCCTGGGGCACCCCGTCACCATCATCGCCTCGGTATTCGCCGCTCCTCTTACCTCACTGAACCCTACCATCGGTGCTGGCTTTGTCGCCGCCGGAGTAGAATTGGCCATGCGCAAACCCAAGGTACGCGACTTCGCCACCCTGCGTCACGACGTAACAGAAGTGAAAGGCTGGTGGCGTAACCGCGTTTCTCGCACCCTGCTGGTGTTCCTCGGCGCCACCATAGGTTCTGCCGCCGGCACTTGGATCGCAGGCTTGCGTATTGCCGGCAACCTGCTTGGCTGATCAGCCTGTTGGCATGAACATGCTTGAATGGAATAGCTTGAATAGAAACAAGGAACGGCTTGGATAGAAACAACAAGGGCGCCCGGATCGGCGCCCTTGTGGCTTGTTCCACATCAGCGGCCTCTCACATTAGCTATTTCCCACATTCGCTATTTCTCGCATTGGCTGTTACGCCATCACGCTTGGCTACCTGAAGCGCATTGCTGCGCGTGGCGCTTTTCCAGCAAACGCTTCATCGCGGGACTGGGTGTTTCGATCTTTTCGTAGCGACGACTGCAGGCATAGCTGTGATTGAAGGCATCAAAATAGTCATCCAGGCTATTGGCAGCCTCGCTTTCCCCGGCCTGACGCAGCAACTCGGCAGCGACTTCAGCCGTGCATAAATGCGCATCGGAAGCGGGCTTGCGCAGCCGGTAGCGTGTCAGTCGCTGGGTACGTAGCGGCAATACCGGCAAGCCGTCGAGATACGGACTCTTGCGAAAGATTCGCCGCGCCTGACGCCAGGTACCGTCCAGCAGGATCAGCACTGGAATACGCTGCTTCCGTTCATGCTTCACTGCCTCGATATCAACGACACGGTGAGCGTAGTCCGGCTGGTCGTCGGGAAACACCACAAAGGGAGCATAACGCTCATCGGTCAGCAGACTCAGCAGTACTTCATCCGGCGCTGTGCGATACCAGGTAAAGACACGCGTCGGGGCCAGCACATCGGCAATCAGACGACCCGTATTGGTTGGCTTGTTATGTTCCAGCGGGTGAGTGATCAGCCACACCTGCACGCCACTTTCCGCCTCGACCTTATAGGGGCACAGGCAGTTCAGCTCCGGCAACTTGCACCCTTCACAACGAATGACAAAGCTGCCACGAGCCTTGAACTCACGCCGTGGCGGACGAGGATGCCCGGTTGCGGGGTCGACATGCTGAGGACAGTTATCGGCCATCTCAGGCGCAGAAGACGAGGAATCGGGCATGGGTACACAGATCGGTGATTCGAAGGGCGCCTAGTCTAACACTCTCACCGACAACTCACCGCCAAGTTCCTTATGCTTCCGCCCTCATTTCTAAGGCCGATTGACTCGCTTCGCTCGCCCTTCGGCTGTTGTCTCCGCTACGCTCCGGCTCAACACGGCATGAACAAGCGCAGACACTTTTCGCACAGAGCCTAATACGTCAGTTCCCCTTGGTCCTCCGCAAAACGCTGCTTGTTGCGGTAGGGGTAAACATCAATGACCTGGCCACTGGCGATGGCATTCTGCAGCCCTTTCCAGTAGTCCGCGTCAAACAGCTCTGGATGCAGCTCGTAGAACAGCTTGCGCAAGCGTATATCAGCAAACAGGAACGGGCCGAACTCTTCGGGAAAAATGTCATTGGGCCCCACGGAGTACCAGGGCTCGTCAGACATTTCCTGTTCAGGGTACAGCGCCTCGGGAATATGCCGGAAGTTGCATTCGGTCAGGTAGCAGACCTCATCGTAATCGTAGAAGATCACTCTCCCATGACGCGTCACACCGAAGTTCTTCAACAGCATGTCGCCCGGGAAGATATTGGCCGCAGCCATCTGCTTGATGGCATTACCGTAATCCTTGAGTACCGCGCGCGTTTCCTCCACATCACACTGTTCGAGATACAGATTCAGCGGCGTCATCATGCGCTCGGTATAACAGTGCTCGATGATCACCTTGTCATCCTTGAGCCTCACCGTGGATGGAGCCACGGCCAACAACTCATCCAGACAATCCGGATCGAAATGATCCCGCCGTGACACCAGATAGGTGAACTCCTGGGTATCTGCCATGCGCCCTACCCGATCATGCCGCTTGACCAGGCTATATTTCTCGCGCACGTTCTCGCGACTCATTTCCTTGGTCGGATCGAAGCGGTCCTTGATGATCTTGAACACGGTTCGGTGGGAGGGCAGCATGAACACCGCCATGACCATGCCGCGTACCCCTGGCGCAATGATGAACTTATCCTCGCGCCTGGCAACCTGGCGATTGAGTTCACGAAAGAACTCGCTTTTACCATGCTTGAAGAAACCGATAGCGGCATACAGCTCATTGAGCGGCTTGTCCGGCATCAACACCTGCAGGTAGCGGACAAACTCTCCCGGAACAGTCGCGTCCACCTGAAAATACACCCGGGTGAACGAGAAGATGATCGATACTTCCTGAGGCTCGATAATCACCGTATCCAGCTTCAGGCCCTTGCCTTCATCGTGGAGAATCGGCAAGACCAGAGGTACCTGAGTATCACCAGCCAGAATGCGCCCGACCAGATAGGCCCCTTTGTTGCGATAGAAGACGCTCTTGAGCCATTCGATTTCGGCGTCTGCCGCGTCACGCAGCGCCACCGGCAGATGGGTGGACAGAAACTCCCCTGCCAAGTGCGCGCACAGGTCCAGGTCGACGAATGGCACCTCGAACCCTGCCTCCACCAGCACGCCCTTCACAGCAGCTTCCCAGTCTCCTTCAGCCTTGCGATGGTGACATAGTTCAATGCCGGAATGATGCGGCGCACTATCCAGGGAAGAATAGACGAACATCCAGTCGTCGCGAATATGGCGATGATGGAAAACCGAGCAGAACAGTGAGTTGAAATAGGTTTCAGCCAGCTCGTAATCCAGTCGCTGACTGATCATCTCAGCATAATGCTGCTTGGCTTCTCGCCAGCACTCGCAATGAGTAAGAGAGTCTCCGTCGATGGTGCGCCTGAGCTTGCCCAGCGTTTCATCGACTTTTTCCTGATAGAGGTTGATACGTTCCGCGGACGCCTGCTGAGCCTCTTTCCATGCGGCCTCTTGAAAGCGCCTTCTGGCATCCAGCGTAATCAGCTTGAAGCGTGAACGATATTCATCAAACCCATGCAGGATGGTAGCGGCAAGACGGTAGGCGGGTGACAGTTTCATCGCAGGGCTCCCGGCAGATATCAGCTCAGAGTGCAGAATCTCGCCACATCATGCGAGACGACCAATGTCGACTGTCATGTTGCCCTGCAACATACCTCAAACCTAGCCCCCCTGCACATCAAAGCACAGGATAAGGTTGATTCATCAGAAACAAGGCTGTCCTTCCTTGGTAATAGCTTCTGCCTGAACGGTTATTTCTGCCAGAACGGTTACTTCTGCCAGAACATCGGCGTCAGCAATACCAGCACGGTCAAGATTTCCAGGCGCCCCAATAGCATGCCAAAGCTCAATAGCCATTTCGCCGCATCCGGCAAGGTGCCGAAATTGCCCGCTGGCCCAATGACATCTCCCAGGCCTGGGCCGACATTGGCGACAGCGGTGGCAGCTCCGCTCAAGGCGGTCACGTAATCAAGCCCGAGCAGAGCAAGGGCCATGGCCAGTCCAGCAATCGTCAGGAAGAAGAAGAAGGAAAACGCCACGACGCCACGGCCCACATCATCGGACAGGGGAAGCCCATTGAAGCGGGAAACAAAGACTCCACGCGCATGGATCAAGTAACGCAGCTGACTGAGCAGCATCTTCATCGAAATCTGAAAACGGAAAATCTTCATTCCACCCGTTGTCGAACCACTACATCCACCGACAAAGGTCAGGTAGAAGAAAGCCATCACCGCCAGTGGTCCCCACTGCATATAGTCATCGCTGGCATAACCCGTGGTGGTCACCACCGATACCACATTGAAAGCCGTGTGAGTAAGGGACATGAAGGGAGCTTCACCACGCGAGACCCGATACAACGTGATGCACAGTACCACCACTACCAGCAGAATCAGCAGGCCGCGCACCTGTTCATCACGCCACAGAGCCTTGGGAGAACCACGCAGGCAGCGGATATAAAGCACGAACGGCAAGGAGCCACAAAGCATGAACAAAGTGCCCATCCAGATCAGGTGAGGTTGGTCACTATACGCGCCGAAAGAGGCATCACTGTTAGCGAAGCCGCCGGTGGCAACCGAGGTCATGGCATGCACCACGGCATCCAGAGGCTGCATTCCCCCAAGCCAGTAAGACAGCATGGCCAGCAGCGTTACCCCGACATAAATGCCCAACGAAGCCTGGGCAATACCACCGGTGCGTGGCAAGACTTTATCTGACCAGTCGGAGGACTCGGTCTGAAACAGACGCATGCCCCCCACTTTCAGGAACGGCAGGATGGCAATCCCCATGACGATGATGCCGATGCCCCCCATCCACTGCATCAGCCCTCGCCATAGCTTGATGCCATCGGACAGGTGCTCGATCCCACTGAGTACCGTGGAGCCCGTGGTCGTTACCGCAGACACCGACTCAAAGAACGCATCCGTGATACCAAGCTCAGGCACTCCGAAGACCAGAGGAAGGCTGGCAAAAGCACAGATCGACAGCCAGCTCAGCGTGGTCAGCACAAACATCTGCTGCGTCTTGAGCGCAATATGCACGCCACGGGTCAACCACCAGCTCAGGCTTACCGTGACCAGCAATACCACCAGTGCGAGTCCGAAGGCGTGAGTATCCGCATCGCCCTCGAAGTGCAGCACCAGCCAGGGCACCAGCATGAAGACCGCGAGGACCAGCCACAACAAGGACAATACCCGGAGCACCGGCGCCCAATCCCACCACCAGCGCCTGACTTGGTTCCCTCCCGCCATTCACAGTCCCCCGGTATCGTCACGATAAAAGCAATATGATGAAAATCAGATGATAAAAACAACGTCATGCAATGATTCGCGGCGCCCATCATAGACCAACAGCATACAATTGCGAGACCTCTGGTCGAGCAGATGCGCTTTTCGAGGGTGACAGGTGCCGCCATGGCGGAGACAATAAGCCTCCTTGTGCCAGCATCTTCTTTGACAGAGCATCCCCTTGTCCCTACCCATCCTATTTCAGGACGATCATCTGGTCGCGGTACACAAGCCCTCCGGGCTCCTGGTTCACCGCAGTCCCTTGGCAGGCGCCGAAAGCGACTTCCTTGTCCAGCGCCTGCGTGATCAGCTGGGCCAGAAGGTCTATCCGGTTCACCGCCTGGATCGTCCAACATCAGGAGTGATTGTCTTCGCCCTGAGTAGCGAAGTGGCGGCCCGGCTCAACACAGCCTTCAGCGAACGCCTTGTGGAAAAGCGCTATCTGGCGGTGGTACGAGGCATCGGCCCGGAAGAACAATGCATCGAGCGGCCCCTGCGCGAAGAGGATGGCTCGCGGCCCAAGGCCGAGATGCCAGCACTCGATGCCACGACCGTGGTACGCCGCCTGGATAGCGTAGAATTACCCGTACAGGTCGACCGTTATCCACAGGCACGTTATTCACTGATGGTGGCGAACCCTCTGACAGGACGACGTCATCAGATTCGTCGTCACCTTGCGGGGATTGGCTATCCCATCATCGGCGATGCCAAGCACGGCAAAGGCAATCATAATCGCTTCTTCCGCGAAGCACTGGACTGCCCTCGCCTGTTGCTGGCCGCTGTGGGGCTGCGCTTCCAGCATCCCATGACAGGCCACCGACTGGTTTTGGACTGCCCATTGGATGACACCATGACGCGGCTGTTCGACCGCTTTGGCTGGAATGCCCATCTACCCCGCCCTGCCGCCATAGAGACAATGATTTCATGACCGAGGACGCCATGAACGATGACGTTTCGCTCACCACACCTTCTGCTACAGGCCCCGAGAATGTCACTTCCGATGGTGTGACTGCGGGCGACTACGACCTGCGCTTCGGTGGTATCCGGCGGCTCTATGGCGCCACGGGAGCTGCACGCCTGGCCGATGCTCACGTTGTGGTCGTGGGTGTCGGTGGCGTCGGTAGCTGGGCGGTGGAGGCCCTGGCCCGTTCTGGTATCGGCAAACTGACATTGATCGACCTGGATGACGTTTGCGTCTCCAACGTCAACCGTCAATTGCACGCTCTGGACGGCACCATAGGACGCCCCAAGGTGGAAGTCCTGGCAGAACGCTGCCGTGCCATTCATCCCGCTATCGAGGTGATCGCTGACATCGCCTTTGCCACGCCAACCAATCTGGCCGAACGTATCCCCGAGGATGCCGATCATCTGATCGATGCCATTGATAGTGTCGCCGCCAAGGCCGCGCTCATCGCCTGGTGCAAAAGACGCAAGCTACCGATCACCGTCACCGGCGCAGCAGGCGGCCAGACTGACCCAACCCGCATTCGAGTTGCCGACCTCACCCGTACCGAGCATGACCCCTTGCTGGCCAAGGTACGCTCCCAATTGCGCCGAAATCATGGTTTTTCACGCAATCCCAAGCGCCGCTTTGGCGTGGAATGCGTCTATTCCGACGAACAACTGGTCTACCCCGGCAGCGACGGCGAGGTTTGCCACACCAAGCCCGGTGCTGGTGATTCAACCCGTCTGGATTGCGCAAGCGGCTTTGGCGCCGCCACCTTTGTCACCGGCACCTTCGGCTTCACTGCAGCCGCTCGCGCCTTGGCTCGCCTGACGCGAAACACTTGAAAGGAACCCCTACCATGACAGCCTCCCTCGTTCCCGGTATCTATCGACACCACAAGGGCCTGCTCTATGAAGTCATGGGTGTTGCCCAGCATAGTGAAACCGAAGAACCACTCGTCGTCTACCGCGCCTTGTATGGCGACTACGGCCTGTGGGTCAGGCCCTTGGACATGTTTCAGGAAAGCGTCGAGAAGAATGGCCAGCGGGTCCCCCGTTTTGCGCTGGAAAGAGCCTTCAGCTAAGTGAAATAAAGAGCCTTTAGCTAAGTAAAATAAAGAGCCTTCAGCGAAGCGAGGTAAACGACCTTCAGCGGAGATGGCCGAAGCACTACCTGTAGGATAGACAATCCAAGCATAAAAAATGGGAAGGCCATCGGCCTCCCCATTTTTATATTGCAGCAACAAAGAAGCTGTCAGCGGATCACTCGCCACCCGCTTCATGCATCTGCTTCTGCAGGTAATTCTGCAAGCCAACCTTGTCGATCAGGCCAAGCTCGGTTTCGATGATGTCGATATGCTCTTCTTCATCATCAAGGATCTGGCGGAACAGGTCGCGGCTGACGTAATCCTTGATCTGCTCGCAGTAGGCAATAGCCTCGATCAGGTCATTGCGCCCCTGGTGCTCGATTGTCAGGTCACTCTCGAGCATTTCCTTGGTGTTCTCGCCAATGTGCAGCTTGCCGAGATCCTGCAGGTTGGGAATACCTTCGAGAAACAGGATACGCTCGATCAACACATCGGCATGCTTCATTTCCTCGATGGATTCGTCGTACTCCCACTTGGCCAGACGAGCCAGGCCCCAATCCTTGTACATCTTGGCATGCAGAAAGTACTGATTGATGGCCACCAGCTCATTCCCGAGCACAGTGTTCAAATGTTCGATGACTTTAGGATCGCCCTTCATTGTGCCTCTCCTCGTTGCAATGGCGCGTCCGAGGCCGGCCCTAATTAGGAAAGCACCTCGTCCTACGACAACAAGCTGGCACGACAAAACCGGCCTTACCAGCTCCTTTAAGAGCCAGTATAGGCCGGAAATATAAAAATTCAATTAAATCAATTAGTTGAAAAAGGCAAAGTAAACGATAGTGATTGCCAACTCAGATGCCTTTTTACAACCGTTCCCACTATGGTGGATCACACTGCATACGCCAGGTGCTGTACCTCCTGGCTAAGCTTCTCATGAATGGCCTCACGTACGATCTGCTTGCCTACACAAGCGCACTTCCCGCACTGCGTTCCGCAGCCGGTTTCGCGCTGGACCTGACGCCAGCTGTGTGAACCATCCTCGACACTCTGGCGGAGGTGGCGGTCACTGATCCCTTTGCATAGGCATACATACATAAGACTCAACCTCATTCTCTGGAAGCACCCTATTGTTCATGCCGAGAGGTGCGCCTTCGGCTCATGCTTCCCTTTCGATAGAGAATGTAAATGATTCCCATAGCGATAACAACCTTTTTGCTAACAGTTCCTATTTGCGCACGCTAATCAATTGAATTCACATAATTTTCACCCAACAGAAAACAACCCTCCGTTTTTCAGCCATCAAAAAAGGGCCGCCGAGGCAGCCCAAAAACTCTTCAAGGAAACAACACGATCAGAGCCTCCCTGGCGGGGAACATGATACCCCCCGCCAGGTGACAGTACCTGCTTTCAGCAATGGAGCATCAACTGACCACCAACTGGTGATTGGCCAGCAGCGTGGCTAGGTCCGTTTGCACACCAGACAGGGTAACGATAGTGGTCATCTCATGGGCAATTCCAGAACCATCCAGGTCGATGGCAATTTCCGTGTCACTGCCCTGCACGGTCACTTTCAGGTAATCCTCAATATCCCCCGCCTCTGGATCCAGCACACCATTACTGGCACTTGCTGAGCCATAGTATGCACTCCCAGACAGCAGGTCACTGAGGTCAATGCGATCCGCATCAGCAGTATTGCCCCAACTGCCGAGAGTGAAACCACTGACTCGATCAGCTCCATTACCACCGGTAGCATCAGCAGCATCCAACATGCGGAACACCACGGAGTCATTACCGCCATTGCTGATAATGAAGGTATCGTCGCCACCGCGACCCTCCAAGCGGTTATTGGCTACAGACCCCGTCACCACATCATTCCCGCTACCACCTGAGAACGACTCGATGTCCTTCAGGGTCGATGTATTGAAACCCGTGTCCTGGGCTTCGTCACTGGAGAGATCCAGTGTTACACCTGTCACGGCTACGCCAAAGTCAATGCGGTCATCGCCACCAATATCTGACCACTTTGCACCATCAATTGTATTTTCCCAACCACCCGCACCATCGTAGACATCATTGCCTGCCGTGGCGGTAAAGATATCGTTGTAGCCTGTACCAACGAAGGATCCATCATGGCTTTCACCACCCCGCTCAGCAGTCAGCACATAGTTGGTGAACTCACCTTCCGCCGGACTCAAACCACTCCAGCTCTGGTTGACCGAGGCATCGACATCACTACGCACGCCATCTTGGATGCGTATCAGCTCTGCACTGTAGGTTTCGTTAGGATCCAGACCATAGAAATACACCAGCCCCGTAGAGAAGGTACTCAAGCCTGTCGACGGATTGATCTGCTGAGTGGCCACACGATTACCGGAACTGTCATACAGGTTGACCGTATTGCCATAAAACACATTGAAACCTTCCTGATCAACAATGCGCAGAGCTATGTAAGTATCGCGATCCAGCTCATTGGTATTCATATCAGACCACCAATGGCCATCAGTATCGATACTCAGAATGTCCTGACGACCATCCCAATCATAGTCAACAACCGTTGATCCTTCTACGATACGACCTTCATCATAAGTCAGGGTATCGATATCGGCCTTGGTCCAAGAAAGGCCATCGCCATCATTGAGAGATAGGGTTGCTCTAGTCTTATCATGCTTACCATCCCCCATCTGAGCGATATCAACATCACCATCCATGTCCCAATCCAAGCCCAACGCGATGCTGGAATACGAATAAGCCCTGGACCCTTCATCATTCTCGTAGCCCCCCAAATCTACGAACTTATACCCGTCAGAGAACGTCCCGTCGCCATTATTTAACGCTAATGCTGGATCGTCACTGCCAAAGTTACTTCTTGATGTCCATGCGTCCAGCTGTCCATCATTATTATAATCAGCAGTAAGTATAGCCCATGTACCATCTGAAGAAGTCCCTCCATTTGAACCAGAGGACGAGAAGAACTTATCGATCAAGCTAACTCTTTCAAATGTATTATCAGACTTATTCTCCAAGACCTGAAGATCACTATAGCCAGAGCCATTTTCATTAATACGGCCGATAATATCCACAGCTCCATCATTATTATAATCAACAACTCCCGCAACTAGCGCATGGTCATATATTTGATAATCATCATCCGTTTTATTATTTGCACTTACCTCGGTAAAAGTGCCATCTTTATTATTCCTCATGAAGGCAGTGGTGGAAATCAGACCATCTCCAGCACGTGCAAAATCGACATAACCATCACCAGTCATGTCCAGTGCTACTATACCTCCATAAGTCTTGCTTGATCCCTGCTTCCAGAAAGGTAATATGGCTTCCACACTGTAGGTCCCATCGCCGTTGCCCTTCCACAGGTTTGAATAGTCGCCTTGGTCGCGTACGGATACCAGGTCCATATCCCCATCACGGTCAATGTCCCCGCTGGCATAACGCACATCCGCATCAGCGATGATACTGGACTGGGCATAGTCATTACGATCCGCACCTTGCTGGGTAAAGACTTGCTGTTGGGTCGTCATCCGCCAAGTACCGTCTTCACTCAGTGCCAGGCTCATGCCCAGGGTTTTATTGTTATCCGTCGTGATATCTTCGTGTACATAATGGGTGAACTGCATGGCCCCCGAGATATCCGAGTCAGGTGTTTCCGCCCAGGGGCTAGCGATATGCACTTCCCCGCTACCATAATGCGTGGTGCCTTCGAAGGCATCCACTATCTTGGTCTGTACAGCATAATTACCAAGAGCCAGTTCCTCGCCAGCGGGTAATTGCAGCGACCAACGCTCTCCGTCCACTACCACTTCACCGCGGAGATTACTGTATGTCCGTCCATTTAGGGTGACGAACAACACATCATCACCATCTAGAGGAGCACTCAATGAACCTATAACGTTTGGCAACGCACCAAATCCGGTAAATTCTACTTCTGCGTATTGCTGAACATCACCCATTTCAGGATTACCATCATGGTTGGCATCGACCGTCACCATAAAGTCATTGCTGACAATCGCGCTCGTATCGCTTTCAACATGTTTGATACGCGCGGAGAATTCATAGTCGCCATCAGCTAGTGATGCGGGCAAGCTCATAGACCATGAAGTACCATCGACCTTGGCATTACCGATATAGTGTTCCGTACCGGGCACTTTTCGGCATATCACCTGTATCTCGTACCCCTCGTTCAGCGGAGCATCCAGAGTACCATGCAACGTGATTGTCTTGTCATCGGTCTCTGAACCACTGGGCATTTTACCGACTTCCGGTCCGACATTATCGGTGAATGTATCAATACTGATCGAGGTTGCCCCGGGATCGTCCAGTATCACGGTGCGATCTACACTATGAGCACTACCCGCTGTGTCGGTCGCCACAGCAGTGACCTTGGTCGCACCGTCGAGACCATTCCAGGCTTCGGAGGGAACGTTTACCGCCCAGTGGCCGCTTTCATCAGAGGTCGTAGTATACTTCTCACCATTTACTGTCACTACCAGTTCGGAACCAGCCAAGGCAGTACCGTCAATGGTGATGTCCGCGGCTTCTTCAGCCGCATCAATAACATCGTCACCTGTGACAGGATAGATAGTAACCGGAACCACGGAGATCGGATGTTCAACCGAGTCGACATTGCCAACACTATCAGTCGCCACTACCGTAACACTGGTTGCATCATCAAGGCCGTTCCATGCTTCAGTGGGAACATCTATAGCCCAACGACCATCCTGGCCGGCAGTGGTATTGAACTGTTCACTACCTAGAGTGACCTCTATCTTGGAGCCCGGTTCAGCGATGCCGTCAATGGTAACGCCCGCTGCAGCTTCATCTGCTTTGACAATATCATCCCCCGTGACTGGGTTCACGAACGGTATACCTCCAGTCACGATAAGGACAGGGTGATCAATCGCCGCTGTGTCGCCATCAGGCTCGGTAACTACGACGGTGATGCTCTCTTCCCCGTTCGCCCCATCCATCACGTATTGAGGGATATCGACGGCCCAGTTACCTTCCTTATCAGCTGTGGTCGGAAACTTCTTGCCATCGACTACAACCACCACCTCGGCACCTGGGGTCGTTGTGCCATCAATCACCACGCCATCGGTGACCTCATCACCAATGATGACATCGTCTCCGGTAACAGGGTTGACGGTGATTGGCACATCGTCCACACCCACGGTGACCGGGTGATCGATCACACCAGTACTGCCATCCGGCTCAGTCACCTCTACGGTGACATTGCCATCGTTTTCCTTGGCCCAGGCCTCGGCTGGAATATCCGCTGACCAATTGCCCTTGTCGTCAGCCTTGGCAGGGAACTCCTCATCACCAACCTTCACCACAACATCAGACCCCGGCGTGGTAGTCCCATCAATCGTCACGCCACCAGTGGCTTCTTCGCCGGTGATAATGTCATCCCCGGTAACCGGATTAACTGTGATTGGCACAGTGTCCGCGTCAGCGTCAGCGTCAGCATCGGCATCGGCATCGGCATCGGCGTCAGCATCCGCATCGGCGTCAGCATCCGCATCGGCGTCGGCATCGGCATCGGCATCGGCATCGGCGTCAGCATCCGCATCGGCGTCAGCATCCGCATCGGCGTCGGCGTCGGCGTCGGCGTCGGCGTCGGCGTCGGCGTCGGCGTCAGCATCCGCATCGGCGTCGGTATCATCCGTGTCGATAGTGACTGGGTAGTCAATTGCCGCAGTGTCGCCGTCTGGTTCAGTGACGACCACGGTGATGCTGTCTTCACCGTTAGCCCCGTCCAGAGTTTCTTCAGGAATATCCACCGCCCAATTGCCATCGCCATCAGCAGTCGTCGGGTATTCCTTACCATCGATCACTACGACCACCTCTGCATTCGGGGTCGTTGTGCCATCAATGGTCACCCCATTGGCGGCTTCTTCATCAGTGATGATGTCATCACCGGTAATCGGATTAACCGTGATCGGCACATCATCGGTACCAATGATGACGGGATGATCTATCTCTGTCGTATTGCCGTCTGGATCGGTGACCACCACGGTGATGCTGTCGTCACCGCCGGCTCCATCCAGGGTCTCTGCAGGAATATCCACCGCCCAATTGCCATCACCATCAGCAGTCGTCGGGTATTCCTTGCCATCGATCACTACGACCACCTCTGAATCCGGGGTCGTCGTGCCATCGATGGTCACGCCATTGGCAGCTTCTTCATCAGTGATGATGTCGTCACCGGTAATCGGGTTAACCGTGATCGGCACATCATCAGTGCCGATGATGACCGGGTAGTCAATTGCCGCAGTGTCGCCATCCGGTTCAGTGACGATCACCGTGATGCTGTCGTCACCACCGGCTCCATCCAGGGTTTCTTCGGGAATACCTACCGCCCAGTTGCCATCGTCATCGGCGGTGGTCGGGTATTCCTTGCCATCGATCAATACGACCACCTCTGAATCCGGGGTCGTCGTGCCATCAATGGTCACGCCATTGGCCGCTTCTTCATCAGTAATAATGTCGTCACCGGTAATCGGGTTAACCGTGATCGGCACATCATCAGTACCGATGATGACCGGGTGATCTATTTCTGTTGTTCCGCCCTCTGGATCGGTAACGATCACGGTGATGCTGTCGTCACCGCCTGCCCCATCCAGGGCTTCTTCGGGAATATCTACCGCCCAGCTGCCATCGCCATCGGCGATGGTCGGGAATTCCTTGCCATCGATCACCACGACAACATCTGAACCGGGGGTAGAGGTGCCATCAATGGTCACACCACCAGCTGCGTCGTCATCAGTGATGATGTCATCGCCGGTTATCGGATTGACCACAACAGCGGGATCGTTTCCGCCACCATCATTATCATCGTCGCTACCGCCCTTGCTGCTACCACCATGGCCAGCACTGGCGGCGAGTCCAAGCAAAGTCACTGCCAGACCAGCGCCGATCAAAGGGATCAGGGCACCGCCATCGACATCGCCGTACAGCAACGGCTCAATGCCTGTCGTCAAAGGTTCTACGTTGGCCGCCAACTCGATCACTTCGCCCTGGGCAAGCTGATCTGTCATTGCCGCATCATCAAAGATGACATGCTGCACCGCTTGGCCGTCCTCGCCAGGCTCGCCAAAAACCAGTTCACTGTGATTGCCTTCCGCATCCTTTTCAAAGAACTGGGTGCAACGAATCGTGCTTCCATCCTTCATATGGATAATCAGGTCATTTCCCATGCGTTCATAACGCAGGACATCCTGAGTGTTACCCTGCACCAGCACGACACTGGACTCTGCGATATTCAGGGTAATATTGGCACTATCACCTTGTTTGAATGACTGATGAACGTGCTCTTCTCGTGAAATGGTTTCAATGATTCTTTTCATGGTCATATTCTTCCTTGAAACAAAAACGATGAACAAAAGGACTATAAAAGACTATTTTTCAATAGCCTTTATCAACATCATTCACCTGGATAACCTCATTGTCGTTAACAAAGAAAATACTTGAACTTTTATGAGCCATGACAAGGGTCAAGTACTGAGTCAAGCTATTTTCCTCCTTGAGTCTTGCATAAGGAGAAATAGACGGGATTAAGAAGAATCTCTGTGTCAAGTAGGGGAATTCTTATTCGCTATCGCACAAGCGCCATACAATTACGCACAAAAGACAAATTACTAGAGTGCATTCATATACTTTTGTAAGGAATTTCCCACACACGAGAGTAATTGGCACAATCATCATAGCCTGGTAACTCTTCATCCAATAAAAACACCTCTTCCAGAGTAGGCTTATGGCTGACTCTGGAAGAGGCGCTACCAAAGGAATCTATCTAGACGCCTTGGTTATAACATGTCAGTGTTGTGATAAATCACCGGATCCAGATCTACGACAAAAAATGGTGCTTCAGCGAACTGACCATATGCTATTTTTTGAATATATCCAGTAACAATTAATTGTCTAATATTTAAACTACTTATCAGCTAAATCACTTAAGTATAAAAATTCTTTCATATATGAGCTGCCAATCTACATAGTCAGTGAGTAGTTGCCATATCTCTCTATTTCTTTTCCAGAAATCCTAAATACGCCACAAACCCGGAAAGATAGTGTTCCACATCATCAATTCGCACCCTGAAGGCATGATGACGAATATAGAAACTTCCCAAAATTCTCTCTGGGTTCTTGAAATACATGGCATATTCCGGCCAGAAATGACCATTGAGAAGATACTCCGCACGAGTCTCAAGAGCGCGATAGAACTTGTCGATATCCAACTGATCAAGAAGGTGCCTATGAGTATCATTCTCCTGAATTCTGCAGATCATCTTTTCTGCCGCCATCATAAGCTCAAGAAGCGTCGGAAAAGTGGTAATACGATTCATCATGAAATCCAGATAGCCAGCCACATTCTGGATACCAAAGCGGTAATATTTCTCTTCCGGCCTGTACCTTGTCAATTCATTGACACAATAGCTCAGCCAGTGATCATGAGCCTTCCAGGTATCATTGGCGATAAAGTGGTTGAAGGCTTTTTCTACTATCTCGATCCAGCGTGGGTCCTTGGTCAAGCCATAGGCTCTCATCAGGCCAAATGCCGCCTCCCCCTCGTAATAGATGATACGGAACCTCTCCTTGATACTTAGATCGGGGTAATTAAGGACGTGGATAAAAGCTCCTGTATCAGGGTCTTGCATAAACCGGATACCCAGAGCCAGGCGCTCGATCAGCCCAAGGTAAGCCTCATCGCCCGTCAGTTCCGTATACTTGGCCAAGGCCAGCAGGCAGACAGCATTGCCACCTAGTTTCACTTCGCCACCCTGGTCGACGAGAAATGCCGCCTCGTCGCCATTATGCAAGGATGCATTCTGGATTAGAGTCCCAGTGAGATAGTTGAGTGAGCGGTCTATGGATGCCTTGAGCGTTTCGTCTCGAGTGACCTCCCACGCTTCCAGCATGGAATAGGTGGTACTGGCATGCCGCAAGGTGTTGTAGGCATTGATAGGCCTGTCGAAGCATGGGTGCCAACCATAGTAAAACTGCCCACTGGATTGCACTTGCGTAGAAAGATAATGACTGCTCCTCTGAATCAGACCGTATATAGCCTGTGGATCCATGGGCTCCATGCGCCTTCCCGCATTTTTTCCTGCAGGAAAAAGCAGTCGAGGCGATTCATCTACAGAACAAAACACCCCTTGCGTATCCAGCACATACACATCATCAGAAAAGTTTGGCACATAGTCCTTGTACCTTTTTCTGGCATATATCTCGAAGTTTTTCTTGTTGATTACTGAATGAGAAATCTGATTACCGCCATATAGCATGGCGTTGGCATTGATTTCCTGTTCTAAAAACACTTTATGGAAACCACTGTCCAACGCCAGGCCATGGCGAAAATAATTGCGTTTGACTTTCTTTAACCGAGTATCCAGTTCTTTCCAGGAAATTTTCTCAGCAGACCTCACCCAGTCAATTCTTAGCCATCCAGTCTGTAGTCTATCTTTCTCCGCTTGCCTTCGGCATTTGAAAACAGCTTTCCCCCACGCCTTATGGAAGGTATCTGCTGAAGCATTGACGATGCTTGCTCTATTCTTTCCATCACTCATGGAGATAAAAATAGTGTACGAGGGCATAGGGATTTTCAGAGCTTCTATATTGTCTTTTACTAGGGGTAATGCCTTGGCCAACAACTCATTCAACGACATGATGCTCTACCTTTTCCCTTAGTGATTAGTGTGCGTGATGAATAAGCCTGGCACTCGCGAATTCTTAGTCTAACCGTATGACTATCTTCAGGTTCTTACTCAATATTTGAAGCGGAGAGACACTATCTCCATTTGCAATGAGGTAACAGCATATTGATGCAGGGTCACCCAGCCTGTAGGACTCGCCCTATTTGATAGTCAGTAAATTCTTATTTCATGTTTCGTTTCTATTAGTTTCGTCTCCGCTCTATGCTAATCAATTCTTGATGTGACATTGAAAAAACGCCGAGCCATGTGGCCCGGCGTTCACCCTACTGTTTATCGCTAGCGAAGAGCATGCTCCACGTCAGCTCGATGCCTTGTACCGCTCTGATTATTCACCTTAATTGACGATCAGTTGGTGATTGGCCAACAATGTTGCCAGGTCCGTCTGCACACCAGACAGGGCCACCAAGGTGGTCATCTCATGGGCACTACCAGTTCCATCACGGTCGATGGCAATTTCTGTATCACTACCATTCACCATGACACTGAGATAATCAGCGATATCCCCTGTTTCCGCATCCAGAACATTACCAGTAGCGGTTGCTGCGCCATAGTAACGACTATCGGCAAGCAGATCGCTAAGATCGATACGATCAGCATCCAGCGTATTGCCCCAGTTGCCTAGGGTGAAACCACTCACCCGGTCAGCCCCATTACCACCTGTAGCATTAGCAGCATCCAGCACATTGAACACTACCGAGTCATTACCACCATTGCTGATAACGAAGATATCGTCGCCACCACGCCCCTCGAGACGATTATTGGCAGCAGAACCGATCACTACATCATTCCCGTTACCGCCGGAGAACGACTCGATATCTTTCAGGGTCACGATATTGAAACCGGTGTTCTGAGCCACCGTACTGGACAAATTCAGACTAACTCCGGCAGTAGCCGCACCGAAGTCGATGCGGTCACCCCCTCCAATATCCGACCAACGGGCGCCACCTACCGTGTTTTCCCAACCACCAGCACCATCATAGACATCATTGCCTGCCGTGGCGGTAAAGATATCGTTATAGCCTGTCCCCACAAAGGTGCCATCGTGGCTCTCACCATCCCGCTCAGCGGTCAGCATATAATTGGTGAACTCACCTTCCGTCGGACTCAAGCCACTCCAGCTCTGGTTGACCGTGGCATTGACATCGCTGCGTACCCCATCCTTGATGCGCACCAGCTCCGCACTATAGGTCTCGTTGGGATCGAGGTTATAGAAGTACACCAACCCGGTAGAGAAAGTACTCAAGCCTGTCGACGGATTGACCTGCTGGGTGGCCACCCGATTACCGGAACTGTCATATAAATTGACCGTATTGCCATAAAACACATTGAAGCCTTCCTGATCAACAATACGCAGAACTATATAAGTATCACGATCCAGCTCATTGGTATTCATATCTGACCACCAATGGCCATCGGTATCGATACTGAGAATATCCTGACGCCCATCCCAGTCATAATCGACAACCGTAGCTCCTTCCAAAACACGGCCTTCATCATAAGTCAAGGTATCGATATCAGCCTTGGTCCAGGAAAGGCCATCACCATTATTCAGCGATAGAGTAGCTCTGGTCTTATCATGCTGGCCATCTCCCATCTGAGCGATGTCCACATCACCATCCATATCCCAATCCAAGCCCAATGCGATGGTAGAATACGAATAAGACCTGGACTCTTCATCATTCTCATAGCCACCCAAATCTACGAACTTATACCCATCAGAGAACGTCCCGTCACCGTTATTTAACGCTAATGCTGGATCGTCACTGCCAAAGGTGCTTCTTGATGTCCATGCATCTAGATTTCCGTCATTATTGTAGTCCGAGACAACAATAGACCATCCATCAGCCGATGAGTCTTCTCTATCCGAGCCTGCTGAATTAAAGAATTTATCAAGCAGATTGACCCGTGTAAAAGTATTATCTGCATTATTATTCATAACCCCAAGTGAAGAATATGAATTAGTATTTTTACCAATACGTCCAATAAGATCAACAGCCCCATCATTATTATAGTCAGAAAGACCAACAATCATGGAATTGTCATATATTTGGTAATCATCATCTATGAGATTATTTGCACTTACCTCAGTAAAAGTACCATCTTTATTATTTCTCATAAATGCTGTTGTTGAAAGCTGACCATTTGCAGCCCGTGCAAAGTCGACATAGCCATCACCGGTAAAGTCCAGAGCCACTATACCACCAAATGTACCTTTTTGGCCTTGTACCCAAGGGGAAATTATTTCACTGGTATAAGTTCCATCTCCATTGTTTTTCCATAAGTTAGAGTAATCACCTTGATCACGAACGGAAACCAAGTCCATATCCCCGTCACGGTCAATATCTCCACTGGCGTATCGTACATCGGCATCAGAATGAATCTGGGTTTGTGAATAGTCATTACGATCCATACCCTGCTGGGTGAAGACTTGCTGCTGAGTCGTCATCCGCCAGGCACCATCACCACTCAACGCTAAGTTCATACCCAGGGTGTTATCATTATCGGTCGTGAGATCCTCACGTAAGTAATGGGTGAACTGCATGGCCCCCGAGATATCCGGGTCAGGCGTTTCCACCCAAGGGCTGGCAATATGCACTTCCCCACTACCATAGCGCACAGTACCAAGGGACTCATCAACCACCTTTGTTTGTACGGCATAATTGCCTAGTGCCAGTTCTGCTCCAGCCGGCAGTTGCAAGTGCCAACGCTCACCATTCAGCTCCACTTCTCCGTTCTTGCTGCTATAGGTGCGACCGTCCAAGGTAACGTACAACGTTTCATTGCTATTCAGCGCTTCATTCAGCGAGCCATTCACCTTTGGCAGAGGACCAAATCCGGTGAAGTCCACTATGGCATGAGGAATATCACCGAGCGACAGCGTCATCGCAAAATCATTGCTGCGGGACACATTACTTCCCGCGCTCACAATTTCGGCACTGAATACGTGTGTACCCTCTTGCAGGGTCGGCACTGCATAACTCCACGTCAGACCACTAGCCAGGGCTTTGCCAAGATATTCGCCATTACGGTAAATATGTATCTCATCTCCTGATCTCAATACCTCGTCCAATGAGCCATTCAGTGCTACTCGATCATCATCGGTCGACGCACCATTTGGCATATCACCTGTCATGACTCCGACATCATCAGTGAAGCTGTCGATGGTGATAGCAGCCGCTTGCGGGCCAGTATCGGCATTCGGGTCGTAGGTCAGGTTGAATACCTGATCAACCGTCGCTACAGCGGCACTCGCTGCGTCAACAACCGAAGCGGCTACACTGTACTTCCCGTATTGCCCTGTTTCATCCAATGCCAACGGCAGCTCGAAGGTCCAGGAGGTACCGTCGACTATCGCATAGCCCGTCTTGGCCTTATCGCCACCAACAGCATCATTGTAATAAACGACCTCCACTCGCTGGCCATCCTGCAGCGGCGCATCCAGCGAGCCGTTCAATGTGACCAGGGTATCGTCTGTGACCGAGCCGCTGGGCATATCTCCCTGAACCGGGCCAACATCATCGGTGAAGCTATCGATGGTGATAGTAGTCACCGGCACCAGGCCTTCCACGCTGACATCACGCTCGACATTCGCCGGGTTACCCGCCTTGTCGCTTACGCTGACGGCCACGGTGTGCTCACCATCCGCCAGGGCCATGACATCCTTCGCGCCGATATACAGTTCCCAGTTACCATCCGCATCCACGGTCGTGGTGTAGCTCTTGCCATTCAGCTCGACCGTGACCACTTCGCCGCCAGTCAGACCTGTAGTGGTGCCGCTGACTTCCAGGGCCTGCTGCTGTTCGGCGGCATTGATGATGTCGTCCCCGGCCAGCGGGTTCAGACTCAGGGTCGGGGCTTCGGTATCCAACAGCACATCGCGGGTGGCGCTGCCGGAACTGCCTGCACTGGAAACTTCCGCGCTAACCGTGACATTGCCATCGGCCAGGTTGGCCCAGGCATCGGCAGAGACCGGCACCGACCAGGTGCCATCAGCAGCCACGTATCCTGTGTACTGCTGGTCACCGATGCTCACGGTGACCACCGCACCTGCCGGGGCCTGTGCCGCGCTGCCGGTAATCGCCAGTTCGCTCGCGGCCTCCGCGGCATTGATCTGGTCATCGCCGGTGATCGGGTCGATCACCACGAAGTTGGCGCCCTGCTCGGAGTTCACCACCACGAAGTCGGTCGCCTCACCGGTGTTGCCGATCGGGTTAGTGGCGCTCACTGAGACAATTTTCAGGCCGTCATCGAACGTCGACACTTCAAGGCGCGAAAGCCCCAGGAACCAGCTGCCATCGGCTTCGACCTCGGTGGTATAGATGTGCTCACCGATGGCGATCGTGACGATGGAGCCTTCGTCCAGCCCGGTCGAGGTACCACTGACTTCCAGTGACTGGGACAGTTCAGTCGCATCGATAACGCCGTCACCGGCCAGCGGGCTGTTGATCGTCACCGTCGGTGTCACGGTGTTGACCACCATGGTGTGCTCGCCGCTGGCCGGGTTGCCGGCATGGCTCTCGACCGTGGCGGTCAGCGTGTGCTCGCCATCGCTCAGTGCGGCCACATCACCGGCACGGACCACGACGGACCACTCGCCAGAGGCGCTTACGGTGGAGGTGTAGGTCTGGCCATCCAGCTCGACGCTGATCACCTCACCGCCCTGCAGGCCGGTGGTCGTGCCGGAAACTTCCAGGGCCTGGCCATGTTCAACGGCATTGACGATGTCGTCTTCAGACAGGGTGTTGATGGCCACGCTCGGTATCTGCGTGTCCAGTGTCATCTCGCGCGTGGCACTGCCACTGTTGCCGCCAGCGTTGGTCACCGTAGCGGTCACGCTGATGTCGCCGTCGGTCAGGCGCTGCCAGATATCGGCCGGGACATCCACGCTCCACTGGCCCTGGGCATCGACCACGCCGGTATACTCGCGGTCCAGTACGCTGACCACCACTTCATCGCCTGCCGAGGCGTTGTTCACCGAACCGGTCACGCTCAACGGCATCTGAGCTTCGGCGGCGTTGAGCAGGCCATCGCCAGCCAGTTCATCGATCGTGACCTGCACCCCACCGGTAATGACGAAGACTGAATGACTATCCTGCACCACTGCACCGCTGGCACTCGTAACGCTGGCGGCAATACTGGCCACGCCAGCCGGCACCGCGATCATGTCTTCAGCCAGTACCACCACCTTCCAGCTACCGTCCGCTTCCACGGCGGTGGAGTAGGTCTTGCCATTCAGCACCACCAGCACCACATCATCCGTCTGCAGACCAGTGGAGGTACCGGTAATTTCCAGGGCCTGGCCATATTCGGCGGCACTGATGACGTCATCACCCGCCAGGGGTGCGTCAATGCTCAGGCTCGGGGCCTCGTCGGCCAGCAGTACGGGGGCTTCGGCCTGCAGGGTGGAGACTTGCACGTCCGCCTGCCCTTCACCCAGCGTTTCATCACCGACATTCGCCAGGGTCTGGGCCAGTGCTTCCGGAAGTGCAGCCAGTTGCGGCGTCAGTACCACGGCCTCATCGGCAGATGCTGCAGCCGCCTGGTCCCGGGCTTGAGAAAAGGTGACGTGGGTGGCTGTCTGAAGTGTATCGCCAAGTACCAGATCACTTGTCTGGCCCTGGGCATCCGCCTTGAAGAACTGGGACAGTTGAATGACACGCTCGTCATTATGAATCAGCAGGTCATTGTCCACTCGCTCGTAGTGAGTAGTATCTGTCACCGCTTCGTGCACCATTACTACGCTGGGCTCAAGGATGGGGACGAAGACCTCGTCTGCCACTGAGCGTACGGGCTGGCGTGTCTGATTGGCAAGGGTGATTAGACTCAGCATTGTTTCCATGGAAGCCCCTTTCGACTAGATCTGTTTGCAAGACAAACAGCAAAGTTTTTTCGATAAAAACTTTTCACTCAGATAGTTGAGTGATTTTTCGAGTTGACGAACACAATGACGGAGGATGATCAGAGAAACTGAGAGAGAGGTACATAAAGTGCATATGATTTTATATAATCCATATGATGCATATACAAAATCCTTTATCTCATAATATCACCTACCGTTACCGCTTCGTAAAATGCTGGCATACAACGCAAATAACAAAACTAAGAAAATTCCTACTTCCAAGGATTTAACTTCCTATTGGAGTTAATATGATATCATCTAATATAAATACATATACATTACAGCACAGATACGTCTTATTTAATATAAGGCAGTTATTTGTTTAACTAAAATCCATCAATATATATAGTTATTTATAATTATGCTGAAATAAAAAAAGGACCGTCAAAGACGGTCCAAACCTAGGGGGCATTCATTAAAAACGAGTACAGCCTGCCGCTTTTCGCTGGCGAGGGACATGCCCCCGCCAGCTTGATGCAGTGTACTGCTCTGATAGCTCGCCTTAGTTGACGACCAACTGGTGGTTGGCCAGTAGTGTTGCCAGATCCGTCTGCACACCAGACAACGTCACCATGGTAGTCATCTCATGCACGCTTCCGGTCCCATCACGATCGATAGCAATCTCGGTATCACTGCCTTCCACCGTTACCTTGAGATAGTTGGCCAGCGCCTTGGCATCCACCTCTCCGTCAGCCGCACCTTGGTAGCCACCATCCACCAGCAACTCGCGCAGATCGATACGATCGGCATTCGACGTGGCATCCGCCTTGCCAACGGTAAATCCACTTACACGATCGGCCCCATTGCCACCGGTGGCATCGGTTGCGTCCAGCAGGCGATAGGTCAGGGTGTCATTGCCACCGTTGCCAATGGTGAAGTGATCATTGGCTTGCGTACTTTCCATTATGTCGTCAGTGCTGGTGCCAGCAACGACATTGTCTACCAAGGCTTCTTCATGACTTGTGACCAACGGCGCTGCAACGGGTTCACTCAGCGCGGATGCCACCGCCCCAACATCGTCTCCTGTCACCATGTCATCATGAGCACTCAACAAGTTCAGGCGCGGCTGCAAGTCAGCACCGAAAGAACCACCTTCCACCTTGATATCGTCAAGATAGATCAGCCTGAAAACATCATTTGATCCGACACTAAAGTGTACAGAGGCAAATTCGTTTCCGTACGGCAAGGTTATCGATGTGTACGTTGAGCCATCGGGTGTTTGATAAGTCTTATTCTCTGAATAAATGTATTGGCCTTGGGCATTATAGAAGCGGGCCGTTACAACATCTTCCGAGTCACCATACCTGAAAGAGATCTTATTGGCTGTCCATCCATTATTTAATGTCAGCTGCGCACCAGCATCAGTCACCTTCAGCGCAGATGATTGATTATGGTAGATAATCCCCCCATCACCTTTTGGTATAACCGATGCACTTCCTGTTACTGTAAATAAACCAAACTTAAGCCCTTGTTCCGAACTATACCCCTCAAAATCCTCAGGGTTCTTGAACTTCGGAGCATCAGCATTGGCATCGATCGTCACCATCTGGCTGGCCAAGTTTCCTATATTGCCTGTCTTCGTTTCGATGGTACGAGCCTGGACATTGTGCTGTCCTTCGGACAAGGCACTAGGAACGACATAACTCCAATTGGTCTGGTTGACTGTGGCAAAATCCCAGGTCTTGCCGCCATCGACGCTGACCTGCACGCGGTTACCGGAATACAGAGTATTGCCCAGAGTGCCATGGATCGTCAGGGTCGTGTCACTGGTAATGAAGTCACCAGCCGTACCGGTATCATCTGAAATAGCCGTGATGCGTATGGTGGCCGCCGGAGGTGTAGTATCTACCAGCATTGCCCGCTCTGCATTCGCAACGTTACCGACAGCATCACGCACGGAAGCAGTCACTGTCTGCGTGCCGTTAGCCAGGCCAGCGACATCTCCTGTCGGCACATTAATGGACCAGCTTCCATTGGCCGCCACGGTGGCGGTATAGCTCTTGCCATTCAGCGTGACGTCAACCGACTCACCACCGGAAAGCCCCGAGGTTGCACCACTGACCGTCAGAGCCTGCGTGTACTCAACAGCATTGACAATATCGTCTCCCGCCAGGGTATTGATCGTGATGGTTGGTGCAGAAACATCTACCGTCACCATCTGGCTGGCCATGTTGCCCACATTGCCTGTCTTCGTTTCGATGGTACGAGCCTGGATATTATGCTGGCCTTCGGACAAGGCATTCGGGACGACATAACTCCAATTGGTCTTGTTGACCGTGGCATAATCCCAAGACTTTCCGCCATCGACGCTGACTTGCACGCGGTTACCGGCATACAAGGTATTGCCCAGGGAACCGTGGATTGTCAGCGTCGTGTCACTGGTAATGAAGTCGCCAGCTGTACCGGTGTCATCTGAAATAGCCGTGATGCGTATGGTCGCCGCCGGTGGCGTGGTATCCACCAGTACTGCCCGCTCAGCATTCGCAACGTTCCCGACAGCATCACGCACGGAAGCAGCCACCGTCTGCGTGCCGTTGGCCAGGCCAGCGACATCGCCTGCCGACACATTGACGGCCCAGTTACCATTGGCCGCCACGGTGGCGATATAGCTCTTGCCATTCAGCGTGACGTCAACCGTTTCACCACCAGAAAGCCCAGAGGTCGTACCACTGACTGTGAGTGCCTGCGTGTATTCAACAGCATTGACAATATCGTCTCCCGCCAGGGTATTGATCGCAATCGCCGGCCCTGCAGCATCTACCGTAATGCCAAACACATTGCTTTCAGCAATAACAGCACTATCATCAATACCACTATTATTGCTATCCCACACATAAGCGACTAAATCATGTACGCCGTTGATCAGTGCATTTGTTGATGGCACTGCATAGGACCATGATGTAGCTGTGATCTGAACATCTTGAACAGCAGAGTTAGCTATTACCTGGCCTGTCGATTTATCAGCGATGACCAGTTGATAACCTTCTTTCAGTGGTGCATCCAGAGAACCATACAATGTCGGCGTCGCATCATCCGTGACCGAGCCACTGGCGGTCACGTCACCCGTCGCCGGCCCTTGATCATCAACAAAACCATCGATGGTGATTTCAGAAACGACCGAAGGCGTGGTATCCACCTGCACCGTCCGTTCCGCACTGACGCCCGCTGCCGATGACGAAGCACGTACCAGATAGGAACCATCTCCCAAGCCAGCAATGTCATTGGACGACAGATTGATCTGCCAGCTTCCATCGGCTTGAATCTCTGCCAAAAAAGGCAACTGGGAGCTTTCGCCCGCAACGGAGATGGCAATCTTGGTACCTGCTACCAGACCCGTGCTATCACCACTGATGGTCACCGATGTCGCGGCTTCCTGTGCATCGATGATATCGTCACCCGCGACCACATCAATCGTCAGAGTGGCAGCTGGCTTGGTATCGATGGTCATGGTGACCTGGTCCGGCTGACTCCAGTTTCCTGCCTCATCGATCAGACGCGCCATGACCTCATACTGACCATCCGCCAGCGCCTGCCCGACCGCATACTCCCAGGAGCCATCCGCCGCAGGCGTGGACGCCGTATCCCAGGTCTTACCGCCATCGAGGCTGACTTCCACTCGAATCCCTGCATACGGAGCCGCACCACCGGTGCCTCCGGAAATCACTGGTGTGGTGTCGCTGGTGATGAAGTCACCAACCACTCCGGTATCTTCGGTGATGCTGTCGATGGTGGCGACTCGCACCGGCGGCCTGGTATCCACGATCACGACCTGGCTGGCCATCTTGCCGACATTACCAGCGGGATCGATTGTCCGCGCCATTACGTCATATTGACCATCTGCCAGCGTTTGCTCCGGGGTGTAGCTCCAGTCCCAATTACTGTTTCTCTCGGCATCGTTCCAGGTAGCACCACCATCAAGACTGACTTGAATTTTGTTGCCGGGATATAAGCTGTTATCCGTCGTGACAAGGTGGATCGTCAGCGACGTATCACTCGTGATGAAATCACCGACCACTCCAGTATCATCGGAAATGGCAGTGAATTGGATCCCCGTCGTCGGAGGCACAGTATCCACCGTGACCGAGTGCTGGGTGCTGATGCTATTACCTATTCCGTTGATAGCGCTGGCAGTGATCACCACCTGACCTTCCGGCAAGGCAGCGACATCTCCCGCGGACACGCTCAGTGCCCAGCCACCATCCGCTGCTACCGTGGTGACATAGTCTTTGCCGTTGAGCGCGACGGTGACACTGGTTCCTGCTGCCAGCCCTGAAGAGCCTCCGGTGATCGTCAAGGGCTGTTCATGTTCAACAGCATTGATCACATCGTCCCCTGCCAGCGGGGCCATGATGCTCAGAGCAGCACTATCACTTGCGGCCACTACACTGATGTCACGCGCAGTACTTGCCTGATTACCCGCAATATCTTCTACGGTAGCAATCACGCTGTAATCGCCATCAGCCAGCGCCGAAACATCACTGGCAGGCACGTTCAATGACCAGCGGCCATCGGTCGCCACGGCCGTGGTGTATGTCTTGCCATTTAATGTGATCTGGACTGTCTCGCCGCCATCCAGCCCCTTGGTGGTGCCACTGACCACCAGGGCCTGCCCATGCTCCGTGGCATTGACAATGTCATCTCCTGCCAGAACATCGATGGCGATAGTCGGTGCAGTGGTATCGATGATCATGGTCACCGTGTCCGGCTGACTCCAGTTCCCTGCCGCATCGATCAGGCGCGCCATGACATCATACTGGCCATCTGCCAGTTCCTGCTCGACCGCATACTCCCAGGAGCCATCTGCCGCAGGCGTGGAAGCCGTATGCCAAGTCTTACCACTATCGAGGCTGACTTCCACCCGAATATCGGCATACGGAGCTGCACCACCGGTGCCCCCGGAAATCACTGGCGTGGTGTCGCTAGTGATGAAGTCCCCGGCCACACCCGTATCGTCCGTGATGCTGTCGATAGTAGCGACTCTTACTGGTGGCGTGGTATCCACCGTCATCGTCACCGAGTCTGGCCGACTCCAGTTCCCTGCCGCATCCACCAGGCGTGCCATGACCTCGTACTGGCCATCCGCCAGTTCCTGTTCAACCGCATACTGCCAATAACCACCCGAATTCGGCTTGATACTCCCCTGCCATGTCTTACCACCATCCAAGCTGACCTCTACCCGCATCTCAGGATACGGAGCACCATTTGTGCCTCCCGATATCACTGGCGTAGTGTCGCTGGTGATGAAGTCTCCCACAACGCCGGTATCGTCCGTAATCCCCGTGATATTGGCGACTTTCGAAGGAGGCGTGGTATCCACTGTGATCGTATGCTGGGTGTCAACCGTATTTCCTGCATCACTAGTAGCACTAGCGGCGATGACTACGCTGCCTTCTGGTAAGGCACCGACATCTCCCGCGGGCACGCTAAGTGTCCAGCTACCATCCGACGCCACAACAGCGGCATAGTCCTTGCCATTCAGGCTGACACGCACCACATCACCACCAGCTAGCTCGGTAGAGGTACCACGGATATCCAGCGGCTGGTCATGCTCGGCAGCATTGATCACATCATCACCAGCCAGCGGCGTGGTAATCGTCAGGGTCGGGAACGTATCCGCCGCACTGTCAACATGGATCGTAAAGTCATTACTTCGGGCAATAAGAGTCGAGTTGCCATCTACAGTGGATGACCACGCGAAAACGAATAGGTCATGCACACCATTGGATAGGGCATGATCTTCCGGAAAGGTAAAGGACCAGGACGTATCGGTGATCTGGAAATACTCTGGATTTTTAGTTGAACTCGCTATCACCGCATTATTGGCTTGAGACGCGATGAGAAGCTCATCACCCTCTTTCAGCGGGGCGCTGAGAGAACCGAACAATGTCGGTGTCGCATCGTCTGTTACCGCACCACTGTTTGTCACTTCCCCTGTCACCGGCCCTACATCGTCGATGAAGCCATCGATGGTCAGAGAAAACGCTGGAGTGGACTCCAGCAAAGCACTACGTTCTGCATCATTACGGTTGCCGACACTGTCGGTCGCAGTGGCCGTAACGCTGACCTCTCCTTCAGGCAGGCTCTCCCAGACCTCCGCTGGCACCATCACCGACCAAGCGCTGTCACTGCCTGCTGTGACGGTATACTCATTACCGCCTACCTGAACCACGACCTCCGCGCCCGGCTCTGCTGTGCCACTGATCGCCACGCCGGCCGCCGCCTCCTCGGCATTGATCACGCCATCGTCACTGATCGGGTCGATGGCAAGTGCAGGCAACGCAGTATCCACCGTGACCTGATGGCTGGTATCAACGGTGTTGCCTGCGCTATCCGTGGCACTGGCCGCGATCACTACTGCCCCATCCGGCAAGGCACTGGCATCCGCCGCCGATACAACCAGTGCCCAGCTACCATCCGACGCCACAACAGCGGCATAGTCCTTGCCATTCAGGCTGACACGTACCACGTCATCAGCAGCAAGGCCGGTAGAGGTACCACGGATTTCCAGCGGCTGGTCATGCTCGATGGCATTGATCACATCATCGCCGGCCAACGGCGTGGTAATGGTCAGGGTCGGGAGGTTACCCGCCTCACTGTCGACGTGGATCGAAAAATCATTACTCTCGACGACAAGGCCATAACTGCCATTATCAGGCCTTGGTGCCCATACGTAGGCATATAGGTCATTCACCCCTTCAGGTAGTGCAAAGTCTTCTGGCAGGGCAAAAGACCATGATGAATCCGTGATCTGGAAATCATCCTGGAACACCGGAAGGCTGGAGTTACCGATAACGTCTCCTGTTTTTGAGGCAATGACTAGCTGGTAGCCGTCCTTCAATGGTGCATTGAGAGAACCGAACAGTGTCGGTGTCGCATCGTCTGTCAGCGTGCCACTGGTCGTGACTTCCCCCGTCACCGGCCCCACATCATCGATGAAGCCATCGATGGTCAAGACACTCAGCGAGGTCTCCAGCAGAGCACTGCGTTCCGCGCCACTGCTGTTGCCGACACTGTCGGTCGCAGTGGCTGTAACGCTGATCTCTCCTTCAGGTAAGCTTTCCCAGACTTCTGCAGGCACCATCACCGACCAAGCGCTGTCATCGCCAGCGGTGATGATATATTCGTTATCACCTACCTGAACCACGACCTCCGCGCCAGGCTCTGCCGTACCGCTGATGGGCACGCCAGCCGCAGCCTCCTCGGCATTGATCACGCCATCGTCACTGATCGGATCAATGGCAAGCGCTGGCGGTATGGTATCCACCGTGACCTGATGGCTGGTATCAACGGTGTTGCCTGCGCTATCCGTGGCACTGGCCACGATCACCGCCGTCCCATCCGGCAGCGCACTGACATCCGCCGCCGACATGGCCATGGACCAGCTACCATCCGCTGCAATGCCTGTGCTGTAGGTCTTGCCGTTGAGTTCCACCGTCACCAACGTGCCTGCCGCCAGGCCTGTTGACGCTCCGGTGATCGGCAGGAGCTGCTCATGCTCGGCAGCATTGATCACATCATCACCGGCCAGCGGCGTAGTGATAGTCAGGGTCGGGAGGCCCGATGCCGCTACGGTGATATCACGCTCGACATTCGCCGGATTGCCTGCGGCATCACTCACGCTGGCGGTCACACTATGCTCACCATCCGCCAAAGCCGTGACATCCTTCGCGCCAATGTATAGCTCCCAGTTACCATCCGCACTCACGGTCGTGGTGTAGCTCTTGCCATTCAGCTCGACCGTCACCACTTCGCCGCCAGACAACCCTGTGGTGGTACCGCTGACACCCAGCGCCTGCTGCTGTTCGGCGGCATTGATGATGTCGTCCCCGGCCAGCGGATTCAGCGTCAGGGTCGGAGCTTCGGTATCCAACAGCACATCGCGGGTGGCGCTGCCGGAACTACCTGCGCTGGAAACTTCTGCCGTGACAGGGACGTTGCCATCGGCCAGGTCGGCCCAGGCATCGGCAGAGACTGGCACCGACCAGCTGCCATCGGCAGCCACGTATCCGGTGTATTGCTTACCATCGATGGTCACGGTGACCACCGCACCTGCAGGGGCCTGTGCCGCGGTGCCGGTAATCGCCAGTTCGCTCGCGGCCTCTGCGGCATTGATCTGGTCATCGCCGGTGATCGGGTCGATCACCACGAAGTTGGCACCCTGCTCGGAGTTCACCACCACGAAGTCGGTCGCCTCACCGGTGTTGCCGATCGGGTTAGTGGCGCTCACTGAGACAATTTTCAGGCCGTCATCGAACGTCGACACTTCAAGGCGCGAAAGCCCCAGGAACCAGCTGCCATCGGCTTCGACTTCGGTGGTGTAGTTATGATCACCAATAGAAACATTGACGATCGAGCCTGCATCCAAGCCGGTCGAGGTACCACTGACTTCCAGTGACTGGGACAGTTCAGTCGCATCGATAACGCCGTCACCGGCCAGCGGGCTGTTGATCGTCACCGTCGGGGTCACGGTGTTGACCACCATGGTGTGCTCGCCGCTGGCCGGGTTGCCGGCATGGCTCTCGACCGTGGCGGTCAGCGTGTGCTCGCCATCGCTCAGTGCGGCCACATCACCGGCACGGACCACGACGGACCACTCGCCAGAGGCACTTACGGTGGAGGTGTAGGTCTGGCCATCCAGCTCGACGCTGATCACCTCACCGCCCTTCAGGCCGGTGGTCGTGCCGGAAACTTCCAACGCCTGACCATGTTCAACGGCATTGACGATGTCATCTTCGGCCAGGGTGTTGATGGCCACGCTCGGTATCTGCGTGTCCAGTGTCATCTCACGTGTGGCACTGCCACTGTTGCCGCCAGCGTTGGTCACCGTGGCCGTCACGCTGATGTCACCATCGGTCAGGCGCTGCCAGATATCGGCCGGGACATCCACGCTCCACTGGCCCTGGGCATCGACCACGCCGGTATACTCGCGGTCCAGTACGCTGACCACCACTTCATCGCCTGCCGAGGCGTTGTTCACCGAGCCAGTCACGCTCAGCGGCTGCTGAGCTTCGGCGGCGTTGAGCAGGCCATCGCCAGCCAGTTCATCAATCGTGACCTGCACCCCACCGGTAATGACGAAGACTGAATGACTATCCTGCACCACTGCACCGCTGGCACTCGTAACGCTGGCGGCAATACTGGCCACGCCAGCCGGCACCGCGAGCATGTCCTCGGCCAGTACCACCACCTTCCAGCTACCGTCCGCTTCCACGGCGGTGGAGTAGGTCTTGCCATTCAGCACCACCAGCACCACATCATCCGTCTGCAGACCAGTGGAGGTACCGGTAATTTCCAGGGCCTGACCATATTCGGCGGCACTGATGACGTCATCACCCGCCAGGGGCGCGTCAATGCTCAGGCTCGGGACCTCGTCGGCCAGCAGCACAGGCGCTTCGGCCTGCAGGGTGGAGACTTGTGCGTCTGCCTGCCCTTCAGCCTGTTCTTCACCTTGTGCTTCAGCCAGTTTTTCACTATTAGCATTGGCCAGGGTCTGGGCCAGGGCCTCCGGAAGCGCGGTCAGTTGCGGTGTCAGCACGACGGCCTCATCGGCAGATGCCGCGGCCGCCTGGACCTGGGCTTGAGAAAAGGTGACGTGGGTGGCCGTCTGCAGCGTGCTGCCAAATACCAGATCACTTGTCTGGCCCTGGGCATCCGCCTGGAAGAACTGGGACAGTTGAATAACACGCTCGTCATTATGAATCAGCAGGTCATCACCCTGACGGGCGTAGCTGACAACACTGCCGGCTGACTCATGCACTCGCACCACACTGGGTGTATCGAGTACCAAAGTGACGATCCCATGGGTCGAAGAAATGGACTGACGCACATGCTGATCACGGCTGATAATGTCAATCATTGAGGGCATAATAAGCCTCCTTGTCTCGATGCAATACAAGTCAAATATGGGAAATCGGGAAATAGGCAAGAAAAACGGCTACTGCCTGGGGCACGACAAGCGATAACCCCGTAGTTTGATGACGCGAGCTTTGATAGCCAGCTGCTAATAATCCAGCTTTAAAACCCAGTCTATATAACCAGGCATTTATCACCGAACATATTAAAACTATTTAGCCAATATTTGTTATCCAACACTTCTTACAACTCCTCTTGACTAATGCTTTTTTACCACTCTCAATCCACATACTTTCTATTCACCACCCTCATGCTGACCACACCCGATCGGGCCACAAAAAGCACGCCACCTTACATTGAAAACGGTTATATCAATCTGCATAAACACTATGACAAAACACACTAAACAAGGAACAAACGCACCTCTTTAAACCATTCACAAATAGCCTAAAGAGGGAAGGAAAATACAACAAAATAGCAAAAAAAATCCTACAACAATCATAACCTTATGTTTTTTATGAGAAACATATTATTCATCTATAATATTATCTGGAACTACAGCATATACCGGACCTAAAACCGGCATATGATCACAACCTTCAGGCAATGATGGAGCAGACTCATGACAAAGCATCAGAGAAGAGACCATAAGATCGACTCCGGCTGATACAGGTATTCTCTCCCTTGAAGGGCCTATTGATACTTCCAGTTCGAAAAAGCAAAAGACATGCAAGTTGAGATGGCATGAAAAAAGGGCCGCTATGGCGGCCCAAGGTTACCCACTAGGGATGGGTAGGGAATGGAAATTTCACTTTGTACGACACATCAGCCTGGCCCACGGAGGTTCCTCCGCGGGCCAGGTGACTTAGCTAACCACCAGCTGATGATTGGCCAACAGCGTGGCCAGGTCCGTCTGCACACCGGAAAGCGTCGCCAAGGTGGTCATCTCATGTGTGGTACCCGCGGCACCATCACGGTCGATGGCAATCTCGGTATCGCTGCCTTTTACTGTCACCTTGAGATAGTCGGCCAGCGCCTTGGCATCCACCTCACCACCGGCAGCACCTTGATAACCGCTGTCGGCCAGCAGCTCACTGAGATCGATACGGTCAGCATCCGACGTGCTATCCGCCTTGCCGACAGTAAAGCCTCCGACATGATCAGCACCGTTACCACCCGTGGCATCGGTCGCATCCAGCAGGCGATAAGTCAGGGTGTCATTGCCACCGTTGCCAATGGTGAAGTGATCGTTGGCGGCAGTACTTTCCAGCTGATCATCATTCACCGTGCCAGCAATGGTGCTGTCGTCAGTATCCAGAGCTGCATTGTGGAGCGCTGTGATATCGTCCCCTTGGAGGCTCTCGATTCCTTCATGCTGAACAGCAGCCACGTCAGGGCTATATTGCCATGCGAAATTATCTATGACGACTCCTGCCATTTCATCTTCTATATTAAATCGGATGTGGTCAATATGAACTCCTTCAGGTGCTTCATAGGTAAAGTTGTAAGGTCCTGATGGGCCAACTTCGTTTATTCCTGTCAGCTTTTCTGTCGCAATACGATTACCATTGGCATCATAGATCTCGACAAAAGCGTCATAGTTCACATACTTGTATTGGAACGAGAAAGAATCAATCAAGCCACCAAACGATACATCACCAATGCTTCCTTCTCCGGCACTACCAGCTTCAGTGACATAACCCTTGGCAATTATTGATGTGCCTTGAATAGGGTCAATTGCGACTTCAAATACACTCCCACTTTCCTTGCCAACATTATTTTTAACTCCAGTCAACGTCAGACCTGAAGCATAGGTATATGATTCTCCTTCGCTAATATAGGAAGTGCCTGCTTCAAAATCTTCCGTCCCAACTTTACTCCCCCATACGAAGTTGTCCATGACAACTCCCGCCGCTTCATCCTCAAAGTCAAATCGGATGTGGTCGACATAGACGCCTTCCGGCGCGTCATATGAGAAAATGTAAGGTCCAGAGGGACCAATTTCATTGATACCAGTCAGTTGCTCTGTCGTAATAAGGTTTCCATTGGCATCATAGATTTCTACAAAAGCATCATAATTTACATACTTGTATTCGAAAGAAAATGAATCAACCAACCCACCAAATGATGCTCCCCCTATACCTCCCTCTCCAGGATTTCCTGATATATTGGAATAACCTCTAGAAATGATTGAGGTACCTTGGATCGGACTAGGAGCCTCTTCATATACGAGGCCGTCTCCAGCTCGACCTTTAATTCCTGTTAACGTTAGGCCTGAAGCATAAGTGTATGACTCTCCTTCCTGAAGAGAAGGGGATCCTTCTACTTCAAAATTCTCCGAGCCTCTGACAAGAGTCAGTTGAGCATCGACAGTCAAGACACGCTCTGTACTCTCAGCATTCCCAGCAGCATCATTCACCGAAGCCGTGACGGTATATTCCATATTCTTCAGTGCTGAAACATCATCTGCTGGGACGTTCAGCGACCAAGTACCATTGGTCGCCACAGCCGCGGTATAGCTCTTGCCATTCAGCGTGACTTGAACTTGCTCGCCACCAACAAGACCACTGGTAGAACCACTAACGATCAACGCCTGCTTATGTTCAGTGGCATTGATGATATCGTCTTCTGCCAGGGTCCCGATCACAATAGTCGGCGCAGTGGTATCCACAACCATGGTCACCGTATCTGGCTGGCTCCAGTTCCCTGCGGCGTCGATCAGACGTGCCATGACATCGTACTGACCATCCACCAGGTCCTGTTCGACCGCATATTCCCAGTAGCCATCCGCCGCGGGTGTGGAAGCCGGCTGCCAGGTCTGACCACCATCCAGACTGACCTCCACCCGGATATCGGGGTTCGGAGCCGCCCCACCGGTGCCGCCCGAGATCACCGGCCTGGTGTCGCTAGTGATGAAGTCGCCCGCGGTCCCGGTATCCTCTGTGATGCCCGTGATCGTAGCGACTCTCACCGGCGGCATGGTATCCACCGTGACCTGATGACTGGTATCAACGGTGTTGCCTGCGCTATCCGTGGCACTGGCCACGATCGTCGCGATGCCATCAGGCAGAGCCCCCACATCCTCGACGGGTACGATCAGCGTCCAACTGCCATCGACCTCTACCGTGGCGGAGTAGTTCTTGTCATTCAGGGTGATATTGACTGGCTCTCCAGCGGTAATGCCTGTGCTGGTACCTCTGATTTCCAGCGGTTGGTCCTGCTCTGCGGCATTGATCACACCATCACCTGCCAGCGGCGTAGTGATGGTCAAGGTTGATTGGCTGGCCGCCGCTACGGTGACATCACGCTCGACATTCGCCGGATTGCCTGTGGCATCGCTCACACTGACGGCCACGGTATGCTCACCATCCGCCAGAGCCATGACATCCTTCGCGCCGATATACAGTTCCCAGTTACCATCCGCATCCACGGTCGTGGTGTAGCTCTTGCCATTCAGCTCGACCGTGACCACTTCGCCGCCAGTCAGACCTGTAGTGGTGCCGCTCACCCCCAGCGCCTGCTGCTGTTCGGCGGCATTGATGATGTCGTCCCCGGCCAGCGGGTTCAGGCTCAGGGTCGGGGCTTCGGTATCCAACAGCACATCGCGGGTGGCGCTGCCGGAACTGCCTGCACTGGAGACTTCCGCGCTAACCGTGACATTGCCATCGGCCAGGTCGGCCCAGGCATCGGCAGAGACCGGCACCGACCAGCTGCCATCGGCAGCCACGTATCCAGTGTATTGCTTACCATCGATGGTCACGGTGACCACCGCACCTGCTGGGGCCTGTGCCGCGGTGCCGGTAATCGCCAGTTCGCTCGCGGCCTCTGCGGCATTGATCTGGTCATCGCCGGTGATCGGGTCGATCACCACGAAGTTGGCACCCTGCTCGGAGTTCACCACCACGAAGTCGGTCGCCTCACCGGTGTTGCCGATCGGGTTAGTGGCGCTCACTGAGACAATTTTCAGGCCGTCATCGAACGTCGACACTTCAAGGCGCGAAAGCCCCAGGAACCAGCTGCCATCGGCTTCGACTTCGGTGGTGTAGTTATGATCACCAATAGAAACATTGACGATCGAGCCTGCATCCAAGCCGGTCGAGGTACCACTGACTTCCAGTGACTGGGACAGTTCAGTCGCATCGATAACGCCGTCACCGGCCAGCGGGCTGTTGATCGTCACCGTCGGGGTCACGGTGTTGACCACCATGGTGTGCTCGCCGCTGGCCGGGTTGCCGGCATGGCTCTCGACCGTGGCGGTCAGCGTGTGCTCGCCATCGCTCAGTGCGGCCACATCACCGGCACGGACCACGACGGACCACTCGCCAGAGGCACTTACGGTGGAGGTGTAGGTCTGGCCATCCAGCTCGACGCTGATCACCTCTCCGCCCTGCAGGCCGGTGGTCGTGCCGGAAACTTCCAGCGCCTGACCATGTTCAACGGCATTGACGATGTCGTCTTCAGACAGGGTGTTGATGGCCACGCTCGGTATCTGCGTGTCCAGTGTCATCTCACGTGTGGCACTGCCACTGTTGCCGCCAGCGTTGGTCACCGTGGCCGTCACGCTGATGTCACCATCGGTCAGGCGCTGCCAGATATCGGCCGGGACATCCACGCTCCACTGGCCCTGGGCATCGACCACGCCGGTATACTCGCGGTCCAGTACGCTGACCACCACTTCATCGCCTGCCGAGGCGTTGTTCACCGAGCCAGTCACGCTCAGCGGCTGCTGAGCTTCGGCGGCGTTGAGCAGGCCATCGCCAGCCAGTTCATCAATCGTGACCTGCACCCCACCGGTAATGACGAAGACTGAATGACTATCCTGCACCACTGCACCGCTGGCACTCGTAACGCTGGCGGCAATACTGGCCACGCCAGCCGGCACCGCGAGCATGTCCTCGGCCAGTACCACCACCTTCCAGCTACCGTCCGCTTCCACGGCGGTGGAGTAGGTCTTGCCATTCAGCACCACCAGCACCACATCATCCGTCTGCAGACCAGTGGAGGTACCGGTAATTTCCAGGGCCTGACCATATTCGGCGGCACTGATGACGTCATCACCCGCCAGGGGCGCGTCAATGCTCAGGCTCGGGACCTCGTCGGCCAGCAGCACAGGCGCTTCTGCCTGCAGGACGGAGACTTGCACGTCCGCCTGCCCTTCACCCAGCGTTTCATCACCGACATTCGCCAGGGTCTGGGCCAGGGCCTCCGGAAGTGCAGCCAGTTGCGGCGTCAGTACCACGGCCTCATCGGCAGATGCTGCGGCCGCCTGGTCCTGGGCTTGAGAAAAAGTGACGTGGGTGGCTGTCTGAAGTGTGTCGCCAAGCACCAGATCACTTGTCTGGCCCTGGGCATCCGCCTGGAAGAACTGGGACAGTTGAATGACACGCTCGTCATTATGAATCAGCAGATCGTCACCCTGACGGGCGTAGCTGACGACACTGTCGGCTGACTCATGCACTCGCACCACACTGGGTTCTACAATCTGAAGAGTGACGGTGTTGTCCAATGAGGAAATCACCCGGTGCTGGGAGCCAGCACGGCTAATAAGTTCGATTGTCATTTTCATGAAAGAGTCTCTTGCCTCCTAGGGTACGGGGTAGCAACACCAATATTTGCCCCCCAACAACGTCCGCTCTTTTCTTGAGTCAGCCTTGAACAAGGAACATCAAGAACACCAGCCCATGCCCAAAATAGGCCGGTAAGCACACGCATACTTGGCAGAGAAGTCTGTCACAGCCGACATTCCATAAAACCGGGATGCTTCCTACATGAAATTGCCACACCTCGTACTACGGAGGGAAAAAATCCAATGAAACTCACTAAATTGTACTAACAAGAGGGTAACGGCATGAATTTATTGAATAATCTCACATACCTATAATAACAAGTGGCACTAAAAAGAATTAATACAGTAGTGCTATAACGCACTACAAGCAGACCGAAACATACTGATTTGAAAAGAGACAGGGTCCGCGAGTACTTCCACGAAAATACTCACGCCCCTGCCAACCATTCCATCAAGATTCATGAAGATTGCTGTCCAGCATAGTTAGACAGCCCGATTAGACAGGCCACCATGATTAGAAAAGCCCCTCACCCAGCACTGGTCTCTCCTGCTCCTTGGTCACATGTGAATCCGGCAAGGCCTTGCCCCATATAGACTCCCTCGGCACGACGCCTGCCCAAGCTGGCCAGTCAAGGTCAGCCTCATCGTCGACCGGCATACCACTACGCACCTTCAGGGACGCTTCATTGATTGGAATACGCGACACACCTGTCGCTGCCAACTCCTGACGGGTCATCGGGCGTAGCTGTGCCCACCGGCCTGGGTACAGCTTGTCCACAAAACGCTCCAGATGAAGGGCTTTCTGTTCGTCGTTGGTGATTTCCTCTGGTATCCCGAACAGGGTCAACGAGCGATAGTTCACCGAATGATGGAAGGCTGAACGTGCCAGCACCAAGCCATCCAATGCACAGATATTGATGGAAACCTCTGTATTTCCACGGCCTTGACCAGGACTGACGACGTTTCGAGCCAGTCGATGCCCATGCCAATACAGGTGATCACCTTCTCGCCAATGACAGGTCGGCGTGACCACGACATGTCCTTCCACCAAATGAGCCAGGTGACACACTACGCTATGGTCGATCAACGCATAGGCCGCTTTGCGATCAAAGGATGCCCGATTGGCACCACGCTTGATTTTGGTGCGGCCGGTTACCTTCAAGTCCGGCATGCTGTTTTGATCTGACATGACACTTTCATCTGACATGATGCTCTCCTCTAGCCATGTAGAAATTTGCTCGTACGAAACTCGCTGGTCCGCAAGAGATTGTTCCAGACTAAACTGACCTGGATACTCAGAAGAGAGCCAGTTGGTGAAAAAAATACAAGGCCAGAAGAAGCTGACAGCTTCCGGACTGCGACTCACTTGGAGTCGCAACGGAACCGCCATCTATGCGCAGTTGATCGAACAGGTCATTGCCGCGATTCACGACGGCCGGTTGCAGCCAGGGGAGCGTTTACCATCATCGCGCCAGCTCGCTGATACCTTGGGGGTGTCGCGCACTACAACGGCCCGTGCGCTGGACCAGCTACTGGCTGAAGGCTATGTCACCAGCGAGCCACGCCGCGGCTTGTTCATCGCTCACTCTGCCACTGATCTTGCCCGGCCCAGTTCACGCCGTTCTATCTCTCCCTCTCGCGTGATCACGGAACCTGCTCGCCCTTCCCGCTTCACCGAGACAGCCTCTGGCATGCCACACTCTCCCGGAGAGACCCGTTATCGGCTGTCTGCACTTCCTGACTATCGCTTGTTCCCTGCCCGTGCCTGGGCAGCCAGCCTGCGCCGTAGCTGGCTATCTCCCTCACGGGAAGTCTTGCACGGTAGTGCTCCTGGTGGGCTGTTCGTGTTGCGCGAGGCGATTGCGGAATACCTTCATCAGGTACGTGGCGTGACGGTAGCCGCTCAGCAGATTGTCGTTACCGGCGGCAACCGCGATTCATTGAGCCTGGTCTGCCATGCTCTGAAGATCACCGCTGCGGATGCTGGCTGGTGGCTCGAAGCCCCTTGTTACCCCCCCATACGCGAAGCCATTGACCATTACGGCAAACATGCCCGCTGGCTGGCCCTGGATGATGAAGGACTGACGCTTCCTCCTGGCCCAGGGCCTGACATAGTGGTCTGCACCCCTTGTCAGCATTTCCCCTTGGGTACAGGCATGAGCCGCCAGCGCCGCCAAGCGTGGCTACAGCGCTTGTCAGAGGGGAACACCTGGATGGTAGAAGATGATTACGACAACGAATTCCGCTACGAAGGTGCGGCTACAGTCCCGCTGTTCCAGGCTGACCATTCCGAGCACACCCTGCTGCTGGGCAGCTTTTCAAAGGTGATGTTCAAGGGCTTGAGACTGGGCTATATCGTCGCCCCTCCCAGCATGTGCGCCACTCTTGAAGCTTCGCAAAGTGCATTGGGCAATACGGCCTCGTTGGCCATGCAGCCTGCTCTGGCAGATTTCATGCATCAGGGGAATTTCGGACGCCACCTGAACCGTATGCGCAGACATTATCGCCAACGACGGGATGCATTGCTGGTGCTGCTGGAAGAGTACTTGTCGACGTGGTGCGAGTGGGATTTGCCCGCTGGGGGTATGCATGTTCTGGTACGGCTACGTCCGCCGCTCAATGAAGCACTTCCAGAGAGCAGGGTACCTTCTGACAAGACTCAGGCAACCACAAGGTCCTGGGACCAGTGGATTGCAGAGACATTACGTCATGAGGGCATCGCGATCGACCCGCTGTCACGCTATTACCCAGCCGACAGAGGCTCTCCGGCCAACCGCGGTCAGGACATATTGGTGAGGACGGGGTTCATTCTCGGTTTTACCGACTGGAATGAGGCAGATGCACACCATCTGCTGGGGCGCCTGAGAAACGCATTGGAGCATCTGGTGACATGAAGGGAGGGTCAGGTCAGGATCCACTACCTTTTACAGCCTTGGGCAGTACCACCACCTGACTGCCTGAGACCATATCGCTCCAGCTGCGCCGCTGGCCATCGAACAGTACCCACAGATACCCCAGGCCAAACACCAGGAAAGACAGCGTGCCCACAGCGAACCGTATCATGGCCTGGCGCAGGCTGATGGGGGCTCCGTCCTGTCCTTGTACCCGCAGGCGCCAGGCCTGCATGCCGAGTGTCATGCCCCCCCGGCACCAGAAGAAGGCAAAGAACAGAAATGCCGAACCCAGCATCAACATGCGCAAGGTAAAGACTTGCCAGTTTCCCTGTCCTACCGCTTCTGCTGGCAGACCAAGCAGCTTGCGCACCACCAGCACATGCAATGCGCTGATAGCGACCCAGATGGCCAGCACCAGGAAGCCATCGTAAAGCATGGCGCCAAGGCGCCGGCCAAGTCCCGCCGGCCATACATCGTCGAGTTGGGTGAAGTACCTGCTCATCCGCTGCGCCGCAGCAGGTACAAACCGAACACCACGCAGAGCATCGTCGGCGCCAGCACTGCCCAGGCTGGAGAAAAACCGAACACAGTAGAAGCCGGCGCCAGCAGGTCCTGCATGTACTTGAAAATCAGGCCGGTGATTACGCCATAGAACACCCTGGTGCCGGCAGCCACACTGCGTAGCGGACCGAACACGAAAGAGGCAGCGACCAGCACCAGAGAAGCCATGGTCAGCGGCATCAGCACCTTCTGCCAGAAATACAGCAACGGCTGTGTCGCCCCTTGACCTTCCGCTTCCAGATACTGGGCATAGGCCCACAGTTCGGAAGGCGCCTGGGTTTCTACATCCCGCAGCAGGCGTGCCAGCTGCTGGGGCGACATGGCCGTATCCCAGCGCATGGTAGGCACGACCTCAACCCGCGTGCTGTCCTCGCTGATGTGTGTCACGGCAACCTCCTGGAGCTGCCAGTGATCATCCTGCCAGACAGCCTGCTTGGCCGTGGTCACGGAAAGCAACTTGTGGTTGTCGAAGTGGTACCGGGTCACGCCAAGCACGGTGTCATCGGAACGAATCGTGGCGAAACGGTAGAAGTCATCCCCTTCGCGCTGCCATCCCCCCCTTTCGGTAATCAAGGTGCCTGCACCTTGCTGCTTCTGCACTCTCCAGGCTTCGGCAAACTGTTCCGTACGGGGACTGACGAACTCGGCAACACATAGCACGATGACGACAACCAGAATGATCGGCTTCATCACGCCCCACAGGATGCGGGTCAAGGAACGCCCTGCAGCACGCATCACTGTCAGTTCATTGCTCGACGCCATGCTACCCAGGCCAATCAGGGCACCGATCAACACGCCCACTGGCGAGTACTGGTAAAAACGCCAAGGCAGACGCATGCACAGATAGACCAATACATCGAAGGCACCATAACCCCCTTCGATATCACCGAGGTTATCGATATAGGCAATGATCAGGTCGAGGCCTAACAGCACTACCTGCACCACGATGATGGCAAAGAGAACATTGCGAGCGATGTAGCCATCCAGGCGATCGAGAATCATCCGCTCATCCCCTTGCGTTGGGCATTGAAGGTCAACAGCAGGCCAATGGCCAGGAACGCCAGGTGAATCGGCCACATGCCGATCACTCCTGGAATCTTGCCTTTACCTACAGCATCCATGGTCGCCAGCAACAGGCTGAGATAGGCCACATAGATGAAGATCGCCGGCAGCAGCTTGGCAAAACGACCCTGGCGTGGATTGACCTTGGACAACGGCATCGCCAGCAATGTCAGGATCAGCACCATCACCGGAGCGCCCAAGCGCCACTGTAGCTGCGCCATGGCTTCTGGATCGTCGATGCCTTTCAGCAAATCCGTTGTGGTCGCAAACTCGGCATCATCGGTCTCGACCGCTTCGGAAGCCCTCGTCAGGCGCACAGCATAAGTGCCGAACTCCAGGCGCTCTGCTTCGGCACGCCCAGCTTCCACGCTATAGCGGTCACCATCTTCAAGTACCAGATAGCGGCTACCGGTATCCTCGTCGGTAGTCTGGTACCCCAGGGAAGCGCGAGTCACCACGTTTTCCGGCGTTCCATCACTACGCTTCTGGGATTCACTGATGAACACTTCCTGCAGGCGTCGGTCATCCTCGTCCACATCATTGGCATAGGCAGTCCGCCCACTGCCGAAGCTCTGGAAGCGTCCAGGCGTCAGTGACGAGAAATCCACATTGCTGCGCTGCTCTTCCAGCAGCAGCTCGTTATGCAGCGAGCTTGTCGGAGTCAACCACATGCTGCACGCCCCCACCAGGACAGCAACGATGAGGGCTGGCAGCAGGGTCACGGTCAACAGCCGGTTGGGGCTGGTGCCACAGGCCACCAGCACAGTGATCTCACTGTTGAGGTAAAGCTGTCCGTACGCCAGCAGGATGCCCAGAAAGAAAGACAGCGGCAGAATCAGCTCAAGAAATCCTGGCATGTGGAACAGCATCAACGTTCCCAGGATGCTGACAGGAATATCGCCATCAGCGGCGCTGGTGAAGTAGCGAATGAAGCGACTGCCCATGATGACCAGCAACAGCACGCCCGCCACAGCAGACATGGTCAGCAGGATCTCGCGCGTCAGATAACGAAATATGATCAAACTTTACTCCTGGGCTCCTGGGCTCCTGGCCAAAGGCATCACGCCTTGTGCTTGTTCCATCTCGTACTTTCCCGTCTTGTACTTTCCCGTCTTGTACTTTTTCATCTCGTCCTTGCCTAGTGTAACCACCCTTCGACCACCAGGGGGTGCCGACTTGATAATACTGCTCATATCGTCGACCTTAATCACCTGCGCCGATAACCATGCATTGCCGGCAATGCGTGGGGTACACTGGCCAGGAGGCGACAACGGAAACTCAGAGTGAAGAGAGTGCTGACCCAGCATGACAAGCGAAGGCCAGGCTGTTTGAAACCCTCCGAGATCGTAAGCATGCTTTAAAAATCAGCAGCTTACGGAGAACTTCCGGAAAGTTTCAATCGCACAGGACCTAACGTGCAGTTGCGTTGGCGGTTGAGCCAATAGTGCGTCAGCAGTCTCGTGAACAGTGTTTCCTATGCCTGCATTATCCCGAATCCCTCTCAGCTTGTCTTGTGGAGTCAGCATGGAATTCCCTGTTACGACGGCCAACCCTGTCAAAGTCGAAACCGCCTGCATGGTGGTCCCGGTGTTCAAGGACGGCGAACTGCTCCCGGCTGCAGCCAAGCTCGACGACGCCAGCGAGCGCCTGATACAGCAACTGATCGAGCGCGGCGACTTCACTCCTGGACTGGGCAAAGTACAGTTGGTTCCGTTTGCTCCCGGCCTGTCTGCGGAGCGCCTGCTGTTGGTCGGCCTTGGTGAGCGCGCAAAATTTCAGGAAGGTGCCTTCTGCAAAGCGGCCGATGCAACGTTCACAGCTCTGGGACAACTCAAGCTCGACGACGTTGCCGTGACCCTGACCGATGCACCGGTTGAAGAGCGTGACGTCGGCTGGAAAGCTGGCAAGATTGCCGAAAGCGCGCTGCGAGCCCGCTACCAGTTCAACGATTTCAAGAGTGAACCCGCCCCTGCTCCGACCCTCGAGAGTGTCGGCATCCTGCTCAGCAACGGGGATGACATCGATGTCGCGCAGCAAGGTGCTCGCATCGGTGAGGCCGTGGGCCAAGGCATCAACCTGACACGCCAGTTGGGCAACCTGCCCGGCAATGTCTGCACCCCACGCTACCTGGCGGCTCAGGCCGAGCGCATGGCGGCAGAATCTGGCGGCGCCATGTCCGCGGAAATTCTCGACGAGGAAGCCCTGGAGGCCCTCGGCGCCCACTCTCTGCTGTCCGTGGGCCGTGGCAGTGAAGAACCCTCACGCCTGATCGTGATGCACTATCGCGGTGCCGATGATGCCGAGGAAGCCCCGCATGTGCTGGTTGGCAAGGGCATCACCTTCGATACCGGCGGTATTTCGATCAAGCCCGGCGCCGGCATGGACGAAATGAAATTCGACATGTGTGGTGCCGCCAGCGTTTTCGGCACCATGGCCGCTATTCTTGCCATCAAACCCAAACTCAATGTGATCGGTGTCGTTGCCAGTGCCGAGAACATGCCCGATGGCCGTGCCACCAAGCCCGGCGATATCATCAAGACCCTCAAGGGCCTGTCCGTGGAAGTGCTCAACACCGATGCCGAAGGTCGTCTGGTGTTGTGTGATGCGCTGACCTATGCCGAACGCTTCAAGCCAGCCAGCGTAGTCGATATCGCCACCCTTACCGGCGCCGCGATCATCGCCCTGGGCCACCAGGCGACAGGGCTGATGGCGAATGATGATGACCTGGCGCTGGACCTGCTCGATGCCGGCGTAACTGCCTGGGACCGCGCCTGGCACCTGCCACTGTGGGACGAATATCAGGAACAGTTGGATTCCAACTTTGCCGATCTGGCCAATATCGGTGGCCGGCCGGCTGGCACCATCACTGCCGGCTGCTTCCTGTCGCGTTTCGCCACCGAATACCCCTGGGCCCATCTGGATATCGCCGGTACGGCCTGGAACAGTGGCAGCAACAAGGGGGCTACTGGTCGCCCTGTGGCATTGCTGACTCGTTACCTGCTTGACCGTGAAAACGAGCTCAGCGGCATCGAGAATGAAGCAGGCGGCTCCGAGTAACGGCGGTCTACTCGGGCTATACACGATCAAGAACGCGATACGATCAAGAACCGCAGTAAGACCCAAAACCACGACACGGCGCCTGACTACCTCAGTCTGGGCTTCCACAACCTAAGGGCGCTGTGTCATTCTGAAAATATTGGGCGACACTGATTATGGTGTCGCCCGCCTTTTTCCCCGAGACGATAGGCACCGGCCATCGCCACGGTGAGACTCGTTTTTTTGGAGAACGCCCCGTGTCCACCCAAGGTTTCTCGCTCGAACCCTCAGCCAAGCCGACTGCCGAAAGCGTCCTTGCCAGCATCCTTGAGAATCCCGGCTTCGGTCGTTACTTTACTGACCATATGGCCCATATCCGCTGGACAGAAGCAGACGGTTGGCACGGCCATCAGGTGCGCCCCTACGGCCCCCTGACCCTGGACCCCGCAGCGTCGGTGCTGCATTACGCCCAGGAAATCTTCGAAGGCATCAAGGCCTATCGCCATGCCGATGGCAGCGTCTGGACCTTCCGTCCGGAAAAGAATGCGGCACGCTTCCGCACCTCGGCCCGTCGCCTCGCGCTCCCCGAGCTGTCCGATGAAGACTTTCTCGGTGCCATCAAGGCCCTGGTCACTCAAGACAGAACCTGGGTGCCTACTCCCGCCAGTGAAGCGGAAGAGTCCAGCCTTTATCTGCGCCCATTCATGATTGCCAGCGAGGCTTTCCTGGGAGTCCGCCCGTCCAAGGAAGTCGACTTCTACGTCATTGCTTCCCCCGTGGCGGCATATTTCAAGGGCGGCGTGAAACCGGTATCCATCTGGCTGTCGTCCAACTACAAGCGTGCGTCTCCCGGAGGCACCGGTGCGGCCAAGTGCGGCGGCAACTACGCAGCGTCCCTGCTGGCGCAGAAAGAAGCTGCCGAGCATGGCTGCGACCAGGTCGCCTTCCTGGACGCCGTCGAAAACACCTGGATCGAAGAGCTGGGCGGCATGAACCTGTTCTTCGTCACCAAGGATGGTCGTCTGGTGACGCCTCGCCTGACCGGCACCATTCTGGAAGGCGTAACCCGTGACTCTCTGCTGACCCTGGCCAAGGAAGAAGGCCTGACACCAGAGGAACGCCCGATCAGTATCGATGAATGGCGTGATGGCGTCGCTTCCGGAGAGATCACGGAAGTCTTTGCCTGCGGTACCGCCGCCGTCATTACCCCCATTGGCAAGCTGGTCAGCGAAAACGGCACCATCGAACATCCGGAAGGCAATCAAGTTGCTGCCCGCCTGCGCAAACGCCTGCTGGATATCCAGTACGGCCGCGCCGAAGATACGCATGGCTGGCTGACTCGCCTGGCTTAAGCCATCAAGCATCGAGCCACGAGCTTCGAGTCGCGAGCCAGTAGGCTCGTAGCTCGTAGCTCGTAGCTCGTAGCTCGTAGCTCGTAGCTCGTAGCTCGTAGCTCGTAGCTCGTAGCTCGTAGCTCGTAGCTCAAATTATCAGACCCCGGCCATGACCAAAGTCGATTTCTACATACTTCCCGATACCACCCTCGAGGCGCGCCTGGATTTCGCCTGTCGCCTGACCGAAACCATCGCTCGTAAAGGTTATCGGCTTTACCTGTTCGCCGAAGACGAGCGCATGGCGCGTGAACTGGATGACCGCTTGTGGGACTTCCGCCCGGATGCCTATGTGCCCCATGCGCTGGAAGGCAGTGACGAAGCTCAGGGTGTGGCCATTACCATCGGTTGGCAGGGCCCCCCGGCCAGCCTCGACCCGCCCCCTCAGGCCATGCTCAACCTGTCTCCGGAAATACCCGAGTGGTTCTCGCGTTTTGAACGGGTGGCAGAAATCATCAACCAGCATCAGGAGGTGCTCAGCACCAAACGTGAATGCTGGAAGACCTACAAGCAACGCGGCTATCCCGTGACACCACATCACTTGAATGGACAGCGGTAGGCAACAGCTACTACTGGGCCAAATGGCTCTGGCCCAGTGATAGTGCCGTGTGGCTGAGCGTAAAAACTATCCAGACAGAGCCTAGATTTCCATCAAGTCCCGGCCCACGATCACCTCTCCCGAAAAGCCCTGCTGAGCCGCCTCGCGCCAGACGTCATCCTCGATGAAGGGATAACCTCCCGGAACGAAGTGCGACAGCACCAGGGTCTTCACCCCAGCCTGCTCAGCAATGCTACCCACCTGCGCCACCGATGTATGACTTGCCTTCAAATGCTCCATCAGGCGGTCGGCCTGGGGCTCGGTGCTGACGAGCTGTTCCAGGGACGGTACATGCATGACTTCATGCACCAGCACATCGGCACCCTTGGCAAGTTCGATCAGCGCCGGCGTGGGAGCGGTGTCACCAGAAATGACGATGCTTCTGTCCGGAGTGTCAAAACGGAAGGCAAAGGATGGCGTGACTGGGGGATGCTGGACCAGAACACTGGTCACCTTGACACGTTCGTCTTCCATCACGATACCGGGTTCACTGTGCTCGTGAACGCGATACATCTGCGAAAACGGAGCACGCCCTTCATCCTCGACCCTAATGTCGATATCCCCCCGGTTGAGACTGGCAAAGTCCTCCATCATCTGCTTGGCCGGTGGTGGCGCATAAATGTCTACCGCATGGTTCAGAGGCCCGCTCCAGGCAAGGAATATGGCATTTCCTAAATCTGCATTGTGATCCGAATGGTGATGGGTGAGAAAAACCGCCTCCAGGCTATTCAGATCGATACCCGCCTTGACCAGTTGCCTGGCCACACCGTTGCCGGCATCAATGAGATAGGTATGACCATCCACCACAATGGCCTGGCTCGGAGCCGCGCGATTGGCCTTTGGCGTCGGCCCTCCTGCCGTTCCCAGCAGTATCAGGCGAGAAGAGGAGGATGGCGTTGCCGCCATCGCAGTTGTCACCATCGTTGTTGTTACTATCGTTGCAGCGCTTCCAAGGGAGGCCATTGCAGCACTGGCCGTTCCCCATTTAAGCAGTGTCCGTCTCGAGAACATGGGCAGATCCTGGCAGGTAGTCGTTTGAAACCATACGCAGGGAAATGCACTATGTTCAACTGGTTTGCTGGCTATCGTTGTACTGGTGACGTGTACCGGTGACTTGTGCCGATGAAGAGCAGTCACGAGCCGCCATGCTGCATCATTCACCCGCTTGTAGACGTAGACATTGACGTAAAAGACAGACATAAAAGACCGCCGTGAAAGATTGACGTGAAAAGGAGCTGCGCATGTACACCGCCCTACCCGACACACACCTTCGTAATCGTTCGAAATGGTTGGCCGCTGTCGGTTCTACCATCGGTGGTCTCACCTTGGCGGGAGCCGCTCTCATGGCCGGGAATGCCCTCGCGGACACATCAAGTGATGATGCACCTGTCTATGGCGGGGAACTGGAAGGCTTCGAGTACCCCTATCCGGTACAGCGCTTCACCTTTCAGTCACAGCAACAGAACCTGCAGATGGCTTACCTGGATGTCGCGCCCGAACAGCCTAATGGCAGAACCATCGTACTGATGCATGGAAAGAACTTCTGCGCAGCCACCTGGCAGGATTCCATCGAGCGCCTGACGAAAGCAGGATATCGCGTCATTGCCCCGGACCAGATCGGTTTCTGCAAGTCGTCCAAGCCACAGCAATACCAATTCAGCTTTCATCAGTTGGCGCAAAACACTCATCAGTTGCTGCAGCAGCTCGACATCGACAATGTCACCGTGATGGGTCACTCCATGGGCGGCATGCTGGCCAGTCGCTATGCGTTGATGTACCCGGAGCAGACCCAGCAACTGGTGCTCGTCAATCCTATCGGGCTCGAAGACTGGAAGGCGAAAGGCGTGCCGTATCAAAGCATCGACGATGCTTTTGCCGCCGAGAAACAGAAAACAGCGGAGGCCATCCGTAGCTATCAGCAATCCACATACTATGTGGGGGACTGGAAGCCCGCTTATGACCAGTGGGTCGAAATGCTGGCCGGCATGTATGCCGGGAAGGATGGAGAAATCGTTGCCTGGAACCAGGCACTGACATCCGACATGGTGTTCACCCAACCCGTTGTCCATGAGTTCGAGCAGATTCAGGTCCCAACCCTGCTGTTGATCGGTGAGCAGGATAATACTGCAATCGGCAAAGCGTTGGCCTCGCCAGAAGTACAGGACACCCTGGGCCATTATGATGTGCTGGGTGAGCAAGCCGCCGAGCGCATTCCCGACGCTACTCTGGTGGAGTGGCCGGAGCTGGGCCACTCACCGCATATCCAGCAACCGGATGAATTCCACGCAGCCTTGCTGGAAGGTCTCCAGTCGATAGAAGACTGAAGGCGCCATTGCCCACGGGCCTAGTATCGCCGCTTGTCTTTGCTCCATGCCTACCTCCAGCCCGTGGGCAACCCGCTCGTAGCTCGTAGCTCGTAGCTCGTAGCTCGTAGCTCGTATCCACCATGACGCGGATGGTGCCTTCGAGGTATAATCGGCCCCATTTTTCTAGTTGCTGACCCAGATTCTCTTGCAGGGCATTTGCTGAGCACTGCGAGACGAGTACCTTACAGAGCACCGCGAGCATCCATGGACAAGACATACCAACCCGAGCAGATCGAATCACGCTGGTACCAGCGTTGGGAGAACGACCAGCGCTTTGCGCCGTCTGGCCAAGGCGAGCCCTATGCCATCATGATCCCGCCGCCCAACGTCACCGGCAGTCTGCACATGGGACATGCTTTCCAGGACACCATCATGGACACCCTGACCCGCTGGCGGCGGATGCAGGGGCGCAACACCCTGTGGCAAGTGGGTACCGATCATGCCGGTATCGCCACTCAGATGCTGGTCGAGCGCAAGGTGGCCGCGGAGGAAGGCAAGAGTCGTCATGACCTGGGCCGCGATGCCTTCATCGACAAGGTATGGGAGTGGAAGAACGAGTCCGGCGGCCAAATCACCCGTCAGTTGCGTCGCATGGGCGCCAGCGTCGACTGGAGCCGTGAGCGATTCACCATGGATGACGGCTTCTACAAGGCGGTGCAGGAAGTCTTCGTGCGCTTGTACGACGAAGGCCTGATCTACCGTGGCAAGCGTCTGGTCAACTGGGACCCGACCCTGAACACGGCGATCAGCGATCTGGAAGTGGAAAACCGCGACCAGCAGGGCCAGTTCTGGCATTTCCGCTATCCGCTGGCCGATGGCGTCAAGACCGATGCCGGTCTCGATTATCTGGTAGTTGCTACCACCCGCCCGGAAACCCTGCTCGGCGATAGCGCTGTGGCGGTGAACCCGGAAGACGAACGCTACGCTTCGCTGGTCGGCAAGTACGTCGAGCTGCCGCTGGTCGGTCGGCGCATTCCCATCGTCGCCGATGAACACGCCGACATGGAGAAAGGCTCCGGCTGCGTGAAGATCACCCCGGCCCACGACTTCAACGACTATGAAGTCGGCAAGCGTGCCGGTCTGCCGCTGATCAACGTGTTCACCAAGCACGCCCATATTCTTGAAGCGGCTGAAGCTTTCGATCTTCAGGGCCGCCCGCTGGCCGATGTCGATACCCAACTGCCCAGTGCCTATGCCGGCATGGATCGCTTCGCTGCGCGCAAGGCAGTCGTGGCCGACATGGAAGCTGCCGGCCTGCTGGAAAAGACCGAGACAGTCAACAACACCCTGCCCTACGGCGACCGCTCCGGCGATGTCATTGAGCCACTGCTCACTGACCAATGGTTCGTGGCCGTGGAAACGCTGGCTAAACCGGCTATTGAAGCGGTGGAGAACGGCGATATCCAGTTCGTGCCCAAGAACTACGAAAACATGTACTTCTCCTGGATGCGCGACCTGCAGGACTGGTGTATTTCCCGCCAACTGTGGTGGGGACATCGCATCCCGGCCTGGTACGACGCCGAAGGCAACGTCTACGTCGCCCGCACGGCGGAAGAAGCGCGTACCAAGTACACCCTCGCCGCTGATCTCGAACTGAGCCAGGACGAAGATGTACTCGACACCTGGTTCAGCTCCGGCCTGTGGACCTTCGGTACCCTGGGCTGGCCCGAGCAGACACCGGAACTGGCCACCTTCCACCCGACCAGCGTGCTGGTCACTGGCTTCGATATCATTTTCTTCTGGGTCGCACGGATGATCATGCTGACCCTGAAGTTCACTGGCCAGGTGCCGTTCAAGCAGGTCTACGTGCATGGCCTGGTGCGCGATGGCCAAGGCCAGAAGATGTCCAAGTCCAAGGGCAACGTGCTCGACCCCATCGACCTGATCGATGGCATCGACCTGGAAGCCCTGGTCGAGAAGCGTACCGGCAACATGATGCAGCCGCAGAAAGCCAAGGCCATCGAGAAAGCCACACGTGGCGAATTCCCGGATGGCGTCGAGGCTCACGGTACCGATGCGCTGCGCTACACCTTCCTGTCCCAGGCCACGACCGGACGTGACATCAAGTTCGATATGGGCCGCCTGGACGGCTATCGCAACTTCTGCAACAAGCTGTGGAACGCCTCCCGCTATGTGCTGATGAATGCCGAAGGCGAGGATTGCGGTGTTGATAATGGCCAGGTCGAACTGTCGCTGGCAGATCGCTGGATCGCCTCCCGACTGCAGCAGACCGAGGTTCTGGTCACCAAGGCGATGGAAGAATTCCGTTTCGACCACGCCTCTCAGGCACTTTACGATTTTGTCTGGAACGAATACTGCGACTGGTACCTGGAGCTTTCCAAACCCGTGCTGTGGGATGAAAACGCCAGCGCGGAAGCCAAGCGCGGTACCCGTCGCACCCTGGTGCGCGTACTGGAAGCCATTCTGCGCCTGGCTCACCCGATGATGCCTTACATCAGCGAAGAGATCTGGCAGCGTGTTGCACCTCTGGCGGGGACTTTCTCCGCAGAGGGTGACTCGATCATGAACCAGCCGTGGCCGGTGGCAGATGAAAGCAAGATCGACGAGTCTGCCACCCGCGATATCGAGTGGCTCAAGGGTGTCATCATCGCGGTGCGCAACATCCGTGCCGAGATGAACATCGCTCCCGGCAAGCCGCTGGATGTCATGCTGACCAAAGGCGAAGCTGCCGACCAGCAGCGCCTGGAAGCCAACCGCCTGTTCCTGGCCAAGCTGGCCAAGCTGTCGTCCATCAACTGGCTGGACAACCCGGCGGAAGCGCCACTGTCCGCCACCCAGCTCGTCGGCGAGATGGAAGTGCTGGTCCCCATGGCCGACCTGATCGACAAGGATGCCGAACTGGCTCGCCTGACCAAGGAAATCGACAAGCAGGACAAGCTGATCCAGGGCATCGAGAGAAAGCTGTCCAATGAAGGCTTTGTCGCCAAGGCTCCCGCGGTCGTGGTCGAGAAAGAGCGCGGCAAGCTGGCCGAGTTCCAGGCTGCCCGTCGCCTGCTGGTAGAACAGCACGAGAAAATCTCCGCGCTATAAACCAGCCTGCATAGCAATATCACGGACGCTCAGCCGTCCTGACCCCATCAAGCCCCGTTCGGCTCATTGCCAACGGGGCTTGATATTGAGCCAGTCAGATATTCTGCGTCTCTGCGCGGGTCGTGTTTTCAAGAACAGATTCCGCAGGGAGCATTGCCACCGAATCAGCCCTGGTATTTCAGCTCTCGGGCCAGGAACTCCAACAACCGGTGATCGGCAGCATGGGCGATATTCACCCGCATGGCACGGCCACTATTCTCATCCTGGCCCAGGGAGAACAGCGGGCCAGGTGCAATGAAGATGCCGTACTGTGACGCGCGCTTGGCCAGGCTCACTGCCTCCATGCCCGGGGGTAGCTTCACCCACAGATAGAGCCCTCCACCGGAACCTTGAATATCCGTCAGGCCAATGGCGGACAGCTCCTTCACGGCAATGGCCGTGGCCTTGCTGATACGCTCGCGCAACTGCTTGAGGTGACGGCGATAGCGTCCCCGCAGCATCAGGTCGTGGACCAGCATTTCGGTCAGTGCCGAGGAGTTGACGACGGTAAGCATCTTGATGTCGGTGAGCACCTTGATCAGCGACTCGCTGCCGGCGATGAAGCCACAACGCAGTCCCGTCGACATGGTCTTGGAAAATGAGCCGAGATAGATCACCCGCTCCAGACCGTCCAGCGCGGCCAGACGGGGCGTGGCACGAGGCAGGATATCGGCGAAGATATCGTCCTCGACCAGTATGACCCCATGGCGATTGGCGATATTGACCAGGCGATGCATGTTGCTCAGCGACATGCTGCTGCCGGTGGGGTTATGGGCGTTGGGCTGCAGAAAGAACAGTCGCGGACGGTACTGCCGTATATGCTCCTCCAACTGGTCCAGATCCGGGCCATCGCGGCGGCGAGTTACCCCGACCAGTCTCGCCCGTGCCAAGCGCAGCTTGCCAAACAGCGGATAATAACCAGGAGACTCCACCAGCACGCTATCACCAGGGGCGACAAAGTGGCGGATGATCAGATCGAGAGCATGATTGGCGCCAAAGGTCATCAGCAACTGAGATGCCGAGACATGTACCGAGCGCTCGACCAGTGTCTGGGCAATCAACTCACGCAACGCCGGATAACCCTGAGGCTGTCCGTACTCGATCTCCACCTCATCGTTATGGACACCCCCACGCTGCCGCAGGCGACGCGCCAGCTCCAACCCCGCCGTCCAGCTGCTGGGCACGCGGCCATCACCGGCGCGCACGCTGAAACGTCCCTCCAGTTGCTCACGCAACAGGCTGACCGTATCGACGGCCTCCGAGACGTATTCCGTCTTCTCCACCACTTTGAGTGACTTTGGCCGCGAGACGAAGAACCCGGAGCCTCGTTTGGCTTCGAGATAGCCCATGGCCGTCAGTCGGTCATAGGCGTCGATGATGGTGTTCTTCGATACGCCGAACTGTCGCGCCGCTTCACGAATCGACGCCACTCTGGCCCCCGGCTGCAACCGACCTTCATCGATGGCCTTGAGGATGGAATCGGCGACCCGCCCTGCCCTGGACATCGATAACGCTCCTCTCCAATTCAACAACTGTACCCATTCTTCTACTGGAACAGTACCAGCCAACTGGACACAAACTGTACCTTTTTCTAACGACCATAAGCGGTAATGCTGACCACTTGACTGACGATACCACCGCTGGCGACTCGGCGGCTGGTAGACAGGAGCCCCCGTCTCCTCAATAACGATAACAGAACCAGGTAATCATCATGCCAGACGCCACCTCCAGCAGATCGTACCTGCAGGTATGGGACGACACTGTCACTCTGCGTGACCTGCTGCTGTCTTTGATCATCACCACCACGCTATGCCTCGGCGGTTACATCCTCGCTCCTGAACGACCACCACTGCCATTGATGTTCGGCCTTGGCGGCGCCCTGCTCGGCTTCGTCATATCGACCATTGCTTTCCGCCCCAAGCGCAGGGTGGATGAAGAGCCATCGAGCGGGGTAAGTGAAGAGCCATCGAGCGGGATAAATACAACGTCACCCGGCGATACCGTCGAGGAGGTGTGATCATGGATCCCGTTCTCATCCTGCAGATGATCGTGGCAGCGGTCATCGCCGCTGTCGTCTACACCGCTATCGGCGTCGCCCCCGGTACCGACGAGACTGCCGTACTGGCTCCAGTCACCCTGGCGTTGATCGTGGCCGGCATCCCGCTACCGGTGGTATTGGCCTTCTTCATGGCGGCCATCGTGGCCAAGAAACTCACCGACTCGATCCCGGTCGCTGTCGCCGGCATTCCCGGCGGAGTCATGTCGGCGCCCATGGTCGAACATGCCATGATCCTCAAGCGCGAGGGCCAGGCCACGCTATCCATTCGCAAGATGGCCTCTGGCTCGGTGATCGGCACCCTCGTCGCCCTGCCGATCAGCCTGTTGCTGGCAGCCCTGCTGACACCCCTGGCCGATGTGGTAGGCCAGTACGCCAGCCAGATCTTCTTTGCCGGCGCTATCTTCCTGGCCCTGATGAGCAAGGCCCGCTTGATCAGTCTGATCAGCATTCTGTTACTGGCTGTACTGATTCAGGCCCTGCGCCATTTCTACTGGGGCATGGGCATCATTCCCGAGGACAAGGTGGTATTCATCTCCTTCTTTCTCGGCATCACCATCGGCCCGATGATGCTCAACCTGCTGCAACTGACGGTTGGCAGCGAACGCGACAAGCTCAAGAGCAATGAGCCGAAGACCATCACTCTACAGCGTCAGGACAAGACCGAAAGCCAACGCTGGCCCAACCCGTTCAAGGTGCTGACGCCTCAGGAATCCGCTTCAGCAGCGGTCAGTTCCACCATTGGTTCCGCGACCTTCTTCATGAGCCCGGTCGGCATCACTATCTTTCTTGGCGAGGTCATGTCGAGCCTGGCCAAGGGCAAGGTCGCCAAGGCCTGCAGAGCCATTTCGTCCATGGATGCAGTGACCAATGCCTCGTATATTGCCGGCATCCTGATTCCGCTGGCAGCGCTCGGGATTCCGATGAGCCCGATGGCCATCGGGCCAGGTAACGCCTTCTTCAACGCACCGCCGGTGCTGACGCTGGAAAACAATGCCCACCACTTGATGAGCTTCAGCGATATCACCATCGCCAGCATCATTGGTGCTGCCGTTGCTCTGTTGCTGACCTATCCCATCGCCGTGCGTTATGCCCGCGCCATTTGTGCCTTCGTGTTCCGCCATATTCCTCACGAAGCTTTCATTGGCACCTTCTTCGCCCTGGTCATGCTGTTGGCCTACATGGACGCAGGTACCGTCGGCATCCTCGGCGTACTGGTGCTGGCGCTGGTTTCCGGTGTGCTCAATCGTTGGGGCGTCAACTATGGCGTGCAGTTCATGACCCTGTATGCCGCTCCCTGGCTGATGGGCCTGATTGCCTGACAACACGTTCTGCTCGATCCCCTTTTATCTCTGGCTACGGAAATCCTTTCATGACCGCAACATCTTCACGTATTCCCGGCTTCTATCGCTTGAGCCTCGGAGAGCGCTTCGAACAGGTTAATCAGCGTGTGTCGCTTCCCGAAGAGGCGCGCCAGCACTTCGCCAACACCGGAAACCTCAGTGCCCAGACCGCCGATTCCTTGGTCGAGAACGTCATCGGCACCTTCAATCTGCCTCTCGGCATCGCCACCAACATGATGATCGATGACGAGGAACGCCTGATTCCGATGGTCACCGAGGAGTCTTCAGTGATCGCCGCAGTGTGCAATGCAGCACGCCAGTGCCGCAGTAGTGGAGGCTTCATCACCAGCTACTCAGCGCCGGTGATGATTGCGCAAATACAGCTCACTCAGGTGTCCAACCCGGCATTCGCGCGTCTACGGATCCTTGAGTCCATCGAGCAGATCCGTCAGATCTGCGATGCCACCGATCCGGTACTGCTCAAGCATGGCGGTGGATTGCAGGATGTCGAGGTGCGCCAGGTCGACGACATGCTGGTGGTGCATCTGCTGGTTGATGTCCGCGACGCCATGGGGGCCAATGCGGTCAACTCGATGGCCGAAGCGGTGGCACCATCACTCGCCGAGTGGAGCGGCGGCAAGGCCGGCCTGCGTATCCTCTCCAATCTGGCGGATCGCCGTGTGGCCCGTGCCCGTGCCATCTGGCGTCTGGATGACATTGCCGTCGAGGGACTAAGCGGCGAGGACGTGCGCGACGGCATGCTGTCGGCCTATCGCTTCGCCGCCCTCGACCCCTACCGTGCAGCCACGCACAACAAGGGCATCATGAATGGCGTCAGCGCCATTGTCCTGGCTACCGGCAACGATACCCGCGCCGTCGAGGCCGGCGCGCATGCCTATGCCGCTCGCCATGGCAGCTACAGCTCACTGAGCCACTGGGAATGCGATGTGGACGGCAACCTGTGCGGCAGTCTGGAGTTGCCCATGCCGGTAGGCCTGATCGGCGGCGCCACACGCCTCCACCCTACGGCCCAGTACAGCCTGAACATTCTTGGCGTTTCCAGTGCAGAACAACTGGCTCGCACCATCGCTGCAGTAGGGTTGGCACAAAATTTTGCGGCCATGAAGGCACTGGCGACCACCGGTATCCAGAAAGGCCACATGGCCTTGCATGCCAAGAACATTGCCGTGATGGCGGGTGCCGCAGGCGAAGAGATCGACACCATCGCCAGCGCACTCGTCAAAGGGGGCAAGGTACGTATGGATATCGCCGAGCAGCTCCTTGGTGAACTGCGCAAGAATGCCTGACAAAGCTGAATAGCCGCAGCGGTCTCATCACAAACAAACTGCCCCGCCCAAAAAAGATGGGCGGGGCAGTTTCGTGAGCAAACAGTGCCGAGTTCGGGTTTACTGCTCATCCAGAGTTGTCACTACCGCATCGAAGAACACCATGGGATCGATGACTTCCTTGCCGGTCGGCTTGGGTTCTGCGGCATTCTGGGCAATCACGATATTGTGGGCCGGATTGACATAGACATATTGCCCCTGGATACCCACGGCAGAATAGGCGTGGTCCTCTTCCGAGGGTTTGGTCCAGCCCGTCCACCACATGTAGCCATAGTCGAGTGTTTCGCCTCCCGCCAGTTGGGTCGGCTGGGTCGCTTCTTCGATCCAGCCTTCCGGCAACACGCGTTGTCCATCGATCACACCACCATCGAGCATGAACTGGCCGAAGCGCGCATAGTCACGCAGTGTCGCACTGATACCGCTGCCACCGATTTCCACACCATCCGGTGATTCCAGCCACCAGGTAGCATCGCTTTCCATGCCATAAGGCTGCCACAGCTTTTCCGATAGATATTCGGCTAGTGGTCGCTTGATGGCTCCATGGATCACTTCGGCCAGGATCTGTGTTTCACCTGTGCTGTAATTATTGACGGTACCCGGATCGGCAGCACGCGGCAGTTGCGACATGACCTCCATGGCACCCCCCGGCTGCTGGGCAATCTGGGCGCGCAGTAGATCGCGCCGGTCCGAGTTCACATCGGTATAGGTCTCGTTCCAGGCCACCCCTGACGACATCATCAGAATATTGCGCAGACTCACGCCATCGTAGGCACTGCCCTTCAACGCAGGGACATAATCAACCACCTGCGCATCAAGACCATCGATCAGGCCATCCTTGATCGCCATGCCGGCCAGGGTCGAGGAAATCGACTTGGCAACAGACATCGACATCCAGCGTGTATCGGGGCCATTACCACGCTGATAGGTCTCGTAGACGACTTCTCCATCCTTGAGGACCACAAGCCCGGTGACATTATTCAGCGCCAGATAGTCATAGATATCGTATTGCTTGTCGTCAGCCGTGAAAGTCAGGTTCTCGAACGCAACGGGAGCTTCCACCAACGGGCGAGGATCATCCCCCGCTTCAATGATTCGCGAAGGAAACAAGCGATCGATATTGCGATAGGTATTGACCGCCATATCCGGTGTGAGATGCCCACTGTAGACCGCTTCGACATCACCGATAGGCTCTTCGGCATGCCGATATTCATTGGCCATGGCTGCGGAAGACACGGCAATACCTAGTGGCAATGCCACGGCCCATGTCCAATGCCTTGACCGACGATGCTTGCTTCCCATCTGGGTAATGGAGTGTCCGCGCTGCATGCATGTCCTTGTCGTTTGACAGAGCATGTCACTTCTCCTTGTTGTGTCAGCACCTTCTTGTGTTGTTGGCTTCTTCATTGCGGGCGTAAAGAATATTCACCAGCCAACACAAGCTAGTTGAAGAGCTGATACGCGGCAAGCAGGACGGTGGGATATCGCCACCATCCTGCTCTATCACTCATGGGTCAGGATGAAATACCGCCACCACTACGGTTCAATACACCATGGCTCAATGTGCCAGCCGAAAGCCACCAAGCACCAGGGAGTTCGGGCCGAAGAAGACAATGCGATCATGATCGATCAGGTAACGATATGCCTGGCCGAAAATATTCTGCACTCGAGTGGCGTCCGCCATCTGCGGACAGGCTTTTCGCGTGGATGCCAGTTCACTGAATTCGATGCGCTGGCTGTCGCCAAAGCTGACGGTACCCGTGAGGTTATTGCAGCCATCACTGCCACTGACACTCCCATCCGCAGCCACCTTGAAATAAGGTGTCGACGGCATCGAGACACGCTCATCGGTACCTATCAACAGCAAATTCCAGCGCTTTCCGGCTATGGTTTCCGGAACGCCTGCATCGGGGTCTGCCTTCCCATCGCCCCCGGAAGATGGAGGTTGACTGGAACACGCAGCCAACAATAGCGTTATCACTGCTAACGCAGCTAGCTGGCGAACTCGTATCAGGGTCATGCTATCTTCCTTAATCACTGAAAGAGAAAATAGTTGCTGAAAGAAAAAATGATTCAGCCAGCCGCTAGTGTGCCGCAGCCTAACCACCAGGGAAATGGTACCGCGGCGATTTCACACAGCAATTTCATGACTTCGGTATAAGGACGCTACCATGCTGAACGCTCTCAACAACGATGCTCTGGGCAAACTGATCCTGCGCCTGGCGCTGGGTATCTTGATCCTGTTGCATGGAATCTCGAAGCTGGTCAATCCAGACAGCCTCTCCTGGATCAGCGATACACTCGCCTCCCTTGGTCTGCCCACCGTATTGGCTTATGGCGTACTCCTTGGCGAGGTCATTGCTCCATTGATGGCGATAGTCGGCTGGCATACGCGTATCGCCGGCCTGTTGATTGCCGGCAATATGCTGGTGGCCATCTACCTGGTACATATGAACCAGCTGTTCAGTCTGACCGACAGTGGCGGCTGGGCACTGGAGCTGCAAGGCATGTTCCTGTTCGGTGCCTTGGCCATGATGTTCATGGGCAGCGGACGCATGGCGATCAAGCCGGATTGACCCTCCAGGGGCATGCCCACATGCCCCACCCTCTTTACTTCCTAGCAGTCACCATGGCCTCCTCGGCGCCATGTTGCGCTTCATGGCGCCGACCACCCGGCCTGCGGCCCTGCTCGCGAGGCCCTGTGTCGCCCTTGATCCGCACTAATTCAGGTGTTGATGGGGATCAGGCCCCCAACACGCTCGTTATGGGTTAATGAGTGAGAGCTGCTTTCTGGTGTCCCAGGCCCGACGAGGGCCGAGGACGGACATCCATCCTGTCTGGAGGATCATGATGCGTCCCTTCGCCCCCATCCCTACCGCCATTGCCCTGATCATCGGGCTGGCCATCTGGTTCGTGATTCCCGTCCCTGACGGCGTTGCCCCCGAGGCCTGGCATCTACTGGCTATTTTTGTCGCCACCATTGCGGCGATTATCGGCAAGGCAATGGGCATCGGTGCCCTTGCCATGATCGGGATCACGCTGGTTGCCATCACTGGCGTCACCAATCCCGATAGTCCCAAGGGCGCGATACTGGATGCACTGTCTGGCTTCTCCAATCCACTGATCTGGCTGATCGGCCTGGCCATGATGATCTCCCGAGGCCTGGCCAAGACCGGACTGGGCAACCGCATCGGCTATGCCTTCATCTCCATCTTTGGCAAACGAACCCTTGGCATCGGCTATGCCCTGACTCTCGCCGAGCTGACCATTGCACCGATCACGCCCAGCAATACCGCACGTGGTGGCGCTATTATTCACCCCATCATGCGCTCGATTGCCGATAGCTTCGGTTCCTCTCCGGAGCAGGGCACCAGCGGCAGAATCGGTCACTATCTGGCGCTGGTGAACTACCACGCCAACCCGATCAGCTCCGCCATGTTCATCACCGCCACCGCCCCCAACCCATTGATCGTTGACCTGATCAGCAAGACCACCGGCGGCAGTTTCAGTATCACCTGGACCCAGTGGGCACTGGCAGCACTGGTACCTGGCCTCGTGGCCCTGCTGGTAATGCCATTGGCGCTCTACTTCCTGTATCCCCCGGAGCTGAAGCGCACACCGGATGCCACCCAGTTCGCTCGGGACAAGCTCGGCGAGATGGGTCCCTTGTCAGGGCAGGAATGGATCATGATCGGTGTTTTTGCCATGCTGCTTCTGCTGTGGGCCGGTATTCCCGCCATGCTATTCGGCCCAGGCCTCGCGGTGAACGCAACTACCGTGGCCCTGCTCGGCCTATCTATCCTGCTGATCAGTGGCGTCCTCACCTGGGACGATGTACTCAAGGAAAAGTCCGCCTGGGACACCATCGTATGGTTCTCGGCCCTAGTAATGATGGCTTCCTTCCTCGGCAAGCTGGGATTGATCAGCTGGTTCTCTGGCGTCATCCAGCAGGGTATCGCCAGCTTCGAAATGGGCTGGTTTGCCATGACCCTGGCACTGGTGGCAATTTTCTTCTACACCCATTACTTCTTCGCTAGTGTCACCGCCCACGTCACCGCGATGTTTGGCGCCTTCCTTGCCGCGGGTATCGCCCTGGGCATTCCGACCCCATACCTCGCCCTGATGATGGCCGGGGCTTCCTCACTGATGATGTCGCTGACCCACTATGCGACCGGCACCGCGCCAATCATCTATGGCTCCGGCTACATCGAAATGGGCGCCTGGTGGAAGGCTGGATTCATCATGAGCCTGATCAACCTCGCCATCTGGATCACCGTCGGCAGCCTGTGGTGGAAAGTGCTCGGTTACTGGTAAACCAGAGCGCAATACACAGTCTCCTTGCAGCGGGCACCACCGCAGAGCAGAATCGGGAAGGTGACAGGATGTCACCTTCCCGATTCTGCCTTGTGAGGCGTCGATGGACCTGCTCAACCCTGCTCTGTTGTGGTTACTGCTTGCACTCGCCATTCTCGTGATCGAGTTGCTTACCGGTTCCTATGTACTACTCGCCATTTCCCTGGCCGCTGGCTTGACGGCTGCCGCGGCCTGGCTGGGGCTTTCTCTGGCCAGCCAACTGATCGTCATGGCCCTTGGCTGTGGCATCTTGGTGCCGCTTGCCATAAGGCGACTCAGGAAGCGTCAGAGCAAATCCACATTTGGCGTCGCAGGAACCGGCAGCAATACCGGTCAACGCTTCGTGGTAACACAACGCGATTACGATGGCGCTGCCTGTATCAAACTCGATGGAGACTTCTATCGGGCTGTTCTCGAAACCAGCGAAGAACCTGAGCTAACACCAGGCGATCCAGTGATGCTGGTGCGCTTCGATGGCACTCAGGCCATCGTCAAGCGCAGTCACTGATACGATAAAAAACTATCCTTGAATTCCACCCAAAGGAAATACTGAATAAATCAGCCGAGCGGGATGAAGCACAAGACGCACGGAGCGCAACAACCGGAGCCTATGGGGTATAGGTGAGGATTGTGAGCACCGCGCAACGTAGTGATTCGCACGCGCAGGCATTTATGCAGCGTTTCCCCAACGCAAGGGAACTGCCACCATGTACCTGCTTTCCGACCTCAGTCCGGGACTCGTCATTTCTCTCATCATCGCTCTGATTGCACTCATCGTGGTGTTCAAGGGCCTGCTCATCGTGCAGGAATCAGAAGTCATTGTGATAGAGCGCCTCGGTGCCTATAACCGCACTCTGCAGCGCGGCGTCAACTTCATCATTCCATTCCTCGACAAGCCGCGCCCGATCAAGATGGTGCGCTACAAGCGTCACGGTGCGGAATTCATTCCTCTGATGACCCACGAGGCTCGCATCGATCTGCGCGAGTCGGTAATGGACTTCCCCTCCCAGCCGGTCGTCACCACCGACAACGTGACCGTCCGTATCGATGGCGCTATCTATTTCCAGATTGTCGATCCCGCCAATGCGGTCTACAAGATCGAGAACATGAGCCAGGCGGTGGAGGTTCTCGCCAAGACCACGCTGCGCTCCGTCGTGGGTCAGATGGAGCTCGACAAGATCTTCGAGTCCCGCGCCGAGGTGAACGCACAGATCAAGGAGCAGATGGAGGAGCCCGCTTCCAAGTGGGGCGTGGCGATCAATCGCATCGAGGTTCAGGACATCGAGATGCCCGAGGAGGTCAAGGAGGCCATGCACCTGCAGATGTCCGCCGAGCGCCGCCGACGTGCAACGGTCACCGAAGCGGAAGGTGACAAGGCAGCAGCCATCGCCAAGGCTCAGGGGCAGAAGGAATCCGCCATTCTCAATGCCCAGGGCGACAAGGAAGCAGCGATCCTTCGGGCCCAGGGCGAAAGCCGTTCGATTGAGCTGGTACTCAATTCCATGGGTGAGGGTGAAAAGAGTTCCAGAACCGTTATTGGCTACTTGCTTGGCCAATCCTATATTTCCATGCTGCCAGAGATGGCCAAGAACGGTGAACGCATCTTCGTTCCTTATGAGAGCTCTGCACTCCTCGGCGCCATGGGTGCCTTCCGGGATCTCAATGTCGACGACTCCGAGATCAGCAATATTGCCCGCCGCGCGGCGGCCACAGGAGGCATTGCCGGCGCGGCCAGCGGTGCATCCAGCTGACCTCGAAACGATTCCGGGTAGCCTGATGGCTACCCGGAACGCATAGCGCTATTCATCATCTCACGCCATGGCAACGAATAACCGTGATGGTGAATAGCGATGAGTCAGAGCTGACAGAATGTTCTTACCAGCTACCGGTATTCTCCATGGATGCCCACGGCTCCTGAGCCGCTAGTGGCTCGCCCTTCTGCAGCAACTCGACAGAGATACCGTCCGGGCTGCGAACAAAGGCCATGTGGCCGTCACGCGGTGGGCGGTTGATGGTCACGCCGTTATCCTGGAGTTTCTGGCACAGGGCATAGATATCGTCGACCCGATAGGCCAGATGACCGAAGTTGCGCCCACCCTGGTATTCTTCGGGATCCCAGTTGTAGGTCAGCTCCAGTTCTGGCGCCTGGAGTTCGGCCGAGCGAGACTCATCTTCCGGCGCCGCCAGGAATACCAGGGTAAAACGTCCTTTTTCATTATCTTTGCGCCTGACTTCCTTGAGCCCCAGAAGGTCGCAGTAAAAGCGCAGCGAAGCGTCAAGGTCGCTGACACGAACCATGGTGTGCAAGAATTGCATCTTTACTCTCCTGTTGTTGACTGCCCCGGTTGAAGGGCCAAGTTGAATAGCCGCCTGGATAATGGGTATATCAGTGACAGGTATCAAGGACACGATACATGAGTGACTACTGTGACACCGCACCAGGCCACCCGTTTCATGGCCCTTATCACGACAACGAGTATGGCTTTCCCATTCATGATGAGTCAGTGCTGTTCGAACGCCTGGTGCTGGAGATCAATCAGGCAGGCCTGTCCTGGCTGACCGTGCTGAAGAAGCGTGCGGCGTTCCGCTCCGCCTTCCGTGACTTCAATGTAGATAGCGTTGCCGCCTTCAATGATCGTGATCGCCAGCGGCTGCTGGATGATGCCGGCATCATTCGCAACCGGCTCAAGATCGATGCAGTGATCCACAATGCACAGGTCATTCGCCATCTGCGAGAAAGCCATGGTGGCTTCCAGGCCTGGCTTGACGTGCACCACCCACTCACTCATGCAGAGTGGGTCAAGCTGTTCAAGCGTACATTTCGGTTCACCGGCCCGGAAATCGTCAAGGAATTCCTGATGAGTGCCGGGTATCTGCCTGGCGCTCATCGTGACGACTGTCCGGTACAGGCCAGGATACTGGCAACCACTCCTCCCTGGGCGCAGACGGATGCCCTCAGGCCCGAGTGATCCATAAAGGACCGCATCATGGATTCGGTTACCCAGGCTGCCCTAGGTGCCGCCATTGGTGGCGCAGTGATGGGGCGACGCCTCGGACGCAAGTCGCTGTTGATTGGTGCTGCCCTGGGTACCCTCCCGGACCTGGATGTCATCATTGACTACGGTGACGCCGTAGCCAATGTCACTTATCACCGTGGCTTTAGCCATTCCGTCTTTCTGTTGACGGCACTGGCAACACTGCTGGCCTGGCTGGCTCGACGTTTCGCCCCACCAGGCGATATCCGCTTCGCCCACTGGTGGCTCATGTTCTGGCTGTGCCTGGTCACCCATCCAATGCTGGATGCATTGACCACCTACGGCACCCAGATATGGTGGCCACTAGCAGTGGATCATCCTACCGCCTGGCCGCAGCTGTTCATTATCGATCCGCTGTTCACCTTGCCCATGCTGGTCGCCATCACAATCGCCCTGTGTTCAGGAACCCTGCAGCGAGTTCTCCGTGCAAGCCAATGGGGATTACTGGTATCGGCGCTATATCTGCTCGCTTCGTTCGGAGCAAAGCAGTGGGTGGAACTGAAGGTCTCTCCGGCCCTGGCTCAGGCAGGCATGGTGCAGGCTCCCCGGCTGGTACAGCCGGCTCCCTTCAATATTCTGCTATGGCGGGTCACTGCCGTGGATGGCGACCGCCAGGCCGAAAGCCTGGTCGGCCTGTTCGATGGCAATTCAACCCCCATGGTCGAAGTCTTTTCCCGTGGAGCGGCCCTCGAAGCCGACGCCCTCGCCTTGCCCAGCGGGCAGCGATTGAGCTGGTTTGCCGGCCCCTTTCTGCGCTACGAGACATGGGAAGAAGATGACCGGACCTGGCTGGTAGCGACGGATCTCCGTCTTGGATTCCCTGGCTTTCACCATTTTCGCTTTGTCCTTGCCGAACGTCAGGACGACGCCTGGGTCGCGGTGAACTCCCGCATGTTGAATGCCACGGATCCGGCACAACCGCGGGAACAACCCCTTGGCCAGCTGTGGCAACGCGCCCTGTCACCCAGCCCTCCGTTATGCCTGGGGCTGCTTGAAGCCCCTCGCTGGCTCCTTGCATCTCCCGCCCCCTGTGCCAAGGATGCGCATATGGGCACGGCAGTGGAGATGGCCAACGATCGTTCTTGATGTAGCCATTCTTGATATGGCTGCGCTTGATTCAAACGTGCCAGTGCTTGCCCGGTCTGATCTCGCTCATCGAATGCTGCTCCGGCATCGAGCGAGCGTATCAGACGGAGATTCACCAAACAGCTGACGATAGTCCTGGGCAAACTGACCCAAGTGGTAGAAGCCCCAATCGCTGGCTACTTCCGTCACCGTTGCATGCCCATCGGCAGCGGCCAGCCGGCGACGTACCCGGTTGAGTCGCGTCATGCGCAGAAAGCGGCTGGGACTGATGCCCAGAATACTGGTAAAGCTGTATTGCAAGGTGCGCTGGCTGACGTTGGCAATCTTGCATAGCTCCATGAGCGTCACCGGAGGCGACGGACAGACCTGCAAATGCTCGCGAATGCAGTCCACTACTTGGCGGCGGTGTTGGTAGCTGGGGGTCACCTGAGTATTCGGTCGCTCCTCATGCACGATTTCCAGCAATGCCAGTAACAGGATTTCCTGATGAACGGCAACGGAAAGATGCTCCCTGGGCCTGGCCAGCAGATGCTCGATCAGGAAGGCCACTGCCTTGCGTGTATGCTGGGACAGTACCAGGCGTGACAGGACTTGCGGAGAGGCTTGCAGCATATCCAGCACCTCGGCCCCGGCTAGCCCACCCAGCAAGCGTTTGTCGATGACCAGCCCATAGATGGCGAAGTCATCCGGTGTGACGAGCTCGAAGTCATGCGCGCCAGGCTGGCACATCACCTCATCATCCCCCACGGGACGGCCATCGATACGACACCCCTGTCGATATGCAGGAATACCCAGCCACAGGGAATTCGGCCACACGTTGCACTGCTGCCACACCGCATGGCTCGTGTATTCCTTGAACACCTGCATGCCGCCTAACTGGATCTCATCAATGCGTCCATAAAAGGCACCACCACTGAACTGATCATATTCCTGGGACCAGTCCGTCAGGTTATGGGCATGCTCATCGGCATCCCAGGACTCCCACACGCACCGTTTTGGTGCGTTTTGCACTGACTCGTTGTTCAACAACATGCATCGTCACTCCTCCTTCCTGCCATCTCGCTTACACAGAAAGGCAACCGTTTGTTTTTATATGGAAATTCCAGCTTTGCCGGGAATTGATAGTGTCCCTTGGGCAAGCCCTCTACTTTGAATATGCAATTCTCGCTCCGTTCTTCCGCTCCATCGGAGACGACCATGTCCAAGGAATTTCTCTATACACTAGGCCACCGATGCTACCGCTTTCGCAACCTTGCCGAGCTGATGGCCAAGGCGACTCCCGCACGTTCGGGAGACCGCTTGGCAGGTGTCATTGCCGAGTCTGCCGAAGAAAGGGTGGTTGCGCAGATGGCCTTGGCCGAGCTGCCGCTGAAGGTATTTCTGGAACATCACCTGGTGCCGTATGCAGAAGACGAAATTACTCGCCTGATCATCGACACCCATGATGCTGCAGCCTTTTCGTCGATCGCTCATCTCAGCGTAGGGGATTTTCGCAACTGGCTGCTCAGCGATCTGGCAACTCCCGAAAAGATTGCCGAGGTGCGCGCGGGCATCACCCCGGAAATGGCCGCCGCGGTCAGCAAGATCATGCGCAATCAGGACCTGATCCTGGTGGCTCGCAAGTGCCAGGTCACCACAGCCTTCCGCAACACCATTGGCCTGCCGGGACGGCTCTCCACGCGGCTGCAACCTAACCATCCCACCGACGATGTGACTGGGATTGCGGCCAGCATTCTCGATGGCCTGCTCTACGGCAATGGCGATGCGGTCATTGGCATCAACCCTGCCACCGACAATGTTGCCCAGAGCATCAAGCTGATGAAGCTGATGGATGAGGTGATCCAGAAGTACGACATTCCCACCCAATCCTGTGTGCTTACCCACGTCACCAACACGCTGGAGGCCATCGAGCAGGGAGCTCCCGTGGATCTGGTGTTTCAGTCCATCGGAGGTACCGAGGCCACCAATGCCAGCTTCGGTTTCAATCTCGCCACAATCGCCGAGGCTCAGGATGCCGCCCAGGGACTAAAGCGTGGCACTGCCGGCAACAATGTCATGTACTTCGAAACCGGCCAGGGCAGTGCACTATCCGCCAATGCGCACCATGGCCTCGATCAACAGACCTGCGAAACTCGCGCCTACGCTGTGGCACGCCACTTCGATCCTCTGCTGGTCAACACCGTCGTTGGCTTCATCGGTCCGGAATACCTGTTCGACGGCAAGCAGATCATCCGCGCCGGACTTGAAGACCACTTCTGTGGCAAGTTGCTTGGCGTCCCCATGGGATGCGACATCTGCTATACCAACCATGCCGACGCCGATCAGAATGACATGGATAACCTGCTGACCCTGCTGGGCGTCGCCGGGTGCACCTTCATCATGGGCATTCCTGGGTCAGACGATGTGATGCTCAACTACCAGACCACCTCTTTCCACGACGCGCTTTACGCCCGCCGTGTCCTCGACCTGGCGCCAGCCCCTGAATTCGCTGACTGGCTCACCAGAATGACCATATTCGATGACATCGCGGGGTATCGTCTCAACGACGGCTTGCCGCAACCCTTTGCCCGTTCCCTGGCCAACCTTCCTTCACAGGAGGCTGACCATGAGCGCTGACAAGCCGTCTCGCCCCGTCACTGACAATCCCTGGCATCTCCTGCGCCATTTCACCGACGCTCGCATCGGTCTCGGCAGAGCGGGTATCAGCCTGCCCACCTCCCGCTCCCTGGAATTCCAGTTGGCACATGCCCAGGCCCAGGATGCCGTTCATCTGCCGCTGGACGTGGATGACCTCTGCCATCAGCTTGAAGTAGAAGGTCCTCTCTCCTCGGCCATGCCCATCCAACGCCTGCACAGCCAGGCCTGCGACCGCCAGACCTACCTGCAGCGTCCTGACTGGGGGCGACGCCTGAATGATGCCTCGCGAGAACAACTGAAGCAGGCCACCGATGCTGCGCAATCTTCCTACGACCTGGCCATTGTCGTGGTGGATGGGCTGTCTTCCTTTGCCACGCAGCGTAATGCCGTTCCCTTTCTGCGCTGCCTGGGCGACTGCCTCGACAACGACGACCACAACTGGTCACTCGCGCCATTGACGGTGGTGGAGCAAGGGAGAGTCGCCATTGGCGATGAGATCGGCGAAATGCTCAATGCCAATGCGGTGCTGGTCCTGATCGGAGAACGTCCCGGGTTGAGTTCACCTGACAGCTTGGGGCTCTACCTCACCTGGGGACCGAGAATCGGCCTCACCGATGCTTACCGCAACTGTATTTCCAATGTACGCCCGGCAGGCCTCGCCTTCTCCGAAGCCAGCCGACGACTGGTGTACTTGCTGCGCGAGTCGCGAAAACTGGAGCTATCTGGTGTGAAGCTCAAGGATCGTACCCAGGACGATGTGATCGACACATCGGAAAGTCCAGGCAACTTTTTGATCTCCTGACTTCCAGATTTCCTGACACGCCATCATCCCTGGATGGCAGCAGTTCAAGGCAGTTCGCATCATGTCTCGATGCAAGCAGCCACGATGAAAATAACCACGATGCAAACAACAATGACAAGAGAGTTATCCCATGACGGACTCGACGATTGATCAAGAGTATCTGGCCAAGCGCCAGTTGAAGAAGGGTACCGCTGGTTGGGTGTTATTGGCGGGGCTCGGTGTGTCCTACGTGATTTCCGGTGACTTTGCCGGCTGGAACTTCGGTATCGGTGAAGCAGGCTGGGGCGGCTTCGTGATTGCCGCCGTGCTGATGGGCATCATGTATTTCGCCCTGGTGCTGGCACTGGCAGAAATGTCTGCGGCCATTCCTGCCGCCGGAGGAGGGTACAGCTTCGCCCGTCAGGCCATGGGGCCAGCAGGAGGTTATCTGACCGGACTGGCGGTATTGATAGAGTACGCATTGGCGCCAGCAGCCATTGTCATCTTCATCGGCGCTGCGGTGGAAGAGCTGTTGGGAATCAATGGCCCTCTGGTGTACGCCTTGTTCTACGCGATCTTTATTGGTATCCACCTGGCCGGGGTGGGAGAAGCCCTCAAGGTGATGATGGTGATCAGCGGCCTTGCCGTCTTTGCCATTATCGCCACGGCCCTGGCTCTGCTGGGTGCGTTCGATGCCTCGCGGCTCTTCGACATTGCCCCGAGCGATGCCGCCGGAGCCAGTGCTTTCCTGCCCTTTGGCTGGACCGGCGTATGGGCGGCGCTACCCTTCGGCATGTGGCTGTTCCTGGCTGTGGAAGGCGTTCCCCTGGCAGCAGAGGAGTCCAAGGATCCTGCCCGTGATGTACCACGCGGCATCATCGGCGCCATGCTGTTCCTGGTGGTCACTGCCGTGCTGGTGGTCGTACTGCTGGCTGGTGCTGCCGGAGCCAGTGCCATCGGCCAGAGTGGCGTGCCGTTGGTTGATGCCTTGAAAATGGCGGACCACCCGACCCTGGCCATGCTGGTCAATGTGCTGGGCCTGGCAGGCTTGATCGCCTCTTTCTTCTCGATCATCTACGGCTACAGCCGCCTGGTGTTTGCCCTGTCACGGGCGGGGTATCTTCCGCGCATGCTGTCACTGACCAGCAAGCGCAAGGCACCGACCTGGGCACTGGTCATTCCGGGGGTATTTGGCTTCCTGGTGTCACTCAGCGGAGAAGGTGATCTCATCCTTGGCATGGCGGTGGTCGGTGCCACCCTGTCCTACTCACTGATGGCTCTCAGCCATATCCTGCTGCGTATCAAACGCCCCGACATGCCTCGCCCCTACAAGACACCTGGCGGCATGCTGACTTCTAGCGTGGCACTGGTCCTGTCACTGGTGGCATTGACGGGAGTCTACGCTTTCGACCCTCGCGCCTTCTTCTACACCCTGGTGCTGTTTGTGGCCGGTGCAGCCTATTACTTCCTCTACAGCAAGAACACCCTGGTCGCAAAAACCGCCGAGGAAGAGTTCCAACTGGTCGCCAACGCAGAAAGTGACCTTAGCGACGATGCAGCCTTGGGTACCACTCCAAGCTGAGATCACTTGGCTCAAACGCCAGGGGCGCCCAAATGGGCGCCCCTGGCGTTTTAACTGATGACGGGGCTAAAGCGCTGCCACCAAAGCCTCGATTTGGTTGTGGGCTTCATTTAGTGCAGCTTCCTTGATCTCGTCGCCCATGTTCAGGCCTTCGGCGTATACCGTATCAAGCTCGGTGATACCAATCATCCCCAGCAGCTGGGTAATATGCGGTGTCTGGGTGTCCATCGCAGTGCCGGCATACTTGCCACCACGAGCCGCCAGCAGGATCGCGCGCTTGCCTTCGACCAGACCCAAAGGACCATTTTCCGTGTAGCGGAAGGTCTTGCCTGCGTGCAAGATGCGATCGAACCAGGCCTTGAGCTGCGATGGAATGCCGAAGTTGTACATGGGTACAGCCAGCACAACGACATCATGTGCCCGCACTTCAGCGATCAATGCATCGGAAACCGCAGCAAGCTCGCGTTGCTCGCTGGTGCGCTCTTCCTCAGCAACCTGCCAGCTGGACAGCTCCGCGATATTAAGGTGAGGCAGGTCATCCGCCACCACATCACGGATCGTCAGTTCAATCTCGCCACGCTGCTCAGCGAGGCGTTGGAAATGCCGAGCCAGGCCCAGAGACTGACCGTGGTCGCCAAGAATCGAAGAAGTCACAACGAGAACGCGGGTCATACGGAACCTCCAAGAATTGTCGTATTGCAATGAGGCTGAGTATAAGCCCGATTTTTTCGATAAAAAGCGCAACATTTCATGCGAATCATTCGAAAAATACGACTGAAGCGCCATAAAGGCGCTTCAATCCAGGTACCTGTTCCCGTCTTACCTTCTCTCAATGCCCCAGGCATTCAGGCAGCTTTTCATTTGGGAAGTGCTGAATAAATCAGCCGAGCGGGATGAAGCACAAGGCGCACGGAGCGCAACCACCGGAGCCTATGGGGTATAGGTGAGGATGGTGAGCACCGCGCACCAATTCGCCAGGAGCGAATTGGAACATCCTTCGATGGCCCGAAGGGTAGCCGCCATGGACGGCGGCTATAGCCCAGTGATTCGCACGCGCAGGCATTTAGGCAGCGTTTTCTCAGGGAGCGATGCCCTGCCCACACCCCCGATACTGCTCACCATTGAGTGTCAGAGTGACCTTGGCCGGCCAGGGAGTACCGGACATGTCATCAAAACAGGCTCCCGCTTCGATACGCGCTTCAAAAGGTGCATCCGAACGGCCGCTGACCAGAATCACTCGACCGGCCTCGTTATCCAGTGTGGAAACACGATATGGCAGTGAGGCTTTGCGCTCACCGTAATCCAGAGACAGGTCGATCTTTGGCACGTCATTGGCCAGGCTCATGCTCCACCCCGGCTCGTTCCCCGTGGCATAAAACATGACCCCGGGCTTTTCCGCACGACGCAGAGAATCACGCTGGACCTGGGCCTGGCACTCAAGACGGCCTCGCGTATTCTCTACCGTCGCTTCATCCCCCTTGAGCCAGACGCTGAGGTCGCCGTTCTCATAACGGCTGCCGCTGGCGACGACGGTCTGCGGCAACTGCTGGCCACCTGCACTGGACCACACCCGCAGCGCATCGGGCTGCGCAGCCGTAACCAGATTCTGGGAAGGACTACAGCTCCAGCCGACGAAGTTCGTTGCTTCACCAACGAACAGCGACGATGGCAGATACGGCGCCTTGGCGCTCTTGCCCGGGGTCGAGCCCCAGATTGAACTTGCACCACCGTTGCTGGTTTCCTGCTGGGTGTTCGTGGTACTGACACACCCGCTCAGACTGAAAGTGCCGATCGCGGCGGAAAGCATGAGGACAGCGGAACGCTTCATGCGGGGCTCCTGTTCTTCTAAGTAAAACTGTTCCCTGAAGCTGCTTACTCTATCAGCCCTGGCCAATATCCAGCAGCAATGTTTTCGCTTCAGCGACACCAGACAAACCATGAGGAGCAGACAGGAACATGACTTTTCATCATGTGGATTCATGGTTGTATGAGCACATGATCAAGATGCCACTGGCCAGTAGGCAGTGAGTCAAACTAAACTTGTCAAACTTTTATATGAAAAGGGCTCAGGGGACGCGGGACCGTTTCCCATATATATACTCATGCTCGAACTCCGCCATCTCCGTACACTGGTGGCACTGCGTGACGCCGGCTCCCTGGTTGAAGCTGCCGAACGCGTGCACCTGACTCAGTCTGCACTATCCCACCAGCTCAAGGATCTCGAAGAGCGTCTGGGCAACCCCCTGTTCATGCGCAAGACACGGCCGGTGGAATTCACCCGGGCCGGATTGCGGCTATTGAGCCTGGCCGAGCAGATTCTGCCGCAGGTGCGCATGGCCGAGCGCGACCTGGCCCGCCTGGCCGGCAATGAACAAGGCCGGCTGCATATGGCCATCGAGTGTCATAGCTGCTTCCAGTGGTTGATGCCCACGGTAGATCACTTCCGTGACCACTGGCCAGAAGTGGAAATCGATATTCCTGGCGGACATCACTTCGACCCCCTTCCCGCTCTGGCCCGGGAACAGCTTGATCTGGTCATCACGGCAGATCCTCAGCCTCTGCAAGGTGTCCATTACGAGCCCCTCTTCCGCTACCAGGGACTCCTCGCCGTAGCACGCCAGCACCCACTGGCCGACAAGCCCTTCATCGAGCCGGCCGACCTGGCCGACCAGACCCTGATCACCTATCCGGTGGAGCGTTCACGGCTGGATGTGTTCACACAGTTTCTCGATCCTGCCGGCATCACCCCCCGAGAGGTGCGCACCGCAGAGCTGACCATCATGATGATGCAACTGGTGGCCAGCGGACGAGGCGTCTGCGCACTACCCAACTGGGCACTGACCGAGTATCTGGAGCGCGATTACGTCAAGGCAGTCAACCTGGGAGAACACGGTGTCTGGAGCACCCTGTTCGCAGCCATTCGCGAGGACACTCGTAGCGCACCCTGGATGGAAGACTTTCTGCGCACCGCAAGGGAGACGTCTTTCAGGGTGCTGGAAGGCATCAAGCCTGCCTGAAGGCAGGCCCGGCGGCCACCTGGGAGGCTCAAGGACGCCGGGGAAGCATCAGGGAGAACCGCGCTCCTTGCAGGCTTGGGCTTTCATCCACCATGACGCTGCCTCCGTGCCAGGCCATGATCTTCTGCACAATGGATAAACCGAGGCCATAACCGCCAGAACTGCGGGTACGGCTGTCATCAAGGCGGGCGAAGGGCTTGAAGATGTCCTGACGCGCCTGCGGCGGCACCCCATCTCCATCGTCTTCCACGTCCAGTCGAACCATCCTCGATTCTTCGCTCAGGGTGACCTTTACCTTGCTATGAGCATGGCGACAGGCATTGGCCACCAGATTCTGAATGGCACGCTGCAGATAACGGGCATCGCCGTTGACTTCGATATCTTCCCCTGGAGCAAGCTGCAGTGTCACAGCGCCATGCAATGACTCGAGCGACTCGATCACTCGATGGCTGACTTCACGCAGGTCAACCAGTGTCGCCGAGGTTTCCACACCACTGATGGTCTCGCTATCGAGGCGAGCATAGGTGAGGATCTCGTCGATCAGGTCATCCAGCTCATCAATATCGTTGTCCACGCCCCGAAGCTGACTACGAACCAGTGGATCGTCCGACATGTCCTCCACCATCTGGGTCGCAAAGCGAATTCGGGCCACCGGCGTTCTCAGCTCATGGGATACGGCACGAATCATGTCCTGCTGGGCACGCAGCAAGGATTGGACCTGGGATGCCATGCCATTGAAGGCCATGCCGACTCGACCGAGGAAATCACTGCTTTCCACCTTGACCCTGGTATCCAGGCGCCCGCTGGCCAGGCGGGTAGCGGCCATTTCCAGACGGGACATACGAGCTTCGATACCCCGCACGATCATGTAGATGGCCAGGGCCAGCGCACTCATCAGCAGCACCAGCAACGACACCAGCAGCGCAGGTGGTCGCGACTCATAGGACTCCATCGGCCCGACGGTCAGCCAGGAAGGAGGTTCTCCTTGCGGGTGAAGCTTCATGAACAGTGCCACCGACCAGCGCTCCGGTAACAGATGCAGAACGACTTCACCATTATCAAGCTGTTCAGAAGGCTGCTCACCCAAGGCTTCGGGAGGGGTATTTGCCAATGAGATCGGGAAACCGCTTGCGGTCAGCATGTCGAGTCGTGCATTACGTGCCGCCCCATCGACAGCTGCCAGCCAGTTGCCGGCCAGCATGGTCATGCCGCGCAACTGCCGCTCGCTCATTCCCATCAGGGACGCTTCAAGTACCATGCCGCTACCGGGAACAAGGCGCACAAATCGCCAGCCTTGCTCCCCGCTATATTCGACCAACACCCCGCCTCGCTCCAAGCGGATACGCTCGAAGTAGCTTGGTGCATAAGACGCAATGGAGACCAGAGACAAGGACATGTCGAGGGCTTCAGAGTAGCGCGTCAACCAGGCTTCACGCTGACCAGCGGGCTGTTCCGCAATCACGCTGGTCAGTAGCTGCATGGGTGCTGCAGCGAGGTTCTCGCGGTAGTACTCGACCCGCACCTTGTCGACAAGAATGAGGCCCAGCATGGCCAGGCCCAACGCCACGACCAGAGTGGCCGCCAGCATGACATATACTCGCAGGAAAGTGCTGTCGACCAAGGCCCTGCGCATGGCGTCAGTTGTCCTTCACGAACAGATACCCTTTGCTCCTCACGGTCTTGATGCGGTGAGGATGATGAGGGTCATCACCAATTTTTGGCCGAATGCGCGACACCCGCACATCGATGGAACGATCCTGGCCGTCGTAGCGAATGCCGCGCAGCTGGGAGAAGATTTCCTCCCGAGTCAGCACGCGTCCGGCATGGCTGGCCAGCAACCACAGCAGATCGAATTCCGCACTGGTCAGGTCAATGCGACTTCCTTTCAGCCAGGCTTCCCGAGTGGCATTGTCGATTTCCAGATCACTGAACATCAGCCGGCTCTCGTCGCTACTGTTGCTGTCGCTACTATCCCGTCGTCGCAACAATGCCCGCATACGAGCCAGCAATACTCGCGGCTGCACCGGTTTGGGCACGTAGTCGTCGGCCCCCATCTCCAGGCCGAGCACCTGATCGAGATCGTCAGTACGCGCGGTCAACATCAGGATGGGACCTAGGTAATCGTTGCGTACACGCCGGCAAATCGACAGCCCATCCTCGCCGGGCAGCATCAGATCGAGAATTACCAGATCCGGTTGAATATCAAGAATTCGTTGTACGCCACGCGCGCCATCTCCTTCCACGGTGACACGAAAACCATTGGCTTCGAGATAGTCCCGGGTCAGATTGGCGAGGCGCTCGTCGTCCTCGATGATCAGCACGTGATCCTGTTCACGCAGGTCTGGGCGGTCTTCCATAATTCCCCGGTTCCTTTTTGTTGCGTTGATTTTGTTGCATTGGTCTTGTTGCACAGACTGTACTGCTTTGGCTCTCTTTCGGCCAAAGCATTCTTTTTCGGGCCGACATGATGAGCCAGTCGTTAAACATCACGTAAGAATACCGCAAATTTTGGACATCGCCTTCCCCAAGTACAACTGACTCTCATCAAGCGCCAGGCCGCCCCACTGCTGGCCTCATGAAAAAAGCAAAAGTTGCCCTCTGGATGACCACATCTCATCCACAGAGTTATCCACTTGATGAGGTGGCAAAACCACACTATCTTGTGTTCGAAATCCCATGAGGCACCATATAGTGTGCCTCTACCAATCTCACTCCATACTGTCAACCACCGTTTTTCAGGTGGATATTTTTACTTCGAGACTTATTCGACATTCAGGTAGGGAACCTCGGCGCCATGGATACACTCGCTTCTCCGGACCACTCATCCGTCTCCGTCACTGCCCCCCAGGCGCTGCGTGTCATCAAGCGCACAGGGGATGTGGTGTCGTTCGACGCCGGCAAGATCGCCGTGGCCATGAGCAAGGCATTCATTGCCGTTGAAGGCGACAACGCTGCGACATCATCTCGGGTTCGCGAGTTCGTCAAGGAATCTTCCGACAGCATCCTGCAGACGTTTGCCCGCCGCATGCCGGATGGTGGCACCGTGCACATCGAAGATGTTCAGGATCAGGTCGAACTGGCCCTGATGCGTAGCGGCGAGCAGAAAGTCGCCCGTGCCTACGTGCTGTATCGCGAAGAGCATACCCGTGCCCGCGAGGCCAGTGGCATCGCCAAGCCTCATCCGACCCTCAATGTGACCCATGCAGATGGCACTGTCCGTCCGCTGGACCTGGGTCGTGTCGAGACACTGGTATTCGACGCCTGCGCAGGCCTCGAGCACGTCGACCCCAACAAGATCGTCCAGGACTCCCTGAAGAACCTGTATGACGGCGTCTCCGTTGATGGTGTCTCCCAGGCACTGATGATGACGGCCCGGACCCTGGTCGAACAGGATCCCAACTACACCTACGTTACCGCCCGGCTGCTGCAGGACAACCTGCGTCGTGAAGCATTGAGCTTCCTCGAGATTGCCGAAGATGCCACCCATGGCGACATGGCTGAGCTGTACAAGCCGGCACTCAAGGCCTATGTGGCACGTGGCATCGAATTCGAGCAACTCGACCCCAGGCTGGGCGAATTCGATCTGGAACGCCTGGGTGAGGCACTGGATTACAACCGCGATAACCAGTTCACCTATCTTGGTCTGCAGACACTCTATGACCGCTACTTCATCCACAAGGATGACGTGCGTTATGAGCTGCCCCAGGTGATGTTCATGCGCGTGGCCATGGGGCTGTCACTCAACGAGGATGATCGCGAAGCCCGCGCCATCGAGTTCTACGAGTTGCTGTCCAGCTTCGACTACATGTCTTCCACCCCGACGTTGTTCAACGCCGGTACCCTGCGTAGCCAGCTGTCCAGCTGCTACCTGACCACCGTACCCGACGACCTTGAGCACATCTACGGCGCAATCCGTGACAATGCCCTGCTGTCCAAGTGGGCTGGCGGCCTGGGCAATGACTGGACTCCGGTTCGCGCGCTGGGCTCTTACATCAAGGGGACCAATGGCAAGTCCCAGGGTGTCGTGCCATTCCTCAAGGTGGTCAATGACACTGCTGTCGCGGTCAATCAGGGGGGCAAGCGCAAGGGGGCAGTCTGCGCCTACCTGGAAACCTGGCACCTGGATGTCGAGGAATTCCTCGAGCTGCGCAAGAACACCGGTGACGACCGTCGTCGTACCCATGACATGAACACCGCCAACTGGGTGCCGGACCTGTTCATGAAGCGCGTCTTCGACGACCAGGAATGGACCCTGTTCTCGCCGTCCACCTGCCCGGATCTCCACGACCTCTACGGCGTTGCCTTCGAGAAGCGCTACGCGGAATACGAGGAGATGACCCGCAATGGCCAGATCAAGCTGTTCAAGCGGGTCAAGGCCAAGGACCTGTGGCGCAAGATGCTGTCCATGCTGTTCGAGACAGGCCACCCCTGGATCACCTTCAAGGATCCGTGCAACATCCGCAGCCCGCAAAGCCATGCCGGTGTTGTGCACAGTTCCAACCTGTGCACCGAGATTACCCTCAACACCAGCATCGATGAGATCGCTGTCTGCAACCTGGGCTCCATCAACCTGGCCCAGCACGTGGTCGATGGCCAGCTCGATGGCGACAAGTTGAAGAAGACCGTGCGCACCGCGGTACGCATGCTCGATAACGTTATCGACATCAACTACTACGCGGTACCGCAGGCCAAGAACTCCAACTTCAAGCATCGTCCGGTGGGCCTCGGCATCATGGGCTTCCAGGATGCGCTCTATGCCCAGGGCATTGCCTACGCCAGCACCGGTGCCGTGGAGTTTGCCGACCGTTCCATGGAGCTGATCAGCTATCACGCCATCGAGGCCTCCAGCGACCTGGCAGCCGAGCGCGGCCGTTATGATAGCTTCGAGGGCTCGCTGTGGAGCCAGGGCGTACTGCCCATCGACTCCGTCGACAAGCTCAAGTCCGAGCGTGGCGAAAAGTACATCGAGGTCGACACCAGCACTACCCAGGACTGGGAGCATATCCGCGAGAAGGTACGCAGCCAGGGGATGCGCAACTCGAACGTGATGGCCATCGCACCCACGGCGACCATCTCCAACATCTGTGGCGTCACTCAGTCCATCGAGCCGACCTACCAGAACCTGTTCGTCAAATCGAACCTGTCTGGCGAGTTCACCGTGGTCAACGCCTACATGGTCAACGACCTCAAGGAACGTGGCCTGTGGGATGAGGTCATGATCAACGACCTCAAGTACTACGACGGCAGCGTACAGCCCATCGACCGCATCCCGGAAGACCTCAAGGCCAAGTACGCCACCGCCTTCGAAGTCGAGCCCAAGTGGCTGGTCGAGGCGGCCTCACGTCGCCAGAAGTGGATCGATCAGGCTCAGTCGCTGAACCTCTATATCCAGGGCGTGTCCGGCAAGAAACTCGACGTGACCTATCGCATGGCCTGGTTCCGCGGCCTGAAGACCACCTACTACCTGCGCGCCCTGGGCGCCACTTCGGTAGAGAAGTCCACGGTCAACCGCGGCAAGCTCAACGCTGTAAGCAATGGTTCTGCTCCTGAAGCGCCAGCAGCGGCTTCCTCTTCGGCACAGCCTGAGCCACGTGGCATCGACGACTTTCTCCAGGGCAAAGGTGGCCAGCGTCCACCGTCTGCCGGAGAGATTGATGAGCTGGGCTGCGAAGCCTGCCAGTAATCCAACAGAAATGGCGGCTCTGCGCATCGAGAGCCGCCTAAATACAGAGCTGCAATGAGGCTGCTCGAAGCTCGAAGCTCGCAGTCATCAGGAACCGGAGATATTTACATGCTCAACTGGGACGAGTTCCACGAGGACGATACCAGCGTCACCGAAAAGCCTGCCGCCACCAAGGCTCCGGCATCCGCTGTGAAGCCGGCGGCTGAAGCCGTACAGGAAAGTGCTGGCAACGCTTCCAGTAACACTTCCAGTGACTACAAGGTCGCCGAGGAAGATCGCCTGGCTCGTGCACGCCAGGCTCTGGAAGAGCTGGATGTTGCCGCGGGCCTCGAGGAGCTGGAAATGGGCGCTGCCCGGATCGAGGTCGACGACAAGCGCATGATCAATGCCCGCGCGGACCTCAACCAGTTGGTGCCGTTCAAGTATGAATGGGCCTGGCAGAAATACCTGGATGGCAGTGCCAACCACTGGATGCCCCAGGAAGTGAACATGAACGCGGACATCGCGCTGTGGAAAAGCACGGACGGCCTGACGCCGGACGAGCGCCGCATCGTCGAGCGTTCACTGGGCTATTTCTCGACTGCTGATTCGCTGGTAGCCAACAACCTGGTCCTGGCGGTCTATCGCCTGATCACCAATCCCGAGTGCCGCCAGTACCTGCTGCGTCAGGCTTTCGAGGAGGCTATCCATACCCACGCCTATCAGTACTGCGTGGAGTCCCTGGCCATGGATGAAGGCGAAGTCTTCAACATGTACCGGGAAGTGCCGTCGGTCGCAGCCAAGTCTGCCTGGAGTCTCAAGCATACGCAGTCGCTATCGCGTCCGGACTTCAACACCGGCACCCCGGAAACCGACCAGGAACTGCTGCGCAACCTGATCGCTTTCTACTGTGTCACCGAAGGCATCTTCTTCTATTGCGGCTTCAGCCAAATCCTGTCCATGGGTCGCCGCAACAAGATGACCGGTGTCGCGGAACAGTTCCAGTACATTCTGCGTGACGAATCCATGCACCTGAACTTCGGCGTCGACATGATCAACCAGATCAAGATCGAGAATCCGCATTTGTGGACGCCTGAATTCCAGGACGAAGTCACCCAGATGATCCTCGAAGGTACTGAGCTGGAAATCGCTTATGCCCGTGACACCATGCCCCGCGGTGTGCTCGGCATGAATGCTGCGATCATGGAAGAGTACCTGCACTTCATCTGTAACCGCCGCCTGGCTCAGATCGGGCTCAAGGAACAGTTCCCAGGTGCCCAGAACCCCTTCCCCTGGATGAGCGAGATCATCGATCTGCGCAAGGAGAAGAACTTCTTCGAGACCCGTGTCACCGAATACCAGGTCGGTGGCGCTCTGAGCTGGGACTAACCCACCACCAGGATCAGGGAGGAAAGGCAGCGTCAGAAGCACGAATAACGGAAAGTAAGAGGAAACGCTGAATAAATCGGCGAGCATACTCAAGCGCAAGGCGCACGGAGCACAGACTCGAAGCGAAGCGGAGAGAACATCCTTCAGGATGGCCCCGAAGGGGTGAGAAACCGCAGGTTTCGAGTCAACCGGAGCCTATGGAGTTATAGGTGAGGATTTCGCGCACCGCGCAACGCAGCGATTGAGTAGCGCAGACATTTAGACAGGGTTTCCTAAGGCAAGCGTCTCACCAGCGGTAACCTAGCCACGAAAATGGCCTGTATGCGGTTTGTCATGTCACCGACTGCATACAGAGCCCAACTGAAGAGGGAGTTACTTATGCCGGTATCCCACCATCGTCTTCAGCGTGACCCCAGAGCCTGGCAGACGGCTCTGGACCAGGCCCTGGCCGCCCATGATGGCGAACGCGCCCTGGCACGTTATGAGCATCTGGCTCATGCCTTTCCTTCACCGGAATACGATCCGCGTGATGAGAGCCACCCTCACCTCAACCTGGATGCCCTCAAGCGCTGGGCACTGTATCGCGGCTGGCAGGCTCGTCCAGCCACCGACCGCGCCCAGGAAGGTGAGGTCTACCGTCCTCCTGTGCGCTTTATTCGTGTAATGGGTAAGTACCATTGATGGCGGCTTCCGATACCCTTGCCATTCGCACCTTGCACATCGCCGCCGCCCTGATCCTCGATGGGCGGGGGCGATTGCTGCTGGTACGCAAGCGTGGTACCCAGGCCTTCATGCAGGCAGGAGGCAAGATCGAACCTGACGAAACACCGGAGGCAGCACTACGCCGGGAACTGCATGAGGAACTTGGTGGCACTCCGACCCAGATCCATTACCTGTGCGAAACCTTTGCCCCGGCGGCCAATGAGCCGGGGTATCGGGTTCACGCACATCTGTTCAACGTGACCATGTCAGGCGAACTGTCTCCGGCTGCAGAGATCGAGACCCTGCGTTGGGTCACACTGCAGGAAGCGCGTCAGCTTCCCCTTGCGGCGCTGACCCGCGACCATGTCCTGCCATTGGCGGAGAGCCTTGTCCTGCAGCCCCTGGTTTGAGTCACCTCATCTTGCCCTTTCGCGGCATCACTACCTGACGTAATGTCACCGCCCCCAATATTCCTATGCCAATCAGGGTGGAAGTCATATGGGGGGCAATCAGCAGGAATGCGGCTATCGCGAGCACCACTCGCTCAATCGCATACAAAGGGCCGCGCAACCAGTTGGTGATGGCCGCGGACAGGGACAGAATGCCCAGCATCGCGCCACCGGCGGCGAGCAAGAATGCCTGAACCGTGAACTCGGGTGTCACGATCAGCAAGGCAGGCGAGAATACGAAGACAAAAGGTACCAGGGCCTTGCCCATGCTGAGACGGAAGGCGGTATTGCCCGCCTTGAAGGCATTGGCCCCGATAATACTCGATGCAGCATAGGCAGCCAGTGCCACCGGAGGCGTCACATCCGCCAGCACTCCGTAGTAGAACACGAAGAAATGCGCGACCAGCGGTTGTACGCCCAGCAGACCCAATATCGGTGCTGCCACGGCCACCATGATGATGTAATTGGCTGTCGTCGGAATGCCGCAGCCCATCAGAATGCAGACGACGGCTGTCAGCATGAGTGTGAACAGCAAGGTGAGCGTCGGTATTCCCATCACCTCGAAGGGAAGCACGGTGAGCAGATCATGCACGGCTGATGCCCAGCCACTGGCCAGGCCAGTGACCATATAAGCAATCTTGAAACCCACGCCGGTAAGCGTCACTACGCCAATGATGATGCCCACCAGCGCTGCCGCCGCCGTAATCGGCAAGGACTGCCTCGCGCCTTGAATGAACCCTTCCCAGACACCGATGGCCGCCACCTTCAAGCCAGCCATGACGCCATGCGCCTGAACCGACTGGATGACCAGCACACCCATACAGGCCGCGATGCCCCAGAACGCCGCCAGGAAGGGGGTTCGCCCGCGCATCAGCATCACAATCAGCAGAATCAATGGAATGATCGATAGCCAGCCCTTTCGAATCACCTGCCAGGCATTGGGCAATTCTTCCTTGGTCAATCCTCTCAGCCCGAGGCGGCGAGCCTCCAGATGCACTTGCAGCAAGACACCGAAGAAATGCATGAACGCAGGAACGATAGCCGCCAGCAGGATGGTGGTCAGTGGCATGCCGAGATACTCGATCATCAAGAACGCCACTGCACCCATCACTGGGGGAGTAATCTGCCCCCCGGTGGACGACGCTGCCTCTACTGCAGCGGCAAAGTGGCGTGGATAGCCAATCCGGGCCATGGCTGGGATCGTCAAGGCTCCCGTTGTCACCGTATTGGCAATCGAGGACCCGGAAATGGACCCCAGCAAGGCAGATGACACAACGGAGACCTTGGCCGGCCCACCAGCAAAGCGCCCGGTCACGGCTGACGCCACATCGATGAACAGCTGGCCAAGGCCAGTGCGGGTCGCCATGACACCGAACAGCACAAAGTGGAAGACATAGGTCGCGATGACGCCCAGTGCCGTGCCATAGATGCCCTGAGACGTCAGGTATAGATGATTGACAAGGTCCGGCCAGTCCGCCCCTGGATGCACGAAAATGCCCGGAAACGACCGCCCGAAATAGGCATAGCACATGAACAGGATGGCAATGACGGGCAATGGCCAGCCCATGGAACGGCGTACCGCTTCCAGCAGCACCAGAATGAGGATGCTGCCCATCACGATGTCGATGGGTAAAGGATTGCCAACCCGGAAGGCCAGCTGGTCATAGATCCATGGCACATACAATGACGTGACGGCCGCCGCAATAGCCAACACCCAATCCAGCAGGGGCAGGCCCATGGGCGCCCACCAGCCTGGTCGCGTCTCGCGTCGGCTGAAAGCGGAAAAGCAGAAAAAGACCAGTGCCAAGGTCACCGCCATATGCAGTCCACGGTGAAAAGTTGTCCGTGGAATGCCGAAACCAGCGGTATAGAAGTGGTAACACGCCAGCAGGAACAACACACTGCTGGTAAAGATAGTGAGTGCCCTGCCAAGCTTGCGAAAGCGCTGCTCTGGATCGAACCGGGCTTCCAGCTCCTGTGGCTGCACTTGCTTCAATCCACTGACATCCGCCTTCTTGTCGTTATCATCTGGCGCCTGCATCTTGTGCCTCGTCAGTTGCTGAGGCAAGGCGCCGGACGGCGCCTTGCCTTGCTGCTCGTCTCGAATACGTGACTTAAAGGAAGCACTGCATCAATCAGCCCTTCCCATGCACGACATTCCAGTGAGCAATGCCTGTCACTGCAGGACACCAGCCTCCTTGTAGAATTTCTCGGCACCTGGATGGAAGGGAATACCGACGCCAGAGGTGGCTGAGTCCAACTGGATCAGTTTGCCCTTGGCATGTCCCGCATCGAGCAGTGCACGAGTATTGTCGTTCCATAGCGCCTGGGTAATGTTGTAGACCAGTTCCTCAGGCAGGTCTGCACTGGTCACCCACTGCGCACCCACGGAAAGGGTTGCCACATCAGCATCCTGGCCTTCATAGGTACCTGCAGGCACGTTATCTGCCGTAAAGAAGCTGTATTGCTCCAGGATGCCATCGGCACCTTCCCCGCTTATCGGGATCAGCCTCACATCATGCTGGCTGGCCAGCTCCGCAATGGCACCGGCAGGATAACCGCCAACAAAAAAGAAGGCGTCCATGGCACCATCGCGCATCCGATCTGCCGCCTGATCAGGCTTGAGAAATTCAGCATCAATGTCCTTTTCGCCGAGTCCGAAACCCTCCAGCACAATCCGTGCATCTACCAAGGTGCCCGAACCAGGCTCATCCAGTGACACACGCTTGCCCTTCAGGTCTTCCACACTCTCGATTCCTGATTCTGCACTGGCCACCAGATGCAGGCTTTCGGGATATAGATTGGCAATCATGCGCAGTTTGTCCGCCGCCGGCTTGCCCTCCCATATCCCGGTACCGGTCTGCGCCCAGGTCACCACATCGGCCTGGGCAAAGCCGCTTTCCAGAGTGCCACCCATGATGGCGTTGATATTGCCGACCGAACCATTCGAGGCAACTGCCGTGGCCACCAGACCAGGCACGCCACAGGAGCCACCTTCTTCACAACTCCGGGAACCCGGAGGGTTGGAGATAGCATTCGCGATCAGGCCACCTATCGGATAATAGGTACCGGCCGTACCACCGGTACCGATACGGAAAAAGGCCATGTCCTGAGCACTGGCACTGCTTATTGACAGTCCTATTGTCAGAACAAGGCCTAGCAGCATTTTGATGTATTGAAATTTGATGTGTTTAAACATGGTAGGTATGCCCTCTTGTTGTAGTAATACGGCACAATAGCCGTCAGCACTTTCATGCTAGGCCAGCTATCCCCTCCTTGCGCGAGGACAATGACCCACCGAACCAAAAAGCTGACGGCAGGCTACCGATCACTTCACTTTCGAACAGCTTGTGTCCTGGCACACCTCCCCCAGCGCCAGCAGCTACCAGCAACGGTATAAAGCCCTCCTCCTCGGGGTGAGAACTGCGGCCCCGGGAGCCTGTGTCCACTATGCCAGCAGCTGTCACACTCAGGTTCCGGCTGAGCAATGGCACTGCTCAGCGATGCATCAAAGTTGCGGGATGATGGGGCGATCTCATTTCCCGACATGGACTATCGAAACCCGCGCGTGGCAGCAGAGGAATGGGGCCTATATGGCCGGGGCAGCATCAAGAAGGCCAGTACAAGTTTTAGAAGAGCTGAACACCATCGAAGAGGTCACGATGACGCCACTCAATACTGGAGAAGTGAAATTACGCAGGGAGCCAACATCAGAAGATTGATAGTAGAATGCCCTTCTACCGGCTGTCATATGTCATTCCTAGAGCGGATATCAGCACAAAGTAGCAATCTGTCTGGAGCAAGAGAATTTGTACGATATCACGTACAAATAGAGCGCTGAAAACGTACACCTCTGAATCCCCTTCTGCTATCTGAGCACTGGTAAAATACTTCATTCAAGCGTTCGACTGTCTGTCATCTGAGTCAGGCAGGATGGCCGCTATTCTGCGCTCGTCGCGTCGAAAGACGTTAACGATGCCTGTTACCCAGGGACAAGCGGCCAGGAGGGCTCATGACGCCATCACCATCTCGAACGAGGCATCACTCAGCAAGTGCTTCTTGGTGGCGTTTGTCCTGGTTACCAGTCGCTGTATTGATCTGGCCTGCAGTGGGGACAGCGCAGCAGCTTCCTCCTGGTGCAATGCCACCTGAGACTATCAACTCCCTCAACCGCAATTTCCTGCGCGATGACCAGCGCCGTCTGCTGGAAGAGCAGAGTGAAAAGCTGGAGCAACTGGAACGCCTGCCCGGGCGTGATGCTCGCCCCACTCCCTCTGCGTCGGAGCCCTCTACAAAGTGCGTCCAGGTTGATGATATCGCCCTGGAGGGTGTCACTCGTTTCAATGCCGAGCAGCAACAAGCCTGGGTGGCATCTTTCGAGGGACGCTGCCTGAAGGTGGATGACATCAATGCTCTGCTCGGTGACATCACCAACGCCTATGTCGACCGTGGCTTCGTGACCACACGTGCCTATGTGGCCCAGCAGGACCTGACCCAGCGCCAACTGAAGGTGGTGGTGTTCGAAGGCCGTATTGAAGCCCTGGAGAGTGTCGGGGATGTGCCGACCGCACGGGAACTGGCCATGGCGTCGCCGACAGGTGCAGGGGACCTGCTCAACCTGCGCGACCTGGAACAGCTGGTTGACCAGTTGAGTCGTCTGCCATCGCGGCAGTCGACCATGGAACTGGTACCAGGAGAGGACGTTGGCAGTAGCCGTGTCCAGCTTGCCAGCGAAGGCGGCCGCCCGGTGCGCTTTTCGCTGGGGCGCAATAATGACGGCACCGAGGACACCGGCGAGCAGCAATGGGCGCTGGGCTTTGAGTGGGACAGCCCATTGGGGCTGGCCGATCAACTGCGCATGCAGTGGGGCCATGATGTCACGGAGGATTCCGGCATCGGTTCCCGGGATGGCTATATCCATTACAGCGTGCCGTTCGGTTACTGGTATGTCTCCTACAGCTATACCGAAAGCGCTTACAACAGTTTTGGACAAGCCGATGGTCAGGTCTTCGATTACGACGGTTCCAGCCAGCGCCACCAAGTGATGGCTCAGCGCTTGTTGTACCGCGACCAGGTCAGCAAGACCTCAGCCAATATTGCTCTGAGCCGGGTGACAACACGCAACAACATTGATGGTAGTCGCACGGCCATCAGCAGCCAGCGGCTCGCCGATGTGACCCTGGGCCTCAACCATGGTCGCCGCGTGGGCAGTGCCCTGGTCAATGCCGATCTGCAATGGAGCAAGGGGCTGCGTAATTTCGGTGCCCAGCATGACGAAAACACGCCTCCAGGGGATCCGAAAGCCCAGTTCGAGAAGACCATGCTGACGCTGAGTGCCGTACAGCCCTTCTCGCTGTTCGATCAGTCGCTGCGCTTCACCAGCCTGGCCCATGGCCAGTGGAGTGACGACGTGCTGTATAGCCCCTATCGCCTGACGATTGGTGGGCAGGAATCCGTACGCGGCTTCAAGGAACAGTCCTTGAGTGGCGACAGTGGCGCTTACTGGCGCAACCAGGTCAGTTGGCACCTTCCGCTGGAAAAGGCGCGTCCCGTATTCCACAGCATGGAACTGTCACTGGGCTATGACATGGGCGTGATTCATCACAGTGACTATAGCTTCGGCGTGAATGGCCGTATGACCGGCTATGCCGTGGGGTTAGGCCTACAGGGTGAACATCTTGCCGTGGATGTCAGCGCCGCCCATTCACTGGAACGTCCTGAGTTCATTGAGGACGACGAGACCCCGGTGTACTTCAACGTGACGGCCTTTCTGTAACGCCAGGGCCGGTAAAGAAAAAGCAAGAACACAAAGAAAAAGAACAGCAAGGGAGCGCAGGCGTTCATGCCGTGCTTCCTCAGCAAGAAAAACAAGCTTCACGTAGGGACTCCGCCATGCCACTGCCCGCTCGCTTGACCCGCCTGCTGACGTCATCACATCCCCCAACGGAAACCCGCTTCCGTCCGGCGACACGCTATTGGGCCATCCTGCTGATCAATGCGCTGTTCTGGCAGCCGGTCATCGTGCTGGCCGAAGGGATCAAGGTGGCCCCCGGCAGTGGCAACACCCAACTGGACCGGGCAGGCAATGGTGTGCCGGTGATCAATATCGCCACACCCAATGGCAAAGGCGTCTCGCACAACACCTTCAGCGACTACAACGTCGACAAGAACGGGCTCATTCTCAACAACGGCCGGGACAAGTTCGTCGATACCCAGTTGAGCGGCAAGATTCTCGGCAATCCCAACCTGCGCGATCGTGCTGCGCAGTTGATCATCAATGAAGTCAATAGTGGCAACCCCAGTCGCCTACAGGGTTACACCGAAGTCGCCGGGCAGCGGGCCAGTGTGGTGGTGGCCAACCCCTTTGGCATCACCTGTAACGGCTGCGGCTTCATTAATACGCCGCAGGTCACGCTGTCTACCGGCAAACCCGTGTTCAAGGATGGCGATCTTGACCATTTTGCTGTCGACCAGGGCCAGGTGACCATCGAAGGTCTCGGGCTGGATGCCGAAGAGGTCGACCGCTTTGACATCATCACCCGTGCTGCCAAGCTCAATGCCGAGATTCACGCCAACGAGCTGAATATCGTCACCGGGGCCAACGATGTCGATGCCGACAGCCTGGCGACCACACGCCGCGCGGGCACCGGCGAGGTACCGAAACTGGCCATCGACTCGTCGGCCCTGGGTGGCATGTACGCAAACACCATTCATTTGGTGGCTAATGAGTCTGGCGTTGGGGTAAAAGTGGCCGGGAACATGGCCGCCAGTGGCGGGGATCTTCGCATCGATGCCAACAGCCAACTGGTCGTGGCCAATGCCTCCAGTACCGGACAAATCGTTGCCAAGGCACAAAGCATCACGCTGGACGGTGATGTGCATGCCCATCAGGCAGCGAATGTACAGGCACGGGATAATCTTGCGGTAACAGGCACACTGACCAGTGCGGGTGACATCCAGGCCAAGGCCGGGCAACGCCTGACCAATAGCGGCCTGATCGTGGCTGGCATCGAAGACAACACGCGCCACGCCGGGCGTAACCTGAACCTTGAGGCCGGTCAGCTCGACAATCAGAATATCCTTGACGCCACCCAGCAGCTTGGCATCCACGCCAGTCAGGTGACGAACACGGGCGATGTGGTGGCGCAGACCGTCAAGGTCAATACCAGCCAACGCGTGACCAACCACGGCTTGCTGGAGGGAGATAACGTCTCCCTGACCAGCGGCACCATCACCAACCAGGGCCAGGATGCCCGCATTGCCGGCTCTCGTTCACTGAGTCTCGACAGCGACGGGCTAGCCAACAGTGGCACGATCCAGTATGCCAAGGATCAGGACGTCGACCTGGATCTGGCGAGTTTTGATAACAGCGGCGGCACGCTGGTGCTGGATGGCGGCGATCTGACCGGTAACGCCGGTGTCTTCGTCAATCAGGGCGGCACATTGGGCGCGAATGTCATCGACCTGGAGGCGACCAGTGTCGATAACAGCGCCGGTGGGCAGATAGAAGCCCGTGAGCTGACCCTGAATGCCACCGGGACCATTAACAATGCCCAAGGGGTCATGCTGGCAGACAACGCCCTCACCCTTGACGCCGCCAGCGTGGGTAACGCCCAAGGCACCCTGTCCGGGAATACAGTTGATATCACGACCACGCATGACCTGAGCAATCAAAAGGGCCTGATCAGCGCCGAGAACGGACCGCTGACACTCAACGTGGGCGGCCTGTTGAACAACGTCGCCGGCACCGTGCAATCGCCCCAGAGCAACCTGACCATTACCACCGCCTCGCTGGATAACCGCGATGGCGAACTGCTCGCAGAGCATACCCTCACCGCCCATGTCAGCGGCAAGGTCGATAATCGTGCCAATGGTGGCGAAGGCGGTTTCATCAATGCCTCCCATGTTGACCTGACCGCAGGCGAACTGGACAACAGTGACAGCCTCATCAGCGCAGCGCGTGATGTCACGCTGGATGTGGCGGGCAGGCTGACCAATACCCGGGGCCATGCCCAGGCAGGCCAGGTGTTGACACTGGACGCGGGCAGCGTGGGTAACGCCCAAGGCACCCTGTCCGGGAATACGGTGGATATCACGGCCCGCCATGATCTAGGCAACCAGAAGGGCCTGATCAGCGCCGAAAATGGCCGGCTGGCCCTGAATGCCGGTGGCACCGTCAGCAACGTGGCAGGCACCGTGCAGTCCCGCCAGGGCGACCTGCAGCTCACCGCCGATGAGGTGGACAGCCGCGATGGCGAGTTGCTGGCCCAGGGCCTGGTGAAGGTCACGGCTAGCGGCGTGATCGACAACAGCACTCAGCAGCAAGACGCCCCTTCCACGCAAGCCCGTGAGGATGCCCCTTCCGGTGGGGTGATCAGTGGCCAGCAGGTCACGCTGAAGGCCGCGCAGTTGAGCAATGCCGAGGGGCTCGTCGAGGGCGAGCGCGTCGATCTGACCCTGGCCCGGCTCGATAACACATCGGGCACCATCAGTGCCGAACGCGACCTGGCCCTGACCATGGGCGAGTGGGTGCATAACGTCGGTGGCCGACTACAGACGCTCGACGGTGACCTGACCCTGAAAGGCACCGGCACGTCTTCTCAACGCCCCTCCAAACCCATCATCGACAACACCCAGGGGGTCATGGTCGCGCGTTACCTGAACCTGTACCAACTGGATAGCGTGACCAATCGCCAGGGTCAGATCGTCGGTGATCGCGTTCATCTACAAGCGGCTTCCCTCAATAACCAACAAGGCACCATCGCGGCAGGTGGTCAGCAGACTGACGATACACTGACGTTGACCCTTGGCGGCGCGTTGTCGAACACCGGCGGCACCCTGCAAGCGATGCAGGACACCACGCTGATCGCCGGAAGCCTGGGCAATACCGGCGGGGACATCTCCGGGCGCGATGTCCATCTGACCATCCGCGGAGATATCGATAACGCCACCTACAAGAATGCTGGAGGCGTCATCAGCGCCGAGCGCCACCTGACCGCCAATGTCGGCGGGCAATTGACGAACACCCAGGGCATCCTGCAGGCCGTGCAGGGCGACACCACCTTGACCGCCGATTCGCTCGACAATGCCAACGGCAGAATATTGGCGCAGCAGGCACTCGATGTCACCAGTGATGCGGCGTTGATCAATGCCGCCGGTACGCTACTCGCCATGCGCGGCGACATGGACCTGACGGCAAGCTCTCTGGATAACCGAAACGGCCTGCTGGTCGCCGGTCAGGTGGATGACAATGGCCAGTTGACCACCACCCAGAACCTGAGCGTTCAACTGGGCAACGGCACCCTCGATAACCGCCAGCGTGGCCAGATCATTGGCGATGAGGTCACCCTGCGCCTGGCTCGGCTCAACAATGGCGATGAACACACGGCGGCCGATCAGGGCGGCGTGATCGGGGCCGATTCTGCCCTGAACCTCTACCTCAGCGAGTGGTTGCGTAACCGCCAGGGCAGCCTGCAGGTGGTCGATGGCACGCTAGCGTTACATGGTGCCGGCACACAGGTCGACAACACCCAGGGCTTCATCAGGGCCAAGCACCTGGCGCTCGGTGACGCCGACAAGCCGCTGGGTGACATCACCAACGCGGGCGGCACCCTGGCCGCAGATAGCGTCACGCTGAATGCCGCCAACCTCGACAATACCCAACAGGGCCTGATCATTGCCGAGAAAAATGACCTGACGCTTCACCTGAGCGGCGCACTCCACAACCAGGGCGGCAAGCTGCAATCCGATGGCAACGCCAGCCTGACAGCAGACGGGATCGATAACCGCTCAGGCGGCGTCATTCTGGCCGACAACATCACCCTGAACGCTGTGCGCCTGCTCAACCAGCAGGGGGCCATTTTAGGAGAAGGCCAGGACTCGACCCTCACCCTGAGCGGCACCTCAGCCTCTACCCCCGGCACCGATCCCGGCACTGATAGCGCGGTATTGGAAAACGCCGGCGGTACGATCGATATCAAAGGCGGCAACTTGATCATCAATGCCACCGCCGGACACATCGACAACCGCGGCGGTTGGCTGGGGGCCGATGCCCTCGCCCTCCATGCCAAGGGGCTGAACAATGGGCCATCAAGCGATGGCCAGAAGGGACAAGTGGTGGCCACACGTGGCGACCTGCAGCTCCATGTCGATGCCATCGAGAACCAGGGCGGTACCCTGCTCGCTCAAGGTGGCTTCCTCAGCGCAGACTTCACCACCCTGCGTAACCAGGGCGGCATCGTGCAAGGCGATAACGTCAGGCTGACCGGTCAAAGCGTCGAGAACGACAACGGCCAGATCGCCGCATTGAACGGCGATGCCACGCTGACCCTCACACAAAAACTCAGCAACCTGGGCAGCAAGATTCTCGCCCTGGGCAAGCTATTCATCGGCACCTCGCCAGATCGCCCGGAAGGCGAGCCAGGCCAGGCTACCCCGGTCATCGATAACCGCCAGGGCGGCCAGCTGGCCGGTAACACCGTGTTCCTGCGCGCCGGTACGCTGGACAACCGCGATGGTGGCATCATCGAAGCCACAGGAATTGACGCGAAAGAAGCGCTGAATATCACCGCCGATAATCTGAGCAATAGCGCGGGCTATATCAACAGCCTGGGTGGCGACAACAGCCAGATCCTCGTGGCAGGCACCCTGAACAATGCCGGAGGTGCGATCGAACTGGCCAGCCACAATGCTACGCTCGATGCCATTACCTTCAACAACCAGCAAGGCGTGGTGAAGCATGCTGGCAACGGCCTGCTCACGCTGATTGCTGACCGTTTGAACAACACTGACGGCAACGTCACAGGTACCGGCAGCGCCACCGCCACCCTGGACACGCTGGAGGAGGGTTCAGGCCTAGGCACCTGGCAGTTCAACGATGCCCTGACCCTGGCTTTGCAGCAGGCCCTAGTGCTGAAGGAAGGCGATCGCATTGCCACGCCGGGTGCACTGATCCTGAAGGCGACTCGTCTGGACAATGCCGGTGAGCTGCTGGCCAACGGCAACCTGCGGATCGACACCACCGATAAAGAGACGGATCAGCGAGGCGATGTCACCAATACCGGACGGATATCCTCGCTGGGCAACCTCACCCTCATCGCCCATGACCTGACTAACATCGCCACCCCCGGCGATAAGGAAAGCGGCCGCATCGCCAGTGGCGGCACGTCCACCTATCGCCTGAGCGGCAACCTCGATAACCGAGGCCGACTGGTCAGTGTGGGTGATCTCGATATCCTCGCCGCGAATCTTTATAACCGCGGCACCCTGGGCAGCCAGAACGCCCTGACGATCACGGTGACCGACTGCATTCAAAACGGCCAGAAAGACTGCAACGGCCAGAATGCCCTCAACGAAGCGAACAATGCCCTGATGTTCGCCGGGGGCGACATGAACCTGTACGCCAGCCGGTTGATGAACGCCTACAGCGATATCTACGCCATGGGCGACCTGACCTTTGCCAAGAATGCCGATGGCGAGCGGGCTGACAGTCTGGAGAATCGCTCTGGCAACATCGAAGCCGAAGGCAACATGACCCTGCTGGCCGAGAATATCCTCAATACTCGTGATGTGCTGACGGTGGAGGAACAGCCCGGGGATGGCCAGACGATGGAGGTCGAAAAGGCCCTGGTGAGGGGCTATGACATCAAGCATGGCACTCAAAACTGTGACGGCTATGGTGGCTCACCGTGCAAGGTGCCGAATGAAGAGAGGGACAAGTATCACTATACGGTGACGGTTACAGAGCAACGCGAATCGAAAATAACGGATGACTCCGATCAGGGAGTGATTGCGGCAGGTGGTAACCTGTTGATGGAAGGAGAAGACATCACCAACGACAGCAGCTCAATGCTGGCCAATGGCAATGTGACCATCATTGCCGATAAGACTTTCACCAACAAGAGTGCACAGAACACCCGGACAGAGCAGACCACGACCTATGAGTTTGACCTGAGTAAATATTCCTTGGAGTGGGAGAATCAGGCCAGTAATGGTTGGGAGCCGGTTGTGGTGCCTAACGAAAAGGTTGCGGAGTTCGATCGTGAGGTGGCCGACTGGATGGCCAAGGGTGGGGTGGACGAGAACGGCGAGGCTCTGCCCCTGCCGAAGCGCCTGAATGATGGCAATAAGACACCGGACACCCCCCCTGTTGTCACGGTACTGGACGGTGGTGCCCATGCCATTGTTCAGGCAGGCAAGAAGGTCACCATCAAGGCCGGTGAGCGCATTCAAAACGGCGAGATCAACGAAAACACCCTCTCCCAGATCAACGGCCAGTTGGGCGATACCTCCACGGGAGGGCCGGTCAGTGATGTCACCCTGACCCTCAACCGTCGCACGAAGACGGCTGAAGCCATCGAGGCCAATAACACAACCAGCGTGGAACGCAGCAGCGTCGACAAGGATGACCGCCTGGCGGCGGCGGGCCTGGATAGCACCACCGCGCAGGTGGATACGGCCAATGGCGCCGACCCCACGGCCCCGCAAGGCAGCAGCATGCAGGCTGCCGGAGATCTTCAAGCGCCGGACTATCGCGAGGTGGCGTTTGAGCGCGTGTCTCCCACCGAACAGGGCGGCTTCCGCCTGCCGGAAGGCGAGTTTGGCCTGTTCGTGCAAAGCCCCGAGGCCAACAGCCATTACCTGATCGAGACCAACCCGGAATTCACCACGCTGGACGGTATTCTGGGGTCCGACTACCTGCTCGACAAGCTCGGCTACACCGATGACAGCGCCTATCGCCTGCTCGGCGATGGGCGTTATGAGAGCCGCCTGATTCGTGATTCGGTGCTCAATGCCACCGGTTCGCGCTATCTCGAAGCCGGGCTTGACGACGACTATGCCCAGTATCGCTACCTGATGGACAACGCCATTGCCGCACAAGAGGCGCTGAACCTGAGCATCGGCGTGGGCCTGACTCCGGCGCAGACCGCCGCGCTGACCCACGACATCGTGTGGATGGAAGAGCAGGTCATCAATGGCCAGAAAGTGCTCGCCCCGGTGCTGTACCTGGCCAAGCTGGATGAACGCAATGTGCGTGGCGGTAGCATCATCCAGGGCCATGATGTCGAAATGATCACTGGTGGCGATCTGGTCAATGTCGGCACCATTCGCGCTGATAACGACCTGTCCATCGACAGCGGTGGCTCCATCCTTCAGGGCGGCCTAATCGATGCCGGCAACCAGCTCGACCTGCATGCCCGCGACGATATCCGCAATGCGCTGGCTGGGGAAATTCGTGGCGGCGATGTCAGCCTGCGCACCGACCTGGGCGACATCATCAACGATCGCCTGGCCGTGGCGGGGGGTGTCGCTCGCGATTACCGCACCTATCTCGACCAGGGCGGATTGATCAATGCGCGCGACAGCCTGACCCTCGATGCGGGTCGTGATGTGATCAACCGTGCTGATCTGATCAGTGGCGGTGATGCCCGCATCAGCGCGGGACGTGATGTGCGCTTCGAAGCGGTGGCGGACGTGACGCATCGCCAGACCGGTGAAGGCATCAACGCCGTCTACCGCGACACTACCGTCCAGCATGGCAGCCAGTTGATCAGCGGCGGCGATACAAGCGTGGTCGCTGGCAAGGATATTGCCATCACCGCCAGCAGCGTCGAATCGGGTGGCAGCCTGGATATGGCGGCGGGCAACGACATTGTTCTGGATGCGGCACAGAACAGCGATGCTGTCGATGCACGTCGCCACTATTCAGAGCATATCGAGCAGCAAGGCACCACCCTGGCTGCGGGTGCCGATGCCACCCTGCGAGCTGGCAATGACGTGACCGCGATCGCCGCCAAGGTCGATGCCGGAGGCGATATTGCTGTGGCGGCGGGCAACGATATCACCCTGGCGTCTGCCGCGAACAGCAGCGACGAGGCCTCAGCTACGGCCCGGAAAAAACGCGTCGACAGCCACACCCGCCAGCAGGGTACCAAACTGACCGCGGGTGGCGATGCCAGCCTGGAGGCCGGGCATGACGTAGCGATCGTGGCAAGCCAAGTGGCCGCCAACGACAGCGCCTATGTGTATGCCGGCAATGACGTGACCCTGGCCGCAGCCAACGATGAGGACTACACCCTCGACAAGAAACACTCCAGCGGTGGCGGCTTCTTCGGCAGCCAGAAGACCAAACGTGATGAGGTCAGTGAAACGCGGGCGGTGAGCAGCGAGATCACCACTGCCAATGGCGACCTGGTCATTGCCAGCGGTGGCGACCAGACCTACCAGGGCGCACGCCTGGACAGCGGCGACGACCTGATCCTCAACAGTGGCGACGAGATCCACTTCGCCAACGCCAGCGACCTGATCACCGAATCCCACACCAAGGACAAGAGCAGTTTTGCCTGGCAGTCCGCCAAAGGGGAAGGCAGCACGGTGGAAAGCCTGCGCCAGAGCCAACTGGAAGCCAAGGGCGAACGCATCATCCAGGCCGCCCAGGGCATCACCGTGGACCTGCCCCAGAACGGCGAGATCACCCAGCAGAGTGTCAGCCAGACCATCGATGCCCTGGTGCAGGCCGACCCTGAACTGGCTTGGCTCAAGGACATGGAAGCACGTGGTGATGTCGATTGGCGTCAGGTCAAGGCGATGCGTGACAGTTGGGACTATGACCACGCCGGGCTGAGTGGTGCCGCCCAGTTGGTGATTGCCATCGTGGTGACCTACTTCACCGCCGGCGCCGCCAGTGGTGCGGTGGCCGCCGCCGCAAGCTCAGCGGGGGCCTCGACCGCCGCAGGCGCAGCCTGGGCGGCGGGGGCAGCAGGAACAGGGGCAGGCATCGGCTGGGCCAATGCCGCCGCCACCGCCGCCATTACAGGTATAGCCAGTAATGGCGCGGTCAGCACCATCAACAATAAAGGCAACCTGGGCCATGCACTGGATGACACCTTCTCCAGCGATGCCGTGCGTGGCTACGCCGTGGCGGGCATCACCGCCGGGCTGACCAATGGGTTATATGGCGATTGGACCAATACGCAGGTCGGCTTGCCTACCGCCGTAGAGGGCACCCAAGCGGTCAACGCGGCTAGCGGACTCAGTACTTGGCAGGGCGTCGGCCAGTTCACCGCCAACCAGGTCCTGCAGAACAGCACTTCCGCCCTGCTCGACCGAGCACTCGGCGGCGACGCCGACCTGGGTGATGCCCTGCAGAATAGCCTGGCCAATGCCTTTGCGGCGGCAGGCTTCAATGCCATCGGCGACTTCACCCAAGGTAACGCCAACTTCCAGGAAGGCAGCCTGAGCAAAGCTGCCCTGCATGCGGTCATGGGCGGACTGGCGGCCGAAGCCACCGGCGGCGACTTCAAGACCGGCGCCCTGGCCGCCGGTATCAACGAACTGCTGGTCGACAAACTGGCCAATGAATACGCCGGCATGTCGCCCGACAAAAAAGCTGGCCTGCTGGTGATGAACTCCCAGATCATCGGCGTACTGGCTGCCGCTGCGACGGGAGGCGCCAACGACACCGACAACCTGCAAACCGGTGCTCAGGTCGCGGCCAATGCGACGCAGTATAACTACCTGAGACATGACCAGGTGGATGCTTATGCGAAAGAGCTAGAGGGATGCGCTGAACGAGGGGACTGTGCAGACATACGTAAGACATATGTCGACAAAAGTCTACAGCAGCAGCAAGAGCTCGTAGCGCTCTGTGCTGCTGGTGCTGATGCCTGTCAAACCATACGTAGTCAATTGCTGGCCGATGAAGGTGCCTTCTACTCGTCTCTAGAACGGCTCGACCAAGTTGCTGTGGGAGAGGCTTCCCGAGACCCCATTTTTGCTAGGATGCAGTATATCGACGCTGTTGCAGCAGGGGCGGAAGAAGAGGTTGTCCAGGATCTCATGGCCCACGCTGGCCTGGATCGAGAAGAGGCAAGCTATCTGAAGGATGTAGCCGTTGCTACTGTTGCAGCTTCTACATCATTGCTTGGTCGGGGGGGAGCAACTCAAGCGGCTAACGTAGCCACCCAAAGGGACGTTGCTGGATACTTTCAACAGAATCGGAAATTCTGGACGCAGGAACCAATTCAGTTCAGTGGAAACAAGGTCTATCAGAGAAATGATCTGATTGATCCTAATAGAGTTGATTTGAAGTCTGGAAAAACAAACTTAGAGCTTATGCAAGCAGGACGCGCTCCGTTCGGACCTGATGGTAGACCTATCAACTTGCACCACTTAACGCAAAAGCAAGATGGGAGTATTGTGGAAGTGACACAGACACTTCACAGCAGCAACCATGGAACGTTGCACATGCCTAATACTGTTCCGTCTGGCATTAATAGAGCAGAGTTCAATGCTTGGCGCAGGAATTACTGGAAAAACCGAGCAAACGATTTCTAGAGGATAAATAATGGCTATCACTATCGATGATGTGATCGAAGAGATTAATAATGCTGATGATCCAAATGGGAGGAATCAGCCCTTGCCAACTGATTCTCTAATAGATAAATATGAAAGATTGTCAGGACTCTCTTTTCCTGATGAATACAAAAAATTTTTGAAAACTGTCAGTAATGCCTTTGTTGGATTCATGTCTCCTCTTACGCTTAATGAGAAAATGGAAGAAAAGTATGGAGACCTTTTATTTTCCATCCGAGAAGGCAGAAAAGTTGGGGTGCCAGAAAATTGGTTACCAATTTGTGAAGACAATGGTGACTATTATTGCATAGTGCCAGATGGAAGAGTTCTCTTCTGGGATCACAACGGTGCAACTGATGAATCGTGGCCCAATTTAGCCACCTGGGCGAAAGAGGTTTGGTTGGAAGGAAACTGACTGTCGAGGGTGTTGTCCCGTCCGCACTGTCCACGATAGAAAGCTAATGGTTTTCTGTTGAAAACCACCTCATTTTCTCCCGAAGCTTTGCTGAAACCTCCTTCGCTGTATGGACAGCGTGGGAGGTTTTGCTATGTTGGCGGTTGAATCTTGATCAATCTATGCAATTTCTCTCATCTCCCATATTCCACATGCACGCCAACCGTGGACAGTGAACCTGCCTATTCTTCTCAATGAATTTTTGATGGCTTTCGGGGCTGTTTGGCTTGCCTACGGCGGAAACCACCAGCCATTGATTCTGCCATCCCAAATGCTAATCCACTGCGGTGCGTTGGTGGATTTGGCTCTGCCTTCCCACACTTCTGCTGGCGTAAATCCACCCAGGTGTTGATGAGGTCTGGCGTGGTTATACCAGCCACGAAACTCCCTCATCATGATCTCAAGGTTGATGTGGCTGGCAGGAATAATATCGTCAAGATGGCGTTTTAGGGTGCCGAAAAAGCGCTCGATTCTTCCATTCTGCCAAGGGCAATGCCGGTCAATGGTCTGCAAGTGAATACCGAGCAGTGACAGGCCCGCCTTGATCAATATGCTGTTGAAACACGCTTCATTATCGACGCGTATCCGCTGCGGCAACCCGAAACGACGGAAAGTTGCGATCAGCTCGCGCAGAATCGTCAGGCTGCGTTTGTTTTCCAGCACGCTCAGTCGCAGGCAGGCGCGAGAACCGTGATCGAGCAGCCTCTGCCAACTTGGCATGTGGGCTCTCTTTTCTGATGGATCACCTCTTAGATAATACCGTGCGCTCCTTCGTGCTGGGGGTGGCCAGAAGGTTGACGTATTGTAGTGGTTGGCGGCTAATCAAGTTATCTCGTCCACTGTCCACGCTAGCAGACATAGATCTCTTCAGTGCGACGCTGGGCGCTGCCCAGTTTTTCCCATCTCTCCTGCGAATCTCGTGGCATGGCATCCTCGCGCCCGGTGGTTCCATGCATCGACGATACCACAACCCCAACCTTCCCCAGAGCCAACCAAAGAAGTGACTCAGGGCACTTTGAACAGCCGCCCCAGCCAGCCACTTCCAATGAGCATGCCAAGCGTGATCAGCAATGCCGCCAGCCCTAGCCACAGGGTGGCCTGGGCATAGCCCGTCACGACCAGGACCAGGGTCGAAAGCAAGGGGGTGAAATAGGACAGCAGCCCCAGCAGGCGCAGATCACCATGCTTGACGCCGATATCCCAGGTAAAGAAGGCACTCCCTACCGGCCCCAGCCCAAGCCCAATGACACCCAGCCATGCAATGCCTTCAGGCCAGCGAGTAGTCTCGAAGGCCAGATGACACACTCCTGCTAGCACTGCGGTGGCCAGACAGAAGCCACCCACCGCAGCGGTAGGCACATGGCTCGTCGCCCGAGACAACACGGAATAGCCACTCCATAGAAAGGCGCAGGCAAAAGCTGCCAGATACCCTAATGTGCTGCCACCCGCATCCACGTCTCCACCGATCAGCAATGCTGCCCCACAGAATCCCAGCAGGCTCCCCACCACATGAATGGCGCGCAGGCGCTCACCCGGCAACAACGCCACGAACAGCACGATCAGCAAAGGCCATAGGTAGCTGATCAGACCCGCATTGGCAGGCGGCGCATTCTGCTGGGCAACGAAATACAGCGCGTGGTAGCCGAACAAGCCCACCACACCCAACAGCCAGATACGTGGCGGCTGGCGCATGGCAGCAAACAGCGACTCCCCGCGGACGCCTAGATAGGCGGCAAAGCAGATGAACGCAATGGCGAAGGCAAGCGAAGTCAGTAGAAACGGCGGCACCGGCCCCGCCAACTGGGTCAATGCCGCGAGCAATGCCCAGTTGAGTACCGTGGAGGCGCCGATCAAGGTGGCGCGGCGTTGGGCGCCTGAAGCTTGAGTGGCGCGGCGTTGGGCGCCTGAAGCTTGAGTGGCGTGGTCTCGGGTGCCTTGAGCTTGGGCACTGCGGTGCGGGATACCGCGGTCTGCATGCTGGCTGACATCACCTTCGGTTGAAGTAGATGACATCTCGGGTTCCCCTGTCACGAACGTTTACCCGAGTGTGCTCTAGTAAGCGCGACCAGACTTGTCGAATCCTGACCTGTCTCTCATTTCTGTCGTCGAGCGCGCCACTGGCGCGGCGAACAGCCGTATTGCTGACGAAATGAACGAGAGAAATGGGCACTGTCATGAAAGCCGCAGGCCAGCGCAATGTCGGTCAGGGATGCCAGCGAGTCCTGCATGCGCTGTCGGGCCAGAGCCAAGCGCTCGCGCATCAGCCAGGTATAAGGCGCTACCCCAGTCAATGTACGAAACTGGCGCGCAAATACCGCTTCCGCCAGATGGCACATGGCCGCCATCTCTGCCACTTTCCAGGGATAAGCCAGATCCGCGCGTAACGCTGGCAACAGTCGCAACAGACGCAGACGTGGTGGTGCGCTCCCTTTGCTCCCAGATACGCCCAGGTAACGGTCCACTGCGCTCAGCCAACCCACCAGTGTCTCATTGCTGGGTACATCGCGGGTGGCAGATGCGCTATGGGCCGTATGCCGTGGCAGCCTCGATGCCTCCTTCACAAGCGCAGGAGGCAGACGCCATCCGCTACCGACGGATGATGTGAACAGCCTCTCCAGAGCTAGTTCCTGGCACCAGGCCTGAGGCAGATCCAGCACCAGGATATCGTTGTCGCCAGGGGCCAGATAATGGTGCATGGCACCACTGGCAACCGGGGCCACGACACCAGACCCGACACGCACGGCTCGCCCATCCACTTCCAGTTCCACGACGCCACTGACACCCAACAGCAGTTGGTGAAACTCATGGCGATCACTCAGCACGTGATCGGGGTAGGATCTTGTTTCAATGACCGGACAGGCTAGATGGCTCATTGGCCGAAACCTCAGACTTCCACATGCGGGGCCAATAGTTCAGACAACCACTCGGCAAAAGCATCAATGCGCGAGGTGCGATGGCGTCGATTGGGATACACCAGCGACACCGGCATACTGGCAGCTTGCCAGGCGGGCAGCACTTCGACCAGACGGCCCTGTTGCAGCGCCTCGGAAACATCATAGCGCGGCACCTGGATGATCCCCAACCCTGCCAGACAGCAGGCAATATAGGTCTCGGCGTTATTCACCAAGACCCTGCTGGACAGTACGATCTCACGTTGTTGGTCCTGCACGGCAATGTCGAAGGCTTGCTCCCGACCACTGTCTGGCGAGCCATATCCCACCATATGATGTCCTGTTCGTAGATCTTCCGGCTGCTCAGGACAACCATGGCGGGCAAGATAGTCAGGGCTGGCACAGTTGACCATGGCAACTCGCCCCAGCGAACGCACCACCAGGCTAGAGTCGCTCAGCTCTCCGAAGCGCAACGCACAATCGATGCCTTCCGCCACCAGGTCAATGTGTCGGTCGGAGCTCCCCAGCACCACATCGAGGCGTGGATGGCGCTGCAACCATTGCGGCAATGCCGGAGCAATCAGGCGGCGTGCAACACGGCTGGGAACATCCACCGAAAGCCGCCCTGCCACTGCTTCCCGCCGCTCCTGGAACAATGCTTCCAGGCCCTCGATATCCGCCACCAGCGCCTGAGCCCGGGGCAACAGTATCTGACCATCCTGAGTCAGTCGCACCTGCCGGGTAGTGCGGTGAAACAGGCGTGCACCCAAGGCACTTTCCAACCGTTGGATCGCCAAGGATACCGTGGCCCTGGGCCAGTCGAGGACATCGGCCGCACGCGTAAAGCTGCCCATTTCTGCCACACGCAGAAAAGCCCGCAGCTGTTCAGTTCGGTCCATCACGCCCCTCTCACCGGTCTTGAGTCCTCTTCAACCTTTTACCCGCCACCATCCCAACCCCACCGGAATGCCATACACAAAGGCATGCACCAGCAGTTCTTCTCCCAGCGCATAACCATGCGACAGACCAAGATTCAGGTTCCAGCCACAGACCCCCAGCCACACCAGGCTGAAGATCCACATGGCGGACCGTCGCTTGGCGCCGGTATAGCGCCACAGCAGCAATGCCAAGAGGATAATGCCCATGGCAATGATCAACAGGCTTCTCATGATGCCCCTCGTTCCGATTCCCTGGCAGGCGGCGCCCGCATAGCATCATCATAGCCAGCATTGGCCATAACGTACTGACAGGAAACGAATGGACAGTGAAAGGAAGGGAACAACAGCGGTATCTACAACGACATCTACAGCACCAACGACACCGGGAGCTACAGGCTCCCCGGTGCCATGTGCCATGTGCCATGTGCCATGTGCCATCCATGATGCTCGTGGGATGGCGCAGTGATGACCTGGCTTACTTGGTGGTGTAACCACCGTTGAGCAGCAACGTCTGTCCCGTCATCCACCAACCATCGGTCACCAGATGACGCAATAACGGCACCACATCCTCGATATCCGTCAGGCCGGTCTTGCTGAAAGGAGACAATGCGGCAGCCGTCTTGTGGTAAGCCACGGCATCTTCACCTTCCTGACCATAGAAGAATGGCGTATCCATGGGCCCCGGCCCTACTGCCGTCACGGAGATACCACGCTCGCCGAACTCCTTGGCGGCAGCGCGGGTGAAATGCTCCACTGGCGCCTTGGCACCGGCATAGGTGGAGTAGAACGGTGTGAAAGCCCCCAGCAACGATGTCACCAACGTGACGATCCGTCCGTGGTCCTCCAGCACTCGGCCTGCTTCCTTGAGAAAGAAGAAGGCGCTCTTGGCGTTGATGGCGAACATGGTGTCATACTCGTCTTCGCTGATCTCCAGCATTGGCTTCTTGAGCACCATCCCCACCGTGTTGATCGCGACATCCACCTTGCCAAAGCGGGCCTTGACCGCATCAAACAGCTCAGCGACTGCCTGGGCTCGAGTCAGATCCCCTTGAAATAGTTCACACTCTGCGCCCAATTCCTGCACCGCGGCCTGAGTTTCTTCCGCCGCAGCTCGCGAGGCATCACTGTTGTAATGCACGGCCACCGCTTTAGCGCCATGATTGGCCAGGTCTCTGGCCAGCAGCCCTCCCAGGTTCTTGGCCCCACCAGCAATGAGTACCACCTTGCCGTTGAGAGAGTGGCCGTTGAGAGAGTGGTCGTTGATAGAATGGTCGCGCATAGGAAACATCTCCACACAATGCATGTTTAGTGTTGTCTAGGCTAGTTCGCGACGTGCGGCGGATCATTCAGCTTTGCTGTCAACACTATCCATGTATTGCCAACAATGTATTACCAACACCGTTTTACCGACAAGGTCTTACCAACAAGCTCTTATCAGCAAGCTCTTTATCAGTAATCTCTTATCAATAAGGCCTTATCAACGACGGCGCTTTTCCTCTCCTTCACATGTGTGATCGGCATAAAAAAGACGCCTTCAACAAGCGAAGACGCCTTTTATCAGCAGAAGAAACGGTGATCGTCTATCTTGCCCTGAATCTATTCTGGCAGCGCATATCCAATCACATAGTCCCCAAGCTTGGTACCGAAGGTGCCATGACCGCCGGCAGTGACCACGACATATTGACGTCCATCTGCACCACGATAGGTCATGGGCGTGGCCTGGCCTCCGGCTGGCAGGCGTGATTTCCACAGCTGTTCACCCGTGGTGATGTCATAGGCGCGTACATACTGGTCCAGGGTACCGCTGAGGAAGGTGACACCACCCGCAGTCGTCATCGGGCCACCCAGCGCGGGCACTCCCACTTCGAAGGGTACCGGCAGGCCAAAGGGCATGCTGTCACGCGTGGTACCGTTGCGATGCTTCCAGGCCACCTGGGGTTGCCCGCCACCCGACAGATCTATGCCCGCGACTTCACCCCAGGGCGGAGCCTGGCACGGCAGCGCCAGCGGGGACAGCAAGGGGCCCATTTCCACAGCATAAGGTGCGCCCTTATTGGGTTGCAGGCCCTGTTCACTGGCCGATCCTTGGCCTTCCTCGACCTGGTCACGAGGGATCATCTTGTCGACGAAAGCCAGGTAGTTGGGAGAGGTGAAAATCGCCTGGCGCACCGGGTCCACGGCAATACCGCTCCAGTTGAACACGCCGACATTGCCCGGATAGACGATGCTGCCCTCCAGCGATGGCGGTGTGTACTGCCCTTCATAACGCAGCGAATGGAACTTGATCCGACAGATCATCTGGTCCAGCGGTGATGCCCCCCACATATCCGCCCCTGTCAGAGGCTCCGGCAGCAGGTTCAAGCGCGAACGCGGCTGTGTCTGGGCTGTCCAGTCACCCTCCACGGCGCCCTGGGGAGCAGGCAGCTCATCGATGGGTACAATGGCTTCCCCCGTCTCACGGTTGAGCACATAGAGGCTGCCTTGCTTGGTCGGCTGGATGACAGCCGGCACCTCCTCGCCATTGATGGTGAGATCGATCAGTACCGGCTGGGCTGGAGTATCCATATCCCACAGGTCGTGGTGGACAAACTGATGGACCCAGGACAGCTTGCCAGTATGGACATCCAGTGCGACCAGACCTGCGCTGTAGCGCTCGTCATCCTCGCTGCGGTCCGCTCCCCACTGGTCTGGTGTTGCATTGCCCATCGGCAGATACACCAGGCCCAGCTCTTCATCGACACTGAACGGTGCCCAGACATTGGGGGAATTACGCGTATAGACTTCGCCCTCCGCCAGGGGGGTGGTGTCATCCGGGTTGCCGCTATCCCAGTTCCATATCAGCTCGCCACTGCGTACATCGAAAGCACGAACTACACCAGAAGGCTCGTCGGTGGAACTGTTATCGGTGACATGCCCGCCGAGAATCACCAGGTCTTCCGTCACCACCGCCGGTGAAGTGGAGTAATAGCCGCCAGGATCGAAGGGGCCGATATTCTGTGTCAGGTCGACTTCGCCATTGTCACCAAAGCTCTCGCAGCGTTCCCCCGTATCTGCATTGAGGGCGATCAGGCGAGCATCCGCTGTGGGTACGAAGATACGCCGAGGACACATGACATCCGTATCGCTGAGCATCGGCTCGGCTTCCTGGCTCGAAGCCAACTCAGCAGCATCCTGGGCAGAGCTACCAGCACTGGTATCGCCGCCATATTGCGCCACATCGTAGTAGCTCACCCCACGACAGGTCATGTGGGCCCAGCGCGAGAAGTTTTCCGCGCCCATGGTGCTGATCTCAGGATCGAAGGTCCAGTCGGTTTCTCCTGTATCGGGGTCCAGTGCCATCACCCGACTATGCGAAGTGCAGATGTAGAGACGGTCGTTGACCTTCAGCGGAGTGTTCTGGTTGGTAATCTCAGGAGGAGAGTCCGGCGTTGCTGTATCTCCGGTCTGGATACGCCACACTTCCTTGAGCTGGGCGACATTTTCCGGAGTGATCTGGTCCAGGGCGGAATAATGGGTACCGGCATTGGTACCGCCATAAGCGACCCAGTCATCACCGGCAACCTGGCTGGGATTGGGTGAAGATGCAGGAGCAGTGCCAGTGATCTGCCCTTCGGTGCTCAAAGGATCCTTGAGCTGAGTGGCAATGGCCACGCCAATGGCAAACAGTACCGCCAGCGACAGACTACCACTGGCAAGCAAGCCACTACCTCGCCGCCACCAGGGCAGCAGCATCAGGATACCGATGGCACACAGAATCGCGACTCGTGGTACCAGTTGCCACCAATCCAGGCCAACTTCCCATAGGGCCCACAGGGTCGTGCCAAACAATACCAAGGCATAAAACCACAAAGCATGGGGGCTGCGCTTCATCATCAGCGCCCCGGACAGGACCAGGCCGGCACCGGCAACCAGGTAATACACGGACCCACCCAGCATCACCAGATAACCGCCTCCAGCCAGCAGGGCCAGGCCCAGTAGAAAAATCAAGGCCCCCAGCAACCATGCAGGTCCCCGGCTCATGGGTCGACGTTCCATCGTGTTCTCCTTGTCTCGCGCTGACATCATTCCAGCGAACCCCTGCCCTATCTCTGGGTCAGACGTAACATATCGAGTAAATTGAAATATTGATTTTCTAAGTTGGGATATTGCTTATCTAACTAAGATAGAAGATAGAAGCCCTCCCAGACACAGCGCCAAACACTTCCCCCAGGGACTTCAAGGACTGCATTATGAATCTTTATGGCGATAGTCGATCAGGAAACTGTTACAAAATCAAACTTTTGGCATCGTTTCTCGAGATTCGGATGGTATGGATCGACGTGGATGTCCTGGTCGGAGAAACACGCCGCGAGGACTTTCTCGGGCGTAATCCCAATGGCAAGATTCCTCTGCTTGAGCTTGATGATGGACGCTGTCTGTCTGAGTCCAATGCCATTCTTCACTACCTGGCGGAAGGTAGTGGCTGGCTACCGACGGATCGTTACGAACACGCAAAAGTGCTGCAATGGCAAAACTTCGAGCAATACAGCCATGAGCCCTATATCGCGGTAGCGCGCTTCATTGCCGTCTATCAGGGCCTACCCGAAGAACGCCGTAGTGAATACGAGTCCAAGCATGAAGGTGGCTACAAGGCCTTGAGCATCATGGAACACCAGCTGGATGCCACTCCTTTCCTGACGGGCGAACTTCCGACCATTGCCGATATTTCGCTGTATGCCTACACCCATGTGGCACACGAAGGAGGTTTCGAGCTGGACAGTTTCCCTGCCATTCGCGCCTGGCTCAAGCGTCTCGAGGCACTGCCGGGGTATGTCCCCATGAGCGGCAGCGGTCCTTGAAGCTTTATCTGACAAGTACCTGATCTGACAAGTACCCGATCTGGCAAGCACCTGATGGCAAGTGGCTCATCTGACAAATGCTTATGCTTGGCTTGCCAGTCCCGGTGTTACTGGGGGAATGGTCGTGCTATCCCGGGCGCCACCAGCGTGGCAATCGTGAACGTATGTCTGCACGACCATAGCGGTCATCCATCAGTACTACCACGCCGCTATCCTCGGGGCCACGGATCACTCGACCTGCCGCCTGGACCACCTTGATCAAGCCGGGAATGCGATAGGCATAATCATCGCCACAGCCAAAGCGTACCTCCAGGCACTCCTTCAGGGCCTCCTGGCGTGGTTCATTGGGCGGTAATCCCAAGGTGGCGATAAAAGCGCCAATCAGCCGCTCACCAGGCAAATCGACACCTTCAGCGAAAGCGCCCCCCAACACGGCGAAAGCAATGCCGGACTCGCCCGGGCGAAAGGACTCAAGGAAACCTTCTCTTTCCTGCTCGGTCATTCCCCGACGTTGAGCACGTTGGGGAACATCAGGATAGGCCTCTGCCAGTGCTGCCCGAACTTGTTCCAGATAAGCGAAGCTGGAAAAGAATGCCAGATAATGGCCAGGACAGTGCCGATACTGCTCGGCCATGGTCGCCACTACGCCCGGCAATGATGACTTTCTGTCGCGGAAGCGGGTCGACAGCTGACGGCACACCCGCACCTCCAGTTGCTCTGCAGCAAAAGGAGAATCGATCTCCTGCCATACTGCATTTCCCGGTAGCCCCAGCAGGTCTCGCTGATAGCTCGCTGGTGCCAAGGTCGCGGAAAACAGCACCGAGGCATGGGCAACCTCAAAACGTGGTGCTAAAAAATCGGCAGGAATGACATTGGCAATACCAAGCCGTGAGTCGCCTCGCCCCATACGGACGAGCTCGCACAAGGAATGGCCAGCAAAACTTTCAGCCAAGCGCGTGAATGCCAATGCATCGAACATCCATTCTGTCAGCCCGGGAGTGACTTCATCGGGATATTCTCCAAGGTAATCGCTGATGGCTGCACACGCGTGTTGCAGGGAACTGATGACGTCACCCGGCAACTGATCCAGTGACCGCCATAGCGGCGCGTCACGGGCCCCCGCGTCTTCGCCTCCCTGTTCACGGATCAGTTCCTGCCAACGGCGCATCACGCTGCCCAGAGAACGCTGAAGTGGCTTGGGAGCGCTCTTCCTCAAGCGTGCCAATTGCTTCTGGTCCAACCCTGCCGAATACATGCCCCTGGCCCGATCGATCAAGTTGTGGGCTTCATCGACCAGCAGACCCAGGCGCCATCCCTGCATCTGACACAGTCCGTGCAAAAGTGCACTGGCATCGAAATAGTGATTCACATCCCCCACGGCCACATCGCACCAACGCGCCATTTCCTGGCCCAGGTAATAGGGACACACCTCATGCTTCAAGGCAATCTGGCGCAACCCCTCCCGATCAAGCCAGGCATGTTGTGCTGCCGCCTTGCGCGCTTCGGGCAGGCGATCGTAAAAGCCCTGGGCCAGAGGACAGGATTCACCATGGCAAGCCTTGTCGGGATACTCGCAGGCCTTGCCCCTGGCGATCAACTCGACCACACGCAAGGGAATCCTGCTTCGCGCCCCCAGTTGTTCCAGGGCACTGAGCGCCACCCCGCGCCCTGGGGTCTTCATGCACAGAAACGCGATACGATCGAGCCCTTGGTAGGGCATGGCCTTGAGCATGGGAAACAGCGTGCCAAGCGTCTTGCCAATACCTGTAGGGGCCTGCGCCAGCAAGGTTCGGCCTGTCGCTCCCGTCTTGTAGACCTGCTCCGCCAGGTGGCGCTGACCAGGACGGAATTCAAAGTGTGGAAAGCCCAAGGCTTCCAGAGCCTTATCCCGGCGCTGACGATGGGCTGCCTCGGCTTCCCCCCAGGCATGCCAAGTGCGACATAGCGCTTCAAGCTCGGTCCATAGCACTTCGGCATCAACCGTGTCGGAAAATCGAGTCTCCTTGCCATGCACCAGGTCCAGGTAGACCAGCGCCAGATGTATCCGCGAATGCCCGTGCTCCCGGCACCACAAGGCGCCATAGGCACGCAGCTGGGCCCAGTGCAATGCTCGCTGATTGACAGCCATGCGCTCCAGGCGACCACGATGGGTCTTGATCTCCTCCAGGCATTCCTCCTGGTTGCCCTGGGCGGTATCCACGCCATCGATACGCCCCTGGACACGAATGCCGCACACCACACCGCTCACCGCCACTTCAGAGCGATAACCGGGCCCTCGCGAAGCGACCACCCGGGCATGGCCATCCATGCCTTCCCGGGCAGAAGGAGATGGAGTGAAACGATGATCCAGGTCGCCGCGACGCGCAGCGAAATCGCACAGGGTGCGGACCCCGACGTGTCTTTGCGCTGAAGGCTCTTGATGAACCCCCACTGATGGCTCTTGATCACACCAAGCTGATGGCTCTTGATCACACCAAGCTGATGGCTCTTGATGAAAACCCGCTGATGGCTCTTGATGAAAACCCGCTGATGGCTCTGTCATGTTTCCTCCCACTGTACATGGCACACTTCAGCGGGAATGGCATGACGGGAAAAGAAGGCTAGCCAGCGTTTCTGGTTATCCTGCAGGCGATCTCCCGGCCCTTTGACTTCGATCAGCCGATAGCGGGGTCCCTCTGTTGCGTCCGGCAGGAATTGAATCAGGTCGGGCAGTCCTGCCCGATTGGCGGCAGGATCATGCAACAGGCGTTCGCACATCGCCTTCAAGTGTTCGGCACTCACATGCTCTAAGGCCAGGGTAATCAGCTCTTCATCCAGCCACCCCCAATTGACGAAAGGATTGGCTATGCCGTATTTGTCTCGCCAGCGAGCCAGGATGATGTCCCGGTAACGCCCATCGTCCAGCATCCTGAGCGCCGTATCGAACAAGGGACGGCGGCGGCTGACAAAATCAGGCTGACGCAAATCCGCCGGGGCATGGTGGAAAGGGTGGAAAAAGGCACCCGGTAAAGGGGCAAAGATGGCCTCCCAGCACAGCAGGCCGAACAGGCCGCTGATCAAGGCATTTTCCACATAGAACAGCGGGGCTTTTTGGCTACCCATCTGCTGACATACGGCCGCTTCCACACTTCCGCTGTCATGCAATGACGAAATGGGTAACCTGGCGACCCTGGTGAGCGTTGGTGGCACCGCCTCACGTACCAGAGCCGACAAGACAGGCTTTCCAAGACGCTTGCACAAGCGCGGCACAAGGCGCTCGAGCGCTTGGCGTTCGCTCTCATCAGCAGGCTTCAGAACGGCATCGCAAGCTACTTCGAATGCTTGCTGGTAGTCGCCACGTCGCTCCATCAGGCGCATACGCCTGATACGTGGCTCGCCTTTTCCTGCCAGGGCATAGCACTCCAGCGCCAGCGGTTCTTCTCCATCACGCTGAGCCTGTTGGCCCATCCGATACAGCAAGCGAGCGCGCCGAGCTTCCAGCCAGATATTGCCTTCAGGCACGATGGGTAACCCGGCCCACAGTGCCGCCACGGGCTCGCCTTCCTCCAGACGCTCTCGCAGCCGGTGCAATGCTAGATAGATGTCGACATCGGTACGTTGCTGAAAGGCCCTGGACCCAACATCCAGGGCAACTTTCTCGAACCGGGAGATTCCCAGTTCGGCGAGCACAAAGTCCGACCAGCTCTGCTGCAGATTGCCAAAGAACATCAGGCGCAGGCGGTTGCACACTGGCATCACTGTCAGCCTGATCAAGGGCTCGTTGAAAGCAGGCCACCACTCGCTCATCGGCCTGTCATATCCTTCCAGATCGGCAAGTGCCTCACGCAAGCGAAGCTTGGTGATCGAGCCAGGCAATCCTTGATCGGCAATTTGCTGCGCAAAGGCATGGCGCAGCTCGGGGACACGCAGCAGGGAAAATAACTCATCAAGATCGATGCCAGGATCCAGCTCGATCAGCCCGGCACTTTCCAGACCCTGGATCGCCACAGCAATATCACCCACTTCCGGATAGCTGAACAATTCCGGCCGGAACAGCTCGCCCTTGCGTGACACCATGCGCACCAGCAGGGCTTGGGAGGGTTCAGGCAATGCCGTGAAGCGGGCAATGAAAGTGTGCTCTTCCTCTCCCAGCAGGTCGATATAACGATGACAGACCCAGGCAATGACAAATTGAAAGTGGCGCAGGTAATAGCGGGGATCATCACGCAGGTCGTCTGACAGCTGGTTCAAGAGCTCAGCCAATCGTTCATCTGACGACCCGGCGGGGCCATCAGATGACTCCACATCGTTCACGACAAGCATCGATGGACGCATGGAAGGACACACGGAAGAGTACTATGACGGTGATGGAAGCTTCGATGCCAGCCAGGCCAGTTGCTCAGCCGCTGGCACCTCGCGGCAGCCCTGCCGGTTCTCTCCACTCCACAGTGGCGAGAAATCCCCACGGCACTGGGACTCTGCCGCGGCTCTCAATTCACACAGGCTCCCCGTGACCAGGGGAAAGTCCGGTACTGCTGTGCTGAGCGGGCCCAGCTCGCGCATGACCCGATTGACGATCCCTCGCGCGGGGCGGCCCGTCAGCACATTGGTAATCGCGGTGGGTGTATCCGGCTCCAGCAACGCACGACGATGGACGGCCCTGGTGGTGGCCTCGGGACAACACAGGAAAGCCGTGCCCACCTGCACCGCCTCAGCCCCTAGTGCCAAGGCGGCTTCCACAGCATCTGGATCACCGATCCCGCCTGCGGCGATGACGGGAACAGAAACCGCTTCGAGAATCCTGGGCAGCAAAGTCATGGTGCCCATCTGCAGGCTCAGGTCGTCACTGAGGAAGTGGCCGCGATGACCACCCGCCTCAATACCTTGCGCAATGATGGCATCCACCCCTTGTTGTTCCAGCCATCGTGCTTCCTCCACCGTTGTGGCACTGGACAACACCAGGGCCCCTGTCGCTTTGACACGCTCAAGCAGAGCCGCCTCGGGCAGACCAAAGTGGAAGCTGACCACTGCCGGACGATGTTTCTCCACCTGCGCGCAGGCTTCTTCGTCAAAGGGGCGTCGAGAAGGTGTATCACTGGGAGGAGGTGGCTCAATGCCCAGTTCCTGATGATAAGGTGCCAGGCTCTCCCGCCAACGCTGCAACCTCTCGGGCTGTGGTTCGGGCAGGTGATGACAGAAGAAATTCACGTTGAGCGGGCCCTGCCCTGCGATTTCGGTCAAGGCTTGATCCAGACCCTCCATCGACAGCATGCCCGCAGGTAGCGCACCTAATCCACCTGCGGCTGTCACCGCCAGGGCCAGTGCTTCATCCTGAGCACCAGCCATCGGGGCTTGAAGGATGGGATAGCGCAGTCCCAATCGTGCGATCAGGTTCATTGAGATAACTCCATATTGGACGGCACAGCCGCCTCTTCTTCGAGGCGCTCTGGCGCCTTGAGTTCAAGAGTGTCGCCACGCATGGTGATGTCGAAGTGACGTAGATAACTCATGCCGAGCAACACCGTATCTCCTTCCAGGCCGGGACCGAAGGAACCACGCACCTGATGTGCCGTGAGGCCGCCAAGGGAAACACTGTCCAGCAGCGTCAGGTGGCCTCTCACCCGACCATTGGCCGTATGAAACCAGGCCTGGCCCTGGGCCGGCAGATCCAGGCGTGCTGCCAATGATTCCGGGATAGCGACAATGGTCGCGCCGGTATCCACCAGAAACGTCACTGGCTCACCATTGATATGGCCCGGAGCCACGAAATGACCATTCGCGCCACGTTGCAGGCGCAACGTCTCTCCAGGCGCCACGGAGACCAGGTCGGCATTGGGGTTGAAGCGCCCGTCGATCCAGGCATTCACCCACCAGGTACCAAAGCCCATGAGCAGCACCCAGAACAGCAACATCATGATCAGGCCTGGACCACGACCGGGTGCTCGTATCGACATAAAGATTCCCCACCAGTTCCTGAGCACAGTTTACCCGCTATCATGCAGGCATCCCTATCTCTGTGGAGGAACCCGGCTTGAGCAGCACTTTCACCATCGAAGAACTGAACAGTGGCCTGATTTATCGCCTGTTCTCAGGAGCCATCGCCCCGCGTCCCATTGCCTGGGTATCGACGATCAGCGCTGCCGGCATTGCCAACCTGGCCCCTTTCTCGTTTTTCAATGTCGCCAGTGTCGATCCGCCCGTGCTTGCCTTCTCCCCCTTGCTCAACGCCGAAGGTGTGGCCAAGCATACTCTCTCCAATCTCAAGGAAGTCGGTGAGTGTATCATCCATATTGGCGGCGAATCCCTGGTTTCACCGCTCAATGATTCCAGCGCCAGCCTGCCAGCGGAGGCAGATGAATTCGAACATGCAGGATTGACCAAGGCCAGCCTTGGTGACCTGCGTGTACCGCGAGTTCTCGAGGCACCCATTGCTTTTGGCTGCAAACTGCATGACATCGTGCATTTCGGCAATCGCCCCATGGCCGGTAACCTGGTATTGGCAGAAGTCGTGGTGATTCACGCAGAGCCGAAAATATGGGATGGCCGCTACGTCAACAATGACACCCTTCGCCCTGTCGGGCGCATGGCCGGTAGCGACTACGCACGCACGACGGACCTGTTCGCTCTCAAGCGTCCGGGGTGATGTGATTGCGCTTGAGCTCCCACTCGCGTGCCGCCCCTTGCCCCCTGGCCTGATTGACCTTCAGGCAGATCAGGATGGCAATGATGAAGAAGGCGGCACACAACAGCACGGAGGACTGAAGCCCGACCAGAGACTGCAGCATCCCCAGGCCGATGATGCCGACCACTCCGGCGACCTTGTTGGCTTGTCCCCAGAAACCGAAAAACTCGGCGGATTTCTGCTGTGGCGAAAACAAGCCGACCAATACGCGACTGGCCGACTGGCTCGACCCCAGGCTAAGCCCTGCTAGACAGCCCACGACCAGGAACAGTTGCTGAGCCTCCCAGTTGACGCCAAAGATTGCATTGATCCACGCCGTCACCTCCGGTGTTGCCCAGATGGCCAGAACAGCCAGCACCCACAATACCAGAGTGAACAGGTAGGTCACCCGGGTACCGATACGATCCTGAATAAAGCCAAAGCCAAGGGCACCCGCCGCCGCCGTGATCTGCACGATGATGAACATCAGGTTGCGTGTACTTTCATCCCAGCCGATCACCTGCGCACCATAGATGAAGGCGAAGGCAATAATGATGTAGACCCCAGCCATGGAAAACATCACCGAGACCAGGAACCAGGCCAGATCACGGAAATGTCGCAGTTCCTGGAAGGTGGTCGATACACGCTGCCAGGCAATGGCCGTGAAACTTTGCTGATGAGGATGGGGCTGAGCGCGCTCCTTGACCCACAGGAAAGTCGGAATCGCTGCCAGTAGAAAAAAGACCGCAGCAAAGGGCCCAACCCAGCGAATGCGCTCGAAATTCTCTGCACTGCTCTCACCCAGCACCGCCAGAGTGAAGCCGGCGGCCACCATCCCTCCTACATATCCCAGCGCCCAGCCGAAACCGGAAATACTACCGAGCTTCTCAGGAGGACCGAGTCCAGGGAGGAAAGCGGCAATAAAGGACTCACCCATGGAATAGGCATAATTGGAGAGGGTAATCAGTACCACGCCCAGCAGCACATATCCCGGCTCGACGAAGTAGAGCATTGCACTGGTCACTATCGTCGCAAGATAACTGATGAACAGAAACTGCTTCTTGGAAGCCCTGTAATCCATCACCGCGCCACACAACGGTCCGGTCACCACCACCAGCAGGAAGCTCGCTGCCAGGGCCAGGCTCCACAAAAAGTTGGCAAGACGGTAACCGTCTCCACGATCGCCCACGATCACCGTCGTAAACAACTCGCCAAATACGACCGTGATGATCAGCAAGGTGTATGCCTGGTTGGCGAAGTCGAACATCGCCCAACCGAAGATCTCGCGTCGCGTTACTGGAGGAGACTGGGGCGAATCTGCAGCGGTCACGCTCATGTTGCCATCCTGTGGGCCTGGGAGGCACACAATACCAGTCACTCCCCTACAAAGGCCATTGCCACGATCATGCGGAGAAAGTGCTGTCGCTGACGGTCGTGACTAATGAGTCGCCCAATATTACTAAAGTAAAATTTCACTTTATCCATAATTTATGGTCATGGATATATTTCACTCTTTCTCCATAACCCATCGTCTTATCTGCACCAAGGAAGTGGTATAGGCTGGCTATCTTTTCGACACTGGGTGTTCTCACCCTCTCTTCGATTCTCTTGAGCAAGACGGCCGCCATATGCACGTTGGGCCGGACAAAATTGTCTACATCATCTTTCAGGTAACCTAATTCACTGGCCAGAGGTTCCCATTGACCATAGTGTATGTTCATTGGCCTGAACGAACTGTTCCACCAAGGGTTATTCCAAGGATCATTCCATAGGTCAGTATGATCTCGACAACCATAGGAGGCCTCTATATAAGCAATGGAAGCCAATAAATTGGGATCTATTCCTACTTCATGGGCAACTTCATAATACATGAAGTCGCCACCATAAATTTCATCGAAGAAATCCACCTCAATGCCAAGATGGCTATATGATGCACGAGGTTCATGAGCTATCTCGAAAATAGCAGGAGTATTGTAGATGATACTCTGACGGCGGCCAGCTTCGGTATTGATGATAGGGACCTGCCTCCCTGCGCTCTGTTCCTGCAGCCTGCCCCCCAAGGGACCTCCATTGGAGGTTCTGTCTGATTCGGTTCTCTGCTCCTCAGGCAAGCCTGGAAAAGTGTGTAATTTTCGCATCTTCTGTACCCTGCGTTGTATATTTTCTTTCCTCCATGCTGGGCACAGGTTGCTGAAGGACATAGCCAGCCATAGATGAACTTGGGGTAAGAAATTTCTCAAAGGCTGATAGGCTCGCCCTTTGCGTCAGTTGCTCTGTTTTGCTCTACTGCATTGACTTTGCCTGACTGAAAAGACCATGAACCCATCCGATTTGCTGGCGACCAGCACAAGCCAGGAGTGGCATCAAAGTCTTGCCACCTTGATTCGCAGTGCTGCCGACGCTGACTTGCCACGCCGCCTGGAACAGGCCTTGCAGCGCCTGATCAACTTCGACACCGTCGTCCTGCATGCTTATCGCAATCGTAGTCGACCAATGGTTATCCACGACAATTACCCCCCTCATCGCCGTGAGGCGGGTGTGGATAAATATCTGAGCAGAATCTACCTGCTGGACCCCATCTTCCTCGCCACCGAGTCGGGCATCGATAGCGGCGCTCACCGCCTCAAGGAACTGGCACCCGACCGCTTCGAGAGCAGTGAGTATTACGATCACTACTATCGAAGCCTGGGGCTCAAGGACGAAGTCGGGCTCTTTGCTCGGGTCTCGGACGATACGGTCATGGTGGTCTCGTTGGGCTTCAGTGCCGAGTCCCCGCCTCTGACTCGGCGGAGCATGCAGACACTACGCAACCTGACTCCCGTGGTCGCCGCCCTGCTTAGCCAATTCTGGACCTGGCAAAGCACCCGCTTCGACGATGCCATGACCACCGCAGAACCGGTGGATCTGGCCTTTTCCAGTTTCGGTCAAGGCCAGCTCACACGCCGAGAGCAGGAAATCGTGCAATTGCTGCTGGCCGGACACTCGGCCAAATCCGCAGCCAGGGAGCTCGGTATCAGCGACGGCACAGTGAAGGTCCATCGCAAACACCTCTATCAGCGTCTCGGCGTGTCCAGCCAGGCCCAGTTGTTTCGCACCTTTCTCGACCATGTCGCCCTGATATCACGCCAACATCGTCAGTAGTACCATCCCTGCTGGAAGTCGCACACAACGCTCCTACTGCCGCGCTCTTTCCAGCAGCACATCGCATAATACCTGAGCCCCCATGGCACATTGCTCTGGAGAAGCATACTCCGCCTCGTTGTGGCTGATGCCGTCCCGACACGGGACAAAGATCATGGCTGTCGGCGCGACACGCGAAACATAAACGGCATCGTGCCCGGCTCCACTCATCATGCGCCGATAAGACATCCCCCTGCCCTTGGCTGAACGTTCCACACTGTCGATGCAGTCTTCATCAAATGCCACGACCGGCGATACCCATAGCGGCTCGGTACGAAATGTCACGCCAAAGGCTTCTTCAAGCTCCGCCACTTCGCTCTCGAAACGCTTTTGCAGTTGATCCAGCTGTTGTTCATTGCCATGGCGCAGATCGACACTCATGCGAACCTCACCTGGCACGACATTGCGCGAAGCGGCAGTAATCTCCAACTGCCCAAAGGTCACCCGTGTGGCACCGGACGTATCTGCAAGTGCATGGGCATAGAGCCGATCGATCAGACGCGCAGCTGCAGCCAAGGCATCATGCCTCAGGCTCATGGGTGTCGGGCCTGCGTGGGAAGACTGACCTGCAATGGTCAGGTCAAACCAGCGCATTCCCTGTACGCCGGTGACGACACCTATCGATTCTCCGGCATTCTCGAGTACGGGTCCCTGCTCGATATGCAGTTCAATGTAGCTGCCCAACCCAGGCTCACCCAATGCCAGCCCCCGAGGCAGGCCACTCTGCTCAAGCGCCTGCCCAATGCTGATGCCATCGCTGTCGGTGATGGCCAGAGTATCTTCCAGCTTGAAGACGCCAGCGTAGGTCCCCGATGCCACCATGGCCGGGGCAAAACGGCTGCCTTCCTCATTGGTCCACACCACCAGCTCCAACGGACGTTCGGTAACGATGCCCTTGTCATTCAAGGTACGAAACACCTCCAGGCCAGCCAGCACACCCAGAATGCCATCAAAGCGCCCGCCCTTGGGCTGCGTGTCCAGATGACTGCCGGTCGCGACCGGAGGCAAATCGTTACGGAGCCCCTCGCGGCGAATGAATAGATTGCCGACCGGATCCAGGCGCCACTGGCAGCCGAGTTGCTCGCACCAGTCGATCAAAAGACGTCGGCCCGCGGTGTCTTCAGCCGTCAGGGCCAGGCGGCAGCTCCCACCGCCATCGGTGGCACCGATCTCGGCCATGGCCATCAGGCTGTCCCACAGGCGCTGGGAATTGATCTCGGGGGAAGGCAATGACGTCGCAGTCATGGGCCAGGACTCCTGTTGTTATGAGGACTGTTATGAAGATGGATATTGCTGCCGTTCAAGAAGCGCTGAATAAATCGGCGAGCATGCACAGGCATGCATGCACTGTGTCCTTCATTGTGGGGAGGCGCTGGCCGTTCACGACATACCCCCATGAGGATATGTCACCTGCACGCCGCCTCTAGCGAGACTGACCTCATTCAACAGGAGGTCTCCAATGACAACGCATACGCCCTCATCCGTTCCCAACCAGCCCCTCGATGCCCAACGCCTGTGGCGCCAGGACAAGGATCACTTCATCCACCCTTTCACTGATTTCAGCGTGTTTCACGAAAAGGGCTGTGAGCTGATCACTGACAGCGAAGGGGTTTTCGTCTCCGATATTCATGGCAACCGTTTCATCGATGGCATTGCTGGCCTTTGGTGTGTCAATGTTGGACACGGGCGCAGCGAAATCGGCCAGGCAATGGCCGACCAGGCCACTCGCATGGCCTATTTCTCCACCTTCAACAACTTGTCCAATGCCCCCGCTGCGGCACTTGCCGCCAAGCTCGCCGAGCTTGCCCCGGCGCACCTCAATCATGTGTTCTACACCTGCGGTGGTTCCACCGCCAACGATGCCACCATTCGTCTGGTGCACTACTACTTCAACCGACTCGGCAAGCCAACCAAGAAGCGCATTCTGTCACGCCGCAACGCCTATCACGGCACGACGTACCTGTCTGCCAGCCTGACCGGCATTGAAAGCAACAACTGGGAGTTCGACACTCTCGACCATCTGGTCACTCACGTCAGTGAAGCCAACCTCTACCGGCGTCCTGAGGGCATGAGCGAAGACGCTTATTGCGACCATCTGGTCAAGGAATTCGAAGACACCATCGCCAGCATCGGCGCCGATAACATTGCTGCCTTCATTGCTGAGCCGATCATGGGCGCCGGCGGGGTACTGGTGGCGCCAGACGGTTACCATGCCCGCATGCAGGCCGTGTGCCGCGCCAACGACATCCTCTACATTGCCGACGAGGTCGTGACCGGTTTTGGCCGACTGGGCCATTTCTTCTCTTCCGAAGCGGTATTCGATACCCAGCCCGACATCATTAATGTGGCCAAGGGATTGTCATCCGGCTATGCCCCACTCGGCGCCACCCTGATCTCCGACAAGCTTTACGAGGTCCTGGGCACACCGCAGGGCAAGGGTGGTGTCTTGAGCACAGGCTTCACCTACTCCGGGCATCCTGTCAGCTGTGCTGCTGCCTTGAAGAACATCGAGATTCTGGAGCGGGAAAATATCTGCGCCAACGTGCGCCAGGTCGGCCCCTACCTCGAACAGGCGCTCAAGAGTTTAAGCCATCACGCCACCGTGGGGGATGTTCGCGGCAGCCACTTCATGATGTGCATCGAGAATGTCGCCGACAAGGCCACCAAGGAACTGTTGCCGTTAGAAGCCCGTGTGGGAGACCGAGTCGCTTTTGAAGCCCAGAAACGCGGCTTGATCATTCGACCGGTGGGCCACCTCAATGTGGTGTCTCCCCCCCTGATCTGGACTCGGGAAACCATCGATACCGCAGTGGCCATTCTGGACGAGGCCTTGGCCGCCACCACCGCATCTCTCCAGGCTGACGGTTACCTGTAACCCTCGCCGGAAAACCTCCGCTCCCCCGACAACAGGCCGCCGCAAACGGCGGCCACAATAATTGGAGCTCGTATGGATAATTATGGCGTTCTGAGCCTGATTCCCACCATTGTGGTGCTGGTCATGGCCATCATCACTCGACGAACCATCGAATCCCTGCTGGCTGGATCCCTGGTCGGCCTGTTGATGATTTCCCCTTCGCAGGTCATCAGCCAGGGTTCCGATATTCTGCTCAACGTGCTCGGCAATGACACCGTCACCTGGATCATTCTGGTCTGTGGCCTGTTCGGTAGCTTCATCGCCCTGCTGGTACGCACCGGCGGAGTGTTGAGTTTTGGTGACGCCATGACCAAGCGCCTCACCTCACGCCGCCAGAGCCTGCTCGCGACCTGGTTCCTGGGCCTGGTGATCTTTGTCGACGACTACCTCAACGCTCTGACCATCAGCGCTTCGATGAAGAAAATCACGGATCGCTACGGTATATCCCGGGAAAAGCTGGCCTATATTGTCGACTCCACCGCGGCCCCTGTATGCATTCTGGTGCCATTTTCCACCTGGGCGGTCTTTTTCGCCGGCCTTCTGGAAGATAACCAGGTCACCAGCAATGGCATGTCGCTGTATATAGCATCCATTCCCTACATGGCCTACGCCTGGGTGGCCGCCGCTATCGTTCCCCTGGTGGCCATCGGGATGTTTCCGGATTTCGGCCCGATGAAGACAGCGGAAATCCGAGCCCGCAATGGCCAGCCTGTTCCCGATGGCGGAGAAGAACATGCCCTGGAACTCCAGGATAACGGTGGCACCACTCCCCACCTGATCAACTTTCTGCTGCCGATTGCCAGCCTGATCTTTGCCACCTGGTACTTCGACATCGATATCCTGCGTGGTGTCATGGTGGCCCTGGCAGTGACTCTGGTCTTGATTGCCAGCCAGCGCCTGCTCAGCTTCAACGATACCTTCGATACCGCCCTGGAAGGCTTCAAGGCCATGATCATGCCGCTTGGCACCTTGGTTGCTGGCTTTACCCTCAAGGAAGTCAACGATGTCCTCGGTCTCACCGAAGTGGTCATCCATGCGGTCGAGCCACTGATGACCCCCGGGCTATTGCCTGCAGTGGTCTTCGTCACCATGGCGTTCCTGGCCTTCGCCACAGGCTCCTTCTGGGGGTTGTTTGCGGTTGCCATGCCCATTGTGCTGCCCCTGGCGCAAAGCGTTGATGCCAACATGCCGCTGGTCGTCGGTGCCCTGATCTCGGCCAGTGCCTTCGGCAGCCACGCCTGTTTCTATGGCGACTCCACGGTGCTGTCTGCGCAGGGCAGCGGATGCAGTCCCATGGCCCACGCCCTGACCCAGTTACCCTATGTCCTGATTGCCGCGGCCCTGGCCACCGGTGTATTCCTGTTTATCGGTCTACAGTGAGTTCTTTCATGAACACCATCATTTCTCCTACTCCAGCCGAACAGGGCTGGTCCATGCCAGCGGAATTTTCCCCCCACGATGCTTGCTGGATGCTGTGGCCACAGCGGCCAGACACCTGGCGACTGGGTGCCAAGCCGGCTCAGCAGGCCTTCGTCGAAGTGGCGACGGCCATCAGCCACAGCGAGACAGTCTACGTCGGTGTGAATGATGACCAGTACGAAAATGCCCGCCATCAACTGCCCGCACAGATACGCGTCGTGGAGATTTCCAGCAATGATGCCTGGATGCGCGATGTCGGCCCGACCTTTCTCACTCATCCCGAGAAAGGCCTGGCCATGGTGGACTGGGAATTCAATGCCTGGGGAGGACTCAAGGATGGGCTCTATTTCCCATGGGACAAGGACCGGCGCATTCGCCAGAAGATTGGAGAAATGCTGGGGGTACCGTGTTTCAAGGCAGGAGTGGTTCTGGAAGGCGGTGCGATTCATGTGGATGGCGAAGGCACCCTGATCACGACCGAGGAGTGCTTGCTCAACCCCAACCGCAATCCGGGCCTGACACGTGACGAGATGGAGCAGGTACTGTGTGCCTATCTGGGTGTCAGCAAGGTGATCTGGTTACCCCGAGGGTGTCATTTGGACGAAACCAATGGCCATGTGGATAATCTTTGCTGCTTCATCGCGCCATCCGAAGTTGCCTTGACCTGGTGCGACGACACTTCGGATCCACAGTATGAAATCTGCCGTGAGGCCTTGTCCGTACTGAGCTCGTCGGTCGATGCAAAGGGTCGCACCCTTACGGTCCATCGTCTACCCCAACCCGGCCCTCTGTATATCGCCGAGGATGAAGCCAGCGGCATCGATCGCCTTGCCAGCTCCCACCCGCGTCAGCCTGGAGACCGCATGGCTGCGTCCTACGTCAACTTCTACATCGGCAACCGTGTCGTGGTGATGCCCCTGCTGGACCCTCAACGAGACGCCGAAGCCAACGCCATTCTTGAAAAGCTGTTCCCGGGGCGTCGAGTCGTAGGGGTCCCGGCGCGGGAAATCCTGCTCGGAGGCGGTAATATCCACTGTATTACGCAACAGCAACCGGCATTCGGCAAGAAATGAGGAGAGGTCGTCGCCAGCAAGAGACATTTTAGAGAAAGATCAATATCTTGAGAAACTAGAACAGTGTTCGATAAGATTCGTCTCAACAGCGTATTCAACAGGAGGCGCAATCATGAACAAGCATATCAAGACTCTCTCTTCCATCATGTTGGCGGGTGTCATGGCTCTGAGCCTGAGCGCCTGCGGTACCAGCACTGGCGGACGCGCCTTGAGTGGTGCCGGTATCGGTGCAGCCGTGGGTGCTGGTACTGCTGCCGTGACCGGTGGCAGCATGAGCAAGGGCGCCATCATCGGCGGTGGCCTGGGTGCCGCGGCGGGGGCCATCACGGATTCCGACGACATCGACCTGAGCCGTGACAAGCACCGCCGCTATCGCTACTGAGCAGCAGTTAAGTTACTAAGCGGCAGCTTGACGACCGGATAGACCTGATGACGATAGGATAGGCGGGCTCGACTACGGGCCTACCAGGACAAGGAAGCCCTGTATCGGGCGATACAGGCGTCACCTGTGCGAAAATCTCGGGACGAGATGCCTCAGGATGAGGTTGCCCCAGGATGGGCATCATCTACCTTCTGCGTTACGCTTTTCCAACGACTCTATTCCAGCCCCTCTTCTTCCATTCCTGCTGATGCCAGGATGGTTTCCTCTCTTCTTCGCCTGCTCAAGATGCCCCCATGGCTGATGGCAAATCCCGTTCAGGGCTGTTGATAAAAAAGCCGCTCAAGGTTGTTCTATGGAAAAACCGCTCAGGGCTGTTCTATGAGACCGCTCAAGGCTGCTCTATAAAACCGCTCAGGGCTGCACAAACAACGACATGCCCAGCGCCACCGCTCCGACGATGACAGCAGTGATAACCGCGATAGTGACGACTCGATCCAACCAGCGATCCAGTCTGCCGTCATGCGGTACCGTTTTCCTGCTGCGTTGACGGGAGGTGCGATGAGAAGTGCGGCGTGGCGTGGCGCCACGGGCGTGAGAAGAAGGCATGCCCCAGATTCCTTTCACTTATGTGGAAAGCTTACGCTCTCCTGGTCGTACTGACCACCATGTCAGTAGCCCGGTGTACAATTTTCTTCCCGGCTTTTTATTTCTTGCATCTGCCTGCTTCTTCAAAACAACGCCGACACACAAGGCGTCGGCGTTGTTGGTCAAAATGAGACCAGGCTTCCTGCTATCGGTTCCATCTCACTATCGGATCGGAACCTCCTGGGGCACTGGAGTCCCTGGAAAATCATCATCCTCTTCCAGCAGGTCATCGTCTTCCTTGAGCGCTTCTTCTGGCGGCGGCATGCCTTGCTCCTTGGCCAGATCACAGGCTTCGAAAGCGTCGGCTCCCACTGGCATCTCCTTGTAATGGTTATAAAGTCCTTCGAGCATCAGCTTGCGATCCTTGCGCAGCTGCTTCATCAGGACGATGACCATCAGGAACAGGATAAAGGTGAAAGGTAGTGCCGATAGTACAGAAGCGGATTGCAGCCCCTTGAGTCCTCCGCCTCCGGTGACGATCAATGTCAGGCAGATGGCCGCAATCAACACTCCCCATAGCACTCGCTTGTAGAGAGGTGGGTTCATCGAACCATTATCGGTCATCTGAGCGACGATATACGTGGCAGAGTCCGCCGATGTCACAAGGAAGATGAAGATCAGCACCATGGCCATGACAGAAAGCAGGCCAGAGAACGGCATCAGGTCGAACATCTTGAATAGTGCGACGGTGATGTTGTCCTGTGTTGCCGCAGCCAGACCAAGGTTCTCGGTCGCCAGCTCCATGTGAATCGCGGTACCGCCGAAGATCCCCAGCCATACACAAGCCAGAACCGGGGGCACGAACAGAACACCAAAGACATATTCCTTGATCGTGCGACCACGGGAGATACGTGCCACGAAGGTACCCACGAAAGGTGACCAGGCAATGACCCAGGCCCAGTAGAAGATGGTCCAGCTCTCTGCCCAGGAGTTGCCGTCATAGGGAGACATGCGCAAACTCATGACAAAGAAGTTCTGTAGATAGTCACCGAGCCCCAGGGTAATGGTCTCGAGAATCTTCAGGGTCGGGCCAGTCACCAGCACATACAGCATCATCAGGATGCACAGCACCATGTTGAGGTTCGACAGGCGCTTGATGCCCTTGTCCAGACCCGACCAGGTCGATGCCATGTAGGCGACGAACATGCAGGCAAGGATGATGAACTTCCACAGGCCATTTTCCGGAATGCCAAATACTTCATGGAGCCCGCCATTGGTCTGCAGCACTCCCAGGCCCAGGGAGGTGGCCACTCCCATCACGGTGGCAACGACAGCAAATACATCGAGCATGCCACCAAAGCGTTGTAAATACGGACGTTTGGCTGTCAGAGGACGCAGTACCACCGAGACCAGGCCTGCCTGTTCCTTGCGAAACTGATAATAGGCGATGACCAGCCCGACCAAGGCAAAGGCCGTCCACTGATGGATGCCCCAGTTGAAGAAGCTGTATTGAATCGCGTAACGCGCGGATTCCACGCTTTCCGGAGGCACATCTCCATAGGGGGGCGATATGTAATGGGTCATGGGTTCTGCCATGCCATAGAACACCAGCCCGACCCCGAAGCCTGCCGCCAGCAACATGCTGACCCAGGAAAAGAAGCCATATTCCGGCTTTTCATCCTGAGGCCCCAGGCGCACCTTGCCATATTTGCTCATGGCAAGGCCGAGCAGGAAGATCATGATGACGAATACGGATAGCAGATAGAACCAGCCGAACAAATGTACGACGGAACTGAGTGCGGCGCCCGCGACGTTGCCAAACTCCACGGGAAAGATGGCACCAAGAGCCACCAGCACCAGTATGATGATGGCGGAGACATAGAAGACCCGCTGTCCTTCGTTTTGTTGCATAACGCCTTCCTAATTATTGACACTTATTGGGAAGGCCTGTGCAGCGCCGCACCGGCCGTGTCCTACGGACGGAAGCTCTTCTAGCAAAGCATTCTAGCAAAGCATTGCCAGGCGGCCTTTGCAGACCCATAGCAAGATAACAGTTAAAATGTTATCGATATGTTGGAGGCAAGCCCCCTAGCCAGCATACCTAACATGACGCCAAGGGTAGCTGGATTCGCCACTTTACTACCGATAGGGCATAAAAATCTCCACCCCTTGCCATCATTACGTGCAAACCCCCTGACTTTTGGCGGTCTCACACTATGTCTCGACTCAGAAGCACATCACTATCCGTTCTCGACCTGGCGCCCATTCGGGATGGAGGAACCATTGCCGAAAGCTTTCAAGACAGTGTTCACCTGGCGCAGCTCGTCGAATCATTGGGCTTTACCCGTTTCTGGCTAGCCGAGCACCACAGCCTGGAAGGTATCGCCAGTGCAGCTACTTCAGTGCTGATCGGCCACATCGCTGGAAACACGTCACAACTACGCATCGGCAGTGGTGGCATCATGCTGCCCAATCACTCACCGCTGGTGATCGCAGAACAGTTCGGCACTCTGGAAACGCTCTATCCTGGGCGCATCGACCTGGGGCTGGGCCGAGCACCTGGCGCCGACGGGGCCACCATGGCAGCCCTGCGCAGGGACCCCTATGCTGGCGCTGAAGACTTTCCCCAGCGCCTGGCCGAACTGCAGAAATTCCTCGGGGACGAGCAACCAGGCCAACGCGTGCGCGCGGTTCCTGGCCAGGGCACCAAGGTGCCTCTCTGGCTACTTGGCTCAAGCCTGTACAGTGCTCAGTTGGCCGCACGGGAAGGCCTGCCCTTCGCCTTCGCTGCCCAGTTTGCTCCGGCTCAGCTCGACGAAGCTCTGCATCTCTATCGCACTCAGTTCCGTCCTTCTGATGTGCTGGAGAAACCCCACGCCATGGTCGGGCTACCGGTCATTGCTGCGCAAAGCGATGCACAGGCCAATTTCCTCGCCAGCACGGCACGCCAGAAGTTTCTGGGCATGATCAGGGGCAAGCGCCAGCGCGCCCAACCCCCGGTCAAGGAGCTGGACTGGACGCCCATGGAGCGTCATCAGGTGGAAGGATTTCTCGGGGCCTCCATCATCGGCGGGCCGGACACCGTACGCCAAGGGCTGGAGCGCTTCCTTGAGCGTACCGGTGCCGATGAGCTGATGCTCAACACCGATACCTATGATATCGAGGATCGCCTGGAGAGTTATCGCATCGTGGCCAGCATCTGGAGGGAATGAACGGTCAACGCCAGTCGGGTTCCTGGGCCAACCATTCCGGCCCAGCAGCCTCGAAGGCTGCCGCATAGCGCAGCAGCTCAAGCTCCTGGCGGGGAGGAGCAATCAACTGCAGGCCCATGGCCTTGCCCTGTTGATTGAACCCTGCCGGGATGCTGATTACCGGGCAACCCGACAATGATCCCGGTATGACCACTTCCATCCAGCGATGATAGGTATCCATGGAACGCCCTCCCACCTCTTTCGGCCAAGGTGTATGCACATCAAAGGCAAAGGTCTGGGCACTGGGTAGCGCCAGCACATCGAAACGTTCGAAGAGCTTGAGCAAAGACGCATACCAGGCGCTGCGGGACACGTTAGCCTCGTGCACTTCCAGTGCTGAGCGTTGCATGCCCTGTTCGATCTCCCACTGCGCCTCGGGCTTGAGGGCCTGACGAGTGTCCGGGTTCGACCAGGTCGACGCCAGCTTGCCAGCCACTGCCCACTGCCGCAGGACCAACCAGCTCTGCCACAGGCGTTGTGGGGAAAAGTCAGGAATCAAGGGTTCCACCTCGGCGCCCATGCCTGAGAAGACATTCAGCGCGCCCTTGCACACATCAAGCACGCCAGCCTCCATCGGAAGATAACCATTCCAATCGCCAACCCAGCCGATGCGCATGCCTTTTGCCGCCCTGGTATTACTGGACTCCTGGGCAAATCTTGCAAAAGCCGCAGGGTCATCCTGCAATGACAATGGCTGGCTGGGGTCAGCACCGGCCTGAATGGCCAGTAACTGGGCCAGATCCGCCACACTGCGAGCCATGGGGCCTTCAGTGGCCAACTGATGGCCAAAGACATCGAAGGCGGGACCATAGGGAACTCTGCCGAAGGATGGGCGCAATCCGTACACATTGTTGTAGGCGGCCGGGTTACGCAATGACCCCATCATGTCACTGCCATCGGCCACCGGCAGCATGCGCATGGCCAGCGCTACAGCCGCACCGCCACTCGAACCACCCGCACACAAACCATGATCATACGCATTACCAGTGGCACCAAAGACACTGTTGTAGGTCTGCGAGCCCAGGCCAAATTCGGGCGTGTTGGTCTTGCCAATGAAAATGGCCCCCGCGTCACGCATGCGCTTGACCATCAAGCCATCATCGGCAGGCGTCTTGCCGGCAAACAACGGGGACCCCATCGAAGTAGGGATATCGCGGGTGGGAGACAGGTCCTTGATTGCCTGGGGAACGCCATGCAGCCAGCCCCGTGAATGGCCCTGGGACAACTCACGGTCACAGGCTTCGGCCTGTGCCAGCAGCATCTCATCGCTGACTCTGGAAATGATGGCATTGACCCTGGGATTGACTCTGTCGACATGCCCCAGATAGGCCGCCATCACCTCGCGACAGGAAACCTCTCGGGAGTGAATCGCACTGGACAGCGCCGATGCGTTCCAGGACAGTATTTCAGTATCGGCTGATGGACCAGAAGCGGGCAATGACATGGAAGAACCTCGCAGGCACGAATATTGTTTGTCAGGGTCTCAAGATATAACAACCTCAATGTTGTATACATCATTCGTCAAGGAAGAAACATGTCACCCCATGGGCAAGGCATCTTGTGCATGCGTCATCCGCATGGTGTTGCATTCGCTTACGTGACGTCATCGACCGTGGGGCACGCTTTTCTCCACCACCGTTTATGTCGACTCCACCTTCTGCCACTGAAGGGTGAAATTCCGTGCCTGATAGTCGCGTCGTGGCTGAACTCCGACAACCCCCGTGCCTTTCTCCATTGTTGGATCACTTCCAGAACCCCTTCTGGAGAATCTTCCTTGTCGGATGATGGATAGAAGATGAGGTCTCTGACATAAGGGTAGCGGCTGACCTGCTCTACATGGGATACCAATTGATCCATATAGACGCCCAGTTCGGCAATTGACATGTCCTTTCGAACCGGAAGAGCAAAAATCTCCCACAGCAGATCGAGAAACTCTGTTTCGGTGTAATCAGAAAACGTTTGTTTTCCGGCAAGGTGCCACTTGACGCCATCTATCCTTCGCCAGGGTGCCTGTTGTGTATCGTGCCGGCTGCCGCCATTACGGCAGCCGAGCCACCGGAAAAGTCTCATCTCTATCTCCTTGCCCGAAAGTATCTTTCATCTTTCTCATGTTGGGCATGGAGACGGCCTTGTCACAATCGTCCAGAGATAAAGAATACGTAAGACTTTTCCGAAAACACTCTCCTCATTACAAACTCACTCAGCGAGGCGGCCACCTTCCTCAGTTTTCACACAACACCGTACAGTCGATTCTGGGTGTCGAGATAACACTTGAAGGCTTCCTCGTAGGCTTCGCCGTTACGGGAGTCGGGATCCACTTGGGCCGCACCATCCAGATGAACCAACTGCTCACACAGGGCATCAAGCTCACCGACACCCACACACCATGCAGCTTGAATGGCAGCACCAAGAGCCGCCGCATCCGTCACCGTGGGACACACCACCTGAGATTGGGTGACATCGGCAACGATCTGACGCCAGGCAGCGCTTTTGGCCCCTCCCCCGATAAGACGAATCTGACTGACCTGGGAGGCCAAGGGGCCAAGCAGCTCCAAGCCATAGCGCAGGCCGAAGGTCGCCCCCTCGACCACTGCGCGACACAGGTTCTGCGGGGTTGTGTTGACGCTGGTCAGACCGTGGAACGAAGCAGATGCCTCAGGCAATGTCGGTACCCGCTCACCATTGAAGAATGGCAATACCGTGACGCCACCAGCACCGATGCGCGAAGCTTCTATCGCTGCGTTGAAGGCGGCGATATCAAGCCCGAACAGCTCTCGTACCTTGGTCGTCGCCGAGGTGACATTCATCGTACAGATCAGTGGCAACCAGCCGGTATGACTGGCACAGAAGTTGGCTACCTGTGCATCTGCCTCGACAGAGGCCGGGGAATGAGCACACACCGTTCCCGAAGTGCCCAAGCTCATGGTCACCATGCCCGGTGCAATATTACCGGTGCCAATGGCTCCGAGCATGTTGTCGCCACCACCACTGGACACTACAACCCCATCACGCAGGCCAAGCTCCCGCGCCAGCTCGGGCCGAACCTGCCCCGCCGCTTGTCGAGAATCGATCAGGCGAGGCAACACTCGGTCTGGATCAAGCTCCGGCGCGATCATGGAGAAAACCTGGTGATGCCAGCAACGTTTTCGGGTATCGAAGTACCCCGTACCCGAAGCATCACCGGCTTCGGCCACCTTCTCGCCGGTCAGCCAAAGGTTGAGATAATCATGGGGCAACAACAGGCTGTTGATACGGGCATAGGCATCTGCCTGGTGCTGACGCAACCATGCTACCTTGGAAGCGGTATAGCCTGTCTGCAGTACCAGACCAAGCTTGTCCAGACAGCCGGCTTCTCCGCCCAGGGCCTCCTTGAGCGCCTCATTTTGCACATGCGTTTCGGTATCGCACCATAGCTTGGCGGGGTATAGCGGCTGGTCATTGGCATCCAGGGCTACCATGCCATGCTGTTGTCCCGACACACCGATGCCACGGATATCTCCCGCTTTCACACCAGCACGTTGCAGCGCCTCATGAAACGCCCCGAGAAAGGCCTTTATCCACTCTTCAGGGTTTTGTTCCCGGCGCCCATTGTCTCCTTCGACAAGCTGGTGAGGTCGACTACTCTCCCCCAGCAAACGACCGGCATCCACATCCACCACCACCACCTTGGTGCTTTGGGTTCCGCAATCCACTCCCACGTACATGCGCTTATCGCCCTCTCGAAGAGTTGCCGTCAGACAAATGATTCAAGGGTAGCCCGTGCCCCCCTTTCATGCAGGGATTCCAATGTATCGAGATAGGCAGAGACGAAACGCGGATCATCCACAAGGTCTCCGAACAGCTCGCGGTTTTCGATAAAGGCCGTCGGCCTGCGACGGTTTTCGCCAGCAATGGCCATCAGCGAATCCTTTAGTCGATCAACCACTTCGATGGGTTCTCCGGCCTCATCGACACCTTCAGCATAACGCGCCCAACTGGCCACTACCGCGGCAGAGCGCCTTATGTCACCGCCATGCTCCAGTTGATGACGTATGACGGGCACCAGCCATTTGGGGATACGATCAGAACTCTCGGCACACAGACGTGCCAGGGTATCCTTGATTTCCGGGTTGGCAAAACGCTCGATCAAGGTCAGGCAATATTGCTCTAGATCGACGCCTGGCACCGGCTCCAGAGTTGGACTGCCTTCCTCTCTCATATAGCCCAACAGGAAATCGACGAACAATGCATCCTGACAGACTTCATGAGCATAGCGATATCCGACCAGATACCCGAAATAGCACAATGCCTGATGACTGGCATTGAGCAGGCGTAATTTCATCAGCTCATAGGGCATGACATCTGCCACGACCTGCACACCCACCTTTTCAAGCTCCGGGCGACCTGAAACGAAGTTATCCTCCAGCACCCATTGGCTGAAGGGTTCGCACACCACGGGCCAGGCATCCTCGATGTTGAAACGTTGCTGGAGCTCGGCGATGTCGTTGGGCGTCGTGACCGGAGTGATACGGTCGACCATGGAGTTGGGGAAAGGCACATGATGCTCGATCCACTGCGCCAGCTCTGGATCCCGTGCCTGGGCAAAGGAGCCGAACATCGCTCCAGCTACCTCACCATTGCCCTGGATATTGTCACAGGACATCACGGTGAAAGGCGCAACACCTCGTTCGCGACGGCGACGCAACGCTTCAACCACCAGACCAAAGCTGGTACGAGAAGACTCTGGATGGCGCAGGTCGTGCTGAACATCAGGGTTGTCCAGGTCGAATGCTCCCGTGACGGGATGGAAGTTGTACCCGCCTTCCGTCACGGTGAGTGAGACGATACGAATGTCAGGGGCCGCCATGGCCTCAATAACGGCCTCGGGGTCATCCGGAGCAAACAGATAGTCGAGCATGGCGCCCATTACCCGAGGCTCGTAGCTGCCATCCGGGTGCTTGACCACCAGGGTATAGAGATAGTCCTGGCGACTCAGGGCATCACGCATGCGGCTGTCCCCAGGCATCACGCCTACGCCGATAATGCCCCAGTCCCGGGCCAGACCCTGTTCCATCAGGGTGTCCACATACATGGCCTGGTGAGCGCGATGAAACCCACCAACACCAATATGCACAATGCCCGGCGTGATGTGGTCACGATCATAGCCAGGGCAAGCCACACGCACGTCAAGCTGGCCCAGCGTCGCTTGGCTGAGTCGAGTCATGGCAAAGTCTCCCGATATATTGAGGCGTTATCAGTCCCAGACCAGATCGGCAGCTGCCGAGCAAGCCTTGATCAGCCGGGTATTGAGCATGTCCTTGTCGCGAGCCTTGGCGATGGCTCCTGCCTGGTCCTGGCCCATGCCTAGCCAGCGCTGGATCAGGCGCTGCTCCAGCACTTCGTCATCGACATGGAGAAACAGGCTGAAATCGAAATAGTCCCGCAACGCAGGCCAAGGACCTTCTTCCAGCAACAGATAATTGCCTTCGACGATGAGAATTCTCTGGCGAGGAGTAATCACTCGTCCTCCGGCACGCGACAGGTCCAGAGGCCGGTCGAATACCGGTACTGCGACATCACAGTCCGCGGACCTGAGCCGAGCTAGATCGTGGCGCAAGCCCGCTGCATCAAAGGTCTCGGGAGCTCCCTTGACGGGCAGAAGTCCCATGGGCTCGAGGACCGCGTTGTCGTAGTGGTAACCATCCATCGGCACCACCGCCGCCACTCCGGGCCGACGTTCATTGATGGCGCGTTCCAGCCAGGCTGAGCGATAGGACTTTCCGGCACCAGGGGGCCCTGCCAGGGCGACGATATAACGCTTGCGCCCTTCAGCCGCTGCCATCAGTCGTTCAGCGACACTGTCGATGGAAAGATTCATGGAAGGACTCTCCGTTTTCAGCTCATCCAGTTGCCGCCATCGACATTGAGCGTCTGCGCGACTACATAATCGCTGTCAGCACTGGCCAGAAACACGGCCGCACCGGCATGATCTTCCGGGCGCCCCATGCGTCCCATGGGGACTGCCTCACCGACCAGGCGTTTCTTCTCACCCAGGGGGCGCTGCTCGTACTTGGCGAACAGGGCATCGACCTCCTCCCACATGGGGGTATCTACCACCCCGGGAGCAATGCCGTTGACGCGAATACCGTGCTTGACCAGATCAAGCCCTGCAGACTGCGTCAGGCTGATCACTGCAGCCTTGGTCGCGCAGTAGGTACTGACTAGAGCCTCTCCTCGCCGCCCTGCCTGAGACGCCATATTGATGATGCGTCCTGCGCGCTCCTGCTCGACCATGGACTTGGCCACCGCCTGCAAAGTGAAGAACAGGCCTTTGACGTTGACGGCAAACTGACGGTCGAAGCTGCTTTCCTCGACGTCCAGCACAGGAGCCATATCAAAGACAGCAGCATTATTGACCAGAACATCAATGCCACCGAACTGCGCTGTCACCTCTGTCACCATGGCATCGATGGAAACCCGGTCACAGACATCCAGTCGCACCCCCAGCACCCGCTCTCCACCATTCAGATGGATGATGGCTTCCTCTATGGCGGCAGTATCGACATCTGCCACCACGACCCGGGCGCCCTCCTGCAGATAACGTTCGGCAATGGCCAGCCCGATGCCTCTCGCCCCCCCTGTAATCACCGCCACCTGATTGTCCAGCTTAGCTGTCATGCTGTTTGCTCCTGTTGGCAAAGACTTAATTCAAAGGACCACAAGGTCACATCAAGCCTTGAGCCGTTGTTCACTGCGCCAGTCCTCCACCAACCCGGGTAGCTCCGCCATGCGCTGCATGACTCTCCATACCCCGAGTTCGCTCAGCCTGTCTGCCTGTCCTGCCGGTACGTGGCTGGCACCGACAAAGCCGATCACCGTCATGCCTGCTGCTCGCGCGGCTCGGGCCCCGGATACCGAGTCCTCGACGACCAGGCAGTTTCCTGGCATGACGCCCAGCGTATTTGCCGCCAGCTGATAGACAGCCGGGTCGGGCTTGGGACGCTCGACCTGTTCCGCACAGAAGATCGGCGCACCCTGCAAGACGCGATCCAGCCCGGTCTTGGACAGAGATGCCACCACTCGGCAACGGCGGCTGTTGGAGACCACAGCCTTGGGCAAGTCCACCACCGTTATCGCTGCCGCGGCGCCCTCGATAGCATCGAGTTCCTGGGCCAGGCGCGCTTCAATTTCATCATCGAGCAGCGCCAGCGCAGCCTGAGGCAACGCATGAGCACTGAGAGCCTCGAGCCCCAGCAGAATGGCCTCAGTCGTCTGGCCAAGTGCCTGGGCCAGGGCCTGCTCCACATCAACATCTGGCAACCACTCACTGAGACGTTCGATCAGAGTCGCTTCGGCGATCACCTCGCTATCGACCAGTACGCCATCACAGTCGAAGATCAAGGTCTGCATGGGCGTTCCTTCTTGTAGATGGATTCGATCCAGTTCCAATGTCTGGGCCCTCAAGGCTGACGCATCCTTCAGGCCCTCGAGTCAGCACGATTGTCCTGACGCGTCAGCGATGCCAGGGGATGTCGCTCCAGACTCTCCAAAGCCAGGCCATCAGCGTCGAACAGGTGGGCACGCGAGGCGGCGAAGCCGAAGCGGATATCATCGCCAACACGATGAGCAACATCGCCATCCACCATCAGAGTGACCAGCTGGCCCTCGGTCTCCACGTACAGGGACGTCTGTCCGCCCAGGCGTTCAATGACGCTGATTCGGCCACTGAGCGCTCCCTGCTCATCCAGTTCAAGGTGTTCCGGACGGATACCCAGTTCCATGGCGGCATCGCGGGCAACACCTTCGCCATTGGCCGGCACGCATACGCTCCCTCCGCCCGGCAGGCGAACCTCGACCCCGGAGGCACCAACGCCTTCGGCTACCGCGGGCAGGAAGTTCATCTTAGGCGAGCCGATGAAGCCGGCCACAAAGCGATTGCGGGGATGGTGATAGAGCTCCATGGGCGACCCCACCTGCTCGACGACACCGCCCTGCAGGACCACAATCTTGTCCGCCATGGTCATGGCTTCGATCTGGTCGTGGGTGACATAGATCATGGTGGCCTTGAGCTCTTCATGCAGTCGCGCCAGCTCTATGCGCATCTGCACGCGCAGTGCGGCATCCAGGTTGGATAACGGCTCATCGAACAGGAAAATGCTGGGGTTACGCACGATCGCACGGCCAATGGCCACACGCTGACGTTGACCACCGGACAGGGCCTTGGGCTTGCGTTCGAGCAATGGCTCGAGCTGGAGGATCCTGGCGGCTTCCAGCACCTTCGTGCGGCGTTCATCCTTCGATACACCAGCCAGCTTGAGGCTGAAGCCCATGTTGTCCTCTACCGTCATATGCGGATAGAGGGCATAACTCTGGAACACCATAGCCAGACCACGCTCAGCCGGCCCCAGGTCATTGATGCGCTGGCCATCGATCAGCAGGTCTCCAGAACTGGTGCTTTCCAAGCCGGCAATCATGCGCAACAGGGTCGACTTGCCGCAGCCGGAAGGGCCGACGAACACCACGAATTCCTGGTCCTTGACCTCCAGGTCGACCCCCTTGATGACCTGGGTGTCGCCAAAGCTCTTGACCACATTGTTGAGAGTGAGAGTTGCCATCTTGTTCGTCCCCTTATTTCACAGCACCGAAGGTCAGACCACGCACCATCTGTTTCTGGGTCAGCCAGCCGAAGATCAGAATCGGCGCAATGGCCATGGTCGACGCAGCGGACAGCTTGGCCCAGAACAAGCCCTCGGGACTTGAGAAGGAAGCGATGTAGGCGGTCAGCGGGGCCGCCTTGGAAGTGGTGAGATTGAGGCTCCAGAAAGCCTCGTTCCAGCTGAGGATCACCGACAGCAGGCCGGTGGAGGCGATGCCGGGCAATGTCAGAGGCAAGAGCAGGTACCACACCTCCTGCAGGGTGCCGGCACCATCCATGCGCCCTGCTTCGAGAATGTCCTTGGGCAGATCCTTGAAGAAGGTGTAAAGCATCCACACCACGATCGGCAGGTTCATCAGGGTATAGACAATGATCAGCCCCGTACGGGTATCGAGCAGGCCCACATCACGGAAGATCAGGTAAATCGGTACCAGGACCCCTACCGAAGGCAGCATCTTGGTGGAAAGCATCCACAGCAACGTGCCTTTGGTGCGCTTGGTCGGCAGAAATGCCATGGCATAGGCCGATGGAATCGCAATCAACAGCGCCAGCAGCGTGGAGCCAAAGGACACCGCGACGCTGTTGAGCGCGAACTTCAGATAATCCGCACGCCCCTGAACGGCGGCATAACTTTCCAGCGTCGGGCTGAAGATCAGCGTCGGATCCGCCACCGCATCCGTCTCGGTCTTGAAGCCAGTGATGATCATCCAGAAGATCGGGAAGAAGATCAGCAATGCCACCATCCATCCCAGCAGTGCGATCCCCACCTTGCGCCAGCGTTGGGCACGGGCTGCATCACCGATACTGATGTGTGCAGGAGCGGCGGCGGTCTTGGCAGTTGTCGTCGTACTCATTGATATCACCCTCAATTTTCCAAGTTCTTGGCCACCATGCGGACCAGGAAGATGGCGACGATATTGGCCAGGATGATGGCAATCACCCCGCCGGCAGAAGCGGTACCCACGTCGAAGTCGAGCAGCGCGCGGATATAGATGAGATAGGCCAGGTTGGTGGTCGCCAGGCCCGGGCCGCCCGAGGTGGTGACGAATATCTCGGCGAAGATGGTCATCAGGAAGATCATCTCGATCATGATCACCACGCTGATGGCCCGCTTGAGATGCGGCAGAGTGATATAGAAGAAGATCGCCAGGGGCCCTGCGCCATCCATGCGCGCTGCCTCGACCTGATCATCATCCAGAGACTGCATGGCGGTCAGCAGGATCAACAGAGCAAAAGGCAGCCATTGCCAGGCGACGATGATGATCACTGAGGTCAGCGGCAGGCTGGAGAACCAGTCGATCACCGGCAACCCCAGGCTTTCGGACAACCAGGCCAGCACCCCGTTGGACGGATGCATCATCATGTTCTTCCACACCAGAGCACTGACCGTCGGCATGACGAAGAAGGGGGATATCGCCAGCACCCGGGCAATCCCCCTGCCCATGAATTCTTGCTGGAACAGCACCGCCAGCAGGGTGCCACCGACAACGGTGATGGCCAGTACCCAACCCACCAGCAGCAGCGTCGTGCCCATGGCCGACCACAGCGCAGGATCGGTAAGCAGGAACTCGTAGTTTTCCAATCCGGCAAAACCGCCCATGCCAGGCATCAGCAGGTTGTAGCGCTGCAGCGAGAACCACAGTGTCATCGCCAGCGGCACTATCATCCACAGGAACAGCAAGGTCACCGCAGGTGCCTGAAGCGAGAGAGTACGCAACCCTCCGACAGTGCGGCCGGAAGCTCGTGTCTTGATCATGGGAAGTCACTCACAGGGAAGTGGAGTACAGCGGCGGGCGAAGCAAAACCGCCCGCCGCACAGCAGTCTGGCCTACTCGATATAGCCAGCCCGCTTCATGTTGCGTTCAGTCGCCCCCTGGACTTGATCCAGGGCTTGCTCCACGGGCATGTCACCGGCCAGCGCCGCGGCGATCATCTGCCCTACCTGAGTGCCGATAGCCTGGAACTCGGGAATGGCGACGAACTGCACCCCGACATAAGGATTCGGCTCCAAGGTGGAATCATTGGGATCCGCGTTACGGATGGCATCCAGCACGAAACTGGCGAAAGGCGCAGCCTCCTGATACGCAGGGTTCTCGTAAGTGCTTTCCCGAGTGCCTGGCGGCACGCTGGTCCAACCCTTGGTCTCACCGACCAGTTTCACGTAATCCTGGGAGGTAGCCCAGGTAATGAAGGTCTGGGCAGCTTCCTTGTGCTCGGAAGAGGCAGGAATGGCAAGCGACCAGGACCATAACCAGTGGGATCCCTTGGGCGTCTCGGCTACCGGGGCAGGTGCGAAACCCAACTGCTCGGCAACCTCTGACGCATTGGCGTCATACAAGCGCCCTGCCGCAGAGGTGGCATCGACCCATATGGCGCAGTTGCCACGAGAAAACAGTGCAAGGTTCTCGTTGAAGCCATTGGAAGTAGCCCCAGGGGGGCCATAGTTCTGCATCAGGTCGACATAGAAGGAGATGGCCTCCTTCCAGGCTTCGCTGTTGATCTCCGGATTCCAGTCCATATCGAACCAGCGACCACCGTAGGTATTCACCAGGGTGGACAGGAAGGCCATGTTCTCGCCCCAGCCAGGCTTGCCACGTAGACAGATACCCGCCATATCATTATCCGGGTCGTTGAGCTGCTCGGCCCAGCCACGCACCTGCTCCCAGGTCGGCTGTTCGGGTACCTCGATACCGGCCTGCTCGAACAGATCCTTGCGGTAATACATCATCGAGCTTTCGGCATAGAACGGTAAGGCATAGAGCGTGTCACCATGGCTCAGACCATCGCGTACCGGCTTGATCAGATCGTCGACCTGATACTCTTCCGGAAGATTCTCCAGCGGCTCCAGCCAGCCACGTTCGCCCCAGATCGGCACTTCATAGGTACCGATGGTCATCACATCGAACTGACCGCCCTGGGTCGCAATGTCCGTGGTCATACGCTGGCGCAGTACATTCTCTTCCAGCACCACCCAATCCAGGGTGATATCGGGGTGCGCCTTTTCGAACTCCTTGGTCAGCCCCTGCATGATGATCATGTCATTGTTGTTGACCGTTGCGACCGTGATGGTTTCCGCTTGGGCCGCCATCGCGCTTAGTGAGGCAACCCCTGCCAGAAGCACCTGAGATGTCACTGGCCTCCGCCAGAAAGATTTTCCTGCGAGATGGGGAAGAATAGGCAGGCAATGGTTCATGGCGCGCTCCTGATCATATGGTCGTCAAGCGAGATTGTTGTTGTGGAATCGACTGTTGTGGAATCGACTGCTGTGGAGTTGACGGCTGTGAAGTTGACAGCAGAGTAGCAACCCAGGCGGCAACCGTTGTTCAAACATCAATTTCTGGTCAGACATCAATTTCTGGTCAGACACCAACAATTGATCAAACACCAATAATTGATCAAACACATCAACGAATGATCAAATGATCGGACAAGAGGCAAAAAAACGCAAAGCCAATACACTTAGACTTTAGCAGCAGCCCTGAAACGTCAGGAGATAAAGGCATCTGAACGGAACGACGATATCTGAACAGAACGACTATAGATGATCGACCACAAAGCGTGCGGCATGCTCATCGGTGATCAGGCCGTTGAGCCAGCCTCCACGCAGGGCCGCGAGAATGCCTGGCCCCTTTTCACGCCCACCAGCCAGGGCAACCACAGGCAGGTCGTGGAACATGGGTAACGGCAGGCTGGTCACTCGCCGGGTGATGGAGCAGTCAATGACTTCGCCATTGGCATTCATTGGCCACCCCAGCAATTCGCCCACCGCATCAAGCGCCAACAGCTCCTTCAGCTCATCTGCACTGATGAAGTGATCCTGAAACAGCGTCGCCTGGGGATCGATACGCCCGACGCCGATAAAGGCCGCTGCAGCCTGTGTCGCCACATTCCCAATGGCACGAAACAGAGGCTGGGACAGCAATGATTCCTTTTCCTCCACCGAGGTGGCCACAACTGGGGTAGGCAACAGGAAGCGCTCGCCCCCCGTCTTGTCAGCCGCCACCATGACACCGTCATAACGGTTGGCTGAACCATCGCGGGCAACATTTCCCACCAGGGAAACGAAACGGTGTTGGGGACGATCGATGCGACTGAGGGCCTCGGCAGTCGCCCGGATAGATCGCCCGGTGCCCAAGGATAGCGTCTGAGGTTCGCTACGCTCGATGAACTTCGAGAGACGCTCGGCTCCTGCGACGGCCAAGTAAGGTGTGGTATCGGCAGCACCGGTAGCTGCCGGTACCACATCACAATAATCGAGCCCGAAGCGCGTGCGGATCGCTTGGGAAAGCGCCGTACAATGGGCAATGGGGTGATCGATATGGACCTTGATCAGCCCTTCCTGACGCGCCAGGGCAAGCAGACGTTGAACACCCGGACGGGATACTCCCAGCTGTGCGGCAATATCATCCTGTGTACAACCACCAACATAGGACAGCCAGGCTGCCCGAGCTGCCTGATCCAATTTGACTTCGAACTTGTCCACGCCACGCCTCGCTGCCAATCGTACGTCGCTGCATCATCGCAAGGTCTGCGCTCATGCACAACGCGCTCCTGGCAACCATACCTCTACGGAAAGCCCGCCGAGACTGGCCTCCCCCAAGGTCAGGCGACCGCCATACAGCGTCACCAGGTCTTCGACGATAGCCAGCCCCAGTCCACTGCCAGGACGTTTCTCATCCAGGCGAACCCCTCGGGCCAGCACAGCCTGGCGCTGTTCCTCCGTCATCCCCGGGCCATCATCTTCCAGTAACAGGCAGGCGCCATCGCCTTGCAGACGAAAGCTCAACGCAACACGACCGGAAGCCCAGTCAAGGGCATTCTCAAGCAGGTTGCCTGTCAGCTCCTGAAGATCCTGAGGATCGACACGCAGCATCAGGCCAGGAAGGAAGTTCCGCTCCAGATGCTTTCCCCGGCGCTCTGCCAGGCGCGCAAGTCCACCCACGACTGGGGCCAACACCTTTTCGACATCGATACTGGCGGTCAACGCGGCACTTCCTGCTGCACTCGCCCGGGCCAGATGATGGCGTACCGCGGCATCAATGCGAGAGACTTCTTCTCGAACCTGGCGTCGCGCCGCCTCAGGCAGGCGATCAGCCTGTGCCTGGAGCACGCTGACCGGCGTCTTCAGTGCATGAGCCAGATTGCCGGCTGCTGCGCGCCCGCGTTCGATCAGGCGACGGTCATGATCAAGCACTTCATTCATGGTCGTTGCCAACTCGCCAAGCTCGCCTGGCAGCTGGGTTTCAAGACGTTCACGGTTGCCCGACTTCACCTCAGCAAGGTCGTCATGCAACGCACGCAAAGGTGCAAGCCCCCAGCGAATCTGCAACACCAGACCACTCAGCAACAAGACACTCAGGGCTACCAGCGATAGCCATAGCAACCATTCAAAACGAGCCATTTCGGCAGTCAGTTCCCGGCGCGTCACTGCCAGGCTGACATGCACTGGCTTCTTCTGCCCTGGCACCAGCAACGTCTGTTCCACCATGCGTAGCGACTGTCCACGCGGTCCCTTGATGGTCCTCCAGCTAATCCCGGAAAGACGGCCCAGCGGCAATCTCTGATCCCACAGCGACCGGGAGGTACGGGTAAAGGCGTCACCATCACTGACCTGCCAATACCAGCCGGAATAAACCTGTTCGAACCGGGAATCGGCCATGCGGTCGTTGAGGGTAAGGGTTCCAGTAGTGCGATCCAGCTCGAAGGAAGCCAGCAGCACCTTGTGCATGGAAGCCAGGCGCTCATCGAACGAAGCCGAAGCGGATTCACGAAAGCTGAACGACAGCCCAAGGCCAACGATGGGCACAATCACCAGCACCAGGACGATGGAGGCAACGATCAAGCGCCGTGCCAGGGTCCAGTTACCGGCCCTGGAGGATACTTTTCGCATGGAAATACGCTTGGACACACTCACCCTGCCGCAGAATCGACAGCCACCAGACGATAGCCCTGGCCGCGCAATGTCTGGATACGCTCACCTCCCAGCTTGCGCCGGAGACGACTGATCTGCACATCAATGACATTCGAATCCGGTTCATGATCACGGTCATAGACATGCTCGGACAACTCGGCACGGCTGACGACACGTTCCTGGGCATGCATCAGATAGGCCAGCAGGCGGGACTCCTGGGCAGTCAGCGTCACTGGACGCCCGGCCAAGGTGACACTGCCTGTATGCGTATCGAAATTGAGGTCTCCCGCGCTGAGTACTGGATGTGCATGGCCATGGCTACGGCGAACCAGTGCACGCAGGCGGAACAGCACTTCCGCCGTCTCGAAGGGTTTGGTCACATAGTCATCGGCGCCAGCTGAAAAGCCCGCAGCCTTGTCCGACCAGCGCTCCCTGGCGGTGAGCACCAGCACCGGAAGATCGATGCCATCCTCGCGCCACTGGGATAACCAGCGGGTGCCATCACCATCCGGCAGGCCAAGATCAAGCACCACCGCATCGTAGCGCTCAGTGCGCAACAGAAAGTCTCCATCTCCGCCTGTAGCGGCCAGTTCCACCAGCAGCCCGCCATCCTTGAGCGACTCAGCCAAGGCTTCGCCTAGCGCCTGATCATCCTCTATCAGCAAGATCTTCATCGGCTTTCCTTATTGATTGGCTCCTGGGGGTGTCTTTTGCATCTCCCGGATGCCGACGCCTTCGATGCCGATAAGATCGCCGCTGACAGCATCAAATTCAAACTCCACAATCTGCCCGTTCGGTCCAACCATCTCGACTTCGTAGGTGATCTCACCGTCATCGCGCTCCAGCTCTACCTCCAGCACCTGGCCTTCGTAATGCGCTTCCAGCCAGTCGAGTACCTGGGGCAGCCCCACCAGATGGCCATCCGCCACCTGCTGGTGGAGGTCCTTCCATTCATCTGCATCATCATCATCGACATGAAGCATGACATCGGAGTCATTCCGGCTTTCTACTGCAGAATCATTCGCCATGTCTTCTCTGACGGAAGGCGTTTCCTGACCTGCGCCCGCAGGACTCATGACCACCCAGCTGACAGCCCACAGCACCGCAAGCAAGCACACAGCAATGGTAGATCGAATCAGTATTTTCATAGCATGTAGTGTCGCCCAGCCAAGATGAATGAAACATGAATATCACTGTCAGCTTAGTGACAGGTCGACTCTGAGAGGATGGCTTCATTCGCCCAATAGTGCACGAATCAACCGTGCACCCAGGCGACCCATATTTAGCAGGACCCAGAGGAAGTAGCACTATGAAAAAGACGTTGAGTTACAGCCTGGCCGCCCTGACGCTCTCCGGCACTGTGAGCACCTCTGCCCTGGCGGATGACAAAGGCATCTCCCGGGAAGAACTGAACCGTCTGTTGCAGAGTGCCAGCGACTATGGATTCACCAACTACGACGAACTCGGCGTCGACGATGGCCAATTCGAAATCGAAGGCTGGCGCAAGGACGGCTGGAGGCTCGACGTCGATATGGCGCTCAATGATGGCAGTCTTCTGCGGGAGCAGCAGCGTCAGAGCCAGATTCCTGACTGGAGCCTGAGTGGCGATGAAGTCAGCAAGGCTCTGGACAGAGCACAGAACGAAGGACTGGAGCTTATCGTCGGTCTGGACGCCAATCAATCCCATATCGAAGTGGACGGCTACGGCACGGATCACCAGGAAATCGAGATACGCCTGAACCGCGACACATTCGATGTTGATGGAGTCGAATACGATGATTAATGAAGAGCATTTCACTCACGCTGATGAATACCGCGAGAACAGCGCTTGGCGCCAGGCCAAGCGTTGGCAGGAAAAAGTTCGCCAGTCGACTCGTCCCGTCAGGCGACCTGGGATACTGCGGATGACCTTGACCTGGATTGCCTGTCTGTTCACCTTGATGGTCGCTGGGATACTGGGGCTGATTTTCTCTCTGATTGGCCTGGCTCTGATACCGCTGATTCGCCATCGAGTGAAGCGCCGCATGGAGAACCTGCGGGCAGAGCAAGCCGAGGATGTCACCCCAGGGTTTTCCTCCCGGCCATCCTCAAGTCACTCATCCCAGGTATGGGAAGGCCAATATGAGATCAAGCATCCCTGATGCATTCGCTATGATTCCGCCATATAGCTGAATGTCATTAATTGATATATGAAAATTTCACTCCCGTAGCAGGCTTCGCTCGCTGCGGGAGTGGTCCTGAAAGCCGGAAGCTCTATATATCCAGGATGTTGGTTGTTATTCCATACAGGCATCGTAATGCTGAAACAGCCCTGGAGTTAATGAAACATTAATTCAAATGTCAGTTTTCCTGCAGAGGGGAATGCCACACTATTAAAAGCCACGCCATCAACACACATCATCAGCACTAAAACATAAACAAAGGAATGTAACAGCAAGACTCGCTGACACAAGGACATGTCATCATGAACAAGACCCTGATTACCGGGCTTATAGCCCTGACTCTATCGATTTCCACTATGGCAAATGCCGACAGCAGTGCCAGTCGTGCGGATATTGAACACCTGCTACAGGATGCCAAGAGCTACGGTTTCACGCGCTTCGAAGAACTTGAAGTTGATGACGAAGACCGTTTCGACGTGGAAGGCTGGCGACAGGATGGCTGGCATCTGGACATCGATTTGTCACTGAATGACAACCGCATACTGAAAGAGCAGCAGCGCAAGAGCGAGACTCCCGATTGGAGCCTGAGTCATGATGAAGTCATTCAGGCGCTGGATGCTGCACAGCAATCTGAGCTGGATGAAATTTCGTCTATAGAGGTTGATTGCACAGGCCGTATAGAGATTGAAGGATACAATTCTCAACATCAGGAAATAGAATTATACATTGATAGAAAGACCTTTGAAGTTATCGGGGTCGATAAAGACATCTAATCGTATTCAATGGTTATAAGGATACGATTATTTTTTATATATCCATCAACAACAATGATGATCGTAAGCATCATCAACCTATTTCGGCCATATACCCCCTGACGGGCGACATATTGAGAAGAGTTCTTCGCTATCACATTTGTCATGGCCAATATCGTCACATCCACTAATGAAAGGAAGCATTACAATGCAAGATCATGGAAGGAATCCAGCCGACGAATCTCGCAACGCTGACGCGGCTCTGCAGGATATCATTCAGGGCTTTCAGAACTTTCACCAGAATGTATATCCGCAACAACAGACACTCTTCAAGCGCCTGGCCAAGGCTCAGCAGCCACACGTCATGGTCATTACCTGTGCCGACTCACGAATTGCACTGGAACTGATCACCCAAAGCGCGCCAGGTACTCTGTTCGTTACGCGCAACGTCGGCAATGTCGTCCCCCCTTATGGCCAGATGAATGGTGGAGTATCCACCGCCATCGAGTACGCAGTACTCAGCCTGGGGGTGAAACACATCATCATTTGCGGACATTCCGACTGCGGTGCCATGAAAGCCGTGCTCAATCCGGCTAGCCTGGATGGCATGCCAACCGTCAGGGCCTGGTTGCGCCATGCCGAAGTCGCACGCAGCGTAGTCGAGACCAACTGCGGCTGCGCAGGCCACGACACCCTGGGCGTCTTGACTGAAGAAAACGTCGTGGCTCAGCTTGACCATCTGCGCACCCATCCATCTGTCGCTGCCCGCCTGGCCAGTGGCCAGCTCAATATCCACGGCTGGGTGTATGACATAGAAAGCTGCACCATCCGCGCCTATGACGCTGCCAAACGCCGTTTCCTGCCACTGGATGGCAACGATGTCCCTTCTGCGACACCGCAACCCCGTTACGCCAATGCTTGAAACTCTGCGCAATCACCGTAGCCCCTGACATTCATCGGCTCTGGAGAAAGCCTCATGAAGATGTTTCGCACTCTACCGCAAGACGCAATGGCCTCTGTCGTAGTCTTTCTTGTTGCACTCCCTCTGTGCATGGGCATCGCCATCGCTTCAGGCATGCCCCCGGCCAAGGGCCTGATCACCGGTATCATTGGTGGACTCATTGTTGGTTTCCTTTCTGGCTCCCCTCTGCAGGTAAGTGGACCGGCAGCCGGTCTCGCCGTGCTGGTATTCGAACTGGTTCGCACCTATGGCATGGCAGTTCTCGGCCCTGTGCTGCTACTGGCAGGATTCATTCAACTACTCGCAGGCCTGCTGCGCCTGGGGGGTTGGTTCCGAGTCACGGCCCCGGCAGTGGTATCCGGCATGCTGGCGGGTATCGGTATTCTCATCGTGCTATCACAGCTCCACGTGATGTTCGATGCGGCTCCCCTGGCTTCTGGCCTGGATAACCTGCTCGCCTTTCCTGGTGCGCTAATGGAGGCTTTCAGCCTGACGGGCGAAGGCAACGCAGTCGCCGGACTGATCGGCATTGGCACGATCGCCAGCATGTGGCTATGGGAACGTTACCGCCCCACGGCATTGCGCTTCTTGCCCGGTGCACTGGTCGGCGTCAGCTTGGCGACGTTTCTCAGTCTTTGGCTGGCGCTACCTATCAAACGTGTGGAACTACCGGCCAACCTGGGCGATGCCATCGACTGGATCACCCCGCAGAGCCTTGCCAGCCTGGCCGATCCGCAATTGCTTGTCGCCGCTCTGGCTCTCGCCTTCATTGCCAGCGCCGAGACATTACTGTCGGCCGCTGCCGTCGACCGGATGCATTCTGGACCACGTTCACAGTTCAATCGTGAACTCTCGGCACAAGGCATCGGTAATATGCTGTGTGGCGCCTTGGGTGCCCTACCGATGACCGGCGTCATCGTGCGCAGCTCCGCCAATGTCCAGGCGGGTGCACGCGGACGAGGCTCTGCCATTCTCCATGGACTCTGGTTGCTGGCACTGGTCTCCTTGCTGCCGAGTGTGCTGCAGAGCATTCCTATCGCCAGCCTAGGCGGCGTACTGGTCTACACCGGCTTCAAGCTGGTCGACCCCAAGGCGATTCGCAACCTTGGTCAGTATGGGCGTATCCCGCCACTGATCTATGTCTCTACAGCACTATGCATCGTTGCGACTGATCTGCTGACCGGGGTATTGGTAGGCTTTGCACTGACCTTGCTGAAGCTGTTGTGGAGTGCTTCGAAGATCCACACCAGGCTGATAACGACGGATACCAACCGGGCCGAACTGCATCTGAGCGGCACTGCCACATTCTTGCGTGTGCCACGTCTGGCCAAGGTCCTTGCTGATATCGAACCCAGCACTCACCTGCGCATCTGCATGGATCAGCTCCATTACATTGACCATGCCAGCATAGAGCTTCTCGAAGACTGGGGGCGCTCTGCCCGCACCCAGGGAGGCAGCCTGGAGATTGTCGGCGAAAAAGAGTTGAAACATCGTGTCGAGGGTCGACAAAGGGCAGCACTGGCACAACCCTGAGATATGTCGTCTCATCGTGTGTCGTACTAACAATGGCCCGGGCAATGATGCCCGGGCCATTGCGTGTTATCACTGGAGGCTGAGATTATCAGGCGTCACCCTCTTCCTTGCCTGCTGGCAAGGGTGCTGCTGTTTCTCCTGCCAATGCCTGGTCTTCTTCCCGGGCACCTCGCTGCACAGCCAGTTCATCACGCAGCAAGGACACTTCCTGACGCAACTCGATAATTTCCTTGTAAAGTTCCCGCATCATCTGGCGATTGGCTCGATGCAAGCGACCACTTTCATCTTCCTGCTCATCCACGAACAACGAACCGACATAAGCCGCAAAGCTACCGAACAACCCGACCCCCGCGACCATCAGCATGATGGCTACCACCCGGCCCAGGGTGGTGACAGGGTAATAATCGCCATATCCCACCGTCGTCACGGTGACAATAGACCACCAGATCGCCTCCTCGGCAGTGTTGATGGAGCTTCCTGGGTTCGGTCCCTCGACCAGCAAAATCACCGTGGAACCTATGATGATCAGCACAACCGACGCCGAAGCGACAGAGGCAAAGATTCCCTTGGCCTTGTTGCGAAACAGCAGTTCCCAGATCGCATGCATCGACTTGAATGCCCGCAGCAACCGGATGACCTGGATGACCCTCAGCGCACGCCCAGCATAGAAATAGCCAACAGGAATGCTCGCCAGCAGATCGATCCACCCCCAGCGCATGAAACGCCACTTGCTCTCGGCGGCCCGAAAACGAACCACGAAATCGGCAAAAAAGAAGATACAGACCAATACATCCAGCTTGTCGATCAGCGTATCGATTTCTTCCGGTAGCTCATATAAAGACTGGACCACCATGGCGCCGATGACATAGATGGACAACAGCACGATCAGCAACTGAAACAGGCTCAAGCGTTCATGTTTCATGGAATTGGATAATTTTTAGTGGCAGCAAGTCTTCGACATTATGCCAAGTATCCTCGACTTCCTAGAGACTTTTCAGCTGATTTTCCCGCTATAGCATTTACTGCGTAGGCGATATTGAGTGGAGGATAATATGCATCTTTTCTAGAATGCGCTGACATTCTCTGCTTGCCCTCATGAAAGGATGCTCATGCCCCGCCCGCTCATCACTCTAGTGGCTCCCGCCATTGTCCTGGGTTCCTCTCACGCCTTGGCACAGGCACTTCCCGACCATGCCACCGAGCTGGCACCCGTCACGGTCGAAGCATCACGCCTGTATCGCGAACTCTATACCACCCCCATGGCCGTATCCGAAGTCGATGAACAGGCCATCAGCCAGGGCCAGCAACGGGTTCGTCTCGATGAATCCCTCGCTCTGGTGCCAGGTTTGTTCATCCAGAATCGTGATAATTTCGCTCAAGGGCAGCGGGTTTCCATCCGAGGTTTTGGTGCTCGAGCCCCTTTTGGTGTGCGCGGTATCACCATCCTGATGGATGGCATTCCCTATACCCTGCCTGACGGCCAGGCTCAACTGGATGCCATCGACCTGGACAGTGCACGTCAGATCGAAGTGATCCGTGGTCCCGCAGCAGTACAGTACGGTAACGCGGCTGGGGGCGTAGTCTCCGTGACAACCGCAGATGGCCGGGGGGAAGGCCCTTCTACCACGCGATTACATGCCAGCGGAGGTAGTGATGGCTATGCAAAACTGGCCGTACAGAACGGTGGAGAAAATGGTCCCTGGTCCCACCACATCAGTGCGTCCTGGCTACAACTCGATGGTTATCGGGACCACAGCCGGGCCGAAAAGGCACTGTTTGATGCCAAGCTGCGCTATCAGCTGGATGACGACCGAGCCTTAGGCCTTACCCTCAACCTGCTCGACAACCCTGTCGCCGAAGATCCTGGTGGCCTGACCAGAGAACAGGCCGACGACGATCCGCGCCAGGCTGGCCGCTTTACCGAAGACTACGATACTGGCCAGAAAGTCGACCAGCAGGTAATTGGGCTGCACTATGAGGACTTGGCCTTCGGCCCTGGAGCGCTCTATCTACGTGGCTTCACCAGTTGGCGAAACTTTGAGCAGCAACTGCCCTACCCCGGGGACAGCCTGATCGACTACAAGCGCAACTACTATGGCGGCAGCGCAGAGTACCACCAGCGCATGCACCTGGGTGATCTGCCGCTGGATGTCATGTTCGGCATGGATGTTGCCCACCAGGAAGACGACCGCCACCGTCGTGAGATCGCCTTCGATGGCAGTGATCTGGGAGAAGTCGCCAACGAGAGCCAGAGCGCCGACTCGCTGGGGCTTTTCGCCCAGGGCGACCTGGCCTTGAGTGATGCCTGGACATTATCGTTGGGAGGACGCTTCGATCATGTCGCGCTGGAAGTGGACGACGACTATCAGGACGACGGCGACCAGAGTGGCAAGCGTACCTTCGACGAAACCAACGGCAGCCTGGGTATCAGTTATCGCTACCTGCCTTATCATCAGATTTATGCCAATACCAGCACAGCATTCGAAACCCCGACCTTCTCCGAATTCGCCAACCCCGATGGCACCGGCGGCTTTAATCCAGATATCGAGCCACAACGCGCCTGGAGCAGAGAGTTGGGGGCTCGAGGCAGCCTGGGTGAACTGGATTACGACGTAGCCTTGTTCTCCATTGACGTCAAGGATGAGCTGGTTCCCTATGAAGGCAGCAGCGGCCGCACTTTCTATGACAATGCTGGCGATACGTCCCGAGATGGTATCGAAGTCGCATTAGGCTGGCAGCCACTGGATAGCCTGCGTCTCGACTCTGCCCTGACCCTGGCGCGCTATCGCTTCGATCATGTGTCCGGCTCCAATCTCGACGGCAAGCGCCTGCCCGGCCTGCCGGAGACCACCTGGAATACTCAACTGACCTGGTTTGGCCAGGGCAGCGATGCCGCACGCCGCTTTGCCACTCTGGAAACCCAGTATGTCGGTGACATGGTGGCTGACAATGCCAATCAGGTGGATGTCGATGACTACTGGCTGGTCAACCTGCGTGCCGGAGACGGCTGGCGCCTGTCTTCCGGTAATGTTGTGTCCGGCTACATCGGTATTCGCAACCTGTTCGATGAGGCTTACTACGCCAACGTCCGCATCAACGCCAATAATGATCGCTACTTCGAACCGGCTCCTGACCGCTCCTTTTATGCAGGTCTGGAGTTGACCTTCTAGCCCCCTGATCGTCCTGAAACGATAGAACCCTCTGTAGAGAGGGTTCTATCTTCAACTGGCGACTCGGTCAGAATCAGAAACGATAGGTGACCTGGGCACCAAAGCCATGGGCAGAGTTGTCGTAGTCTGCCTTATAGCTGCCACGCAGGGGATCTTCCTGAGACAGCTTGGCATTATCTTCGTCGAGGTAGGTGTAGGCCACGTCCACCGTCAGATTCTGGACCGGCGTCCATCCCGCGCCAAGGGAATAGATCATACGATCACCGGACGGCACGCGAACGGTACGGTCTTCATCTCGAATGGGCGATTCATCATAGGCCACGCCACCGCGGAGCACCCACTGGTCGTTCGCCTTGTAGCTGGCACCCAGGGCGTACTGCATGCTGTCCTTGTAGTTCTGGACTTCTTCTATCTGTCGGATGTCATTCTTGACCACCAGCTCATCGAAGCTGCTCCACTCGACCCGTGTCACACCGCCCATCAAGGTCCACTTGTCGTTCAGCTCATGGGTCACCGACAAGTCCCAAGTAGCTGGCAGGCTTACTCCGAGGGAAGCATCCGTACTCAGTGAAGCCGAGACAGGAATTGTACCGAGAACGGGATGGTCATATGGGACAACCTGGTTCTCGAAGGAGGCATCCCCCTCGAGGTCGTAGTCCACCTCGGAATGATAGGCAAGGCCGAATGTCGTGTGCTCCCAGGGCTTGTACATCAGACCCCAGGTAAAGCCCCAGGCTTCATCGTCACCATCAACCACCACTCGACCATCGCCAGCTACCGAGGTGCTGCCATCCGGATTCACGACAGTAGCACCACCAGGCGTACGGGAACCCAACTTGCCTTCGATACGGTTGTAGGTCACGCCGAAGCCAGCGGAGACCTGGTCACTGAACTTGACCGAGATGGTCGGCTGAATAGTGGCAACCTCTACATGGCTGTAATCGCCAAAATAGCGCCCCTGGAAGTCCGACTCGTAGTCGGTAATCAAGCCAAAGGGCGCATAAACCCCCAGGCCGAAGTGCAGATGGTCATTGATCGGCTGCACGTAATACGCAAAGGGAATCGCCTTGTCCGGCACCATGTCTCCGTCATTGGTACCAGTGGCAGTACCAGAAGCACTATCGATATCCGTACTCGGCATCAGATAGGTCACACCACCCGTGATCTGGGCTTCGTCGAGGAAGGACATCCCCGCCGGGTTGCCATAGACAATAGAGGCATCATTGACCGTCGATGCGCGTCCGGCGAATGAGGTGCCCTGTCCACTGACGCTCTGCTCGTTCAACTGAAAGGCGCCAGCCATGGCCTGGGATGAAACAGCGGTGGCAGCCGCTGCGATGGCGAGGGTGAGGGGTTTGAACTTGTTGTGCATTATCTCGACGTCCTATATCAGCAAGCTGGTCGTTATCTGTTGTTCAACCGCGCACCCGCTCCACAGGTTACGGCTTGTAATGAGTGTTTGCGATAGACGTGGAGAGTTCAAGGCCAAACGTTCGTTTTAAACCTATATTTGCTCATACTTTGGTCAAATGCCGCACACTCTTCCATGAAATTCAAATAGATACATATATGCGTATTTTACGTCATGCTGATGGAAAAACACCTTGACCTTTGTGTTACTCAAAGGTTTTACACTGCATCCTGATCTTGATATCTACGTTTCTCATCAACAAATTCCTCATCAATACATTCCTCACCAATACATTCCTCAATAAAGAGGAGAGGCAGATGAAAGTCAGTGAACTCGCTCGCCAGGCCGGCGTCACCGCTGAGACAGTGCGTCACTACACCCGCGAAGGATTGCTGGCACCAAGCCGCGACCCTGGTAATGGCTATCACCACTATGATCGCCAGGACCTGGAACGCCTCGGCTTCATCCAGCGTGCCCGGACCCTGGGCTTCAGTTTGTCCGAAATCCACGACATCCTCGGTCACGCCGACCACGGTGACTCGCCTTGCCCGATGGTGCGCGACTTGCTGGCCGCCCGCCTGCCTCAGATCCGCCGCCGTATTCGTGAGCTTGAGGAACTGGCCTCGCGCATGGAGCAGGCCATGAAAACCTGGGAAAAAATGCCCGATGGTGTTCCCGATGGACATAGCCTTTGCCGTTTGATCGAAAGCGTACCGACGCCATCACAGGAGGAAGACGCATGAATGCACCAGCCCCCAAGATTCGTCATGTCCCGGCAATGAGCTGCCAGGGCTGCGTCGGTCGTATGCGCAAGGCCATCACCGCTGCCGACGATGCTGCCTTGGTGGAAGGCATGCCTGACGCCAAACGTCTGGAGGTCGCAACGCAGCTATCCGATGACCAGCTCGATGCAATCCTGCGCGACGCTGGCTACCCTGCTGAAGAGACCACTGCAGAGGATGATGAAGAAGATGCTGGAGCCATGCCCGAGGCAGACAGCTCTTGGCCATCGCCGTCAGGCAAGGGGGAACTCCAGCAGGAATTGAGTGAAACCACCTCTTCCACCCAGCACCTGTCGATTCAGGGAATGACCTGCGCCAGCTGTGTTTCCAGTGTGCAGAAGGCACTGGCCGCAGTTCCTGGGGTAGAAAATGCCGAGGTCAATTTCGCATCTCATAGCGCACGGGTACGCGGCTCTGCCGACAGCAGCGCCTTGATACAGGCGGTAGAGGCGACCGGTTACAGTGCAGAGCCCATCGTCAATCTGCGCCAGGCCGAGCAACGTCGCGTCGAACATAACCAACGTGAATATCGGCGCATGCTGCGCGGCAGCCTGCTGTCTCTGGCACTGGCCATACCTCTGATGATCAGCATGCTGCTGTATCATCCCGCCCCCATTGGCATGGCTCGTGTTGGCTGGGGAGCGGTCGGCCTGGCCACACTGGCCATCCTGGCTGGCCCCGGCAGGCACTTTTTCACCAATGCCTGGAAAGCTGCCCGCCATCACCAGGCCAACATGGATACCCTGATTGCCATTGGCACCGGAGCGGCCTGGCTATATTCCATGGCGGTGGTGATTGCAGCTCCCTGGCTGCCGAAGATCGCCCATGGTCTCTATTTCGAAGCCTCTGCCATGATCATTGGCCTGGTTCTTCTGGGCCATGCCCTGGAGCTCAAGGCGAAAGGCAAGACTTCAGAAGCCCTGCACCGCCTGCTTGACCTTCAGAGCCAGAGCGCTCGAGTCGTACGCAATGGCAAGGAAGTCGATCTGCCTATCGACGATGTCACGGAAGGTGACCTGGTTCGAGTACGCCCAGGAGAGCGCCTGCCCGTTGATGGCGAAGTGGTCGAAGGGCAAAGCCATATCGACGAGTCCATGCTCACTGGTGAGCCCTTGGCCGTGTTGCGCAGCCCCGGCGACGAGGTCAACGCAGGCACTGTCAACGGCCGAGGATCCTTGCTCTATCGGGCGACACGCGTGGGTGCCGATACTCGCCTCGGCCGCATCACCGAGCAGGTCGCCACGGCCCAAGGCTCCAAGCCTCCGATTGGTAACCTGGCAGACCGGGTGTCGGCCGTGTTCGTACCCAGCGTGATGATTCTGGCAGTGCTGACCGCCCTGGCTTGGTATCACTTCGGGCCCGAGCCGCATGTCATTCACATGCTGGTCACAGCGACCACTGTCCTGATCATTGCCTGCCCCTGTGCCTTGGGCCTGGCGACCCCTCTATCCACCATGATCGGTGTCGGCAAGGCTGCCGAACATGGGGTGCTGATACGTTCTGGTGATGCACTGCAGACGGCCAGCCGAATCACGACCCTGGTGGTCGACAAGACCGGCACCCTCACTGAGGGTAAACCCCAGGTCACCGGCAGCCGTGTTGTACAAGGAAACGAGCGTGAGCTGCTGAGCTTGGTGGCCGCCCTGGAAAGTCGTTCCGAGCACCCGCTGGGAGAAGCGTTGGTCCACCACGCAACAGGTGTCCTTGGTGAGGCAACCACTATGCCAGAGATCAGTGACTTCCAGAGCGTGACCGGACGTGGTGTGACCGCTCTGGACAGCGATGGGCATGCCCTGGCCTTGGGCAATGAGCGCTTGATGCAGGATGCTGGCGCCAACCTGGCCGCCCTTGGTGAAGATCGCGAGCACTGGGAATCCCAGGCTCGCAGCCTGGTCTACCTGGCTGTAGACGGACGGCTGGCAGCCGCCTTTGCCATTCAGGATCCGCTGCGTGCCGACAGCCAAGAGGCGATATCTCGACTCCAGCAGGAAGGCCTCAAGGTCGTCATGCTGACGGGAGATAACGCCGCTACTGCACAAGCCATTGGTGCCCAGGTCGGTATCGACGTGATCAAGGCCGACTTGACACCAGAGGACAAGCACAGCGAAATCGAACTCCTGCAGCGCAATGGTGAAGTGGTAGGCATGGTCGGCGATGGTATCAATGACGCTCCGGCACTGGCCCGGGCCGATGTCGGCTTCGCCGTGGCCCAGGGCAGCGATGTCGCCATCGAAAGCGCTGGCATCACCCTGATGCGCTCATCTCTTCATGGCATCGCTGATGCCATCGAGATCAGCCGGGCAACACTATCCAATATCAAGCAGAACCTGTGGGGGGCCCTGGGCTACAACACCTTGTGCATTCCTATTGCAGCGGGGGTGCTCTACCCGTTCACTGGCATGCTGTTGTCACCCGTGATTGCTGGAGCGGTCATGTCGCTGTCATCGATTACCGTAGTCGGTAACGCCAACCGCCTGCGCCTGGCGCGCATCGGCCAATGCACGGAGGGAAACTCATGAGCCTGATCATTACCCTTGCCGGACTTGGCTTGATTGCCCTGATCGTGTGGTGGTTCTGGCTAAGCCATTGATAGGGGAAAGCCGGGCTTTATCGGGAAAGCCTAGTAGTTTGGCCAGATACCCGGCGTAGCCAACTCCAAAAGATGGCCGTCGGGATCACGAAAATACAGGCTCTCACCGCCTTTGGGCCAATGGGTGCGCCCTTCGATGGCCACGCCATGAGCGCTGAGGGTCTGCTCCCAGTCCTGCAGGCCATCTGCATCGATGGAAAACGCCATATGCACCGGTCCATTACCATCATGCGGTGGAATCGTCCCCATCTCCTGGGGCAGGACAACGGTTTCCCGGGTTTCTCCTTCGAGGAAAAGCAGCAGTACGGAAGGTCCTACCTCATAGGCTGTGAAGCGATGATCCGCAGTAAAGGGAGACAGGCCCATCACTTCCTCGAAGAAAGCTCGAGCACGGGACATATCTGCTACATAGAGTGCCGTTTCCAGCACGGCATTAAGCTGAGGCATGCTCGCCTCCTCTGCGCCAGCAATGATGAAATCTTTACCTGTATGTCCACAGCTTAGGTCATATGCCAAGGCTATCCGTACTGGCGACCTGCACTAGCAGGCCTCGCCATGTTCGATCATCAGTTGCAGGGATTCATGGCGCCTTTCGGCCTTGCAGCAAACCTTCTGTACTCAGATCTTCATCGATGTCCGGCCAATGAATGGCATAACCACCGCCAGCCAACTCCCAGTTATTGCGCTGCTCGGGAGTCGCATTGGCCAGCCGAGGGTACCATGCGAGAGGCACTGCAATAGTGCGGCCATCCATCAAGTCAACGATTAGACGCTTGTCATCAACAGTGACAGACATGACCCGCAGGTCTGTATCAGATACCAAAGAATGCATGCCAAGCCTCCTGTAGCGTCTCTTGATGCTCGCGCACTATACGCTGAATCTTACCCACCTCTTTCGCCGAAAAGCCAATATTGCGGGCAATGGTAATATCATGCAGCCATATCTTGGCGGAGGCACTGCTGTAGTCTACATGTACATGCGGTGGCTCATCTGGCTCATGACTATAGAAGTAAAAACGAAAGCCATTTTGTCGCAGAACAGTGGGCATAAGAGCACTCCATGCGCGTAGTGCTCAGAATACAAGGAAGGCTCTTCTTTCTGTTTCCTTTACTAACCCATGACGACCACGTCCAAGAACGATCAATGCTTCACACTAAATCTCTTCAGCCCTTGGCCTCGCCATGTTCGATCATCAGTTGCAGGGACTCACGTCCACGGTATCGATTGCGATTGAGCTTGTAGGCACAACGCAGGGTGGCACCTTCCGAGAAGGAAGGCAGCTCGCCAGGTACAAGAGCACGGAACCAGATGGCCTTCCAGCTCATACGCCCCAGGGACAATTCCATCATCAAATGGCTGCCATCTCCCACTGGCCGCAGTCGTTCGACGATAAACTCGCCTTCGAACAAGGGAGATTCGAATTCCCTCCCATAGGGACCCAGAGCTTCGATTTCATCCAGGGTGGCAAGATCCAGCTGAGCGATGCTCAGCTCGCCATCGGTATATATCCTGGGAGCCAGTTCAATACCCTCCAGTTGCTCCCCGGCTGCCTGGAGAAAGGCCCTGCGGAAATCGGCGAGGCAAGACAAGGGAACTCCGACGCCCGCAGCGCCACGATGCCCGCCAAAGCGCGGCAGTGTCTCTGGCGCTAGTTCATGGGTACGCTGCAAGGCATCGCGCAGATGAAGCTGCTCTATCGAACGGCCAGAACCTGTCAGCATACCGGCCTCGGCAGCGGGGGTCAGAACCAGTGTAGGCCGTCCATAGGCCTGCACCAGGCGCGAGGCCACAATACCCTGCACACCAGGATGTCCATCTTCCAGATATACCACGATAGCCGGAGCATCCTCGAGCAATGCAGATTTCGCCAGGACCTTGGCGTCTTCGACCATATCAGCCTCGATGGCCTTGCGCGCCTGATTGTCATCATCCAATACAGCCAAATGCCTGTGAGCGACATCATCACTGCCTGCCAGCATGAAGTGCAACGCGGCATAGGGATCATCCAGGCGAGAACGAGCGTTGATGCGAGGGCCCATCTGGAAACCCAGCGTCTCTGCATTGAAAGGGATACTATCCGCTCCCAGCCGCTCAGCCATGGCTCGCCAGCAGGGCTCATTCATGCGGTTGATCAACGTCAGGCCATGACGCACGACAGCCCGGTTGATGGCACTGCCCCCCAGGGAGACACAGTCGGCCACCGTACCAAGGGCCACATAGGACAGCCAGGGAGAAAGCTTGGGCGTATCCGCCTCCAGCACCCCTTGCTCGATCAGGGTTGCCCGAGCCAGCGACATCACCAACCAGGCCACCATGCAACCAGCAATCGTGGCATCCGGATAATCGCAGTCACTGCGGGTTGGATTGACGGTCGCATATGCAGAAGGCGGTGGGCCTTCGATGGGCAGCGCATGATGATCACTGACCACAACATCGATCCCGGCCTGCTTGAGCCGAGCGATACGAGGTTCATCGGATGAGCCACAGTCGGCAGTGATGACCAGGGTGGGGCGTGGAGAAAGCTTCAGAGTACGTTCTACCAGCGGCATGCTGATGCCATAACCATCATGGATACGATGGCCGATCAAGCTATGCAGGCGCTGCCGAGGCACTCCGAATAGTTCATTGAGCGTACGCCGAATCACCACATGGGAGGTGATGCCGTCCACGTCGTAGTCGGTGAGAATTCCAATATGCTCACCTTCCGCTACCGCCTGAGCAATGCGCTCGGCCGCCCGAGAGCCATCCGCCAGCCGCCCAGGGTGTGCCAGATGGCGCAAACCAGGATCCACCAAGGCCTCAATGTCACCGGTATAGTCACGCAAGCGGCCTACCAGTATCCGAGCCTGCAGCTCCGTCAACCCTGCCGCCATAGCACGCTGATGGAATGCTTCGTTGAATGGACGAGCAAGAATCAAGGGACGCGGCAAGGCCTCATTCCCCGCGACTGGCAAAGATGACATGGAGTTCTCTTGATAAGTAAGCGTCAAGCCGCAAGCTACGAACGAGCCTGCGGCGTTGGCCCTGAGGCTCGTAGCTCGTAGCTCGTAGCTCGTAGCTCGTAGCTCGTAGCTGAATATTGTCAGGTCAGCGGCAACATGACATGCGCCCGGTAACCAGGACGCTGCGTCAGGCGTTGATACCAGGCTTCCAGGTGCGGCAGCTCAGGGCGTTCGATATCCATGTTGAACCAGCCGTAGGCATAACACCCCATGGGAATATCGCCAATGGCAAACTCATTGCCGGACAACCACTCCTGCTCGGCCAGCACATGGTCGACGACAGCCAGTTTCTCACCGGTGACAGCAAGACCCCGGGCCATGGCAGCATGGTCACGAGTCTCCTCAGTCTTGCGTACCTTGTTCTGGAAAAGATCGCGGAATGGACCGGACAAGGTGGACAGGACCCAGTCCATCCACATGTCGCTGCGCGCCAGGCTGGCCGGGCTGTGGCTACCCAGCTTGCCATCACCATAAGTGGCCAGCATATAACGCAGAATGGCATTGGACTCCCATATAACCAACTCGCCATCTTCCAGAACAGGAATCAGGCGGTTGGGATTCAGCGCCTGATACTCCTTGCTGTCGAGGCCTCCGAAGGGACCTCCCATGTCCACGCGTTCTAACTGCAAGCCAAGCTCATGAGCACACCACATGACCTTCTTGACGTTGACCGAGTTATCACGACCGAGTAGACGCATCGACAACCTCCCTTGTCCTTGAAGCAAACCCAAGCCTTGGAACACCCATCAAACGCGGTACTGATCAGCTGCGACGATGCTCGGCGACATAGGCCTGTACCGCACCGAGCTCTGCTGGCAATACACTATAGCGCTCTTCCCGCTCCAGCAGGTCTTCCATATGTGGCGGCAGAGGCACGCCTGGGAATCCTGCCTTGACTACTGCCTCGGCAAACTTGGCGGGATGGGCCGTTGCCAGCGTGATCATCGGCGTAACAGTATCGCTGCGCTCGCGCTCCGCTGCACGGTAACCCGTGGCGGTATGTGGATCGAGAATTTCCTGAGTCCGGTGATGCGCTTCACGAATCACTTCGAGAATGGTGGCATCATCGATGCTATGGCTGGAAAACTTGCCACGCAGGCGCTCCAGCGGAGCCTCTGCCAGCACTGTCGGTTCATTCTGGAAACGCATCAGCAGTTCAGCAACGGCATTGCCATCACGCTCGTAGGCTTCGAACAACAGTCGCTCGAAGTTGGACGACACCACGATATCCATGGACGGTGCCAGGGTCGCCAGCAGCTCCTTCTTGGAGAAGTCATTGTCCGCGAGGGTACGATGAAGGATGTCATTGGCATTGGTGGCAATGATGAACTGCTTGACCGGCAGCCCCATACGGTAGGCCACATAACCGGCAAAGACATTACCGAAGTTGGCCGAGGGGACACAGAAGCTGACTTCACGCTGGGGAGCACCGACCGCGACAGCAGATGCCACGTAGTACACCACCTGGGCCATGATCCGTGCCCAATTGATGGAGTTCACTGCGACCAGGCGGGTGCCATTGAGGAAGCTCTGGTCGGCGAAACTGGCCTTGACCATAGCTTGGGCATCATCGAAGTTGCCCTCAATAGCGATGTTGAAGACATTGTCCGCCAGCACGGAAGTCATCTGGCGCCGCTGCACCTCCGATACCCGGTTATGCGGGTGGAGGATGAAGATGTCGAGATTATCGCAGTGGCGGCAACCCTCGATGGCAGCAGAACCTGTGTCACCGGAAGTTGCGCCCATGATCACCGCACGCTCGCCACGCTTCTTCAGGAAGTGGTCGAGAATACGACCGAGCAGTTGCAAGGCAACGTCCTTGAATGCCAAGGTCGGGCCATGGAACAGCTCAAGCAGGAAGTGGTTGGCATCCAGCTGGTTCAAAGGCACTACAGCATCATGGCTGAACGTGGAATAGGCATCCTCGATCAGGCCACGCAAGGTGGCATCATCGATCTCGCCGCCGACAAAGGGCTTCATCACCCGGAAGGCAATCTCGGCATAGGACAGGCCCGCCATCTCGGCAAGGTCTTCCTTGCTCAGGGTCGGAAAGGTCTCAGGCACATAGAGACCACCATCGGATGCCATGCCGGTGAGCACGACGTCTTCGAAGGAAAGTGCAGGCGCCTGCCCGCGAGTGCTGATATAACGCATCTTGTCTTCCTTGCTGCGGCAGGTGGCCGCGGCCTATGAATCCAGCGAAGGTGACGCCATCGGCGTCACCGGGCTTCAGTCCTGTTCGTCGAGGCTTTCCACGCGGATACGAGTGACGGAACCCGCGATATCGGCCAGAGCTTCGATACGGCGAATGGCCTCGTTCATGTGCTTTTCCAGCGTACGATGGGTCAGCAGGATGATCGGCACCAGTTCACCCTCGGTTGCCTCCTGCTGGATCAACGCTTCGATGGAGATACCTTCCTCGGAAAGGATCGTGGCGACACGCGCCAGCACACCCGGCCGATCCACAGCCAGCAGGCGCAGATAATAGGCCGTGGTGATATCTTCCATGGGCATGATCGGCAGCGAATCGCAGTCACCGTCGACACCACTGAAGGCCAGATAAGGCGTACGATAACGGTGCTCGGTGGAAATATCGCGAGCCACATCAAGCAAGTCAGCCACTACCGCAGAAGCTGTCGGCTCAGCGCCGGCTCCCGCTCCATAGTAGAGCGTCGGTCCCACAGCATCGCCCATTACAGCGATAGCATTCTTGACCCCATGAACATTGGCCAGCAGGCGCTCCTTGGGAATCAAGGTAGGATGAACACGCAGCTCCAGACCATGATCAGTACGCTTGGAAATTCCCAGGTGCTTGATGATATAGCCCAGATTATCAGCCTGCTCGACATCTTCCGCAGTGACTCGGGAAATGCCTTCGGTATAGGCCTTGTCGAACTGAAGCGGCACACCATAAGCCAGTGAGGCCAGAATCGTCAGCTTGTGAGCAGCATCGATGCCTTCGACATCGAAAGTGGGATCTGCCTCGGCATACCCCAGCGCCTGGGCCTCGGCAAGTACGTCCTCGAAGGTTCTCCCCTCATCACGCATGTGCGTGAGGATGTAGTTGCCGGTGCCATTGATGATACCGGCCACCCAGCTGATACGGTTGGCACCAAGTCCTTCGCGCAAGGACTTGATCACCGGAATCCCTCCGGCCACCGCCGCCTCGAAGGCCACGATGACGCCCTTCTTGTGAGCCGCCTTGAAGATCTCGTTGCCGTGCACGGCAATCAGTGCCTTGTTGGCCGTCACCACATGCTTGCCATTTTCAATGGCAGTGAGCACCAGATCACGAGCCACATCGTAACCACCGATCAGTTCCACCACGACATCCACGTTGGGATTGGATGCCACGGCAAAGATATCGTTGGTGGTATTAATACCGGTAAGGTCGCAGGCAGGATTGGGACGACGATGAGCAACCTGCTCAATCACAATAGGCCGCCCGGCACGCCGCGCAATCTCATCAGCATTACGTGTCAGGACATTGAAGGTTCCGCCTCCGACGGTACCCAGGCCACAGATTCCCACTCTCACCGGTTTCAAGATGTTTCTCCCTCAATTGGTTGTTTCTGCCTACGGCAGGTGTCGCAGCAAATGTCCCTCGAGGACATGGCCTGGGTGAAGATCCCAGGCTCTTTGTCGGTATGAAACGCTATCAGTACCTGGTGCCTTGTCAGCTCTTGACGCCCAGCATGCCTGCCAGGCGATCAGCAGGCACATAACCTGGCACCAGACGACCGTCGGGCAGCACGATGGCAGGTGTGCCCTGCACGCCCATTTCCAGTCCCAGACGATACTGTTGCTCCACGGGATTGTCGCAGCTTGCAGCCTCTTCAGGAACCTCTCCCTGCTTCGCCGCGGTCAAAGCTTCCGTGCGATTGTCGGAGCACCATACACGAGTCAGCTCACGAGCTCCTTCGCTGAGCATGCCGCCTCTCGGGAAAGCCAGATAATTGACCTGAATGCCCATTTCATTGAGCTTGGGGACTTCCTCGTGGAACTTGCGGCAATACGGGCAGGTTGTGTCAGTGAACACATGAATCACCGCCTTGGGTTCATCTGCCCCTCGGTAAATGACCTGATCGTCGTCCGCAATGGCAGTCAGCCTGTCGGCGCGGCGCTCATTACGCTTTTTCTCGGACAGATTGACCAGGCCTTCGGGGCCATTCTCATACAGATCGCCAAGCAGAAAATAGCTGCCTTCAGAGTCGGTGTAGAAAGACTCGCCACTGGTAAGATGAACCTCATAGAGGCCTTCCATGGGAGACTCGAGCACTTCCTCGACAGGCATCTCCTTGCCGTCGACCTCGAGATTCTGCAGCTTGGAGGGCACGGCAGCCTGGGCCAAGCCTGCACAGGACATCGAGATGGCCAGGGTCATGGCGGGAAGAGTACGATTCATAGATCAGCCTCGAGGATGATGGTCGGCATGCAGGGCTTCCAGTCTTGCCTGCGCCACATGTGTATATATCTGGGTTGTCGAAAGGTCGGCATGTCCCAGCAGCAACTGTACGACACGCAAGTTCGCCCCATGATTCAATAAATGAGTGGCGAATGCATGCCGCAGAGTGTGCGGCGATAATGGGCGGTCAATACCAGCCACCTTGGCGTAATGCTTGATCCGATACCAGAAGGTCTGGCGAGTCATGGTCGCATCGTGGCGACCGGGGAACAACGCCGGCCTGGTGATATCCATCATCAATGCACCACGCGCTTCACGAATGTAGCGCTCGAGCCAGTGGGAAGCCTCTTCACCAAGCGGCACCAGCCGATCCTTGTCGCCCTTGCCGCGCACCCGGACCACCCCCTGACGCAGATTGACGGCATCAGTGGTCAGTCCGACCAATTCACTGACCCGCAACCCGGCACCATAGAGGACTTCCAACATGGCCCGATCGCGCATGCCAATGGCAGTATCCAGTTGCGGGGCTGCCAACAGGCGCTCGACTTCCTGCTCCTCGAGCGTATCTGGCAGTGACGGCCTGACCCGCGGTAGCTTGATTCCGGTCAGCGGATCCTCAGTGATGCGCCCTTCTGACAGCGCCCAGCGATAAAAACGCCTGAGACTCGCCAGCAAACGCGCGTTACTGCGCAACTGGTAACCATTGGCCCTGCGCTCACTCAGCCATCGCGGCAATAGAGACTCATCTGGGCTCAGCAATTCCCCGCCCTGCTGCTCAACCAGATAAGCTGCCCACGCATTCAGATCGTGCCGATAGGCTGACAGGGTATGCTCGCTGGCACCTTGCCCAAGCCATAAATCGTCGAGAAAAGTATCGATCAGAGCATCGGCCGTTTGCTGGGTCATCAATTATCGCCTTGGCATTCCCTGGCTCAATGACAAGACACCCCGCCCCGCAGAGAGCGGTGACGGGGTGTCAATCAAAGCAGCATGAAGCGCTGATATGGGTGGAGCACCAGATGCATCAGCATGACGCCATGAGGCGCCCCTCCCGATCAGGCATTCAGCAGCCTTAAGCCAGCTTTTCCTTGATGCGCGCAGACTTACCGCTACGCTCACGCAGGTAGTACAGCTTGGCCTGACGCACGTCACCACGACGCTTGACAGCAATGGAGTCAACCAGCGGGCTGTAAGTCTGGAAAGTACGCTCAACGCCAACACCGTGAGAAATCTTGCGCACGGTGAAAGCGGAGTTCAGGCCGCGATTACGCTTGCCGATAACCACGCCTTCGAAGGCCTGCAGACGCTCACGGTTACCTTCCTTGACCTTGACCTGAACGACAATGGTGTCGCCCGGAGCGAAGTCAGGCACCTGCTTGCTCATCTGCTCGGCTTCGAGTGCCTGGATCACCTTGTTCTTGCTGCTCATATCGTCAAACTCCTGAAAATGTTGTGACTCACCGATCGATAGTGGATGCCGGTGGGTCGTGATCCCGGCACTCGCAGCACGAGAGCGGGTCGGTTTGTGACGCGAATCCGCAGAAACCCGGGACTCAGGACGGCCCTGTTTCCGAGGAAGCGGATTGCACCTCCGCCTGATCGGCGTATTCGTCCATGAACTCTTTCAACAACGCTTGCTGTTCCGGTGCCAGTTCCTTGCCTTCCAGCAAGTCCGGTCGACGCAACCAGGTGCGTCCCAGAGACTGCTTCATGCGCCATCGGCGAATATTGCCATGATGGCCACTGAGCAGGACTTCCGGAACCCGCCGCCCATCGATCACCTCCGGGCGCGTATAGTGCGGGCAATCCAGCAACCCATCATTGAACGAGTCCTCGACCGCGGAATCCTGATGCCCCAATACGCCAGGCACCAACCTTGCCGCCGTGTCGATCAGAACCATGGCCGGCAGCTCACCGCCGCTGAGCACATAGTCTCCGATGGACCATTCTTCATCGATATCCGCTTCTACCACACGCTCATCGATGCCTTCATAACGTCCAGCCACCACGACAAGAGGCGGACCTGAAGCCAACTCCTGCGCCCCCTTCTGATCAAGCCTGCGCCCCTGAGGGGACAGGTAGATCACTCGCGGCCGCTGACCAGTGGCCTGCTCGGCACGCGCACGGGCGTCATGAATGGCGCTGCGCAGGGTGTCAACCTTCATCAACATACCGGGGCCTCCGCCATAGGGGCGATCATCCACAGTACGATGACGGTCAGTGGCATAGTCCCTGGGGTTCCAGAACTCCACCGTCACCTGGCCTTTCTCGACCGCTCTCCCGGTAACGCCGTGGCAAGTAATCGCCTCGAACATCTCGGGAAACAGTGACACTACACCAATCCACACAGCACTAGTCTCCTGTCGGTACTACCGATGACCCAGCATCAAAAATCCGGGTCCCAGTCGACCAGCATCTCCCTTGCTTCCAGATCGACATGCTTGACCACATCGTCGGGTAAGAAGGGAAGCAGACGCTCACGATCATCCGGGGCACCCTCGCCCTTGACGACCATGACATCATTGGCACCGGTCTCGAACAGGTAGGCCAAACGCCCGAGGCATACACCTTCCAGCGTGATGACCTTGAGGCCTTCCAACTGATACCAGTAGTACTCGCCACTGTCGAGCTGAGGCAATGCTTCCTTGGGCAACAGAATTTCCGCACCGGCCATGGCTTCAGCCTGGCTACGATCATCTATGCCCTGAAGACAAGCCACCAGGCTTCGCCCTTGGCGACGCCCCTGCTTGAGACGATGGTGTGAAACCTCTCCATCACGGCGGAGCACCCACTCGGCATAATCGAGAATGCCTTCCATGGGGGAGGTATACGAATACACCTTCATCCAGCCCTTTATGCCATAAGGACTGGTCAGCTTGCCCAACACGACGTAGTCGTCGGCCGATTGGCGCACAGCGCTTTGGCTCATTGGCGACTCCATGACTCCTGCTGACGACAAACTGATTCACACCTTCTGGAAACACTGGCGACGCATACCGTCAGCCTATTTCCAGTTACCTTACTGCATGGTGACATTCAGCAGGCTTCGCTGTGTCACCTCGACCTGGATGACACTCAGGCCTGCTTGCGTGCTTCCTTGACCAGCTCAGCGACGCGACCAGACAGCTGGGCGCCCTGGGACTGCCAATGAGCAATGCGATCCAGATCGACGCGCAGACGCTCTTCCTGGCCACGGGCAACAGGATTGAAGAAACCCAGACGCTCGATGAAACGGCCATCGCGGGAGTTGCGGGAGTCGGTCACGGTCAGGTGGTAGAAGGGACGCTTCTTGGCGCCACCACGTGCCAGACGAATGGTAACCATACGTTGACTGTCCTTCGGTTGAACTACGATTGATAAAAGCGCATACGATGACGAAAACATCGCCACCACAGTGCGCTCACGACACGACAAGGGCCGCGAAAAACACGGTCCTTCCAGTGAAGAGGCGGTATTTTACGGAAAAGCAGCCATCATGGGAACCTTTTTCCGCCCCTCCTTGCAAGGCACGGGCAACAAAGGCCCTATCGCCCTCCACCCCTGGTGACCAGGATACAGCGCATCTCAAGGGCTTACCCTCGGCTCAGCGCCGGGGCATACCCCCAGGTCCGCCCATGCCACCGCCGGGCCCCATCATTCCAGACATGCCCCGCATCATCTTCTGCATGCCGCCTTTCTTGCCTGCCTTCTTCATCATTTTCTGCATCTGCTTGTGCTGCTTGAGCAGACGGTTGAGGTCCGGCACCTGCAGGCCTGCACCTGCCGCGATACGGCGCTTGCGCGAACCATTGATGATGTCCGGCTGGTGACGTTCGGCAGGCGTCATGGAATTGATCAACGCTTCAAGCTTGCCCAGCTCCTTCTCGGGACCAGGCCCCTGAGCCAGTTCAGCCATCTGCCCCATGCCTGGCAACTTGCCAAGCAGGCCACCCATGCCCCCCATCTTCTTGAGTTGCTGGAGCTGTTCACGGAAGTCCTCAAGGTCAAAGCCTTGCCCCTTCTTGACCTTCTGCGCCAGCTTCTGGGCTTTTTGCTTGTCGACAGTGCGCTCGGCTTCCTCGATCAGGGAGAGCACATCGCCCATGCCCAGAATACGCGAGGCCACACGATCGGGGTGGAAAGGTTCCAGTGCATCAACCTTCTCGCCGACACCCATGAACTTGATCGGGCGCCCCGTAACATGGCGTACCGACAAGGCTGCACCACCACGAGCATCACCATCCGCCTTGGTCAACACCACACCTGTCAGCGGCAGGGCATCGGCAAAGGCCCGTGCTGTATTGGCGGCATCCTGACCGGTCATGGCATCGACCACAAACAGGGTCTCGGCCGGATCGATAGCCTGATGCAATGCCTTGATCTCATCCATCATGGCCTCATCGATGGCCAGACGACCGGCCGTATCAACGATCACCACATCATGGAACTGAATCTTGGCGTGCTTGATTGCCGACTCAGCAATATCCACCGGCTTCTGGTCAGAGCTCGACGGGAAGAAGTCGACTTCGACTTCCTTGGCCAGAGTTTCAAGCTGATCGATGGCTGCCGGGCGGTAGACATCGGCCGAAACCACCAGGACTTTCTTCTTTTCGCGCTCGCGCAGAAAACGCGCCAGCTTGGCCACGGAAGTGGTCTTGCCTGCCCCTTGCAAGCCCGCCATCAGCACGACGGCAGGAGCGCCCTTGAGGCTCAGCCCCTCATTGGCCTCGCCCATGGTCGCTTCCAGCTCTTGCTGAACGATCTTGACGAACTGCTGGCCTGGCGAGAGGCTGCGCGACACTTCCTGGCCCACGGCACGTTCACGCACCCGCTCGATGAAAGCCTTGACCACTGGCAGAGACACATCTGCCTCAAGCAACGCCTTGCGCACCTCGCGCAAGGTATCCTTGATATTGTCCTCGGTCAGGCGCGCCTGGCCCTTGATGGACTTCAGCGTCTGAGATAGACGCTCGCTGAGATTCTGAAACATGAACTTCTCCAACGGTGCGCCATCGCGCAGCCTGAGCATTTGGGGATGAATTATACGCCTACTCGGTCCCGGGCTCCATGCGTTGGCTGTCAGCGAGAATGAGATACGTTATAGTAGGCCCTCGCAGGGCATCCCTCGATTTTAACAAGGCGCACGGACAGCAAGCATGCAGGCGTTTCCATTGGCCTTGATGGCCTTCGTCTTTTACCTGGCCGCTGCCTCATGGCAGGCTCTTACCCTATTGCGTCGCGTACCACCGCGAAACCTTCTGGTGCGCGGCCTCGGCGGCCTGGCCGTGGCACTGCACCTGATAGTGTCCATTGGACTGCTAATGGCAGATGGCTCATTGCTGCCTGGCTTCTCGACCAGCGCAGTATTGATAACCGGCCTCGCTGGGCTGTTGCTGCTGGTCCTCAGCATGTTCAAGCCCGTACTGAATATTGCCGCCGCTCTTTTCCCATTCTCTGGCCTGGTGCTGCTGCTGGGCACCGAAATGCCGACGCCGGCCAGCACGAACGGCATGACACCCGGCATTGCCCTGCACGCGGCCAGCTCTGCCCTGGCCTTTGCCGTTCTAGCCATTGCAGCCCTTCAGGCAGTTCTCGTCGGCATCCAGAACAAGGCCCTCAAGCATCATAGAATCCGCGGCGTGGTTCAAGCACTGCCGCCGCTGACGACGATGGAAAGGGTATTGTTCGAGATGATCTGGGTCGGCATGGGGCTGCTGACACTTGCCATTGGCAGCGGCATCATCTTCCTTGATGACATGTTTGCCCAACACCTGGTACACAAGACCGTACTGTCGCTGCTTGCTTGGTTGGTATTCGCCACCTTGCTGATCTGCCACCACCGTCTGGGCTGGCGAGGCATGCGTGCCGTACACTGGACACTGGGCGGTTATATCGTCCTGTTACTGGCCTATTTCGGCAGCAAATTTGTGCTTGAAGTGTTGCTAACAGCCAACTGATGCCTGACCCTCAACCATGAACTGAGCATAGTGTTGCCTTGACAGGTTGCCATCACCCCCCTACAAATCGAACCTCACCCGTGACCAAGGACCCGACGTCTTGAACGACGACTTCCCCCTGGGATTGCTGTTTGGCCTGCTATTCGTGCTGATTGCACTTTCCGCCTTCTTCTCCAGCTCCGAGACCGGCATGATGTCGATCAATCGTTATCGACTGAGTCATCAAGCAGGCAGAGGGCAGAGCAGCGCCAAGCGCGTCATGCGCCTATTGACCCGCCCGGACCGCTTGATCGGCGTCATCCTGATTGGCAACAACTTCGTCAACAACCTGGCAGCCTCCATCGCCACCATCATCGCCATCCACTTCTTTGGCGACGTCAGTGGGCCCGCTATCTCCACCGCCATTCTCACCATTGTGGTACTGATCTTCGCAGAGGTAACCCCCAAGACCTTTGCTGCGGTAAAGCCTGAGCGCATTGCATACCCGGCTTCCATGATCCTTGAACCCTTGCTCAAGTTGCTCTATCCGCTGGTTTGGGTGGTCAATACCATTTCCAATGGATTATTGCGGCTGCTCGGCATCAAGAGCATCGAGGGAGGGGCCGACCACCTGACCCGGGATGAACTGCGTACCGTCGTGCATGAAGCGGGCACCATGATTCCCCGCCGGCACCAGGGCATGTTGCTGTCTATACTCGACCTGGAAAATGTCACCGTGAATGACATCATGGTGCCGCGCCACGAGGTCGTAGGCATCGACCTGGATGACGAGCTGGACGACATTCTGACCCTGATCCGCACCAGCCAGCACACTCGCCTGCCTATCTACAAGGGCGACATCAACAACATCATTGGCATGCTTCATCTCCGCAATGCCGCGCGTTTTCTGTCCCTTCCGGAGGTGACCAAGGCGGCCATTGTCCAGGAAGCTCGCGAGCCCTATTTCATCCCTGAATCCACTCCATTACACACCCAATTGCTCAACTTCCAGACGCAGAAACGGCGCATTGGCATTGTGGTCGACGAATACGGGGATGTGGAGGGTCTGGTGACCCTGGAAGACATTCTTGAAGAGATCGTAGGCGAGTTCACCACTGATGTTGCAGCCATGGACATCGGCATGCAACCACGCCCCGATGGCAGTCATGTGATCGAGGGTACCGCCAACATCCGCGATATCAACAAGGCCTTGGGTTGGCAGTTACCCACGGATGGCCCCAAGACCATCAATGGCCTCATCCTGGAACATCTGGAGTCTTTCCCCAACGGCCCGACCAGCCTTCAGATCGGCAACATTCGTATGGAGATTCTGGAAATCCGCGACAACCTGATCACTTCAATATGTTGCTGGCCAGCCGCAGTCAGACGACCGGCTGACGACGCCAACGAGAAGTAAGCAAAAGGCGTTTCAGGAGTGAGACCCCACCTGACTTCCAACGCCTGCATTTGAAACCTGCACAAGGGCATTGCACTGGCATGCCCTCACTGGTTGCCGGTCCATTGGTCAGCTTCAGCCTTCAGTTCCCGAACCTTACTTTCCAGCAACTGCCGAGTAGCCAACTCTGGTGCAACTGGCTCACCAAAATACAGGGCAACCTGGGCACGGAAACGCCTGGGCCACCGAGACAAGGCCCGGCCATGACGATGAGATGTCCAGGAACCCCATAAGCCGGACATGGCAGCAGGAATCACTGGTACAGGATCTCGCGTCAGGATCAGGTCCAAACCACGGCGAAACGTGTTTATTTCACCTGAGGTGGTCAGACGTCCTTCTGGAAACAGCATGACGACATCACCACGGCGCAATGCCCGACTGACTTCATCCAGGGCGCGACGTACATTACCTGGATCCCGCCTGTCGGATTCCACCGGGATCGCACCCACCATGCGAAATAGCCAATTGAGATACTTCGACTCATAGATCGGCTTGTCCATCATGAAGCGCACCGGCCTGGGGCAGCCACCGCCTATCACCAGGGCATCAACAAAGCTGACATGGTTGCACACGACCAATGCCGCACCATGGCGAGGGATATGAGAGCGCCCCCGAAAGCGCAGGCGATAGAGTATATGAATGAGGCCAAACACCATGCAACGCAGATGCACCGCCGGGTGACGGAAGAAGTGCCAGATATAGGCCGCAAAAGCGAGGACGACGAGAGCCCAGAGAAAAATCGATATCACGGAGTACTGAATTTATGGGCCAAGCCCGCCAAGGTGGTATCCAATAATTGGTCCAGCAGTTCTTCAACGGCAAAGGCCCCTCCTTGCCAATAGCCGAGGCGATCATTCAGCCCTAGCTGGACCAGGCCGTGAACACTACCCCACAGCGTACGAGCCAGACGGCGGGCCTCAAGATCATCAAGGTTGGGCTCATACTCCTTGAGCGCCTCTTCCACTCTGGAAAACAGGGCCTCGATCATGTCGCTCTGGCGCTGATCCAGCTCACCTTCCTGCGCCAGCGGATAATCGAACAGCAGCTGCCAGCGATGGGCAGCCTGGCGTGCAAAGGTCCAGTATCCCAAGGCCAGGGCCTTTAGCCGCTCGGCCGGCGGCGTCGTATCGGCCAGCAAGGGCTCGATGACACAGCGCAGACGCCCCAAGCTTTCCAGATTGACATGCTGCAACAGGTTATGGAAGCTACCGTACAGCTTGAGCAAGGTACTCGGCGCACAGCCCACATCCCGGGCCAGGGAGCGCAGGGAAAGTTCATGCACAGGCTGATCGGCCAGCCATGCATCGCAGGCGGCCATCACCTGAGCGTGAAGCTCTTCTGGAGCATGCTGTCTGGGACGGGCCATGAGATTCCTCACACATGCTGCCGTCTGTTCAAGCGGCAGTCATTTTGTCATGTTATCCTGAGGATAACTTAATCGAACAGTGTTTTCGACAGCTTATTCATCCAGCCGTTCCAATGTCGCCTCTTGCATCCACTGTTACTCATTCAGTAAAGCGCTTAGTGCAAAGGTTCCCTTCGAAGGCTTGGCACTCCATCATATGCTGCTCTTATTCGCCTCCGGGCAACCTTGGAAATCATGACTGGACGGCTCTACATCCCACACTCCTGCATCGAAAGCGCACTACCGGACATGATCGCGCCAGTGGCGACAATATCCGGTGTCAATATGGCACCGCGCCAGGCACTGTCAGCCATTCGACTGGAATCCGGGCGACCGACGCTTGCCCAGCTGTTCTGGGGCCTGACACCTCCATGGCTCAAGGTGCTTGATCACGCTCCTCATTGCGCACGAGCTGAAAACCTGGGCAAGCGCACCATGTTCCGGGAAGCCTTTCGGGCACGACGCTGCCTGATACCGGTGGCAGGCATGTATGCCTGGCGACCAGGCCCTGGCTACAAGCAACCGTACCTGATCACTCGCTCCGACCGAGGGCCATTACTGCTGGCCGCGATCTGGTGCCGGTTTCACACTACGCTTTGTCATTACAACGATTCCTTTGCCCTCATTACGGTGCCATCCCCAACCTTTCTGGAACCACTTTCTGAGCGCCTGCCAGCCATCATCTCAAGCGATGATGCCGCCACATGGCTGACCCCAGACAGCAACCAGGAGGCTCTTGAAGGGTTACTTAAGCCAACGTCTGGGGAACTGTTGGGCGCCTTCCCGGTATCTAGACGTGTAAACAATCCGCGCGAACAAGATCCATCATGCGCGCACCCCATTGGCAGAATGATGCGCCAGTTACCTGAACAGGAGAGCTGATGGCCGCAATATCCCCCCGGCGAGGCGTCTGCGTCCTCGCCACTACGTTATTGATGACATTGACGCCTTTGGCGTCATCCTTGAGTCTGGCAGCCACTGCTTCCGAGGCCACTCCCCCTGTCGATGCCAGCGAGGCCATTGCCCAGGTTGCCCACCCCATCGTCAGCCCTCATGACACCCGCGACTATCGCGTCGTGACGCTGGATAACGGCCTGGAGGTCCTGCTGGTCAGCGACCCGGAGGCGGACAAGGCCGCTGCATCCATGAACGTTTCCGTGGGCAGCGCCCAGGACCCGGACGACCTTCAGGGCCTGGCCCATCTGCTTGAGCACATGCTGTTCCTGGGTACCGATGCATTCCCGGACAGCGATGCCTACCAGAGCTATATCACGCAGCATGGCGGTACTCACAATGCCTTCACTGCTTCACAGGACACCAACTATTTTTTTGAAGTAGAACCCAAGGCCTTTTCCGGGGCTCTGGAAAGGTTCAGCCACTTTTTCATCGATCCTCTGTTCAACGCTGACCGCCTGGGCAATGAGCGCCAGGTAGTACATTCCGAATATCAGTCCCGCTTGCGCGACGATGGGCGCCGCGGAAATGAAGTCCTGGACACTCTGCTCAACCCTGCCAACGCTACCGTCGGCTTTTCAGTAGGCAGCACCGAGACATTGGCCGATCGCCCGAAGGGCGAACCCAGTCTGCGTGATCGAATCATCGACTTCTATCAGAACCACTATGGCGCAGGCGTCATGCACCTGGCCATTGTGGCGCCATTGTCCATGGACACGCTGATCAAACTGGTCAACGATAACTTCAGCGCCATCCCCAATCGCGACCTGGAGCGGCAAGCCATTACCGAGCCATTGGCGGATGAGTCCCATCTGCCACTGGCAGTAGAGTTCAAGTCACTTCGCGATAGTCGTCTGGTGAGCTTCATGTTCCCCGTGCCAGACTCGATTCTCACCTATCGAACCAAACCTGCCGGCTACATCGCCAATCTGCTCGGTCACGAAGGGCCTGGCAGTCTGCTCAGTCGACTGCGTGAAGAAGGCTGGGCGGATGCCCTGTCCGCAGGCGTCGCTCACGGAGATGGACAGCATGCGCTGTTTTCCGTGGATGTCAGCCTGACGCCGGAAGGCGCCAAGCATATTGATAGTATCCAGGCTAGCCTGTTTGCCACTGTCGGCCTGATCCGTAATCAAGGCATCAGCGAAGCTCGCTATGACGAGCAGGCCAGTCTGTCGGAGCAAGCCTTCCAGTTCCAGCAGCATGGCGGCGCCATGAATGAAGCCACGCGCTTGTCCATGAGTCTGACGCTTTATCCTCTCAAGGATGTCAATCGTGAGAGCTTCCGCATGGATGGCCTCGACAAGTCCGAGGTGGAAGAACTGCTCGACGATCTTCGCCCAGAGCGTATGCTGCGTCTGTACAGCGGCCCTGAGGTGGAAAGCGAGCAACGCACCACCTACTACAACGTCCCCTGGAAGGAAGTATCTCCGGGCATCAGGGCAGCCGACCCCCTGGATGGTCTGGCCTTGCCCGAGCCCAACCCCTTCATCGCCCAAGATCTGAGCCTTCTCGATGTCCATCAGGAGCGTCCGGAGGCATTGATCGACACAGATCAGGCGGATGTCTGGTTCAAGGCCGATAACGAGTTCGACACTCCAGAAGTCTCCTGGCGCTTCAGTTTGCAAAACCCACAAGCCAGTCAGACGCCACGCCAGGCGGTGCTTACTCAGTTGCTGGCGGGATGGCTCAATGACAGCCTCAATGAGCATCTGTATGCAGCTCGTCTTGCAGGCCAGGGCTATGATGCTTATGCCCACGCTCGTGGCATGACCTTGTCTTTCAACGGCTGGCGCGACCGTCAGGACAAGGTCATCGACGCAGTGCTGGAACAACTCCAGCATGGCAAGATCGACGATGACAGCGTTGCTCGAGTTCGCTATGGCCTGTCACGTGGCTGGCGCAATGCTCCTCAGGATCCGCTCTATTACCAGGGCCAACGCATTCTGACCGAGACACTGATGAGCCCCCAGTGGTCCCCCAGAGCACAGCTCAAGGTCCTGGAAGGCATTGATGCCGACGACCTGCGCAAGTATCGAGACACCTTTCTTGCCAACCTCCACTTGCAGGCATTGGCTGTAGGCAATACGGATGCAGATCTGGTCCAGAAGGAAGCCAAGCAAGTCATCTCGGCCCTTTCTCCGCAACTGACAGCTGACGAGATTCCTGATCTGGAAGTGCTCCAGGCAGATAATCTCGCGACGCTGACCCCTGACTCCAGTCGCGAGGAGTCCCTGTTGCTGCGCTACCTCCAGGGCCTGGATCAGTCCATCGAAACCCAGGCTCGAATGGCCGTATTGGGTAAGCTGCTGGAGACACCGTTCTATCAGCGCCTGCGCACAGAGCAACAGCTGGGCTATGTCGTCAGTGCTGGTTACTCTCCTTTGCTGAGAGCTCCAGGCATCAGCCTGCTGGTGCAATCACCGACAACCCGCAGCGAAGAGCTGACCAAGCATGTCGCCGCCTTCCTGTCAGGTATTCCGCAATACCTGAGCGAACTCCAGGATGACGACCTGGCCACCTATCGTCAGGCGGTGCATGACGGCATCGTCCAGCGCGACACTAGCCTGGGAGGACGAGCCAATCGCCTGTGGAATGAACTTTCCTTCGGCGACACAGCCTTTGATCGCCACGAGCGTCTGGCCAAGGCTGTGCTCGACGTCACTCCCGACGAGCTGCTATCAACCTGGTCGACCCTGGATCAGCACGTTGTCGATGTCGCCTTTGATCCTGGCGCCAAGCCCAGCGATACCAGAGATCTCAAGGCCCAGCTCCCGGTATTGCCCGAGGATGACGATGGCACGTCCACCAAGGATGATGAGAAGGCAGCGGAGGCTCAGCCCGCTAATCATCAATAGGTTCTTGTCGTCACTTCTTGCAATAAAACGCCCGGCCAGTGGCCGGGCGTTTTATTGCAGTTGCCGGAGCTGTACCGCGATCAACCAAATGCCTGAGCTGGCATAATCGACTCGACGAACATCACCAGTTCCTCAAGAAGCTGACGCTGGTGGTCGGACAAGGAAGTCTGGTTCAAGCGCTCCAGCTCACGGGCGAAATCCTTGAGCGTCAGACTGGAAAGCGCCGGATCATTCATCCTCTCCCAGCGATAGGCTTCCCACCGCTGCTGCTCTTCCCCTGTCAGGGTGTCCGGATAGCTACGCGCACGATAACGAAACAGCATCTCTTCCAGGCGCGGATCCTGGAAGGCAAAACGTGCATCCACCAGGTCCCAGGGATCCATGCTCCGCACCCGCTGCATCTGCTGGCGATCACTAGGCGAGAAAAAGCCTCCTGAATAAAGCATCAGATCAGGATCTCGCGGCGGCTCCGGAGGGCCTTCCGAGAAAACCTCACTCACTTTGGCAGCGATATCCGGATCGCCTGCCAAGCGACGAAAATGCTCCCGGCACTGTTCCATATCCAGGCCCAGGCGCTCGACAATCTCGCCATATTCACCTTGATGAGGACCAGAGACATCCTTCAGCGCACTGGACGGGAACACCACGGGACACTTGTTGACATGAATGACCTTGAGAGGGATACGACTGACACCTTCTGCAAGATCATCATTGCTGACGAATACACGTTGGCGAATCTCTGCTGCCGACAGGCGCAGCATTTCGGATGGATCGAGCGACAGGTCGTAAACGATGATGCCATTGCTGTTGGTCGGGTGTACCGTCAGCGGCAACACAAGGGCACCACAGGCACGACTGGCAGGATAGCGACGCGAAATATGCAAGACGGGTTTACGTGAGACAACATCCAGGCGCTTTGCCGCCTGGCGCTTGTTGCGAAGAGACAGCAAGTAGTCAAACAGATTGGCATTCCGCTCACGAAGCAGGCGCGCCAGAGCAATGGTGGCACGCACATCGGCAAGAGCGTCGTGGGCCCCGGCATGCTCGATGCCATTGGCCGCCGTCAGGTCTTCGAGGCGGAAGCTGGGAGCCCCATCTTCCCGCTGAGGCCATTCGATACCTTCAGGGCGCAAGGCATGGAAAGCCCTCACGATATCAATCAGGTCCCAACGAGAATTGCCATTCTGCCATTCCCTGGCATAGGGATCGATCAGATTGCGGTAAAACAGGTGGCGGCTGACTTCATCGTCGAAACGCAGGCTGTTATAGCCCAGCACACAAGTACCAGGCACGCTCATCTCAGTTTCAATGGCACCAGCAAATTCGGCCTCGGGCACCCCCTTGCGCCTTGCCTGCTGAGGTGTGATACCAGTGATCAGGCACGCCATAGGGTGTGGCAAGGCATCATCAGAGGGCTTGCAGAAAAATTCCACAGGCTCACCGATCTCATTGAAATCGGCATCCGTGCGAATGGCAGCGAACTGCGAAGGACGATCGCGGCGAGGGTCAGCCCCGAAAGTCTCGTAATCGTGCCACAAGAAAGTCAGCGGAGCGGCGGTCGGCTGCGCCATGGGCAAGAGGTCTCCACGCGGCTGAAAAGACAAAACCAGAAGGCAAAACGCTGAACAGCCTAGCACAGCCCAGGCCTGGGCCGAACTCGTGAGTCACCAGGATAGCCAGGCAAGGCATCTCAATCCGGTTCTTCTCTGCCCGGCCATAGATACAACTAACCGCACCCCGGCATGACCCTGGGCGCGGGTTGCACTGGACATCCGTTACACCCGCCTCTCCATGAGACTCAACTGCATGCCATGAGACTCAACTGCATGCCATGAGACTCAGCTGCGTGGCAGAGTAACGTTCAACTCAAGTACTGAGCAGTTGTCTTCACTGTCCAGAGACATGTTGATGGCATCGTCGTCCACACTGACGTAGCGGCGAATGACTTCCAGCAACTCCTTTTCGAGCAACGGCAAGAAGTCTGGCTGACCACCTCGCTGACTACGTTGGTGGGCGACGATGATCTGCAAGCGCTCCTTGGCGACGGAAGCGGACTTCTTGCGCTCGCGCTTCAGGAAATCAAGTAGTTTCACCGACGGCCTCCTCCGAACATGCGGCTCAGCAGGCTTTTCTTCTGGAACTCGTGGAAGCGCAGAGGCACATCCTCGCCCAACAGGCGCCCTACGGTGTCCAGGTATGCCTTGCCGGCATCACTGTTGCCATCATGCGCCACCGGGATCCCCTGGTTAGACGCACGCAGTACCGCCTCGGACTCCGGAATCAGGCCAATCAGATCAATGGCCAGTATTTCGCGGATGTCTTCAAGGTTGAGCATATCGCCCTGATCAACCCGGCCCGGGTTATAGCGTGTGATCAGCAAGTGCTCCTTGATGGGATCCTTGCCTTCTTCAGCACGACGGGTCTTGGAAGACAGCAGACCGAGGATACGGTCGGAGTCACGCACCGACGACACTTCAGGGTTGGTTACCACGATCGCTTCATCAGCAAAGTACATGGCCAACTGAGCGCCTCGCTCGATGCCCGCCGGCGAGTCACACAGGATATAGTCAAAATCCTTCGACAGAGTCTCAAGGACCTTTTCTACACCATCCTGAGTCAGTGCATCCTTGTCCCGGGTCTGGGATGCCGGAAGAATATGCAGATTGTCGACTCGCTTGTCGCGGATCAGGGCCTGACTGAGGCCGGCCTCTCCCTGGATCACATTGACCAGGTCATAGACCACACGGCGCTCACAGCCCATGATCAAATCGAGATTCCGCAGGCCGACGTCAAAGTCGATCACCACGGTCTTGTTGCCTCGCAGCGCCAGGCCAGTGGCGATGGCTGCCGCACTGGTAGTCTTACCGACCCCACCTTTACCGGAGGTCACAACGATGATCTTGGCCAAGTGTCACATCCTGTCTTGGTAATATGTTGGTCCTGCCACCGCGATTCGAATGATGCGGCGGCACGTCCTAATCAAACATTATGCCAGAGGCTTGATGCCTAACTGATCGTCATCTAGGACGACTTGCACGGCAGTGCCAAGTAGCTGCGGATCGATGTCTTCGAGTCGCTTGTAGTTTCCAGCCACGGAAAGCAGTTCAGCATGGAGTTCTCGACAGAAGATACCCACACGAGCATCTCCATGAATCCCTGCCAATGCTCGCCCTCTCAGTGCACCATAGACATGCACATTGCCAGCAGCCAACAGCTCTGCCCCCGCATTGACCGACCCCACTACGACAAGATCACCATCCGGCGCCGTCACCTGCTGTCCAGAACGCACGGTGCCACGATAGACACGCCCGACTCCACTCTGGGGCACAGCCTCGACGATCTCGGTCGGTTCTTCTGCCGTTTCGTTGGCTGTCTCGGTAGGAGGCACGCTTTCCAGTGTGCGGCTGCGACCGCTATCCTGGGGGGCAAACCAACCGAGGCCCAGCGCCCAGGCGGACTGCCGGACCGGATCGGCACCTCCACGCACCGCTACCGGCAGCAGCTTATGGGCACGGCACACGGCACAGATTCTTTCCAATGCCAGATGGGGCTCATCGAGCTTCTCGACACTCAGCACCACGGGTGTGTGCTGGAAGAAAGCCGGCGACTGAGACAGCTTGCCCTCCAGTTGCTCCCGAATACGCTCCGGATCCGCACTGGAAAGCTCCATCACTGTCATCGGCAGCATGCCGCCCTTGAACGTAAACGCCATGCTCTCCCTGTCCACTTTGAGGCTCATTGCCGGACTCCACGTCAGGTATTGATCGGGTGACGTCACACAGTGCAGGTATGATACCTCTCAGCAAGTGTGATACCCCTCCACCGATCATAAGCTGCAATTAACGTAATGTCAGTGTCTCTATTTAGACACAACAGCACGCACCGGGACTTTTCTGCTGTCTGCGCGCATGATTAGATAAACTCATCAAGGACTATAGACATCCAAGTGCTATAGCCCCTAGGTACTTCTTCACTTTTTCGCCAGGACGCCTCATGCCAGGACTCCTTCGTCGTCTTTTTTCGCCTCGCTGGCAACATTCCGACTCCGCCGTTCGTCGCGAGGCCGCCGCTCGCCTGGCCTTCAGCTCCCAACGAGAGGCGCTGGAGCAACTCGCACAGGATCCTGAACCGGATGTGCGCCTCGCGGCCCTGCAGCGCATCGAGGACCCTGAACACCTCTTGGCCATGCGCAGCAAAGGGCAAGGCTCCAGAGAGCTGGACCAACACCTGTGTGCCCTGCTTTGCGGGCGCATTGGAAATATTGACCTTGCCCGCCGGCAACATATGGTGGGAACCATCGATGACCCGGAGCTTCTTGAAGTCGTAGCTCTGCAAGGTGATAACCAGCAACTGCGCCTGAGCGCACTACAGCATATCAATGAGGAAAGCCTCCTGATCCGACAGGCCTGCGACAACAGTATCGCTGCCATACGGCATGCTGCCGCCAAGCGCATTACATCGGAAGAAGGCCTCAAGATACTCGCTCATTCGGCCCGCCGCGATCGCCATGTCATGCGCGATGCACGTGACAGGCTCAACCGTCTACGAGCTGATGCCAATGCCATCCAGCGCGCCAAGGAGCAACGCGAGTCGCTGCTCAACGCCCTGGAGCAGCATAGCAAATCCACCTGGGAGCCACTTTACGCTGGGCGCTTCCGTCACCTGGAACGGGAATGGAACAAGCTTGCCAGCCTACCCGACGCATCCCAGGAAAACCGGTTTCAGGATGCCTGCCTGCGCTGTCGCAAAGTGATACAGGATCACGAGGCGCAAGAGCATGCTCTCCAGAGCAGCCAGCAACAGCGTGAACAGGCTGACCAGGAGCGTGAAGCGCTGGTAATGGTCCTGGAGGATAGCCTGCAGGCTCTGTATCAGGGCGAGACGCTTACGGACCAGGATCTCGCCAGCTTGCGTTCGCAAAAGCAGATCACAGCAAGCCGCTGGCAATCCCTTTCCGAACTGCATTTGGCCAATGAGTCCCTGCGCCAGCGCTATGATACAGCGCTCAAGACCTATGATCAGATCCATCAAGCTTACCAGCGTCTCTACGAGCATACCGATGCATTAAAAGCCGCGATCAAGGAAGGCAATGAAGATGAACTGACCACACTGGTCATCGCCTGTGACTGGCCTTCCGGCCTGCCGTTGGACAAGCGCCTTGCTCGCGCAGTGCATTATTTACATCTGGAACGTGACCTGGCCCAGAAGGAAGACGATAGTGAGACTGAGCAACGTATCGAGCGCTTTGATGCCGAACTTGTTCGGCTGGAAAAGCTGCTTGATGACGGCTCCTTCAAAGGCGCCAGCCGCCTTCACCAGCGTCTGCGTCATTTGTCCGAACATTTACCCGCATCCGCGGAGTCCCAGCACGCAAGACTCAAGCGCCTAGGCGCTCGCCTCGCGGAGTTACGCGACTGGCGAGGCTTTGTCGCCAAGCCCAAGCGTGAGCAGCTATGCCAAGCAATCGAGACGCTGAAGCAGAACACTCAACTTTCGGAGCGTGACCGGGATCACCGCCATCGCCAACTGGTCAAGGAGTGGAAGGCTCTCGGCGACGCTGCGGCCAGCCGGGAGCATTCCGAACGTTTCCGCACGGCTTCCGACCATATCCGCGCAACCCTGGAGGAATGGCACGAGCATCAGCAACAGGAACGCTTGCGCAATCTAAAGGAACGCGAGGCGTTGTGCGAACAGCTCGAGGCTCTGCTTGAGCAACCTGCCGCCCAAGCGGACCCGGATGCTCTACGCCTAATTCGCGACCAGGCACGTGATCGCTGGCACCGGACATCTCCAGTGCCTCGCGACCAGGCTGAGAGCATCGGTCGACGTTTCGGACGCATCCGTCACCATCTCCAGGCGTTAATTGATCGGCGGGCCAATGAAATTGCCGAGGCCAAGCGCGCGTTGATCGAAGAGATCCAAACCCTTAGCCAGGCAGGGCTCAGCGCAGAGCAACGCGCAAGCCGTGCCAAGGCCTTGCAGCAACGCTGGCGTGAACTGGGTCGCGCTCCCAAAGGAGAAGAACAGGCCTTGTGGCGCCAGTTCCGTCACCTGTGTGACAGGATCTTCGCTGACCGGGATGCCAAGCGTGACGATAAAGCGCAGAAGACCAAGGAGCGCCTCGACCAGATGCAAGCGCTCATCGATCGCCTCGACGCCTGGCAGCCCACGTGTAGCCAGGATGCGTCCTTCCTCGATCAAGCGCTGGGCGAAGCGCAGACTCTGGAGCCCTTGCCGTCCGGGCGACGTACCGAAGGCATGAGAAAACGCTGGACGGGTATTGTGCGCGCCCGGCGTGAGCGCCTGGAGCGTATTGGCGTAGCCGAAAAAGTCAATCGATGGCGCCAGCTCACGCCGTTGATAAATGCACATCTGCACGCCGATAACGCAGCCCTGTCGGGCCAACATCATGATGATGTGGAAGTCCCCGAGGGCCTCGATCTATCCAGTGCCTTGCTTCGGGCACACAACCAACGCAATGCGGCTCGTCACCACTCTCCTGCAGAGAGTGATGTTGCAGAACGCCTGACAAGATTGCGGGTACATCTGTCGCTACTGGCAGGCGGGCCTGTTCTCCATCAGGAAGAACCTCTGCGTCTGGCCATCCAGGTCGAGCGCCTGAACGACAATCGGGGCCAAGTCCCTGAGCGCGCCGATGAGCTCGCTTCAGTACTTTGTGAACTGTTGGCTACTGGCCCAGTTTCTTCCGGCCTATGGCAACGAGAGGTCGGCGAACTGGACCGACTGCTGGATAGCCTGACCCAGCTACCTCCCCCCTGAACCGACACGCCTTTCCTCACATGGCTCCCCAGAAGGGGGAGCCACCTGACTCACACTGTCGAGATACACCCCATGATTGCTTCCCCCTTTCTTCAGGAAGGGGGCAAGCAAGCTGATCAACCCATGAACTGGCCACCATTGATGTCGATGTTGGCGCCAGTGATGAAGCCATTGTCCTTGTCAGCGAGGAAAGCCACCAGACGCGCAATTTCTTCGGGTGTTCCATAACGCTTCATAGGAATGGTTTCACGGATAGCTTCCCGCACTTTCTCGGGAATTTTCATGATCATGTCGGTGGCAATGTATCCAGGAGATATCGTGTTGACCGTTATGCCCTTGGTTGCCGTCTCCTGAGCCAGAGCCATGGTCAGGCCATGCATGCCTGCCTTGGCAGCGGAGTAGTTGACTTGGCCAAACTGCCCTTTGCGGCCGTTGATGGAAGATATGTTGATGATGCGGCCGTAGTTCTGCTCGAGCATCATCTCAATCACACTGCGGCAGGTGTTGAAGACACTATTGAGATTCGTATCAATAACGACATCCCATTGCTCGGGAGTCATCTTCTTCATGGTGCCGTCGCGTGTGATGCCCGCACAATTGACCAGCACAGAAACAGGGCCATACTTGGCCTCGATCTCTTTTACTCCTGCCTGACAGGCGTCGAAGCTCGTGAGATCCACTCCAGCCACGTCGATGTTCTCGTAACCATCTGCCCTCTGGCCCTCTAACCAGGACATGGCCTTCTCTGGATTGTTGTAACCAGCAATCACTTGATATCCGGCGTCTGCCAAGGACCGACAAATTGCACTGCCGATACCCCCGGTTCCTCCGGTGACCCATGCGATATTTTTCTGCTGAGTCATCTCGACCTCCCTGATTGGTCTTGTTGCACCACCGTCCTTTTCAATGGCGATGGCGTCTGTGCTCCGACTGCGTACCATCCACGACCCTCATTGGCCGCTACTCTCAATGGTGCCTGGTGGAGCTTACAATTCAACGACAACTTCACCATGCAGTATGGACTACTGCGGTAAATCAAGAAGGCCAATCTGAATCAATCTTTATGCAGTGTTGACTTTTCCGCCTAAAGTCGTAGAATGTGCTCACGTTGATGCGGGGTGGAGCAGTCTGGTAGCTCGTCGGGCTCATAACCCGAAGGTCATCGGTTCAAATCCGGTCCCCGCTACCAATATTTAGAGAGAGGCCAGATCCAAACGGATCTGGCCTTTTTCGTTACTGCGGGATGGACCATCAAGCCGCTCGTCGGGCTCAGCTCTTCATCACCCCGGGAAGGTCATCGGGTCACATCCGGTCCCCGCCACCCATATTCAGAGAGAGGCCAGATCCAAACGGCTCTGGCCTTTTTCGTTACTGCGGGATGGGCCATCAAACCGCTCGTCGGGCTCGGCTCTTCATCACCCCGGGAAGGTCATTGGGTCACATCCGGTCCCCGCCACCCATATTCAGAGAGAGGCCAGATCCAAACGGCTCTGGCCTTTTTCGTTACTGCGGGATGGGCCATCAAACCGCTCGTCGGGCTCGGCTCTTCATCACCCCGGGAAGGTCATCGGTTCACATCCGGTCCCCGCTACCAATATTCAGAGAGAGGCCAGATCCAAACGGATCTGGCCTTTTTCGTTACTGCGGGATGGGCCATCAAACCGCTCGTCGGGCTCGGCTCTCCATCACCCCGGGAAGGTCATCGGGTCACATCCGGTCCCCGCTAACAATTATTCAGAGAAAAGCCAGGTCCAAACGGATCTGGCTTTTGTTGTACTGGCAGGCAAGAGCCTGCACGATGTTCAAGCCAACCTGATATCCTGCTCGACACCGTACATCTTGAAGTTGGCTGCTTCCGCCCGCATGTTGTATTCAAATTCTTCTTACACAAGGTCTAGCCATGCCCATCGTCGACCCGCGCACCGGCGACACCATCAGTGCAGCTGCCGAGCCCAACACTGCCCATGTTTCCGCACCGCAGGACAGCGATCTGATTCTTGAAGTTGATCGCAGCAATATCCAGCAAGTGTTGGAATTGTCCACGCGCGTACCGGTTCTCCTGGACTGCTGGGCACCATGGTGTGAGCCATGTAAGAATCTGATGCCCATACTGGAGAAGCTGGTCAGAGAGTATGCCGGCGCATTCCTGCTGGCCAAGCTGAATATCGATGATAATCAAGAGATTGCCGCTCAGCTTGGCGTTCGCTCAGTACCCGATGTCAAGCTCATCAGCCAAGGGGGACTGGTCGATCAGTTCCAGGGAGCTCTGCCAGAAAAAGAGATACGTGAATGGCTGAGTCGTTACTTCCAGGCCCCAGAAAACGCCTCTCTCAGCCCGGAAGAACAGGCCGAACAGGCGCTCACCGAGGGAGATACAGCCACGGCAGGAGCCATCTACGCTGAACTGATCCAGCAAAACCCCGAGCAGTACAGCCACATGATCCAGCTGGCCAGAGTGCGCGTTGCAGAGAATCGTAACGATGAAGCTCGTGAGCTGCTTGATGCACTTCCGCCCGAAGAGCGTGACGCACCAGCCGCACGGGGCGTACGTGCCAGCATAGAGTTTGGTGAGGAAGCTCCAGGTGCCGAGACGCTGGCTGCCCTGGAAGGTCGTGATGATAGCGAGGCCAACTACTTGAGAGCCCTGCGTCAGGTAGCGGATGCCAATTACGAAGAAGGCCTGGAAGGGCTGCTGGCAGTAATGAAGAGCGATCGTACTTATGGCGATGACCTGGCCAGGAAGACCCTGCTGCGAGTCTTCGACGCCCTGGGCGCCGACCATCCTCTGACAGTGACGTATCGCCGCAAGCTGTTCGCCCTTCTCTACTGAACGACCAGATGCAATGAGCCCCGTGACACAGAGCAATGAAGATGCGTTGCGTCACGGGCCTCTTGTACAGCATCAGGCCAACAGGTTATCCATTCGCTCCAATGCCTGTTCCAACTGCTCAGCAGTAGTCCCGAAGTTCAAGCGCACGAAACCCGGATAACCAAAGGCCGCTCCATCAGATAATGCCACGCCTGCTCGATCAAGAAGGGCGATAGCTGGCGATGACTCGTTACCAAGCCTTGACTGGCGCAGATCCAACCAGGCCAGATAGGTGGATTGGGGAGCTTTGAAGCCGACTCCCGGCCAGCGTGCCACACGCTCCGCCAGAAGCCGTCGATGCCCACGCAACACCTGCAGCAACTCCTGGCGCCACGGCTCACCATGGCGATATGCCGCTTCAGCGGCCACTAGACCCAGCACGTTGGCATCCGGCATCAGCCCCTTGGCAACATCACGAAAGCGCTTTCTGAAGGATGCGTTCGGAATCACTGCACATGCCGCCGTCAATCCTGCCAAGTTGAACGTCTTGGACGGAGCCCACAACGTCACACTACGTTCGGCAAGACCAGGGAAAACCTCCGCCAGAGCACGGTGCTGTGCGCCTTCATCGAGCAACAGGTCACAATGCAGCTCATCAGACACCACGATCAGGTCATGCCGCTCTACAAGCGCAGCCAATCCGGCGAGCTCTTCATGAGTCCACTGACGCCCCGTAGGATTATGTGGATGGCACCACAGGAGTAAGCGCGTCTCATCGGTGATTGCTGCTTCCAGCGCATCAAGATCCAGCGACCAGCCCTCGTCCTCTCCAGGGGACTGCAAGTCCACCGTCTGCGGCAGCCGCCCAGTATGTCTGGCGACCTGCAGGAAAGGTGGATAGATCGGGGCCACGGTGAGCACACCATCACCTGGCTCAGTAAAGGCCAGGCTGGCCAGATGCAACGCCGGGACAACCCCGGGAAGCCAATGTTGCCAATCCTGCTGAATCTCCCAGCCATAATGGCTCACGCTCCAGTCACATAACGCCTGTCGCAACGACTCTGGAACCAGGCCGTAGCCAAAGACACCATGAGCTACTCGCTGCTGGATCGCTTCGATCACCGCAGGCGGAGAACGAAAATCCATGTCTGCCACCCACAAGGGCAGGATATCATCGGCGTAGGTATGCCACTTCTGAGAAGGCCACTGAGGTCGCACCCTCTCAGTATCCAATGATTCAATATGATGATGGGGCTGCCGACGATCGACAGGCGTGGCAAAATCGAATTTCATGATGTCTCCCTGACAAACTCACTTCTACAAAAGAAGCACCTATGCCTCACACCATGCCGCATCACGGTTTCTACGCCAAGGTCTGCCAAGGGATGCCGGCCCTGATCCATCAGTGGCTAACTCACGGTCGTGGCGACGCTGACCGCTTGGCCCTGATCCTGGCCGAAACCGCTCGCGTGGCTGGCCTCGGTGACCCGGGAGAAACGCCCGATGGCAACACCTTGAGCCTCTGGGCCAGAGGCAACGGTGCGGAACCGCCGCACTGGGCTGTACGTACAGCCTTGTTCCTGCTGGTGCAGATGCCCGCCAAACCCGTACCAGACACGGATACGGAAGCCTGTGCCTGGGCATACTGCTGGTTGCGCAATCGTGATTTCCATGACCGCGACGCCGCCCTGGCTGCTCTGCCCGAGCACCTGCGCGAGGTCATGGCCCCCGCAATCACTGCCGCCTGGAATGATCGCCAGGGGCTCAGATTGGTATAGATCCACACAACAAGCCATGCCCCTTCTCAGACACAAACCAAAAGAACCAGGCATAGAACCAAAAGAAGGCTTGACCAAGCGCTTGCTCGGCACAATGCTGATTGTTTCTCGGCTAATAGTTCATCTGCATCATAAACATTAGGGGAGCATGCATTCATGATGACCTGCACCATTGAACCAGCCTTCTATGACACCGACGCCCTGGGCCATATCAACAATACCCGAGTCCCAGCCTGGTTCGAACTGGCTCGCAATGAACTGTTCCGTCTGTTCACCCCCAACCTGGATCCACGCCAATGGCGTCTGATCCTGGCACGAGTGGAAGTCGACTATCACGCGGAACTTCATTACGGGCATGACGTCACTATCCATACCTTTATTTCACGCTTGGGCAATAGCTCTTTCACCGTCACCCAGGAAGCACATCAGAATGGACAGGTGACCAATACCGGACATACCGTAATGGTACACTTTGACCACCAGACCAAAAGCGCCATTCCCATTGAAGGGGAACTGCGTCAGGCACTGGAGTCCCATCTCGAGACAAGAGCAACCGAACCTGCATGA